>DATNDR010000079.1:0-215691 GCA_035606945.1 Pseudonocardiaceae bacterium
GGAGGGTTATTCAGAAGCCGCGAAGAAGTAGAGCCCGATGACGGCTTTGAGCATGCTTCGGTATTTTTCTATCGGTGCCCGGTACCGGCCGCCTTCCTCGCTGAGCATTCGCCATGTCTTGAGGTGGGAGATGGCGTGTTCGACGGCGGCGCGGATTTTGCTGAAAGCGGTGTTGAACTCGGCTTGGCTGGTGGTGAGATCCTCACCGGGGAGTCGTTTGGCCGGGACGATTTCGATGCCCTCGACACCGACGTAGCCCAAGTCCGCCGCAGCGGAGATGCCGGTGAGCTGGGCGGCCAAGCCCGAGGCGGCGAAGGCGTGGGCATCGTGGCGGGCTCCGTGGATCGGGATCAGACCCACGGCGGCCAGCCGCCCGCCCAGCGTGGCGGCGACCTGGATGTTCATCCCGGGGTATCCCGCCTTGGAGGAGTACAGATCGGGAATGTGCCGCCAGTCCCAGGTGGGACAGACCGTGCCGTCGACTAGCACAGTTCCCGCGCCCACCACCTCTGCCGGGTCGGGCACGAACTCAGCGAGAACCTCCCCGATCAGCGGGCGGAGCAGATCCCAGCGCCGGCTCACCGTGGACTGGCTCACGCCGAAGATCGCACCGGCGAAGGCCTGGGTGATGTTCCTGCGCATCACACACACCACCAGCGCCACCGAGCCGAACAGGCCCAGCGCATACGGGCGACCCCGGGAGGCGAACCCACCGCCACGAGCCGCGTGTACCCGGCTCACCAACTCGGTGAGTTGCTCATTGTTAAGCCCTGTCATAGCCTCATACCGCAACGGCTCCTCCGTGTTGATTTCGCTGTCTGGTCGACAACGAAACAAAACGGTAGGAGCCGTTGTCCTTCAAGGGTGACACGCGTCATTCGCAGATTGTGCAACAATTGTGAGCTGGCTTCCGACCAAAGAACCGTCAGGCTCACTCGACCACTCTTCTCAGAAGGCCTGTGAATTAACCTCCCGGTAAAACATCGCCAGCAAGTCGTCAGCGAAAGCAACGCAACGAGTCAGCACGAGCCGACCTGTACCAGTACATGACCGCGGCGGGTTGACCTACGGCGCCGTCGAAGTGCCGATAGCTAGGCGCCGTTACGATCCCGGACCTTGTGCTGGCGGTGGTCGACCAAACAGTTCCTGCTGCAAGCCGACGCGGTGATCTTTGTGACGCGCTTCAATTCCCTACTCACCGCGTCCGACGTGGACTTTCTCGGCGAGGTGTACCCGCGCTCGAGAAGGGCGTTCATGGTCATCAACGAGTGCGACCCGGTGTCAGCTCAGGCAGCCCAGGAGGGTTTGGGGTTCGTTCGACGCCGGATGCAATCCCGGAGCCATCGCGTCCCGGTGACGGAAAGGTAGGAGGCCCGCATCCGCTGTCGATGCCGACACTCCTGAGATGTGGCTACCGGCACCTAGTGCTATGGATGGCCTAACGACCGGGTGCTGCTAGCTGGGCGGTCAGCAACGCGCCCAGTTTCGGGGCAGTCAGGGCGTCGATCTCGCCTCCTACGGTGACCACCCGAGCGTGCGGACCGTATTCGGTCACCCGCATATCCAGGACGTCGGAGGACAACGGTTCCGCACTGCCCAGCGTGCTCGGTACTAGCGCCATCACCAGCTCCTTTCCTTGCCGTGGTGGCGCCCCGCGGGGGACGCCGAGGTTTCCCGGACGGCCTGACGCCGGCTTCCGAACACCGATCCGTGACCGCTCGGTTGCCGACAGTTACCCAACCCACTCAAAACCAAACCTTCGACCGTCCACCGGGCAACGACTCAAGCCACTGCAGTGGTCATCGCCGTCGGGACGAACCCGTCAGGCCAGTCGGTTGTCAGCGCATCGGCGTTTGCCGACCATGTCCGCGTTGCCCCCGTCGAGGTCGCCAGCGCCCACTACGCACGCCACCGCCTGCCCGCGAGCAACTGCCAGCTCAACTTGGCGCTACACCTCATCGCACGCACCCACATGCGCATGCAGCAAGTCAGGAGGCCTGGAACACCGCCGGAGACAACCTGGTTCCCTGGGTGATTGACCGGTTAGCGGCCCTGGTGGGTCCAGTCCGTCCAGGGTTTGCTGTCGAGGTAGTGATGGACCCGGTCGACATAGCGCTTGGCGCCGGCGTCTTTCCAATGGCCCGACCAGTGCCAGCCCACGCAGGCCCAGATGTCGCCAGGGTGGTAATCGTTGTGGAGGTAGGTGATCCAACCCTCATAGCAGGCGCGAATGCGGGCGCCGTAATAGTCTACGTTAAATGCGGTGCTTTGCGCCGACAGTGGGTAGGAACCGGGCAGGTAAGTGTGTTTGAGTTGCATGATTCCGAAGCTGGTCGGGCAGGGTGGCGTGGCGCCGCCGACGCAGTCCTGAGGGTCGTTGGACTCGTCGGACACGGTGCTTTGTCGCCAGTCGCTTTCCTGGACCGCCACCGCTTTGAGGACGTCAGCATTTAAACCCCACTTGCAGGCCCCCCAGGTGAGGATCTGCTCGGTCGTGCCGCTGAAGTGCCCATCGATGCGGGACACGAGCTCCTGGTTGGCCTGGGCGGTGAAGTCCGTCCAGGTCGGCATGGACACCCGGTCAGCGACGAACTGGTTGGCAGCGGTGTTCTCCGGCCGTGGTTCGACCTGATCATGCTGATCATGTTGGACACGCGCGGCGCATTCCTGACCCGACGGCAGGTGGGCACCCACGGGAAGCATCCCAAAGTCGTGCTCGTTGTCCCCGTGACTCTCTGGCGACCCCCGCCCTTCCGGCGGGCCCTGTCCCTCTGGGGGTCGGTGATCTTCAGGTGGCCCGTGACCTTCCCACGGCCCTCGGCCCTCGGCAGATCCCTGCTGCTGACCCGGGCTCCCTGAAGGCCCCTGACCCTGACCCGTGGCGGTACAAGCCGCGGCGAGCAGCACAAACACCAGCAACCCCAGGGACCAGACCCGCGCCACTCGCGGCAAACTCGACGCCTTCACCGACGCACCATGCGCCGCGGCGAAACAGCGCCCGCCGCGGTCCGCGCCGACACCTGCCACCTCAACACCGGATTCCGGAATACTCACCACTGCCGCCCACTGCTCGCATCACCGGGGGATGGGCGCCACGACACCGCGCTGCCCGTCGCACCGGCGAGGACGTCAACCCGCGCTGGCTCAGTCAAGCAGAACACCGCCCTGACCCCCTCCACCTAGACCCGCATCCGACGTTGTCATCATCGTCGCCCCCCGCAGAATGCTGCTCTATCTCATCTTCCGCCAGCTCATGGGCTAGCTTGGCCAGCTGGCCCGTCGTTCCCATCAGCCGGCAAGCCAGCACCCGTTGACGGCTTAGCGCCCCGAGTCGGAGGGCGCTGCCATGGGCACCGGCAGGGTCAGGCTGCCCGCGTGCTGAAACTGGAACGTGACCGGGGTGTTCAGCCCGGCGTGCAGCACCTGGTTGGTGGTGAGCAGGAGGCGCAGCTGCCCGCCAACCAGCGGGCTGCTGGGCTGAAAACCGATGGGGTCCGAACCGGGAGTGCTGGTGACGGTCGTACCCGGGAGGAGTTGCGTGGTGCCTTCCACTAGCGTCTGGCTGGCTACTGGGCTGTCCACGCCGACCAGCTCGTCGGCACTGTCACCCTGGTTGGTGATGCTGACCAGCACCGGCACGCTTGACCCGATGGGATAGCTGGGCGCCTGGTTGCGCGGGTAGGGGATCAGCACGTTGCGCAGCGCGATGCTGTGTCCGGCATTGCCGAAGGCTCCGTCGACAGCGGAGAACTGCGAATCGGTCTGGGTGATCTGGCCCGCACCGCAGCCAACCAACGCTAGCGCGGCAGCACAGCACGCCACGATGCGCGCCGCAGCGGTGAGGGAGACCTGCATGATCAAAGCGTATCCGGTCAGCGACACGCAGCGACACCGCCAAGCAGCCCGGCCGCACCGCCGTTCCGCGGCGCGCACGAATAGTCCCGCCAAAGGAGTTGCGCCAGCCCCTCACCGTTGCGCGCTTTACCGACTGAGGCCTCCGGATCCTGATTGTCTGAGCCGCCATGTTTACTCACAGATGGACGCGGGTAACTCTGTGCAACCTTAAGGTCGGCGTCTCCTAGCTGGCCCGGCCCATACGGAAGAGGGGTGAGGATGGTGCAGTAAGGCCGTGGCGCGGCCGTCCGCGGGAACCGACGCCGTAACGCAGCAGGCATACGTGGTCGGAAGTTAAATGACTGCTGGATTGATCATTCTATCGGCACTTGTTTTGGTGGCTTTTGCGCTTGGCGCACTCGCAGGGCACGGCTTTAGCGAGCGCAAGCGTGCGGTCCGAGCTAGGCGGCAAGCAGCAGTGCAAACCTTTCTCTACAGGCAATTGCACGAGCTGCAAGCTGCCCGACAATAGGATCGTTCGACCCAATCACGAGAAGATCGCCTTGCTCGAGAAAAGTCGGATCTTACTCGTAAGCTTCGGGCGAAGCGGTCGCCGAGACTGTTGAAAATTTCGCACGAGCGTAACGCGGCTAGCTATAGGTGGTGGTGAGCATGATCGGAAGTGATCAAGTATCCCCACACGCGCAGGACGCTTGGCAACCAGCGTGTCGGGGTGTGGAACCTGAGGTGTTCTTCGGGCCGGCTGACAGCCCTGCAAGCAGGCCGTTACATGGCTGGGGCCAGCAGTATCGCGCTGATGACGACGAGGGGCCGTTCCGGTGGCTGAGCCACTGCCGGGAACACGCACCGGTGTACTCCAGAACGAGCCGGATAACCGTGAGGCTGATACCCTGCCCGCCCGGAATTGACTTCCCTCGTGATGGCCCAACTGGCCGAGGCCCCCTCGTGGTGCTCGACTTCGATGGGGTGCAACGCCACCACCGGCGATTGGCGTGCCACTCCGGAATGGTCGATCGGGCTCTGGACGTGGCCGGGAGCAGTTTAGTTTCGCCGACACCGTATCGGCAGGCTTAACAACTCACTCTAAACGCCCGAGAGTCGAAGCGCGATGGTGGCTGGTGAGCCTATTCGCGCTCTGCGCCAGCGCTATGCCGATACCGCGACTTCGTTGCAATCCGTGGGTTAGAGTTCGATCCCTCGGATGCCCATTGCCTCCAAACTGTATGACAGGTACTTCGACAATCTACCAATCTGCACCCACTGCTCGACCAGAACATGCCGCTGCCGCAGTCATGCGCATCGCGGCCACAGCCAGGCCCGTGTTGTCCTGCGGCCGCGTCACACGAGGGCATTCCTGCCGGGAATGCGGTCTGGCGGCACTTCTACGACATGAACTTCAGCAGCTAAGAGCAGCTGGCCGCAGCGGCTTGCTACTGGCTGTTTCCCGGCAGGCGGCGGTGTCTTAGTCGAGGTAGTCGCGCAGTGGTTCGGAGCGGGAGGGATGTCGCAGCTTGGCCATGGTCTTGTTCTCGATCTGCCGGATGCGTTCTCGAGTGATCCCGTAGATTCGGCTGATCTCCTCCAGCGTGCGTGGTTGACCGTCAGCGAGTCCGAATCTCAACCGGACGATCCCGGCTTCACGGCCGGAAAGCGTAGCCAGTATGGAGTGCAGCTGGTCTTGCAGCAGGTTGAATGACAGCGACTCAATTGCGACGACTGCCTGGGAGTCTTCGATGAAGTCGCTGAGGTGGGAATCGCCGTCCTCGCCAATGGCTTGATCGAGTGAGATCGGTTCTCGAGCGTACTGCTGAACTTCCAGGACCTTCTCAGGGGTGACGTCCAGCTGTGTGGCCAGCTCTTCCAGGGTGGGCTCGCGACCCAAGTCCTGGACCAGTCCCCGCTGGACACGACGCAGCTTGTCGATCATTTCCATCATGTGCACGGGGATGCGGATGGTCCGGAGTTGGTCGGCCATCGCTCGGGTGATAGCTTGGCGGATCCACCAGGTGGCGTAGGTGGAAAATTTGTAGCCCTTGGTGTAGTCAAATTTTTCCACTGCGCGGATCAGGCCCAGGTTGCCCTCCTGGACGAGGTCCAGGAATGCCATGCCGCGGCCGGTGTAGCGCTTGGCCAGCGAGACGACCAAGCGCAGGTTGGCCTCCAGCACGTGGTTTTTGGCGTGCTCGCCGTCGCGGGCGATCCAGCGCAGGTCCCGGCGCAGCTGTGGGGCGAGCTTCGCTGCCCCGTACTCCTCTGCTTTGCGCAGCCGCTCGGCGGCGAACAGTCCCCGAAATCTCCGGGCTGCCCCCCGACAGTCAACGGGACGCTGTCATCGAGCACATCGATAATCGGTGGACTCAGTTCACTGCGTTCCGATCCCGTAACCGCGACCGACGCCTCCCGCGTCTTCCCGGGCGCCTTGGCGGCTTGGTTCTCCGAACGCGCCGCAATGCTTGCCATTCCACCTCCTCAATCCAGTTTTCCCGACGATAGCTCGATCCCCGCTGGCCACCTCAGCAACCGTAAATCGACGACAGGATTTCAACATCAAAAGCTCTCCAGCGCGCGCTTTTCAGTCAAAACTGCCGCACGACGACGCTACAGACCCGAACGTTCCCGCGGATCTCCCCGGAGACCACGATGGTGCGGCTGGTAGCCGCCACGCCGGCCATGACCGTCACAAATGGCAGCAGATACCACAGCGACAACCACGGGCAAGCGGTGAGGACGTCTGCTGGTCATGACGACGTATACCCGCGGGTGCGGCTTACAACCCTCTGTCACCGGAGTGTGTTACAGCCTGTCAACAACACGCTGCTAGAACAGCCGCGCCGAACCGGCCGTGCCTCCAGCCACCGGGCCCAACCAGCACTCTGCACGTCGGATCGGCTCGAACCGTTGAGGATCGCTTGCCATCCCCGTGACAGCCCAGGCACCGATCCGCCATCTCCTCGCTGCATCTTTCCTTCCCGTAGGTGCCTCCCCCGTGCGGCTCGCGTGGTTCCCTGGCGCCTCTGAAGCGTTCATGACCTCGTCGTTACAAGCAGCGACGCGGTTCTCCAATCTACGGATTTCACGTGTCATGATTGTCGGTGGAATCTGTCTCCAGGAGCGGACTTATGAGTCGACCAGATGAGAGTGTTTCCCGGGGGGCGCGGACCAAGCTTGATCGGTTGGACTCTTATCAGCAACAACACCCGGCGCTGGGCGTGCCGATCGCCGTGGCCCGGAAGTTCATTGACGACGAGTCGATCAATCTCGCCGCGGTGATCGCCTTCTGGGCGTTCTTCTCGGTCTTTCCACTGCTCCTGATCTTTGTTACCCTGCTCGGCTACGTCCTGCCGCCCAATCTCCAAGGTGACGTGCTACGTAGCGCGGCCCGCTTTTTCCCGCTGCTGAGCACGGACTCGATCGGGCGCCTGAGCGGCCAGTGGTGGACGCTTGTGGTCGGTATTCTCAGCGCGCTGTGGAGCGGCTCATTTGTGGTCATCGCGATCCAGTCGGCATTCGACTCGGTGTGGGAAATCCCTCGTGCCCAGCGACCCAGTTTGGGCGCGCAGATCAAGCGCGGCGTGTTCACGCTGGGCGCTATCGCGCTCGGCCTGGTCGTCAGCACGATGATCAGCAGCTACATCGGAGCCGCCCTCGGAACCAGTTTCGGCATGGTGGCTCGTCTCGCCGGTTACCTCATCGCAATCGTGCTCGATGTGGGATTGTTTGTGGTGGCGTTCCGGCTGCTCACCGACCGTGACGTGTCTACCCGCGACGTGCTGCCGGGTGCGCTGCTGTCAGGCATCGTGTTCTGGCTGCTCCAGCAACTGTCCTCGCTGATAATCTTCCAGTACCTGCGCAACGCCGAGAGAGTCTACGGCAATTTCGCCACCGTCATCACCATGTTGTCATGGTTCTACCTGCAAAGCGTCGTCACCTTGGTCGGTGCACAGCTCAACATAGTGCTCAAGGAACGGCTGCATCCCCGCCGACTGATCCCCGCCCCCGTCACCGAATCCGATCATCGGGCCTACGAGGCCTACGCCAAAGAACGCACCTACCGCCACGACCAACGAATCCACACCGAGCTCCGGCAGTCGGACCATGACGAGAAAGAATAAGGACGTGATGTTCTCGTCCCGTTGTGGTCGTTGCAGTCACGCTTCTTCTTCGGTCCTCGGGACCAGGGCGGTGACCGACGAGGCAGGTAGGCCGTATTCGTCACGTCCGACGTCCGGCAACACTGCAGCTGCAAATCAACGTTACGTTGCTTGTCTAGTGGACGAGAAAAGCATGCATCGTCGCGATTGATGGCTCTTGGATTTGTCAGCCTGCAGTGAGGTGTTACCAAGTTGACGAGTACGTCGCCCACGCAGATCTGCGAGGTGATCGGCGTCGTCTGCCCGCTGCCTTCGTCGCGGTGAGATGACCCTTGAGTTCTGCGGCCGGCACGGGCGGCAACTGCGATGAGTAGCTTGCTCCGCCGGAGTCATGGTGACAGCGGCGGCGGCACGTCGGCGTCGTCGTGCACTGTCGACTGATCGAAGAAAGGACACCGTCGCCATGACGACCACAGACTCCCTTGACATCGGCAACCGCACCGCGGCCGTCTCCATCGCTCGTGACCTCGTGCTGTTCCTGGCGCGAATTGGCGTCGGAGTGCTCATGGTGGCGCACGCCAAACTCGAGTACGACTTCGCGGGCAGCAGCATCGCGGGGGTCGGAGCGCTGTTCGAGACGTCCGGCGTCCCGCTGGCGTCGATCGCTGGGCCGGTGAACGTGTTGTTCGAGTTCGTCGGTGGTGCCGCGATGATCCTCGGCCTGGCGGTCCTTCCGATCGGCATCCTGATGGCGCTGAACATGGTGGGTGCCTGGATACTTGTGCACACCGGTGGCCTCTATGCACTTGACCACACCGGCCCCGAGTTGGTCATCGCACTCGGGCTGCTGAGCCTGGTCCTCGCCGTGTCAGGCTCTGGCCGGCTGGGACTCGACTACCTGATCGCCCGACTCGTTGGCCGCCGCCGGGTCAGCACTGCATGAAGCCCAGCGTGGAATCAATGTGGCGCGGGATTAGGGTGATCCGGCCGGAGCGCGTGCGGCACTGTCCCGGTGTTTGCGATCATCCCGCCGCTGTTGATCCATGTCGCTGCTGCGACCGGTCCCTCGCGGCTGGGGGAAGCACCGATCACTGGGCGAGGCTGGGCGTCTTCGGCGCGACGGAGAACCGTCACCAGTTCCCATCCGGTGAGCCCGGCTTAACCGGCGTATCAGGTTTGGTGGCAGTACCGGGATCAGTCTGAGTTGTCGGAGTGACTGGGTGCGCCGCGACCAACGGGGGCGGCGCTAGCACCGGACCCACTCGCCGATGAGGCAACATTTTCGGCTTGAGCGGTTTGTGGAAAGACGGCGCTAGCTGAGGTGGCGCGATGATCAGGGGTGTCGGTGCGACCAGGGCCGGAGCGACCGGTGCGTTAGCGGAATCGGGTGTAGTAGCTGGGTCGGGGTGGGTCACCGCGTTCGGGTCAGCCGCTATGTTGGCGTCGGCGGGAACGGTCGCGGTGGGTACCGTGGGACCTGTTCTGAGACGGATCTGCTCATCAACCATGCGCTGATCGTGTTGTTGGTGTATGACCACGGTGGTCAATACGCCAACGAGGGCTGCGGCGATCGTCAAAGGGACCAACAGAAAGTTGTCCGATCGCGCCCACTGGAAATTCATTTCACCCCCTGGTTCGACCTCCACGAAAAAGTCGCCAGCTACATTCAAGATGCAAAGCCGCAGATACACCTGAGGGAAGTATTAGAATTCGGCAATCTAGCGGCGAGTTAAATCCCGGGCTCGCGGCTCGATATGGGCGCAGCACAGCTGCGGCTTAATGCTCAAACCCCTCTCCAGAGTGCTGCCCCGACCACACATACGAGAGTAGTTTGCCGTTCAGCCCGAGGGCAACCTCCGGACACCTATGGGATGAACGAACGTACCCGACAGATCGCCCCAGCTGCCCCCACGAGGAACAGCCATCGTCCCCGCAGACTGAGCCCGGATCCACCGACGAGGATCCGCCCACGCGCGGGAAAGGGTGGCAGTTGACGTTGCAATGGCTGCCGGTCATGGTCTTTCGGGCCAGGGTACGGCCCCGATGCGGTCAGCGGCGTCGCGAGCGGTTGCACTGCTGACGTGGGTGTACTTCTGGGTAACCCGGTGTGTCGTCCGTTGTTGCGCCAGCAGGCTCGGGCAGCGATTTCCGGTGCTTCTCCGTACACATCGCCTCCATTCCGGGACCGGACCTTATTGGGTCCGCTATCCGGAATCCCGGCACGGCGGCTACTGCGATGAGTAGCTTGCTTCGCCGGAGTCCGCGGGAAGCCAAGAGCCAGGGCTCAATCGGCGTGGTGCCCAATCAACATAGGACAAGCAGCGACACCGCCTACTGGAACGCCACTTCTCAGGTGCCGCAGTAGGTGACGTGGGGACCGCAACCCGGGGGTGCCGGCTCGGCGTAGCGCTCAAGTCCTGGACGCTGGACGAACGGGCGGGCAACGACCTCGACGAGGCGCCGGAACGGCGCGATGTCGCCGTCGGTGGCGGCGGTCAGTGCCTCCTCCACGCGATGGTTGCGCGGGATGTAGACCGGGTTGACCTGATCCATGGCTGCCGATACGGCGTTTCGATCCGGTGGCAGCAGTGCCTGCCACCGCCCAGCCCACGCGTCGAATGCCTCTGGCTCGGCGAACAGGGATCGCGCCGAATCTCCCCGCAGGTGCGACGACAGCGCCCGGAAGAACTGTGTGAAGTCCACCCGCTGCGCGTGCAGCAGGGCCAGCAGATCCTGGATCAGCGGTCGGTCCGGCGCGTCGAGACCGAGCTTCGCGGCCATGCCGCCTGTCCAGTAGCCCTCGTAGCGCTCGGCGAACGAGCTCACCGCGTCGGCGGCGGCCTCGACCGCCGCGTCGGTGTCTCCGTCGATCAGCGGCAGCAACGTCTCGCCCAGCTGCGCTAGGTTCCACTGCGCGATCCCGGGCTGGTTGCGGTAGGCATAGCGGCCGCCGTGATCGATCGAGCTGAAGACCGTCGCGGGATCGAAGTGGTCCATGAACGCGCAGGGGCCGTAGTCGATGGTCTCCCCGGAGATCGTCATGTTGTCGGTGTTCATGACACCGTGCACGAACCCGACGAGCATCCAGCGGGCGACCAGCGACGCCTGCGCGTCGATCACGCGCCGATAAAAGTCCAGGTAGGGGTTCTCCGCCTCGGCCGCGTCGGGATGATGGCGCGTGATCGCGTAATCGGCCAGCGTCCGGACGAGCGCCGGGTCGCCGGACGCGGCGGCGTACTGGAACGTGCCGACACGCAAATGGCTCGCCGCGACTCGCGCGAGCACCGCACCGGGCAGCATCGTCTCCCGCACGACCTGCTCGCCGGTCGCCACCACCGCAAGCGCCCGGCTGGTGGGGATGCCGAGCGCGTGCATCGCCTCCCCGATCACGTACTCCCGCAGCATCGGCCCGACAGCCGCTTTCCCGTCCCCACCCCGAGCGAACGGGGTACGACCGGAGCCCTTGAGATGCAGGTCGCGGCGGCGCCCTCCACGGTCGACCAGCTCGCCGAGCAGCAGCGCCCGGCCGTCTCCCAGCCGGGGCACATAGCCGCCGAACTGATGGCCGGCATAAGCCTGCGCGACTGGGCCCTGCCCGTCCGACCCCGCGTTGCCGACGAGCAGCGCGACGCCGGCCGGCTCCCGCAACGCCTCGGCATCGGCACCCAGCTCAGTGGCCAGTTCCTCATTGAGCATCAACAGGGCGGGCGCCGGCACCGATGCCGCCGTCCACGGCACGGACAAGCGGGGCAGTTCGCGGGCATAGGAGTGGTCGAACTCCAACAGTGACCGGGCGGTGACGCTCATGACTCGAGGGTACGTGGTCAGGCGAGCACGACCGACCCGATCCAGTGAGCACCCGCACCGCACCGCACTAGGCTTCAAGCTGTGAAGCGCAGCGAGGCCGCAACGACCCGCAGGCACGGAGATCGCCGTTCGCTGTTTGATCGGTTCGTCCAGGCGGCGTACCACCAGGTCAGCAGGGCGCCGTTCTTCGTGCTCTGTGTCTGCATCGTCGGGGGCTGGCTGGTCAGTTTTCCCTTGTGGGAAGACCACAAGGAATGGCAGACGGTCATTCACACTGTCGCCAGTGTTCTCACGCTGTTGCTCGTAGCGCTGCTCGAGAACGCCGGTCGCCGCGCGGAAGAGGCCGCCCAGGAGAAACTCAACGTCGTTGCCGAGGCGCTGGCCGAACTGATGAGTTCGGAATCGCGTCAGGATGCTGACCTTCGAAACGCCGCGGACCGCCTGCGTGAAGCCGTCGGTCTCGAGGGGCGCCATTGAGGTCACCGGAGGCTTCGACAGCGAGCAGCGGCCGACCTGATGAGCAGCGCTCGTGAGCCCGGATGTCGACCCAGCCGGCCGGATAGGCGCGAGCCTTGATGTCCTGCTTGCCGGGCAGCACCGGGATGGCGGTTACGTGGCCTGCCCCACCTATCCCACCTACCACTACGTGTGGTTGCGCGATGGTGCGTTCTGCGCCTACGCGCTAGGGCTGCACGGTGCACACGGCAGCGCCGCTGCTTTCCATGGGTTCGTCACCCGCACCCTGTTGCGGTATCAGGGATTGTTCAAGGCCGTCACCACACCCGGTACCGACCGTGTGCCTGTGGCGCAGATGCCCCCGGCGCGCTTCACGGTGACCGGTCATCTGGAGCAGCCCGACAAGCCGCAGGGCACGGGACAACCGGCGGACCCGGGCAATCCAGCCGGCAGTGACCAAGCGCCGTGGCCGAATTTCCAGCTCGACGGTTATGGCATCTGGCTATGGGCGCTGGCGCAGCACGTACGCCACGGCTACCCGCTGACCACTGAGCAGCGGCATGCAGTGGCACTGGTCAGCCAGTACCTGCAAATCGCGGGAGCGTGGAACTGTTACGACTGCTGGGAGGAACACGGGGCCCGGCGGCACACCTCCACGGTGGGCGCCGTTATCGCCGGCCTGGCCGCCGCGGCCGAACTGATCGGGGACGCCGCCGCCGTCACACACGCTCAACACCTGCGTGAGTTACTGCTGGACGAGCATGTGAGGGCTGGGACGTTCGTCAAGCACACCGGCGACGACGGGATCGACGCCAGTCTGCTGTGGTTAGCCACCCCCTTCGACGTGATACCGGCCGACGACCCGATCATGCGGCGGACGGTGGCGCGGATTGTCGATGAACTCACCGGGCCCAGCGGAGGGCTGCGCCGCTACCTCGGGGACACCTTCTACGGCGGTGGGGAATGGGTGCTGCTGACCGCCTGGCTCGGTACCCACATGGCGGCGATCGGTGACCTCGCCGGCGCGCGTCAACGACTGGACTGGGTCGCATCGATGTTCACCGCCGAAGGTCACCTACCCGAACAGAGCACTGCGCACCCGCAGGCACCGAACATGGTGGCGCCGTGGGTGATGCGCTGGGGCTCGGTAGCCACCCCGCTGCTGTGGTCTCACGCGATGCATCTGGTGCTCCTACGGTCCCTGCGCGATGCGAGCGCCCTCCGGTGACGGTTGCGTCGCTTACTGCGAGAACAGCTTGATCTTCCACAGTTACGAATTCGAGCGTGTCCGACAATCGCTTGGTGCGTCGGCACCCGACGCAGCCTTGCTCGTTCACGCGGTCACTGAAGGTGCGCGGCTGTGGTGGGGAGGGGACGAACCATCCCCTCCCCACCACGGGTACCAGCCATCAAGGTCCCGCGCTCACCAGCGAACTCACCCGTTGAGTCCCGGACCAGGCAGGGGCGGGACCGGACCGGGAACAGGAGGGGACGTCGGATCCGGCTGACCTGGGTCCGATGCCGGGGCCGAGCCGCTGGCTGCACCATCCGGCTGGGACCGAGCAGGACTACTGGCTAATACCTCCGAGCCTGCCACGCCTGATGTCGTTGCTAGTACAAGAAGCGACAAGGTCGTCGCCCTGATCAGCTGACGCACCGTGCTGTGTTCCATGATTACTCCTTACGTAGTTAGGATTCTCTTTCACCGTGATCGCGCCTGTGCGAGTTCTGCCGCTACGGCCGCGGGTCGGCACTGTTCGGCACGGTGTCGATAAACTTGAAATGCTCCCGCAGTCCGGTGACTTCCAGTGCCCAGTTGGCAGGCTGGGAGTGACACACCAGTAGCAGGTCGCGGTCTTCTCGAACAGCGAATTCGTGTACCTCGAATAGCGCCCTCAAGCCCGCAGACGACAGGAACCGCACATCATCAAGGTTCACCACCACGACCGCGACAATGACTAGCTGCGCAGTCAGAAAAGTGGCCAGCTGCGGCGCGGTTAGCGCGTCGATCTCGGCCCCTACGGTGACCACCCGGGCGCTGGGACCGTAGGGAGCGACCTGGAGGTCCATGATGTCGGAAGATAACGGTCCTGTCCTGCTCAGCGCGCCAGGTAATAGCGCCATCTGCAGCTCCCTTCTCAATCTCGGTGGCGCACCTCAGGCGCTTTACGCTCATGTCGGACTTCAAAGAGACTCATACGCCCGAAGCTCGCGAGTATGATCCGACTTTTTCTCGAGCGAAGCGATCCCGTCGCGGTTCGGTCGAGCAATCCATTTGACGGGCTGCTTGCAGGTCGTGCAACTGCTTGTAGAGAAATGTTTGCGCTACTGCTTGCCGCCTAGCTCGAACCGCCCGCTTGCGCTCGCTAAAGGCGTACCCTATGAATACGCCAAGCGCGAAGATCACCAGAACGGATGCCGATAGAAAGATCGATCCAACAGCCATTTCCCTACTCCTCCGTACCGGTCTCCCATGTAGTTGGTGAGGGATCAGTCAAGGATCAACCAGCAACTCGCCGACCACGTGTCAGTTCCGCGAAAAGCCGCGCCGCAGCCCTATTGGCACCATTCTCACCCCCTGTCCGTGTGGGCTGGGCCAGCTAGGAGACGCTGACCTTTGGTTGCACTGAGTTACCCGCGCTCACCCGTGAGTAAACGTGGGCCATCGCCGGATCCAGGTGGAAACGTGCTGAAGCAACTACTGGGTAACTCCGATCGCAGGTTGGCGACGCGCCGCGACGAGGAGCCCGATGCCGATCACAGTTGCGATGATGGCGATGGCCGTCGCGATCCGTGCCCAGTCCGGCGCCTCGGCAGCGAGCGCCTCGGCAGCGAAGAACACCGGCACGCCCAGCAGGGCGGACACCGCCCGCGAGACGATGACCGTGAGCAGCCCGCCACGACTCAGCGACAATCGTTGTGTGGGCCTTGCCGGTTACCGTCACAGGGGCGAGTTCCTGGAGCGGGGGTCAGCGGCGCGAGCACGCCGCGAGACTTGGGTCCCCACAGCGCGATGCAGGCGTACGGCCCGGTGATGTCGCACTCGATCCCGCCGCGGGAGTTCAACGCTTGGGTGTAGGTGACCGTGCCCGGTCGACGGGCGAACGACCGCACCGTAGCCGAGTTCACCAACCCCCGACTTCGATCGCCTACTCCAGCATGTGCAGCGGGCTGACTGACCGTATCTTCGCTGTGCGCACTGGGCAGGCACCGATCCGCTGACGGTGCCGTAGCGCACAGCGTGTTGATGCCGCTACCCGGGAATCTGCCCCTACGGTGTGGCTGCGTGAGTGAAACACCAATCTATGATCAGCTCCGTGGGGAACGGATCAACGCTGACGTGCCGGCCGACGGCGCTGATCGGCAACAGGTTGGTCAGCATGGGCAGCATCGTGCGCCCGCTGCCTCGCTGAGTGGGCCGGCGGTACCCGCTCGACCGGCAGCATCCGGGGCCGAGCCTGTCACGAATCAGCACTATTCCGCGGCGGTCGAGCAGGCGGTGCAGGCCGCGCTGAGCGCCGCGCGGCGGGCCAGGTTCGCGGCTGGGACACGGGCGGCCCGTCGCCCCGCAACTCACGCGCGTCACCGGGCGGCGCATTCTGCCGGCAATCCCCAGCTGCCGGCAGACGGCCGCACCTCAACCGCGCTTGACGCGGCGACGTTCTCCTGGTTTGAACGGCCGGATGGCTCGATCGACGTCCAGCAGCGTGATCGAGCGCAGCACAGATGTAGCTAGCGTTGCGCCGCGGGCTAGCAGGTAGTACCGCTGGGCATGTGATGAGGTGTGCCGTTGGGCCGATCTGTGGTCCAGCCCAGGGCCCATGCTTCGCTGGGTGGGACCTCTCCGGCGGCTTGGGCGAAAGCCCGCAGTGCCGGTACCAAGTCGCCGCGGAGCGAGGCCGGCATCTTGGCGAGGACGTTCTCGATGGCGGCGCGCCGGCGCTCGGTCATCTGCAGTACGAGCTCCCGACCTGACGGGGTCAGTCGCAGGATCAGGTTGCGGCGGTCGGCGGGATCGTCACTGCGGTGGATCAGGCCCGCCTCGACGAGCCTGTCACACCGGCGAGTGGCGTTCGACGGGTGCACGCCGAGCGCCTGCGCGACGGACGCCAGGTTTTGCGGTCCACGGCTGGCGATCATTACCAGCACCCGAAGCTGGGGCAAGGTCACCCGATCTTCCACGCTCGCTACCGACTGTGCGGTGACCGCGATCAAAACCCGCGTCGCGAGCATGACGGCCTCGACCTCCTCCTGAGTGGGACGAGGCGTCTCAGCGTCGGATTCGATCGATCCCATAGGTCAGTGTCCCCTGCTCTCGGCCGGCTTACACCGCATTTCGACCGGTGGGTCGTGCTTACCACGGCGGTACCCGCGGTGAACTACTCCAAAAGTGTGCATTAACGCAATAAGTGTGCTTGCGCAATATTTGCGGGTATCCTAGGTCTGGTGAGAGGCGGTTTGGCGCCCCTGGCCTGGTGAAGGACAGATCGTCGGAGGAAGAGCCGATGGCCGTACAGACTGCCGCCGATCAGCTCATGGACCGCACCGTCGTGCGGACGACGCGACAACTCATGGACGGCGCGACAACCGTGACCACCTCCGTGCCGCCGGATGCGACCAGACGTGACGAGTACGCACCTCTCGTCACGCTGCACTGGCGTTATGCCCAGGCCGCTGGCCACGACCCGGCAAAGCAACAGCTGCGCGGGCAGCTGATCAGCGGCTACCTGCGAGTGGCCAAAAACATCGCCCGCCGCTTCGCCGGCCGTGGTGAGCCGCTGGAGGACCTGGTCCAGGTCGCCACAGTGGGACTGATCCATGCCGTGGATCGATTCGAACCCGCTCGCGGCTCGGATTTCCTGTCCTTCGCCGTGCCGACGATCACCGGCGAGATACGCTCCTATTTGCGCGACCACAGCTCGCTGACCCGGATACCGCGCCGGCTGCAAGCCGTGCACACCGCGATCAGGCGCACGCTTGCGGAGCTTTCCCAGCAACTCGGGCGGGCACCGCGACCCAGCGAGATCGCTGATCGGTTGGGGTTACCGGTCTCGGACGTGATCGAGGGGCTGCAAGGTGCGGAAGCCTCCCGATGCTTGTCCTTGGATGATCCCGGCAGCGGCACAGCGGCCCTGGGCGAAATCATCGGCAGCCTGGATCACGCGTTGGCCTTGATCGACGACCGGGAGTCGCTGCGCCCGTTACTGGCCCAACTGCCGTGCCGGGACCGCACCATCCTCGCGTTGCGGTTCTTCCACCAGCTCACCCAGACCCAGATCGCCGAGCAGATCGGCATCTCCCAGATGGAGGTCTCGCGAGTGATCCGTCAAACCCTGGCATTCCTCCACCAGCGCATGTCCGACTGACGGCACCCGCAGTGCTACCGCGGCTCGCCGGGCTCGTCGCGGCCTTGACTGGCACGCATCGTGCCGAGCGCGTCGTCGAGGGCCTGGAACTGCGATTTGATCATCCGGCGCAGGCGGGCTATCACCAGCAAGCCCAACCCTCCGAGGATGATAATCGCGGATACGCCGACGACGAGCACGATCACGATTCCGGTACTCACGGTGGTGTCCTCCCAGTTCCCATGTCCTCGAGGTCACCGCCGCCCGACCCCGGGCTGCCATAGCGCCGGTCGAAGCCGCCGAAACGCCACAGTGCCACCGCCCCTGCCCAGACGGCGACGAAGAAGGCGACGATGACGTAGCCGAGCAGCTCGAAGTGATCGGCAAGGCCGGCGTACCCCGAAAGGAAACGCTACGCCCGCGTGCTCGACGAGCACCGCGGCCAGGTAAACGCTGGAGATGAAACCGGCCACGAAAACTGTCGCCCAGGTGGTCACAATGTTGTAGTGCAGCCGCCGCGCCGGGCGCCGCTGCGACCAGGTGTACGCCAGCGACATCAGCAGCCCGTCACAGGTATCGAAGGCGCTCATGCCGGCTGCGAACAGCAGCGGCAGTGACAACGTCGCGAGCAAACCCATCTGCCCCGCTTGCGCGGTGCTGGCCGACAACGTCAGCAGGGTGACCTCGGAGGCCGTCTCCAGACCGAGGCCGAACAGGATGCCCAGCGGGTACATGTGCCACGAGGAGCGAATCAGGGTACCGGCCCGGCCACCGAGGATGCGGTTGACCAGACCGGGGTTGAGCAGCTGAAGCTCCAGCTGTTTCTCGGCGAGCCGGCCCCGGCGCAGGTCCCGCCACGAATCGATGATGCCCTTGAGCACTACGGCGTTGAGCACCGCGACCAGGGCGAGAAACGACATCGCAACAGCTACCCAGGGTCGGCACGATCGTCGTCATGGGATCCTTCTATGGCGCGGGAGCTGGTCGGCGTCTGCCTGGAGGATACGGACCCCCACACCATCTTGACCGTGGCGAATGAGTAGAAACCCCGCCGCCGGTCGAAAATCCGCTAGTGCACCGGGCGCCTGGTGTCGCCCTCGAACTTCGGACTCGGACTCAGACTGTGGTGTGCTTAGCTGCCGGTGATGGCGTGCACGGCGCTGACCAGGCCGAGAACTGCCATGATCAACGCGGCGGCCCGGGCGATCCAGGATAGCGGGATCCAACGCAGCAGGTGCCGACCGCCCAGGATCGCCAGGCCGCCGACCGCCCACAAGCCCAGCGCCGCCCCGGCCCCCACCGTGAGGGGATCGTGGTACCGGGCGGCCAGGTTGGCGATGGCGATCTGGGTGAGGTCGCCGAATTCCGCCACGAACAGCACCCCGAAGCTGGTCGCCGCGACCTTCCAGAACCCGCTGCGCTGGGCGGCACCCTGAATGCGGGTTAAGGTCAGCACGGCCATCGCACCATCCGGTTCGCGGTCGTCGCGGGCGGTCCCCGGATCCGGCGCGTGCGCCGGATCCGGGGACGAGCTCGCTGACGCGGGCTCGTCCCCGTGGCCTTGCCGGCCGCGGCGCAGCATCAGCACTGCGCCGGCCAGGAACAGCGCCGCGACGACGCCTTCCACGATCCGGCGAGGCGCCAAGCTCAACGCGCTCCCCGCGGCGACCGCGATGACGACGTGCAGCGCGAACGCCGCGGCTACCCCGATGAACACGACACCGGGCCGGTAGCGGGTGCCCAGCACCAGACTCGCCAGGGCAGTCTTATCGGGCAGCTCGGCCACGAAGATGATGCCGAAAACCGCGGCCAGCAGGCTGAGATTCACCGCCGGGTGCCCTCCGTCGCAGTGGCATGTACTACGCCATGCTCACATACGATCAGTCCGTTTCGCAACTGATTGAATGACGGAGTTGACGATTCCGAGTCACAATGGACCTGCCATGACCAACGAGCGTGCGGAGGCCACCACGGACGTCGGCGCGCCGCAGCGGGTGGAGCCGACCGGCCCGCAGCTGTCCGCCGCGGCGAACACCTTCGACCTGCTGTCCTCGCCGGTGCGGTTGCATCTGGCGTGGCTGGCCGCGCAGGGTCGCTACGACGTCGGCACCCTGGCCGCCCGGGTCGGCGTGAGCATCGCCACCGCGAGCCAGCACCTGGGCAAGCTGCGCCTGGCCGGCTTGGTCACTGGCCGGCGGGAGGGCAAGCGGCAGATCTACACCGTGGACGACCCCCACGTGCTCACTCTCATCGAACAGATCTTCGCGCACATCGCGCCTGACGGCACCCTCGCCCCAGACCCTCCGCTCCCGCGCTGACTCCGCCCTCCCCGACATGTCTCCATGTCGGGATGATGGTGTGGTGAGTGCGGTGTCTGAGCTTCTCGTCGTCGTGGATATGCAAAACGGGTTCCTCCGGGAGGGCAACCTGGCCAGCGACCGGTGCCTGGCGGTGCTTCCGGCGGTTCGTGCCGAGGTGGATGCAGCGCTGGCCGCCGGCCGGCGAGTGCTGTTCACCGCCGATACCCACGAGGTCGGCGACGCGGAGTTCACCGTGTTCCCGGAGCACTGCATCCGGGGCAGCCGGGAAGCCGACCTGGTTGACGAGCTGCGCACGCTGCTGGACCGCGACGATGTCCTACTGGTGCGCAAGCGCCGGTATTCGGCGCTGTTCGAGACCGAGATGGAGGGCCATCTGCACCGATTCGGCGTCGACTCGGTACGGATCTGCGGGGTGTGCACCGACATCTGCGTTCTGCACACCACCGCGGACCTGCGCAACCGGGACCTGCCGGTGACCGTGGCAGTGCACGCCACTGCAACATTCGACGGCCCGCACCACCCGGCCGACGCGGTGCAGGAGTTCTCCCTGCGTCACCTGCACCGGGTACTCGGCGCCCGACTCGACTACAGCTGAGCACTGGCCATGGCGGACGGACTACGGTGTGCCTACGGGGAACGACGGCGCGCCTAAGGGGTGAAGCGTGGAGATAGGTCGCACGCCCGAGGAGTTTTCCAAAGAGCAGCGCCAGCTGCTGCACCGCGCCCATCAAAGCCTGCGCAACGCCTCACACGCGCTGGAGGCGCTAACCGTAGTAGAGCCGGTGCGAGGCCGGTGGGTGCCCACGCCTGCGCCGGTCGAGGCTCTTGAGGCGGCCCAGAACGACCTCTACCGGGCTTGCCAGGAGTTCTGGCGGATCCACCAGGAGCTGCTGTGCTGTGATCCGCCGGTGAGCACTTTCGGTGCAGGTCACGGCAGCTAAGAGCCCGCCCGGAGACGTACGATCTGCGCGATCGGCCAATAGCGTTTAGGCTGCGCTAATGATCGAAGAAGAGCGAGCGGAAGAGACCACGTCCGCGGGCATGAACGAAGCGATCGAGTCCATCAAGTCGTCCTCGCCGGAGTTGGCCCAGGCGCTCGGCGCCTCGGGGATAACGGCGGAGAAGCTGGCTGAGGCCCACCACAGGGCCAGCCCGGAAGGCCATGATCAGCCGCCCGAGCAAGGCTAGACATCGCGGCGCTACCTTGTGCAAAGGTTAGCCTAAGTTTACTCTCGTTCGGGTGAACACCAGAACCCCAGTGGCGGGCGCAGTCGCCGTGCTGGACATGGACATCCGTAACCGGGACGCAACTGATTGGTCACATCGGGTAGATCGGCTCGATTGCTACGCGATCGGGTCGATCGACCTGGATCGGCACGCCGCCCTGATCGTCACACCGAACGTCGACCAGGAGTACCTGGCGCGGCAGCAACGCCTGATCCGTGACTATCTCGACCGCGGCGGGGTGGTGGTGTTCGGCGGCCACCTGCATCGGGAGTGGCTGCCTGGTGCATCGTCGTTCGTGCCGCTGACGAACCGATCGCTGGACGGCTATCGCGTCGTGGAGGTCGCAGACCATCCGATCTTCCGTGGGATGGGTACCGGGATGACCTTCCGGCGCGGCGTCGCCGGGTTCTTCGCGCGCGGCCACCATCCGCTGCCACCCGGCGCCGAGGTGCTGACCAGGTTGTTCGGCGGAGAGCCGGCGACGTACCTGGACCGGGTGTCGACGGCAGGCACCATCGTCGTGCAGGCGACCAGTGATTTGCTGAGCTACTGCGGTGACGCACTCCTCGACTGGCTCATGGCGGAGTCGGCGCAGCGCCGGGCCCAGGCCGCTCGCCGGCCGCGCGGGCTCGCCAGCGTCTACGGGGGCTCCGCGCAACACCATCGGACCCTCACCGAGCCGAAGTACGCCCAGCACCTCACCGGCGGGATGATCTATCTCCCCGAGTTGGCCGACACCGACCTGACCGCATACAGCGGCCTGCTCATCCCGGAACGCGTGCACCGCGGGCAGCTCGACCGAGCCGCCGACCGGATACTCGAGCTGCTCAACGTCGGCGGGACGGTGATCACCTTCAGCGGCGGCGAGCCGATCCCCGAGTTCCTGCCCGGCGTGCGCTGGCAGCACCGGCCGACCAACTTCTGGTGGTGGCTGGAGCCAGACGGCGACCTCGGCGTGCGTCTCGGGGACGAGGAGCACCCGCTGTTCCGGCGACTCACCCTGCGTGACTGCACCTGGCACTACCACGGCGTGCTCGAGCCGCCGGAAGGCGCCCAAGTGCTCGTGAGGCTGACCACCGGAGAAGCGCTGCTCTATGTCGACCGGGTATCCACCCCCGGCACGGTGGTGATCTCGACATTGGATCCGATCAGCCACTACGGCGGGTATTTCATGCCGGCCACCGGACGCTTCCTCGATGCTTTCTTGCCCTGGGCTGCTGAAACATCGCTTAAATTGGCCAGTCGTTTTTCGTGATAACACTACAGCGCTCGGCAACCCTTTGTTCACGCAATCGCCGCGACGGAACCCGGTGTTCGTTTTGCGAAGAGGAATTTCAGACGAGTCGTGAGTTACGATTTCGCCATGGCTGAGCCACGGCGAATCTCGTCGGAATTGCCGCAGCTGGACCGGACGGACGACCCGCGCGGAGGGTCCGTCGCTTGGGCGCTGCTCGCCGTGACTACGGCCGTGATCGCCGGCATCGTGGTGTCGCTGGCGTGGTTCTGGTAGCGAACGTGCTACCAGACGCCGGTGACCCAGGTGGCCGCGACAAGTACGCCCGTGGCGAAAACCGTGCCTACGGTGAGTAGCGCCCACGCAACTGCACCGCCCTGCGGATCGTTCATCCGGTCCAGCTCCGGCAAATCGGACGAAACGCGCCCCGACTCAATCATCTCTACTCCCTGGGCCGCACTGCTGGGCGAACGCTATACCCGCCAAGATTTCGGCCTTTAACTGCCTTGGTATAGCGGGTTAGCGATCCGCGCCGCCGTACCCGGCCTGCTTGAAGGCTCGGCAGGCACGCGTGATGGGCAGCGGGTCGAGGGGGTGGCGGATCAGGTGCCGCACGATCGCCCGCGGCACCGCCCTGGTGAAAAAGCATCCAACATCGATCGATGCGCGCACCGCCCGCACGTGCCCGCGGGGCAATCCCACTCGGATGAGGCCCTGGCTCAAATCGCACAGGCCGGCCCGGGCGGCTAGCGGCTAGGAAGTAGCTAATCCGTCCTCAGTCCGCAACATCGCGGCTAGTTTGGCCTCCGCCACCTCCAACAGCAGATCCAGCCCCTCCCGTTCCACGGCCAGGCATTCCGCAATGACCTCGTGAGTCAAGCCCGCGTCGCGCAGCCGCAGAGCCAACGAGTAGGTGGCCGGCAAGCGACACATCGCCTCGGCGCGCGCCGCTCGCCGGGCAGCCACCACCTCGTCACACACGTCAGGCTCCGAGCTTCTGTGCGGCGCCGATCGTCTTGTTCATCACGGCCCCCACCTGATCGGCGCTAACGCCCAGACTCCAGCTCTGACTTGAGGCGCCGCAGACTTTCTCGCATACCGTGCCGGTTGACATCAGCACGATTGTTATTGTGCGCCTTACCGATGAATATCCGGCCCAATACGTTGGCCCCGGTGGTACGTTTGTCGATACAGTATTCAGTGACCTCCGTGCCGCCCGCGGTAGGCTTGAACCGGTATCCCCACCGCGCCACCGGAAATCCGAACGCGAATACGTCGAACATAAATTCTCGGCCCGGATCCGCGACCCGCACATGGCAGCTGGAAAACCAGACGTGCAGTCCGTGTCTGTTGAATCCGATGAAGTCGGCCGGTCTCCCATTGCGCCTGCGCAGTACCAAGGTCGCGAAGCATTCGGGGCTCCGGCGGGCCATGCGGTGGACGTCGGCCACCGCGTCGAAAGCCTCAGCCGCCGGCGCGGCCACCTCGATTCGCTCTTCCATTGCCGTCGACGTGCCGCTGGTCATCACTGTTCTCCTCACCTGTCCGTATTGCTGCCGGCCGGAGCAGCTACTCCGGGCACTGATGCCGGTGAGTTGAATGGTGCGCGCGGCGCGCGGCGGCGGTGCGAGTAGTGGACTACTCGGATTCGACGCTTGGCCGGATCAGGGCGGCGAGTCCGGTGCGATCGCCGGCGCCGAGTTTGGTGCAGGCGCGGTAAAGGTGGCCCTCGACGGTGCGCACCGACACGACGAGCCGGTCGGCGATCTGGCGGTTGGACAGCCCGGCGGCGGCCAGCGCGGCGGCGTGCGCGGCCGCCGCTGGCGCGCGGGGCCCGTCGACCTTGGTGGCCAGCACGGCGAGCCGGTCGGCCACCGTGCAGTCACCGAAACACACCGCGGTGGGCAGTGCCAGCACCTCCACAGCGGGTTGCGGATGCGATGCGGCCAGCTCGGCCGCGTGGCGGGCCAGCGTGGTGGCCTCGCTGACCGAACCCTCGGCGGCAGCCACCCACGCCCGGGTGAGCAGCAGCTCAGGCTCAAGGTAGACGAAACCGTGATGGCGAGCAGCATCGAGCTCATCGAGGGCTTGCCGGGCCGCAGGGGCGTCGCCGGCCATGCCCAGCACGCCGGGCAGGTCCACCAGCAGTGTGAAGGCCACCATGCCGGTGTCCGCACCACTGGCCAAGGACTGCCGAAACCACCGCGCCGCAGTTTTGACCTGCCCGCGGCAGGCCGCTACCGCCCCGCGCATCGCACTGGTGACCACGTCCCCGATTCCGGGAGTGTCCTGGCACTGCTCGCGGTACCGACGCGAGGCCTGATCGGGCTCGCCCAGCAGGCGGCGGGCAGCGCGGATGCCCGAGCACGCCCACGGCAGCCTCGGCGGCCGGCGCGATCCGGCCACCGAAGGCGTTGAGCACGGATAATCCGCCGGCCAGCACGAGTGCGGCGGCATCATCGGATAGCGCGTTCGTCACCGCCGCGACCGTGGCCTCGGCCTCGTCGATGCGGCCAAGCCAGGCCAACGTGAACATGCGCGGGATAGCGACTTCGACCCGCTCGGCGTCGGTGCGGGCCAGCGCAGCCAGGTCGGCAAGCTCAGTCGCGCCCTCTTCCGCCCGGCCGGCCCAGTGCAGCGCGTTGCCCAGCAGCAACCGCGGCTCGAAACCGCCGCCCGCGGCGATCGCTCGGCCAGCACCAGGTCCCCCAGTTCGGTGGCCTTGCGGACCGCCGCGGTGAGCAGCGCCGGATCTGGTCGCAGGTCGGACTCCACCGTCAACAGCGCGCGGCGCAGGGTGTCACCAGCCCGGCGGCCGCCGGTATCGGCCAACGCTTGCCCGATCCGTCCGCGCACCCGCCGAGCGTGCAGCATGCCGACCTGGGCCCGGTGCACCTCGCCGTACAGCGGGTGGGCCAGCCGGGCCTCGACCCGCCGGCCGTCCGGGTACACCTCGATCAGACCGCGTGCCTCGACCTGTTCCACCGCCACCGCGTCGGTCAACCGGACGAGCAGGGCTATCCCCAACGGCTCGCCGAAGGCCAGTACCTCCAGGACGTCTCGCTGGGCATCGGGTAGCCGGCCGATCCGGGCCGACAGCAGCTCCACCAGCCCCGGGGACAGTTCCGGCTGCCCTGACCACCGCCACACGCCGGCAACCTGGCGCAACCGCGCCGATTCCAGCTCTCCGTCGATCAGCTGCCGCAGGTACAGCGCATTGCCGCGGGTGATCGACCACAGCCGGCGTGCGGCCACCCAATCCAGCGGCCCACCCAGCACGGCCTCGATCAAGGAGGTGGTCTCATCTTCCGACAGCGGCTGCAGTTCCAGCCGGGCGAGGTGCCCGTCTTTCCATAACGCTGTCACCGCGTCCGGCGCGGTTTCCCCGGTCCGCAGGGTGAGCACCACATTCGCCGCACGGCGCAGCACGAGTTGATGGACCAGCGTCGCGGACAGCTCATCGAGTAGGTGGGCATCGTCGACGCCGATGAGGACACCGGCCTTACCGCCACCTGACAGCAGCGCGTTGGCAGCCTGGCGCATCAGCCGGGCGGGATCCGGGCCGATCACACCCAAAGTCGCGGCGAACGCGCCCAGCGGCAGCGCGCGAGCCGACACCGTGGCCACCGCCCACCGGGTCAACGCACCGCGCTGCGCGGCCACCGCCAGCGCCTCGCGGGCCAGCCGGGTCTTGCCCACTCCGGCCGCCCCCGCCAGCACGACGCCGACCGGCCCGTCGCCGCGATGGGCCAGCCGGCTGAGCACGCTCAGTTCCTCGGCTCGCCCGGTCAGCGGCCAGGTGGCGACCACATCAAAAGGTTAGCCTGAGTACTCACCGCATCTCAGGTCCTAGCGCGCACACACCTTCGACCTCGACACATTCGCAGTAACAGCACTACCACGCGGAGCGACAGTGAGGGCATGACGTACCTGCGTTCCCGTTCACTAGGTTCCCGGTCCGCTTTCGGCGCGTGATGCCGATGACAGCTGAGACCACCATCTTCTGAACATCTACAGGTGGCGCGAGGCCCGCAATCCGTCCTGCGTCATGGTGTCGCACGACGGCCTGGAACGCACGTGCCCTATTGATCGCAATTAAGGAATCCTCATCATGTCAGTGCGGGCATTAGGTTATGGGCTAAAACAGAGCAAGGTCTCGTGGTGGTCGTGGCTGCCCTTTGTGCTGGCATGCTCGATCTTGTTCACCGCAGCCACGCTCGCGTGGCCCGGAGCTTTTGGCGCGGCGCGAGGGCTGTGGCGGGAAACCTCCAATGATCCGGGCACAGCGGCGAGTAACGCCGGAAGCGAGCCCAGCCCCGGTGCGGCGACCGCGGTGCGCCCGGTCAGCAATGACTGCTCCGGGGGCACCGTCTATTTCACCTTCGATGACGGTCCAGCCCCCAGCACTGTCGCCGTCTTGGACAGACTCAAAGCCCTCAACATCAAGGCCACGTTCTTCGTTATCGGAGACCACATTCAAGGAAGACAGGACATCCTCAGGCGAGAAGTATCCGAGGGGCACAGCGTGCAAAACCACACCTACCATCACCCGAACCTGGTGACCGGAGTGGACGTCAACGGTGTGCAACGCCAGCCCTGGGGCGACTCGCAGATCGAAACAGAATTCGAACGAGCCAACACCGTCATCGTCGCAGCCGGCGCACCCAGGCCCACCCAGTACCGGCCGCCCTACGGCTCGGTCAACAACCAGGTCGACGGCATAGCGGGGCGTCTGGGGCTACGCTTGATCATGTCCTGGGGCGACAGCGACGCAGACAACATCGTGGACAGCAGAGATACCGAACGAGATGTCACCGCCGACAGCATCGCTCACAATGTGGCCGCAAGTATCACAGCTAATTCCATCATCTCCATGCACGACGGCGAAGATATTTCGGCAAGAAATGACATTCAAAGCCTGCAATCAATCGTAGATGCCATGAACGCTAAGCACCTCTGCGCGTCGACTCGGATCCGATCAGACGCCACCGGCAACGTACTTCACTAACCCAAACCATTGCAGGGCGCCGCAACAATTGCCGCCGCGGCGCTTTGCCTACTGCCGTCTTCAGACCCAGATTCGCGCATCCACGTGCGGACACCGTATAGTCCCGTAACAACATTGCGTCACAGAACGACAGTAAAGTCGTGGACCGCATAACTCCCGGATTTCCGGACACGCCACCGGCAAAAAACGCCACATCCGTGGTCGCGCGGCGCGCCGATATCTCACCGCGGCTGTGGACCAGCGCCGACGTCCTTCCAATACCGGTGCCGGTGGTGCCGCGTACCACGACACTTGTCGCCCTTATTCCGGCGCACAACGAAGCGTCCGACATCGTCGCAACGGTCAGGTCGTTGCAGCGGCAGAGCCGACCGCCGGATCGTATCGTCGTGGTGGCCGACAATTGCACCGACGCCACCGTGGCGCTCGCCCATTCCGCTGGTGCCGAGGTCTTCGAGACAGTCCACAACAAGCATAAGAAAGCAGGCGCGCTGAACCAGGCCCTCACCGCAGTGCTACCAACGCTCCAGGATAGTGACGTGGTGCTGGCCATGGACGCGGACAGCCAACTGATGGTCGACTTCATCGACAAAGGACTACGTTACCTGGCATATTCGCCGCAGCGCGGAGCGATCAGCGGTTCCTACATCGCGCGCAAGGACCCCAGTATCGTCGGACTCTTACAACGAATCGAGTACTCCCAAGGCCTGCGCACAGTTCATGATCGGGGAGGTCGGATCCACGTACTGTCCGGCGCAGCATGCATGGCCACGGTGCAGGCACTGCGAGCCGTCGCGAACCTTCGCGGTTCGCCCATACTGCCCGGCCCCCGGGGGTGGATATACCACGAGGAGTCGTTGACCGAGGACTACGAACTGACTGTCGCACTGAAACGCATCGGTTACGAGCCGCTCAATGCCCGCGACTGCACAGTGATCACCGATGTGATGGCCACCTGGAAAGACTGGTCCATCCAACGCGTGCGCTGGCAACGTGGGACGCTGGATACCCTGTCCATGTACGGCTGGGTGCCACACACCCGCAAAGCATGGATGGTACAGGGCTGGACCTACTTCCGTTCAACCATACCATTACTCATGCTCCTCTTCTGGGCTTACGCGTTAGCGTTCGAAACGGTAACCTTCCAACCTTTCTGGACGGCGGTCATACCGATCTTCATGATTGACCAACTGGTCGCATCCTGGAAGGCGGGATGGCGAGGCCGTTTATATGCTCTGGTTATCCTGCCGATGTGGCTATACGATCTTGCGCAATCATTCGTCTATTGGCAGGCGCTGCTGCGGAGCCTGCGCCGCTCCGAAGCGGTCTGGATAACTTGAAAGGATCCCGGCGATGAGCGAGACACCCACGTTCGGCGCGTTACTGAAAGCGATCACCCACGACGTTTTCATGATGACCACCTGGCTATTTACCGCCATCACCTTATTCGTTGTTGCACTAGCACTTTACCGCCTGACGCCGAAACGCCAGGCGAATTTGATCACGCCACAAGCCCCTGAGGAGACGCGAACATGAATGTAAACGCTGTCGGGGCTGGCGGCTACATCCGACCGACCTGGCAACAGGCGGTGGCAGACTACCTGCCGGAAAACTGGCGCGGTGCGCGCGCCGACCGCTGGATCGACCGACTGCCGATGATCACGATTCTCACGACCTACGTCGCTTTGTGCTTGCGCCTGACCAATACTGTCTTCATAGACGAGGCACGGAACATCAACGCCGGCGAAGATTACCTCTCCCACTGGTTGCACAATGGTCGACCAATCGACCACAGTGCGTACTTCGCGGGCGCGCCCACCATGTACCCGCTCATTGCCGGAATATTGAACAGTGCCGGTGGTCACGAGCTCGTGCGGCTGTTCAGCCTGGCGTGCATGGTAGTCACCGTCGTCACGCTGCAGTCCACCGTGACGCACGTGTGTTCGTCAAGGCGCGCTGGACTGCTGGCCGGATGCGCCTTTGCGTGCACCGCTCCCGTTGTTTATATCGGGGCGCTCGGCACGTTCGACGCCGTGTGCCTGCTGCTACTTGCCTCATCAGTGTGGGCCGCAGTCACCAGACAGTCCCCAATATCCGCAGTGGCAGCCGGGTCCCTTCTTGCTCTTGGCGTCATGGCCAATTACGGCGCGGCCATTTTTGTGCCTTTTCTTTTCTTGTTGCTACTGGTGAAGGAGAATACTCTAGAGCCACTCTGTGCCCGAGCGCAGAGAACGCGCACCGGGATCATCGCCTGCGTTACCATAGGGTCACTCAGCGCATCATATCTGGTGGCCGGCGATAACATACGCAAAGGCGTTGCCTTCGCCATCAATTCCGAACGTACACCTGCGAACGAACAGAGCGCTGCCACCTTGGTGGGCTGGGCGACACTGAATATCGGACTGCTCACGGCGCTCGCCGTCATCGGTGCGATGACGGTTGTGTTGAGTCGCCGATCGATCCGGTCGACGATGGCGAGCCTGTGCCTGCTCACTGCCGCCGCACTACTACCCATCACAGATATATGGTTCGGCGACGCAGCGACGTTCGATGCGCACAATGCTTATTCCGCATTGTTCCTCGCCCCGCTTGCGGGGTCGGCGCTGGCGTCATTGTCACACCGCCTGTTTCGCTTGGTGCCCGTGGGCCTTATTTTGTTAGCAGCTCTGGCGCCCGCTGTAAATCGGTCCTACTATTTGTTCCATACCTGGGCTGACGTCACACCTGTACTAGATGTCGTCGACAACGACCCACAGGAAGGGCTTTACCTTTCCGCCGCCGCTGATACACTTGACTACTATACGCGCACAAGCAACCCGCAAATTGGGTGGGATGCGACTTCTAAGCTGTACGCACAAGGTCCGGCAGCTATCCGTACGGCAATCGAACAGCGCAAATATCAGATGATCGTCTTGCGCTCCGTGAGTACTGCGAGCTCGAACCAGACTACTTTGCTGAAGATACTCGAGCGCAGCCCTGATTACGAATCTGTCAGACTCGCCCGGCCTGAGGCAGCGGATGATCAGTGGATCATCTACCAGCTGATAAATCACGCACATTAAGACTCCGGCGTGAGAAAACGGCCACTAACGGTCCGAAGTAGGCAATGCAGGACTGCTGTAGACCCGCACGTAGTCGACCACCATCCGGGCCGGGAACTCAGTGGTGTCGTCGGGTGACCCGGGCCAGTCGCCACCGACCGCAACGTTCACAAGTATGTAGAAGCGGTGGTCGAAGACCCATCTGTCGCCGGCGGCGCGCTGCTGGGTCTCGTAGACGTGTCCATCCACTGAGAAGCTCACCGAATTCGAAGCCCAATCGATGGCGAAGATATGGAAGGCGTCTGAAAAAACTTCCGATCGCGGAAGGCTGTAAGTGCCTGATGTGTGGTAGTCCGGCCCGTGTAGTGATCCATGGATGGTGCCGGGTTCATGGCCGAGGGACTCCATGACATCGATCTCGCCATATCGTCCTGGTTGATCATCGCTATTATCACCGAGCAACCAGAATGCAGGCCAGATCCCCCTACCCTTGGGTAGCTGGATCCTGGCCTCGAAGTGACCGTACGCCTGGTTGAATTTCTGATCGGTGGTCAATCGAGCCGAAGTGTAGTCACATGGGCCGTACCAGCAGGAAACACCAGAGTTGTCCCGCAGCGCGCTGATGACCAGGTGACCCGAACCGTCCAGGGCGGCGTTGGCTGCGTTGTCGGTGTAATATTCCAGCTCGTTATTGCCCCAACCTGTTCCGCCGAGGTCGTAAGTCCACCTGCTATCCGCTGGTGGTGAACCTGCCGGACCGTTGAAGTCATCGGAGAACGCTAACGTGGGACGCGGCGGCGAGTCAGCGATTGAGGGAGGCGCTTGGCATCCGGATGCCGCCAATAGTGCCACCAGTGGTATGCCTAACCCGGCTGGCGGGGTGTGGCGTCTGCCCCAGTTGACTGGCGCTACCTGGCGCGACGATACCCGTGGCCAAGCAAACCCCAACGAAGCCCGCAGCGTCATGTCCTTTCCCTGAATGCGTCGATGCGTGAGGTTAACCTACCAATTTTATCGACGCAGAGCGGACTCCATCCGGCGGTTACCGGCTTCGCAATGTTGTGAGGCACCATCGGAGGGCCGCGCGGTGGGTGGTTAGGCGCGCCGCCACGTGTCGGGGTGTGGCTACTGGCCGCGGCTGGCTGGGTCTACTTTGGCCCAGCGGAGCAGATCGGTGATGGTGAAGGTGCCGGGGGTCCGGCTGGGTAGGGACGGCCGGAAGCCGGTGTTCAGGCAGGAGGCCGGGTCGAGCTGGAGCAGGCTGATGATGGTCTCCGCGACGATGCGGCCCCCCACCGGGCCCAGGTGCGCGCCCTTGTTGAACACGCTGGCCTCGCGCAGGACGTAGTACCACAGCGGGGTGCTGGCATCCAGGCCCAGATTGTATGGACGCAGCTCGGGGAAGTGATCCGAGCCGAGCACCGGCAATCCCATCGTGGCGGCGATGCGCTGGCCCGACGGCATCGACCAGGTCAGGTGCCGCAGCAGGGTGCGCTGCGCTAGCGCGGTGGGTCCGTCGTGGCTGGGAATCGCGGCCAACGGCAGGTGAAACAGCGGTGAGGAGATGTTGGTGTCGATCAACTTGTTCGGTCGAACCTCCCGGGTCTGATCGCCGCCGAAGTCGAAGAACGTCTGCCAGCCGATGAACCGCCGCCGCGCCCGCGCGCCGCCGCGCAGATCGACCGGGTCGGCCTGGTGCTCGCCGGCGGGGTCGAAGATGAACCCGACGAACGCCGGGGCACCGGTCCCGGGATTGCCGCCAGGATCACCGTGCAGGTTCGCCCGGTAGGAGGGCCGCACGATGCTGTGCCCGAACCGGTAAGCGCCGGTCTGGAACTCCACCGGCATGCTGGGACTGGCGAATTTGTACCACCGTCGGCCGTTGCGCAGGATGTCGTCCACCAGCGGCCGCCCGATGATCTGGACCAGAAACTCGTTCACCACGATCCACTGCCAGTGCAACGTGATCGTGCGCCGGCAATCGGTAAAGGCGTCACCGGGCAGGCGATTGGCCCGGTGCGCGTCCACGGTCCGGTTGTGGGCCAGCAGGAACGCCGCATGCAGGCCGGCCACGATGAGGTTCTCGTCATTGCGCGGATCGGCGATGATCGCGGTCATATCCCGGTTCCGGGGCAGGTCTTCGAACAGCCCGCCACTTTCGACCCGGAGCTTGGCACGATCGGCCGATTCGTACAGGTGCGGGCTGACCGACGGCCCGCCCCCGTAGACCGAGTCCAGATCGAACCTGGGGACCCGGGAGTTCGGCGTCTGGGCGGGCTCGGCGACCACGCCCAGCCGTGAGGTGTTGTCGAAAGTGATATCGTGGTCGAGGAATTGGCCGAGAAACGTCGTGCCCGCGGTCATATTGCGGACGTCCTGATCGGGGTTTCGCGGGCTGAGTTCAGGATTCGTGATCAGCCTGATCGGACCTTGGTCCAGCGGATCTCGGGCGTCCAGCAGCCCACCGGGCTTTCCGATATCTATCATCGCGTCGCGCACAGCGGGGGATCGCGGATCGGCAAAAGCGGGAAGCTGGAACATCCGGCTGAACCGGGGGTCCGGAGCCGAATGGGAAATCGGGCCCTCCACCTGCTCGGCGCGCGCTTCCACGTTGTTCAAAGTGAGCACGCCGGCCGCACTGACGCCGAGTCCGGTAAGGAATCGACGTCTGCCGATTCCGCGCCGACCGACCGATTCATTACTGGATCTGGGCATTATGGGCTCCGGGTTTTCAGTTTCACGGGTTTGAGTTTCATCGTGGACAGCCGAAAGGAACGTTTTGCCGCGGGCACGCCCCGGTTCGGTGATCTCGCGCCGACCCCGCACCACGATCGTGGCGTCAAGCGAGTCGACATCATGCTGAAGCCCCCAGTTGGCGACGGCGTGGCCCGACATTGGGAGATGTCGCCGATACGGACCGTAACGTTTCATCACGGGACACGTTCGGCGGACTTCACTCACCGCGACGTCCCGCTGGCGAGTAAGGTGAAGGCGCCCGGGAATCTCGCCGGGCTACACCGGTCTGGTCCGGCGGGACACCCGCACCCGGGCCAGGGACACCCGCGACCGGGGTAGCCAGCCACGATGACCCGCACAGATCGAGAAACCTTCGCCCGGCGATGGGCGGAGGCGATCACCGGCACGAGCTACGTGTCGATGGGGCCCGACGAACTCGTCGCTCACCTCGTCGGCCTCGTCGACGCCATGGTCGCGGCGGTGCCGGCGCCCGAATTCGATCACAGCGCCGGTCGCCGGATCGGTGCCCGGCTCGTCGCTGCGCACTTCACCAGCACCGGCACGCTCAGCGAGACGCTGGCTCTGATCGTCGATCGATTACCCGATCTGCTGGGCTCGGAGCGGCCGGGCATCGACATCGCCGGCCGCATCGCCCAGCTGGCCGGCGACATCGCCGCGGGTTACGCCGCAGCGCTGCGCGAGCGCAGCCTCGACGAGCAGGATTCGATCTATCGTGCGGCGCTGCGAGCGCGTAAGCAGGCCGAACACGCGCTGGCGTCCAGCGAGGCGCGGTTCCGGCAGGTGTTCTACTCCTCCCCGGTGGGCGTCGCGATCAGCGAGGCCACCGGAAAGATCATCCAGTGCAACCGGTCGCTGGAGGACATCCTCGACTACTCCCCGGGCGAGTTGTTGGGCCGCGATCTCAGCGAGCTGTTCTCGGCGAGTGATCGGTCGGCCATGCAGGAGCGCTACCGCGACTTGATCAATGGGCGCAATCCCCGGTTGCGGGGCCGCTTCCCGCTGCGCCGCGTCGACGGTGAGCCCGTCTGGGCCAACCTGGACACCTCAGTGCTGCCCGATGCCGACTCCGAGCCCCGATACCTCGTAACGATGGTCGATGACATCACCGACTTGCAGCTGCTCGAGCAGCGCCTGCAGCACCAGACGCTCTACGACCTGCAGACCGGCCTGCCGAACCGGCAGTTCTTCCTCACTCACCTGGAGAAAGTGCTCGCACGGCTGGAGCCGTCGGCCGTCGTTACACTGCTGCACCTGGATCTGGACGGCTTTTCCGCGATCAACGACGGCCTGGGTTACAGCGCCGGTGACGAGCTGCTCGACGTCGTCGCCCGCCGGCTGGAAGGCGTGCTCGGCGACCGGCCGGGAATGGTGGCCCGGCTCGGCGCCGACGAGTACGCGATTCTCCTGGAGGCCCCGGATGACGTCGATGTACCAGTCGACGTCCCAGTCGACATCGAGGCCCTCGCGGAACAGATCAATGCCGAACTGGCCGAGCCGCACTACATCGGCGACGTCGGAATCGCGCTCACCGCGACGATCGGTGTCGCGCAGCTGCCGGTCGCCGGGTGCCGGCCCGAGGAGTTGATGCGCGCTGCCGGCGTCACGCTGCGCCGGCTGCACAACCAGGGCACCCGGCAGTGGGCCCCGTACGATCCCGACACCGATCGTGCCGAACGCGTGGAACTCCAGCTGGCCGCCGCCATGCCCGGCGCACTGGAGAACGGCGAACTCGAGGTCACCTACCAGCCAGTGGTCACCTTGGCCGATCACCAACTGGTGGCCGTCGAAGCGGCCTTGAGCTGGGTGCACCCGCAGTACGGCCGGCTGCCCCACGAGCGGTGCGCGCACGCTGCTGAGCGGACCGGCGCCGTGTACGCCATCGGCCGATGGCTCCTGCAGACCGCCGCCGAGCAGGCCGCCAGCTGGCAACAACAGGTGACCACCGTGCCACCGGTAGCGGTCAACCTCACCCCGTCCCAGGCCAGAGATCCCGATTTGATCGCCACCATCACCGCGGTCCTGGCCGAAACCGGCTTGGCGCCCGCGCAGCTGGAGCTGCGCGCGCCGGTCGCCGCCATCCGCGCTGACACCGGCGAACTGGCCGGCAGCAGCAGCGGCGTCGGGGGTGGCGGCGAGCAGGCCGAGGACAACCTGCGGGTGCTCGGCGAACTCGGCGTCCGCGCCGGGCTCTACGATTTCGCGGGCGGCATCGGCGCATTGCGCTGCGTGGCAGACCTGTCGCCGTGCACGGTGCGAATAGCCACGCTGGTATCCGAGCAAGTCGCCGATGGCTCATGCCCGATCCTGTCCCAGGCGACGCACACCGCGGTGCACCTGGTTCGGGGCGCCGGTGCCGACGTGATCGCCTACCCGGTGGACACCGACAAGCAGGCCGCCTACCTCAGCTCGATCGGGGCCAACTGGGCTGCCGGCGCGCTGTTCGGCCCACCGGGACCACCCGAGTGCATCGAAATGCTGCTCACCGCTCAGGCCGGGTGAGTCACGTCAATGACCGGCTCGACGGCGCCAGGTCGCCGAACAGGACCTCCCGAGCGAAGTAGGCGACCGCCCGCTTGAGGAGTTGGTTTTCCCTCTCCAGACGCCGTTTGTCCCGACGCAACGCAGCGAGCTCCCGTTTCTCCACGCTCGTCAGCCGGGAGTCACTGCCGTGATCGTCGATGTCGGCCTGCAGCACCCACCGGCGCAGGCACGACTCGCTGATCTCCAACCGCTGGGCCAGCGCAGCGATCGGGCGATCCCCGCGACGAGCCAGCTCCACAGCTCGGCGGCGGAACTCAGGCGGGTGATGGGCGGCCATGATCATGCGGCCTCTGTCCGGAAGCGACTGTGGCACCACACACGGCGCGGCGCGGCACCCCGGACTGCGAGACGGGTTGCGGCCCGCGGACACCACTGTCTTCGGTGAGCTGTTCGTCAGCTCGTACGCCCAGTATCCGGCGTCGGACCGGGTCACCAAGGCAGTCGAACGCAGCCACCCACCGACTGTCGCACCCTCTCCACCCGCTAGTCAACACAAAATCCGCTGATGCGTTTACTCAAGTCAGATTTCTCCAGTTATGCGCTTTTAAGATGCATCTAACCCCCGCATCCGCGAACTCCCAGCTCCCCGCCGCCACCCGCCGCAGCAGCTCGGATAGCGTCGTCTTGACCTCGTGGACTAAGTCGATTCAGACGCCGGGCGCCGGCCCACGATCATGCGTATCGGCACACCCGGCGCCGCGGGGAGCACCTGGATGCGTTCGTACGCCGCGGCTCGCAGCATCTCGGCGGCATGATCGGCAAACAGCTTCCCGCTGCCGAACAGCAGGCCTATCAGGCGCTGGACCGCGGGCTGCAGCCCTGTCCCATCAGCGGCCATGGATCCGAGCACCACCCATCCGCCGGGGCGCAGGGCGGCGCGCACCCGGTGCAGTCCCTGCGCCGCCACGTCGGCGGGCATGAACATCACCGGTACCCATGCCAGGTCGTAGCGGTTCTCATCGGCCAGCTGCTGCACCAGTCCCGGGCGCAGCTCGATCCGGTCACCCAAACCGGCTCCAGCGATGTTGCGCCGGGCCAGCTCCAGCGCCGTGTCGAACGGATCGAGACCGACGACGTGCAGAGCCGGGAACTGCTCGCACATCGCAATGGCCAGCCGCCCGACCCCCGTCCCGACGTCGAGGAAACTGGCGGTGGGCGCGTCCAAGGCCGCGCAAAGCCCGTCCAAAGCGGGGAACAGCCGCTCGGCCCAGATCGGGACTGGCTCCACCGACCGCATGCCCCACGCCTGGAGCAGGTCCGGATCGGAGTAGTGCCACCCATGCGCGGCCGCGCCGCCAGCACGAAACCGCGCCACGAGCTCGGCCGCCAGCAACGGGGTGGCCCGCAGGTCCGCGCGGAGGAACTGCTGCGGCGGGCCGCTGGTGTACGCCGACAGGCCAGGCGTGCAAACGAACGAGTCTCCGTCGACCTCGACCAGGTCGAGCGCCACGAGAACGTCGAGCACCGCCTCGACCAGGGCCTCGGACGTCCCGGTCCGGGCGCTGATCTGCGCCGGGGTCTGCGGGGTGGCGAGCTCGTCGAGGACGCCACCCTCGACGGCGGCCGCGAGCGCGGAGAAGGCCCACACCGACAAGCCAAGCTCCAGGATCCGCTGCCGCTCCTGAGCCCCTGCAAGCAGCGGGCGCGCGCCGACCGGCGCGTCGTGCTCTGCACTCATCGCTTCTGTCCCCTCACCAGGCGTCGGCCCCCTTCCCACCGCGCGGTGGGTGCTCGCTAAGCGGGCCCTGGAGCGGATAGGGGGCGATTGTCTGCGCCGGTCAGGTGGCCCGGCTGTCAGCTAAGCGACATCGGCGGTGTCGGCTCACCGACACCGGTCAGGTTCGCCACTCGATGCGGGTTCCCCGGTCGGGCTGGTAGGAGCAAAAGTAGCCGGTACGCACCGTCGCCGCCAAATGAGCTCCCAGCCCCGGGTGCGCCTGCTCGATCCGCCGCACGCAGGTCCGCAGCGACTTGCCGACGTTCTCGCGCGCGCGTCGCGGCGGCGAGTTGGTTTCCGCGGCCAGGTCGACAACGTGAAATTGACGGCCGGGAGCGGTCAGCAATGTCTGCAGGTATTGCAGGCCCTTGGTGTCCTTGAGCCGGATGACGATCCGCTGGAAACCGATGGTCCAGTATTCCCCCTCGCGACGGAACACGGCGGCCGAGTCGGCGAGCAGGTCGAGCTGTGAGTCCAGCCATCCGGGATCCGCAGGCATCCCCGCCCTGGCCGCGACGACCTCGTCGTAGAGCTGGTTCATACCCAGCTGCTGGGCCGTTTCCAGGGCATCCGCGAGCAGCTGCCTGGCGCGCTGGCGATCCAGGGTGGCGCCCCGGCGGGCGAGCATGGCGCCGTAGGCACCTTGGGTCAAGGCCAGGTAGGGCCGTGAGCCGATCCGTTCGCTGGCCTCGAGGGCGACCTCGAAGTGGCGGGCGGCCGCGTCGAAGCGCGACAGGGCCGCAGCGAGCACGCCGAGGTAGTAGGCCACAGGTCCCCCCGCGGCAACGGCGTCTCGTCCGGCCAAAGTCCAGCGGGCTTCGTAGGGGCGAACGAGGTCGTAGATGACCGCGCCCTCCCGGGGGGCTCCGGCGTGGGCGGCCAGCAACGCGACACACGTACCTGTCATAGACAGCCAGAATGGCGGCGGCATCCGGTCTCGAGCCCGCCAGATCAGGGGAAAGGCTTCTTTGATGCCAGTCCGGTCGCCGGCGAGGCAGACGAAGCCCATGTGCACCAGCCTCGCGAGCTCGGGTGGATGTTCGCGCCCTGCGGGCTCGAAATAGGCGGCGGCCTCCCGGGGGCGTCCCTGCAAAGCCCGCAACAGCGCCATCTGGACGTGGTGCGAGATCCGCACGTTGACGTCCCCAACCTGCTCGCCGAGCGCCAGCGAGCGCTGAGCGAAGGCCTCCGCGTCGGCGAATTTCCCGCGCAGCATCGCCTGCGTCGCACGGAACATCAGCGAGTGGGCGACGAAATGGGGGTACCCGACTCGCCGGGCCAGCTCCTCGTGTACGTCGACCTCGCGATCAGCTCCCGGTGCGTCGCCGATCTCGAACAGATCTGCCATCCGCCAGACGTGTCCGGTGATCTCCAGCGTGACGTCGCCGGCTTGCCGGGCGAGCTCGATGATCTCGGCCGACAGGACCACCCGTTCTTCGACGTTGTCGGGCCCCCACACCGCCAGGTGACGGGCGTGCAGGGCATAGGCCAGCGTCGGACCGTCCCCCAGCCGGCGGGCCAACTGCACCGACGCGCGGCTCAACGAGTCCCGGCGGGGCAGCGAATCGAACGGCGACAGGTACAGGGCGGTGGCCAGCCGGGCCAGCACCCGCACCTTGAGCAGGCTTTGCTGGTCACCCAGTGCGGCCAGCGCCTCGTCGAGGATCTGCACTTTGGCCGGGTCGTAAGACCAGGCCTCCATGTAGGCACCGCCGTAGCCGACCTCGCCTACCCGCAGCGCCGCCTCCGCCAGCCGATCCGGGTCCTGGAACTGCCGGGCCAGCGAGGTGGCGGCCTGGAACGTCGCGCTGGCCTCCGAGACGTGACCGGCCCACCACTGCGCATCACCCAATGCCAGCAGCAGGTCGAAGCGCTTGACCGCGGCCTCCGGGTCGATCGCCGCCGCCCGTTCCAGCGCGGCCCGCAGATTCGGCAGTTCGGTGGCCAGGCGTTGCAGGATGGGGTCGTCCCGGCCGGCCCGCAGCACCGCCGGTTCGGCCCGCTCCGCCAGCCCGACGTAGTAGGCGAAGTGGCGCTGAGCCACCGCGTCGAGTTCGCCGGCTTCGGCCAGCCGCGCGGCGCCGTACTGGCGGACCGTCTCCAGCAACCCGTACCGCACCTCGGCACCGTGTTCTGCGGTGGTGACCAGGGACTGGTCGACCAGGCCGGTCAGCAGGTCCACGACGGCGCAGCGGTCAATGCCCCCGAGGTCGCTGCCGGCACACACCCGCTCGGCGGCGTCCAACGTCCACCCACCGGTGAAGACCGCCAGCCGCCGCAGCAGCGCCCGCTCGGCCTCGCTGAGCAGCTCGTAGCTCCAGTCGATGGAGGCCTGCAGGGTGCGCTGGCGCGGCACGGCCGCCCGGGTGCCACCGGTGAGCAGCTGGAATCGGTCGCCGAGGCGGTGGGCGATCTGTGCAGACGCCAGCATCCGCACCCGCGCGGCGGCCAGCTCGATGGCCAGCGGGATACCGTCGAGCTCCCGGCAGATCTGCGCGATACCCGGCGCGTTCGCCAGGGAGAGCTCGAAATCGGGCCGCACCTGCCTGGCCCGGTCGACGAACAGCCGCACCGCGTCGGATTCTCGAAGCACCTCGAGTGGCGCACGGTAGGACTCGGCGGGCAAGGACATCGACGGCACTCGCCACGCCGTCTCACCTGGCACGCCCAGCGGCGCCCGGCTGGTCGCCAGCACCGTCAGCGAGGGGCACCCGCGCAGCAACGCCTCGGCGAGCTGCGCGCAGGCGCTCGGCAGGTGCTCGCAGTTGTCGAGAATGATCAGCGCGCGGCGGGCGCGCAGGTAGGCGACGAGCGTGCCCAGCGGACCCTGACCGGGCAGTTCCCGCACCCCGATCGCGGCAATCACCGCGGCCGGCACGAATGCGGCGTCCTCCAGCCGGGCGAGCTCGACCCACCACACGCCGTCGAGGTGGCCGTCCAACGTGGCGGCGGCAACGTGGCGGGCCAGGCGGGTCTTGCCACAGCCGCCCGCGCCGGTGATGGTCAGCAGCCGCACCTGACCGAGCAGCTCGGAAAGCTCCGCCAGCTCCGTGGACCGGCCGATGAAGCTGGTCAGCTCGGCCGGCAGGTTCGTGGACACGGTGCCCAGCGAGCGCAGTGGCGGAAACCCGGTGGTCAGGTCGGGGTGAGCCAGCCCGAACACGTGCTCCGGCTGGCCGAGATCGCGCAGCCGGTGCACGCCCAGGTCGGCCAGCTCGGCGCCGTCGGGAAGCTGGTCGCCAACGAGATCCCGGGTCGTTTTGGACAGCACCACCTGGCCGCCGTGGGCCACCGCACGCAGCCGGGCGCAGCGGTTCACCGCCGGCCCGAAGTAATTCACCTCGTCACGCAGCTGCGCCTGTGCGGTGTGCAATGCGATGCGCAACTTCAGCGCCGCACCCTCCGGCCAGCGCTCGGCACAAAAGGCTCGCTGGATATCCAGTGCGGCGGCCAGCGCGTGGGACGCGCACGCGAACGCCGCCACCACGCTGTCGCCCTCGCCCTGCTCTACCGGCCGCACTCCACCATGCAGCGTGATTGCCACGTCGAGCAGTTGGTAGTGGCGCCGGATCGCGGCACCCATCGCTTCCGGGGCGGACTCCCACAGAAATGTCGAGCCCTCAACGTCGGTCAGCAGGAATGTCACCGTGCCGACCGGCAAGTAAGCGGTCCCCTGCTCGACATTGCGCATGTCCACTGGGGTTTCTCCCACTGCGGCGGGCCGACCCGTCCGGCCCGGGCACCCGCGACAGTGTGCCACCGCCGCGGCCGGTGTGTATACGAGAAATATGCGCCGGTGGCGCAGGCTTAGACTTCTGCGCAGACTCACTGCGAAAGCTGGGGTTCTCGATGAAAGCCGAGCAAGCGGCCTCGCTGCTGGCACGAACGTCGCTGTTCGCAGATCTCGATGAATCCGAACTCCTGGGACTCGGTGCGTGCGCGCGCCGGCGCACATACAGTAAGGGGGAGTTCATATTTCACCAAGGCGATCCCGGTGATGCGGTGTTCGTGCTGACGGAAGGCAGGGTCAAAGTCATCTTCGCCTCGGAGGACGGCGACGAGATGATCCTCGCGACGCTGCAACCACCGAACTTCTTCGGGGAACTGGCGCTCATCGACGGCGGGCCTCGTTCGGCGTCGATCCAGACTCTCGAGCCCACCACCGTACTGACCCTCACTCGAGCGACGCTGCTGGACCTCATGGCCAGGCGGCCCGCCGTCACCGACCTCATCCTGCGCTCCCTCGGCAGGCTGGTGCGCCTCATGATCGCCCAAGCAAGTGATCTGGTATTCATGGACCTGCACGGCAGGGTCGCCAAGCTGCTGCTCCGGCTGATCGGGGAACCCACCGGCCAACCGGGTGAACACTTATCACTCGACCTCAAGATGACCCAGTCGGACCTCGCTGCCATGGTCGGCGGATCCCGCCAAAGCGTGAACCACATCCTGCATGAATTCGAGCGCAGAGGATATCTACGCCTCGAGGGACCTAGGTTGATCGTGAAAGATCTCGAAGCGCTACGCCGGCGGGCCGGTTCGCCTGTTTCCCAAGACGGATGAGCCGGTCCGTCGCAATGCCGCTTCCGCAACAGGCGACACTGAGCAGGTATAGCCCTCGGTGATGCCCCAGTCTGGGTACCCCCAGCGGGTTCTTGCGCCGGGCTGGTTTCGTTGGTTCCATGGAAAAGCGTGAGCAATGGAGGTCACGAATGCAGATCCGGGCTCGCCGAGCGGTGGTCGCGTAGTCGATGGTGACGACTGAGGATGCCCGCTGGCTTGCCGGCTATCTCCGCAAGATGGTGTCCGGCCGACCAGCGGCGTGGGCCGGCAGTGACTTAACGTTATCTCAGCTGATCGCGCTGCACATTATCAGCGCGAAGGCTCCCATGACGCTGCTGTCGCTGTCTGAGTCCTTGGGCACCCGGCCACCGGCCACCTCTGCGATGGTTGATCGGCTCGCCCGGGCCGGACTGGTCCGCCGCACGCCGGACCCCGACGATCTGCGCCGCGTCGTACTGGCCGTGACCGGCAAGACAGCGCAGATGATCGGGAAGATCGATCCGGACACCGCCCGCCGCTTGCAGTCAGTGCTGACCACGATGGGCTCGGCGGCCCAGCGGCTCCTCACCGAGGTCATCAGAGACACCGCGCGGCGCCTGGCCCGGTAACGCGCTGACGCACCGAAGTTGATACGGCGTGGTGCCGATGCGGCACTATCGGGGGGTGAATGCAGCACCGCATGCCGCCACCGTCCCTGACGCATTGTTCGATGACCCGGAGGCGGAGGCCCGCTGGCGGGCTCGGTTCACCGCACCCCGGGTCAGCCTGCCGCAATGGGCCCGCGATGCGCCCGACCGCTGTCTGTACACCTCCAACGCGTCCGGCACCTGGGAGGTCTACGCCTGGGATCGGGTCACCGGTAGCCACCGGCAGGTCACCGACCGGCCGCACGGCACCCACAGCGCCGCCGTGACACCCGACGGCGAGCAGGTGTGGTGGTTCGCCGACACTGACGGTGACGAATTCGGCAGCTGGGTAACCGAACCCTTCGCCGGGCGGGGTTCGAACCTGCCGCCGCTGCCGGCCCTACCCGGCACCGAACCGGGCTACCCGGCCGGGGTGGATCTGGGCCGGCGCACCGCAGCGGTCGGTTCCTCCACCGACGAGGGCACCACGGTGTGGATCTCCCGCAACGGCCACGCTCAGGTCGTCTACCGAAGCGAACACGACGCCGGAGTGGGAGCCCTGTCCCGCGACGAGCGGTTACTCGCGATCATGCATTCCGAACACGGCGACTCCCGGCATCCCGCGGTCCGCGTCCTGGCCATCGGGCCTGACACCACCACCGAGGGAGTCGCCGACAAGTGGGACGGGCCTGGCAAGGGCCTCGAAGTCCTCGGCTTCGCCCCCGTGGACGGTGACGCCAGGCTCCTGCTGGCCCACGAACGGCGCGGCCGCCAGGAACTGTTGATCTGGGACATCGCCACCGGCACCGAGACCGAGCTCGCCCTGGAGCTTCCCGGCGAGCTGGCCGCCGACTGGTATCCCGACGGGAAGGCCTTGCTCGTCGAGCACCAGCACGCGGCCCGTTCGACACTGCACCGTTACGAACTGGCTTCCGGACAATTGCGCGTACTGGGCATTCCCCGCGGCACGATCGGCGGAGCGGCGGTGCGGCCAGACGGCACCGTCGAGTACGCCTGGTCCTGCGCTGCCGAGCCGCCCGCTATCAGGGCGCTGTACCCCGACGGCACCGACCGCGAGTTGTTGCCACCCCAGGGCGAGCCGGCGCCGGGTTCACAACCGCTCATCGACCGCTTCGTGCCCACTCCGCACGGTGCCGTGCACGCCCTGGTGGCCAGGCCACCGGGCGCATCCGCCGGCAGCCCGTTGCCGACAGTGTTCCTGCTGCACGGCGGCCCGCACGCGGCCGACGAGGATCGCTTTTCCGCCAACCGGGCGCTATGGCTCGACGCCGGCTACGCCGTGGTGCACGTCAACTACCGCGGATCGACCGGCTACGGCTCGGCGTGGCGCGATGCCATCGAGGGCCGGCCCGGGCTGTGCGAACTGGAAGATGTCGCCGCGGTGCACGACTGGGCGGTCTCCAGCGGGTTCGCCGACCCGGCGGGGTGCGTGGTGGAGGGTTGGTCATGGGGCGGATATCTGGCCCTGCTAGCGCTGGGCACCCAGCCGCAGCGCTGGGCCGCCGGCGTGGCCGGGGCCCCGGTGGGCGATTTCGTGGCCGCTTACACCGATGAGATGGAGCCGCTGCGCGCCTTCGACCGCGCGCTGTTCGGTGGCGCACCCGACGACCTGCCCGAGCTTTACCGGAGATCGTCGCCGATCAGCTATACCGCCGAGGTGCAGGCGCCGGTTTTGGTGCTGGCGGGGGAGAACGATCCGCGCTGCCCGATCCGCCAGATCGACAACTACCTCGCCAGGCTCACCGAGCTGGGCAAGCCTTACCGGTGCTACCGCTACGACGCAGGGCACGGATCACTGGTAGTGGCGGAGAACCTGCGACATGCCGCCGTCGAGGTGGCGTTCGTTCACCAGGTGCTGCGGGGCGTTTGACTTTACCCTTGGTTAACGCAGCGGCTTTACCCGCGGAGCAGAGTAACGCCAACGGAGCAGGCTGGACCAGGAGGTGGTCACCGTGACGCTATGGCGGCTGCACGTCGACGTGGCCGATCAACCGGGACGGCTGGGCGCGCTGGCCGCGGCGATCGGCGGCTGCGGGGCGAACATCGTCTCCCTGCACGTCGTCGGTGAGCCGGCCGACGATGGTGCGGTGACCGACGAGCTGCTCGTGCAGGTGCCGCCGACGCTGCCGGTGCCGCATCTGGTGGAGGCCGTGGAGGCCGGCGGGTTCCGGGTCACTGTCGTGGTGCAAGCCGACGCGCAGGCCCTGGCCGATCCGGTGAGCACCGCGCTGGCGCTGGCGCACTGCGTAGCCGTCGATCCTGGCAGCGCCGCGCGGGCGGTAGCCGCCCTGCTGCGTGCTGAGCTGGCGGGACCACCGGGATCACCGGCCACGCCACCGGCCACCGCCCATCAGGCTGCGCATCAGGCAGAGGTCGGTACCGGCGCGACCCGGGTCCGGTTGCGCCGCGGCTGGCCGTTCACCGCCACCGAGGTTTCCCAGGCGGCGGCGCTGCTCGAGCTCGCCAACAGCTCCGACGGGCGGTGGCTGCCGCCCACCCGGGTCAGCGTGCAGCTGACCGACGGGGTGGAGGTTGTGCTGCGGGCCGCGACCGCCGCCGATGCGCCGCTGGTCGCCGCGCTGCACGCGCGCTGCTCACCGCAGACCCGAGCGCTGCGTTCGCTGCCCACCAGGCCGGTGTTGACTGCGGCTGTGCTGCAGCGACTGATCGGCGCAGACGGCTCCACCAGCATGCTCGCGGTAACCCCCGATGGTGGGGCCGCGATCGGGCTGGCGAACCTGATCCGGGCCACGCCCGGCACGGCTGAGATCGCGCTGCTGGTGGAGGACGCCTGGCAGGGCCGGGGAGTGGGCACCGCGCTGGCGCGCAACCTCATCGAGCTGGCCCGGGCGGAGCAGCTCACCGAGATAGTCGCGGTCTCGCAAGTAGGCAACGGCGCGTTGACGCGGGTACTGCGCCGGGCCGGGTTGCGCCCTCGCGGCCGCCTGGAAGGCGGCGCTTTGCGCGTCCGCGCCACCCTGCCAGCCTCTGAACCCCAGGCCAGCCTCGCCTAACCAGACCCAAACCCCGACATGGGTGGGGAGTTGTCAGGGCGCGATGTGGGAGACGCGGGCTTGGGCGAACTCCACTACCTGCTCGCCGATCGTGCGCAGGGTGCGCTCGACCGCGGGATCCGAGGGGAGACCGTGCGCGTCGTCGAAGGTCACCTCGGCGGCGTTGAGCGCCGCGCCCAGGGGCGTGGGCCAGCCGCGCAGCGCGTGCACGATCGAGCGCAACGCGGTCAGCGTGGTCACCGCCGCCTGCCATCCCAGCGCCATCGCCACGCAACCTACCGCCCGGCCGTCCAGGTAGGGCCTGGTGTCGGCACGGAGATCCTCGACGTAGTCCAGCGCATTTTTGACCAACCCCGACACGGTGCCGTGGTAACCCGGGGAGACCAGCACGACCCCGTCGGCCTCGCGTAACGCGCTCACCAGCCGGTGGGCTGCGGCGCTGCGGTCGAGCACCGCCGGGTCGTAGAACGGCAGCACCAGTTCGGTGCCGGTGACCGCGATCGTCTCGGCGCCGGCGAGCTGGGCGCTGCGCAGAACCACACTCAAGGCACGCTCGGACTGGGAATCCTCACGCATCGAACCACCGATGCCCACCACGGTGAGCCCCATGCCGTCGACCATACGACCAGCCAGCGGTTCACGAACGCGCGAGGGCCCGGCAACCCCCAGTTTTGCCGGGCCCTCGACTCGTGACAGGTTAGGCCTTGTCCTGCGCGGCAGAGCGAGCCGGGTTGGCTTGCTCGGCTGCCTTCGGGTTCTTTTCGGACCGCTTGCCACGGACACCCTGCTCGATGCGGTACCACCCTGATGTCGAACTCGGCGACAAGGGCGCTCAGCTGATGGTGATGAGATGCTCTGCCCGGGGCACTAGCTCGCCGATGACAGGCGCGCCGGGGATTTCGCCGGCGACCAGCAGGCCACCGGAGGTCTGGGCGTCGGCGAGCAGCAGCAGTTCGTCCTCGCCCACCGATGCTGCCGCGAACAGGTGGGGACGCACCCAGTCCAGATTGCGCCGGGTTCCCCCGCTGACGTAGCCGTCAGCCAGCGCCTGGCGGGCTCCCTCCAGGTAGGGGACCGCGGCCGCGTCCACGATCGCCGAGACGCCACTGGCGCGGGCCAGTTTCAGCAGGTGCCCGAGCAACCCGAAACCGGTGATGTCGGTGGCGCACCGCACGCCGGCCGCCACCGCGGCCGATGCGGCGGCGGCGTTGAGCGCGGTCATCGTCGCCACCGCGTCCGGGAAAATTTCGCCGGTGGCCTTGTGCCTGGCGTTGAGCACCCCGACGCCGAGCGGCTTGGTCAGCGACAGCGGCACGCCGGCGATCCCGGCATCGTTGCGCAAGATCACCTGCGGGTCGGCGATGCCGGTGACGGCCATGCCGTACTTTGGTTCCGGGTCGTCCACGCTGTGCCCGCCGGCCAGGTGGCAACCCGCGGTGGCGCACACATCGCGACCACCGCGCAGCACCTCAGCGGCCAGCTCCAAGGGCAGCACGTCGCGCGGCCAGCCGAGCAGGTTCACCGCCACCACCGGGCGCCCGCCCATCGCGTACACATCCGATAGCGCGTTGGCCGCGGCTATCCGGCCCCAGTCGTAGGGGTCGTCGACCACCGGGGTGAAGAAGTCCGCGGTGGCGATCATCGCCAGCCCGTGCCGGATCCGCACCACCGCAGCGTCGTCGCCGTCGTCCAGGCCGACGATGAGCTCGCCGGCCGGATCGGTCACGACGGCGCCGATCAGCCCGGTCAGGACCGATTCGAGCTCACCGGGAGGGATCTTGCAGGCGCAGCCACCGCCGTGCGCGTACTGGGTGAGGCGGATCCCCGTAGTGGTCATAGCGCCCACCGTAACCGGCGCTGACGCCAACCGGCCTACAGATACCAGCCCATCCACCAGCCGGCGATTCCGCCCAGCACCAGCGTCTCCACTACCAGGAAGACTATAAGCAGTATGTAACCGACTGGTGACCTTTCGCCACGGAGCGCCCGGCGTCGCGCCCGGCGGACCCGGCGGGCCCGCCGGTAAAACCAAAACTGCCGCCCCAGCCGTGTCCGCCGCCGTGGAAATATCGGAGGCGGCAGATCTTCCAGATCGGGGTGCAGGCTGATGTACTGGGCTAGTTCCCGCTCCCATAACGCGTGATCGATGCTCTTCACCGTCCGACCCTTCTCGATCGGCACCTTGTCCCCAGGTGCCGATCGTGGCTGTGGCCAGAGTTCGGGGCCCAGCGTTTCGCCGATGCCGCCTTATCGGTGTCATCGACTACAAACGTGGCGGTGTTACCAATTTAATAGCTATCACGTTGCGTTTATATCCGAGCACGCTCTGCCATTCAATTCCGGACAATTCGGTCTACACGCATTCGCTAAAGTCGAGCGCACCTGCCGGGAGCAATGCGCCGGTCAACCTCGGATCGCGTTGCGCAGGCAGTCGACGACCTCGTCGTCGGAACTTTGCGAGAAGTCGGAATACCACATGCCAATCGCTTGCAACTGCCGCGGGGTGCTCAACGCGATCAACTCATCGGCGGCATCGGATAGCCCGCGGACCCAGTCGAAGGGTGCCACCGGGACGGCGAGGACGACCCGCGCCGCCCCTTGAGCTCGCGCGACCTGACAGGCAGCCCGCGCGGTAGACCCCGTCGCGATGCCGTCGTCGACCACCACGGCGGTGCGCCCAGCTAGTGGGATCCGCGGGTGATCACCGCGGAACCGCTCGGCACGGCGCTGTAGCTCCGCCCGTTCCCGGCGTTCGACGGCGTCCAATGCCTCGGGAGTGACACCTGTGCGGCGGACCGTCTCAGGCAAGATGATGCGCACGCCACCTTCGCCGATCGCGCCCATGGCCAACTCGGGTAGCGACGGCACGCCGAGTTTGCGCACCACGATGACATCCAGCGGGGCATCCAGGGCGGCCGCCACTTCCGCCGCTACCCGGACCCCACCGCGGGGCAGACCCAGCACCACCACGTCGGTGCCCCGCAGCGACTGCAGCCGTTGACCGAGCTGCCTGCCCGCATCGGCACGATCGACGAACAACGCATTACCTCCGTCCACCGGCGTTGATTATCCGCTTTCTGGGACGGTTGCGCTGGTGGTAGCTGCCACATCATGGGTGCGGTACGACAGTGAACGTGGCGGAGAGCTGTTGCGTGCCGCAGGTTGCCGATACCGGGTAGGGCCCGAAAGCGGCATCCGGGCGCACGGTGGCGGTACCGAATACGTGCCACGGTTGATGGCCGTTGGGGTCTGGCTGCAATGCACCGACATCGAGCACGGGCGAGTGCACCGGGCCGAGTTCGTCCAGACACGCGACATCGAGCTTTACCGTCGCGCCCCGCAGCCCCTCCTGCGGCGCCAGCCGCAACCAGCTCACCCCAGGTGATGGCGCTGGGGCCGCCGACTCTGCAGTCGTAGGCGCTTCCAAGGGCGCGGTTGTTCTGCTCGGCGACGGGCTGACGTCGGCTGGTCTGGGGCTTCCAGCGCAGCCTGCCGCCAGCACCCCCACGCTGAGGATGGTGGCGGTTACGACATCGACCCGGACACTCATACTCGGTGCAGCATGCCAGGGATGCGCCTATGGTGCGGGCAGCGACACACCCGGTGAATGGCGCGCGCCCGCACGGGCTGTCACCGCGGAAGGCGGGCGGGCTAACGGAGCAGGGTGGAGGCGGGGTGGAGGCGGGGGGAGCCTTCGTCTTCGTGGTAGTCCGCTGGGGTGGTTTCGTCGGTGCCGTTGAAGACGCGTAGCCGGCGTAGCACGATCGTCACCACCACCGCCACCACGAGATTGCCGATGAGCGCGACGAATCCTACGTAGATCTGCATCGGCGAGCCGGCGAACGGGTGCCAGCCGACGATCGACAACTTGTTCAACGCCAGGGCGGAACCACCGAAGTGCTGTTTCCCGCTGGCCGGGTTGGGAATTCCATTGAGCAGCACCAGACCCCATCCCATACCGGCCACCCAACCCGCGACCAATCCCCAGACGTGGAACCAGCGGGTGTACAGCGCAATCGCCACCATGGGCAACGTCTGCAGAATTATCACGCCGCCGATCAGTTGGAGGTCGATCGCGTACTGCGGGTCGATGAAGACGATGAATGCGACCGCGCCGAACTTCACCACCAGCGAGGCGATCTTGGCCTGCTTGCACTCCTGCTCCGTGGTGGCGTCCCGGCGCAGGTAGGACTTGTAGATGTTGCGGGTCCACAGGTTCGCCGCCGCGATGGACATGATCGCGGCGGGCACCAGCGCCCCGATTCCGATCGCCGCGAAGGCGATCCCGGCGAACCACGAGGAGAATTGCCCCTCGAACAGCATCGGGATCACCGTGTTGGAATCCGGCCGGCCGGTGGCCGCATTGACGATCGGTTTCGTGTGCGCCGCGATCGCTGCGTAACCGAGCAGTGCCAGTAGCCCCAGCAGCAACGAATACGCCGGTAACGCCACCATGTTGCGCTTGATCACGTTGCGGCTACGGGACGCCAAGGCACCGGTCACCGCATGCGGGTACAGGAACAGTGCCAGCGCCGAGCCCAGCGCCAACGTAACGTATTGCAGTTGATTGTTGGCGCCCAGCAGGATGCCATCACTCGGTGTTCTCGTGGCGTTGAACTTCGCGTCGGCAGCATCGAAGATCGAGCCCCAGCCGCCCAGTTTCGCCGGCAGGATGACCACGGCTGCGATAATCACCAGGTAAATCAGCGTGTCCTTGACGAAAGCGATCAGCGCGGGAGCCCGTAGACCGGATTGGTAAGTGTAGAGAGCCAGGATCACAAAGGCGACGAACAGTGGGAGATGCCCGGCTAATCCGGATCCGTTGAGACCCATCGTGCGCAGTACCGCTTCCAGCCCGGCCAGTTGCAGGGCGATATACGGCATCGTCGCGACGATTCCGGTGATCGCTACCAGCAGCGCCAACGTATCTGAGCCGTACCGGCCGGCAACGAAATCCGCCGGAGTGACATAACCGTGCACCCGCGACACCGACCACAACCGGACCAGCGGCAGGAACACCAGCGGGTAGACGAGCACGGTATAGGGCAACGCGAAAAAACCCATCGCCCCGGCACCGAACATCAGCGCAGGCACCGCGACGAAGGTGTAAGCGGTGTAGAGATCGCCACCAATGAGAAACCAGGTGATCCACGATCCGAACCTGCGTCCGCCCAGGCCCCACTCGTCGAGGTGATTCAGCGCGCCAACGGACTTCCACCTGGCTGCGTAGAAACCCAGCCCGGTGACCAGAGCGAACAGCAGCGCGAAGACGATCAGCTCAACCCAGCGGATGGTCATCGCCGGTCCCCCGTCTTCAGGTACACCACCGCGACGCAGGCCACCCCGAGCGGGATGAACAGAAACTGCACCCAGTAGAACGCCGGGAACCCGAACATCCGAGGCTCATCCAGGTTGAACACCGGCGTCACCAACACCAACAGCGGCACCAGCAGCAACACGTTCCAGCGCGACATCCCGACATTATGCGCATGCGGGTCGGGTCAGGGGGAGAGTCGCGCCTTCAGGGCGTCGAGTTCGTCATGGAGGGTGGTGGGAAGGGCGTCGCCGATCTTGGCGAACCATTGGTCGATGAGGGGTAGCTCGGCGCGCCACTCGTCGGCGTCCACGGCGAGGGCCGCATGGACGTCCTCGAGGGGAGTGTCCAGGCCGGACAGGTCGAGTTGATCAGCGATGGGCACCCGGCCGATCGCGGTGTCGACCGCCGCAGCCCGGCCGTCGACCCGCTCGATGATCCACTTCAGCACCCGGCTGTTCTCCCCGAAGCCCGGCCACAGGTAGCGACCGTCGGCACTGCGCCGAAACCAGTTGACGTAAAAGATCTTCGGCAATCTGCTCGCGTCGGCGCCCTTGCCGACGTCCATCCAATGCTGGAAGTAATCGCCGGCGTGGTAGCCGATGAACGGCAGCATCGCCATCGGGTCCCGGCGCACCTGACCGACCGTGCCGGCCGCCGCCGCGGTCTTCTCGCTGGATAGCGTGGCGCCCAGGAACACCCCGTGCTGCCAGTCGAACGCCTCGTTGACCAGCGGGATCGTCGTGGCCCGGCGGCCGCCGAACAGGATCGCCGAGATCGGCACGCCGGCTGGATCGTCCCACTCGTCGGCGAGCACCGGGCACTGCGCCATCGGCGTGCAGTACCGGGAGTTCGGGTGCGCGGCGCGGGTCCCCACAGCGCCCTCATCAGGTGTCCAATCCTCGAGCCGCCACGAAGTGAGGTGCTCGGGATGATCGTCCATGCCCTCCCACCAGATGTCCTGGTCATCGGTGAGCGCGACGTTGGTGAAGATCGAGTTGCCCAGGCACAGCGTACGCATCGCGTTGGGATTGGTCCGCCAGCTGGTGCCCGGGGCCACCCCGAAGAACCCGGCCTCGGGGTTCACCGCGTACAGCCGGCCGTCGGCACCGAACCGCATCCACGCGATGTCATCACCGAGGGTCTCGGCCTTCCAGCCGGGGATGGTGGGGGCGAGCATCGCCAGGTTGGTCTTGCCGCAGGCCGACGGGAATGCCGCTGCCACGTAGTGAACCCGCCCGTCTGGACTGGTCAGCTTGAGGATGAGCATGTGCTCGGCGAGCCAGCCCTCGTCGCGGGCCATCACCGAGGCGATCCGCAGCGCGTAGCACTTCTTGCCCAGCAGCGCGTTGCCCCCGTAGCCGGAGCCGTAGCTCCAGATCATCCGGTCTTCGGGGAAGTGGCTGATGTACTTGATGTCGTTGCACGGCCAGGGCACGTCCCGTTGCCCGGGTGCCAGCGGGTAGCCCACCGAGTGCAGGCACGGCACGAACGGCGCCTCGCTGCCGTCGGCTCGGATGAACTTGCGCAGCGCAGCGGCACCCATCCGCGTCATGATCCGCATCGAGCACACCACATAGGCCGAGTCGGTGATCTCGACGCCGAGCTTGGGCTCGTGATGTTTACCGCGGGGGTCGTCCAGCGGCCCCATGCAGAAGGGCACCACGTACATCGTCCGGCCGCGCATCGCACCCCGGTACAGCCCGGTCATGATCTCTTTCATGTCGTCGGGGTGCATCCAGTTGTTGGTGGGACCGCAGTCGCGCTGCGCGCGCGAGCAGATGAAGGTGCGCTCCTCCACCCGGGCCACGTCGGACGGATCGGAGACCGCCCAGAATGAGTTGGGCTTGCGGTGCAGCCGGGTGAACGTGCCGGCGTCGACCAGCTGCGCGGTGAGCCGTCGCCACTCCTGCTCCGATCCGTCACACCACTCGATGCGGTCGGGCTGGGTGAGCTCTGCGATGTCGCGTACCCAATCGCGCAAACGCGCGTGGCGGGTCGGGGCGTGGTCGAGACCTGGGATCGTGGCTGTAGTCACCGGTCGTCTCCTTGCTCGTCTCCTCCGGAGAGCCAGTCGACTCCCATCCGACCGACGGCGTCCTCCGGGAACGCCGAGGACCGCCCCATGCTGTGCACGGGCGGTGGGACGTCGAAGGGATCAAGAACCACGGTAGACCTGCAGGGGGAACGGCCGCTCGCGTTTGAGGCCTTCCTCACAAAACGCCGCGCGACTGAACCGTCCACGCATCGGCGACAGGAAGGTCCGCAGAGGGTGATTCGATCGATCCGTCGGCAGACCTTCGTTGTCCCGAGCCGCAGACTCACCGCAGATCCGGTTTCGTCTCCCGGCGGCCACCCGGGCAGAAGCGAAGCACTCGGGCAGCCGGGTGGTCGGACTGTTAGGGCTAGCTGGCTTGGCTTACCGAGGACATGTTGAAGTCGGGGATCCGCATGGGGGCCATCGCGGTGCGAGCGAACCAGTCCTTCCACTCGCGGCACAGGGTGCGCTCGGTGGCGCCCACTTCGGTGACCCGCCGGAGCAGGTCGATCGGGCTTTCGTTGAACCGGAAGTTGTTCACCTGGCCGACCACCTCACCACCCTCGACGAGGTATACCCCGTCCCGGGTCAGCCCGGTGAGCAGCAAGGACACCGGATCGACCTCGCGGATGTACCACAGGCAGGTCAGCAACAGACCGCGGTCGGTGCGCGCCACCAGCTCGTCGGTCGAGGCAGCATCGCCCCCGGTCAGAATGAGGTTCTCGGCCGGGGGGGTGTAGGAGCCACCCAGCTCCTGCGCGGCCGCCCGAGGATAGGTCAGCGCATTCAACACGCCCTCGCGCAGCCAGTCCACCCGATTCACCGGGGCACCGTTGTCGAACACACTGACCGAGTCGGCCGACGCGGTGGTCGCCAGGAACGGCGCGGTCTGCAACCCGGGCGGCTGCTGAATCCTCGGGTCACTCAACAGCGTCAGGGGCAGCTTGGTGAGCCGCTCACCAAGCCGGGTGCCGCCCGGGCCGTTGCCGGGCGCGGCGAACGCAGATCGGCCCTCGTGCGCGGGCCGGCCGTCCATCGACCAGACCATGTAGAGCAGCAAGTCCGCGACCGCCGACGGCGGCAGGATCGTCTCGTACCGGCCCGCGGGCAGCTGCACCTGCCGCTGCGACCAGCCCAGCCGGCGCCGTAGCTCAGCGACGAGGGCAGGGAAATCCAGGTCGGTGAAATCAGCCGTGTACGCGCCGGCCCAGGCGCTGCGGGACAGGTCGTCGGCGATCTTGCCGTTGAGCTCGACGGTACCGGTGGGCTGCACCCAGCGGCGGCGCAACCCGGTCGACGAGGCCAGCCAGGTGGTCTCCAGGCGGTGGTCGGCGAAGCCGTAGAGCAGCTCACCGCGGCCGGCCTGGACTGCGGCGGCCAGCTCGTGGGTCAGCCGGGCGAACACTGCGATTTCAGTCGCCGCCGCGGGCGCGCCAAAGTCGTCATCAGAGTCCCCGCCCAGCAGCGGTGCCACGTCGCGGGCCGGGCCGGACTGCCGGGCGGCCTGCTCGCTGGCCGCCACCACGGCGCGCACTTCGTCCAACACAGCGCCATTGCCGCTGACCACACCGACCGAGTCACCGACGATGGAGATCACCGAGAACGACCGGGTGGTGGAGTGCCCGTTGGTGGTCATCGTGTTGTTCGCCCAGCGCAGGTTGACTTCGCTGGTCTCGGTGAGTACCACGACGCATCCATCGGCTCCAGACGCGTCCAGTGCGGCGTCGGTCAGCTCCTGCGCAGTGATCACCGGCCGGCCTCCTCGCGGGCGTTGAGCACGTTGATGCTGCGGAACAGCGCCGACGGGCAGCCGTGGCTGACCGCCGCGACCTGGCCGGGTTGAGCCTTGCCGCAGTTCATCGCGCCGCCCAGCAGCCACGTGCAGCGGCCGCCCACCGCCTCCATGGCCCCCCAGAAGTCGGTGGTGGTGGCCTGGTAGGCGACGTCCCGGAGCTGACCGGCCAGGGTGCCGTTCTCGATGCGGTAGAAGCGCTGCCCGGTGAACTGGAAGTTGTAGCGCTGCATGTCGATCGACCACGAGCGGTCACCCACGATGTAGATGCCGCGCTGCACCCCGGAGATCAGCTCGGCGGTCGCGGTGTCAGCGTGCGGATCGGGTTGCAGCGACACGTTGGCCATCCGCTGGATGGGCACATGGTGCGGCGAGTCGGCGAACGCGCAACCGGCCGAGCGCTCCAGTCCCAGCCGGCGGGCGAACACCCGATCGGTCTGGTAACCGACCAACGTTCCGTCGCGCACCAGGTCCCATTGCGAGGTGGCGACCCCGTCGTCGTCGTAGCCGATGGTGGCCAGACCGTGTTTCTCCGTGCGGTCGCCGGTGACGTGCATGGCGCCCGAGCCGTAGCGCAGGGTGCCGAGCTTGTCCGGGGTGGCGAACGACGACCCGGCGTAGGCAGCCTCGTAGCCGATCGCCCGGTCGTACTCGGTGGCGTGGCCCACCGATTCGTGGATCGTCAGCCACAGATTCGTCGGGTCGATCACCAGGTCGTACCGGCCAGGCGTCACGCTCGGCGCCTTGACCTTGCCAGCCAGCCACTCCGGCAGCTGCGCCAGCTCGCCGTCCCAGTCCCAGACGGTGTTGCCGGCCAGGTACTCCCAACCCCGCGCGGTGGGTGGCGCACAGGTCCGCATGGTCTCGAACGAGCCTGCCGCCCGATCCACCGCGATCGCGGTCACTGCCGGGTGCATCCGGACCCGCTGCTGGGTGGTACTGGTGCCAGCCGAGTCGGCATAGAACTTGGTCTCCTTCTCCGACCGGAAGACCACGTCGGTGTGCTCGACCCCATCGGTGGCGAGCAACCGGCGCGACCACTCCGACAGCAACGCCACCTTCTCGCCCAACGGCACCGTGAACGGGTCGATTTCGTGATCACCGCTCCACACCGCGCCGGCGTGCACCGGCTCGGCGGCCAGCTCCACCCGCTCGGCGTTGAGGGCGCGCAGCGTGCGGGCCACCTCGACGGCTCGCCCCGCGGTGGCCGCGGCGGACTCCGGGGTCAGCTCCAGGTGCGAGGCGAACCCCCAGGTGCCCTCGACGATCACCCGGACGGCCAGCCCGACGGTGGTGGAGTCCTGCGCGGTGGCAACCGTCCCGTCGCGCAGCCGCAGCAGCTGCCGGGTGATCCGCTCGATCCGGACGTCGGCGTGCTCGGCGCCCAGGTCGTGAGCCCGCGCGAGGGCCGCCTCGGCCACCGGCTGCAACGGCAAGGCAAGGAAGTCGGGATCGATCATGGCGGTACTCATATCCGCCGACCCTAGCTCGCACCGCCGACAACGGGGGTCACCCCAGCTCATCGCGTGTGTTCTTCACCTCTGCCGGTACAAAAGTTACTGTTGCAATCAGTCACCGACATGCCCTAACTTGAGCCTGCGTGACCACGGAGAGTAAGGGGGATCGCTGGGTCATCTGGGGGGGCCTGCCCACTGCAGCAGATTGATACAGTGGGCGGATTATCACATACGCCTGCTGTGATATGGGGCAGAGTTCGCGAAGACTCTTGAGTGCTTCGACGATTGGGGCGTCGTGTCGCGAACTCTTTCCGGGGGTGCCACCTATCACCAGATAACAAACCTGGCAACCGATTGCATCGGCTGCGTAGTGTTGGGCGGCTGCGCACAACTTCCCTGGGTCACTTCGGTCCTGGTGGCTTGCATGACTACTCCATCGACTGGAAAAGGGGATAGGCGTTATGAGAATCTCGGATGTCTTCACCATGGGTGGTGGCGGCCGCGGATACGACGGCAACAACGGTTCTTACTACTACTCGGAGGACCCCTGCTACCAGGGCAGAGGCTGCGTAAGGGACTCGGACACCGTTGACAAGTACTGCGACCCCCGCTCACGCCGCCATGGGCTCGCCCATATTCTCGGTGGGCTCCTCGGCATTCTTGGGTAACTCGTCATCCCGCAGGTACTCGGACGGTGGCGGCAAGCCACCACCCTCAGCCGGCGGGCGCGCGGCATGAGGCATCCATGATGAATCTGAGCGCTTGACATCGACACGCAGTCTGGCCGGAATCCCGGCGAGTTCCCGGTGTTTAACTATTGATGTGATGGGGGAACCCCTATGCCGGGACGTCCGGGGCGGCTGATCGAAACGCCCGCGGCGCGCACGGGGGTGTGCGCGACCGGGCCCCGGGGAGGGCCCGGGTCGCCATTCGGGGGGCGACCCGGGCCTTTAGACCAATAGAACCGGGTCCTTAGGACGGGCGCTGCTCGCCCTGCCAGTGCTGGGCAAGCAGGCTCAGCCGCTGGGCGAGTTGGTCCGCGGTGGCCTCCGGGTCGCTGCTGCGCCCGGCCGCCAGGCCGAGCAGGTAGGCGGTGAGCGGGGCGGCCGGTCGAGCGACCTCGTGTGCGACGTCGCGTGAGAGATCCAGCACCCGCGACTGCATCGCTGCCGGCGAGACCGCATCAGTGATATCCAGTTCCCGGCACACGAGATCCACCCACTCCTGAAGCGTGTTCACGTTGGTAATCCTGCCAGGCTGTACCCGTGCAGACGATCTACCCGCAGCGCGCCCGGATGACCATCGGGCAGCAACGTGCCTGGGAGCGCAGCTGGCACCGGTGGGGCGCAGACGTCATCGACCTGCCGGACGGTCCGCTGGACACGACCGGGTGGTTCGGCCGCGCCGCACCCACCATTGTGGAGATCGGCTCCGGGATGGGTGAGTCGACGGCATCCATGGCGCTGGCCGCACCCGAGGTCGACCATCTCGCAGTCGAGGTCTACCGGCCCGGCCTGGCCCAGCTGCTGCTGCGTATCGAGCAGGCCCAGATCACCAACCTGCGGCTGCTGCGCGGTGACGCGTACTCGCTGCTGCACGACCACATCGCGGTGGGCAGCCTGGATGGCGTCCGGATCTACTTTCCCGACCCGTGGCCCAAGCGACGGCACCATAAGCGCCGCCTGGTCAATCCTGAGTTCGTCACCCTGGTGGCGTCCCGGCTGGCGCCGGGCGGCACGCTGCACCTGGCCACCGACTGGGAGCCCTACGCGCACGAGATGCTCGCGGCCTGCACCGCTGAGCCGACCCTGCGCAACACCGCCGCAGACTTCACCACCCGCCCACTGTGGCGGCCGGTCACGAAATTCGAGCAACGCGCCCGTGACGAGGGTCGCGTGGTACGCGATCTGCTGTTCACCCGTTGCTGACCCGCGCGCCGTGGTGCGGCAGGATCGGTGCCCATGAACTCGGCGTCCGCCTCGACCATCCCGATCACCCTGCTCGTGTGGGATGCACCCAATATCGACATGAGTCTGGGCTCGATCCTGGGTGGACGCCCCAGCTCCGCGTCCCGGCCACGGTTCGACGCCCTGGGGCGCTGGTTGATCGCGCGCGCCGGATCCGACACCGAACCTGAGGCGACGGTGTTCACCAACGTCGCGTCGGGCAGCACCGACTTCGTCCGGCCCTGGGTGGAGGCACTGCGCAACACCGGGTTCGCGGTCTTCGCCAAGCCGAAGATCGAGGAATCGGACATCGATGAGGACATGCTGACGCACATCCGGTCGCGCCACGAGCAGGGCGTGCTGCGCCAGCTGCTGGTCGCTTCCGGAGACAGCCGAGCCTTCCGGGAGCCGCTGGAGGAGTTGGTCGCTCAGGGCGTGGGAGTCACCGTGCTGGGGTTCCGGGAGCACGCCTCGTTCGCGGTCAACTCGGCCGTGCTGGGTTTCGAGGACCTGGAGGACATCCCGGAGCTGTTCCTGCAGCCACTGCCCCGGATCACCTTGGAGACGCTGCCACCCGAAGGTGCCTGGTTGCCCGCGCTGCGGCCGCTGTCAGCGTTGCTGCGCCACTCCTTCACCGAGCCCATCCCATGATGCGCCTGGCCGCGCCGGTAGTGCTGCCCTGCGACGAGCAGTGCACGGTGCTGCGCGACGCCGTGGTGGACGTCGACGACGCCGGGCGCATCGCCTACGTCGGACCGTCGGCTCAGGCACCGGCTTGCTCTGGTGCTGTGCTGGCGCTGACCGGGATCCTGATGCCCGGGCTGGTCAATGCGCACGCGCACACCGCTATGACCGGGCTGCGCGGGCTGGGCGGGGACCTGCCGCTGATGCGCTGGCTGACCGAGGTGATCTGGCCCGCCGAGTCCCGGGTGGACGCTGACGACGTGCGCGCCGGCATGCTGGTCGGTGTTGTGGAGATGCTCAGCGCTGGGGTGACCACCAGCGTGGAGATGTACTTCTACACCGAAGCGGTGGTGGACGCGGTGCTCGCCGCGGGGAGCCGGGCGGTGGTGACGCCGGGCATCATCGCGGCGCCGGGCTGGGACCGGCTGGGCAGCTGGCAGCAGATGCTCGAGGGCATCAGCCGCTGGATCGACGCCGACGGCGTCCGGTTCGGGCCTGGCGAGCGCATCGAACTCGGCTACGGCCCGCACGCCGCCTACACGCTGCCCGCCGAGGCGCTGGCCGCGACCGGCGAGGCCGCTCAGCAGCGGGGTGCGCTGCTGCACATCCACGTCGCCGAGTCCGCCGGTGAGGACACCGCGATCCGCGAGGCGCACGGGTCGGTGCCGCTGCTGCTGGAGGATCTCGGGGTGCTGCGGGCGGGCGCGCGAGTGCTGGCCGCGCACGCGGTGCAACTGTCCGACACCGACATCGCGGTGCTGTCCCGGCACCGCGTCGGGGTCGCGCACTGCCCGGGTTCCAACAGCAAGCTGGCCTCTGGGATCGCCCGGTTACTCGATCTGCGCGCCGCCGGTATCGCCGTCGGCTTGGGCACCGACGGTCCGGCCTCGCATGACGACCTCGATCTGTGGAACGACGCCCGGCTAGCCGCCCTGCTGGCCCGGCTGACCTCCGGTGACGCCGCCGCGGTGACCGCCGCGCAGGCCTTGTTGCTGGCGACCCGGGGCGGCGCGGCCGCGCTCGGGCGCGCTGATCTCGGCACGCTGCACCCCGGCGGGTGGGCCGATCTGGTGCACATCGGAGCCGACGACCCGGCGTTCGCCGCTGGGTTGGATGTCCCGGACGGGCAGTTGCTGGCCAACCTGGTATGGGCGGCCGGCGCTCGGGCCGTGCGGGATGTCTGGGTGGCGGGGGATCGGGTCGTGGACGGGGGCGTCTCGACCCGGGTGGACACCGCAGCAGCGCATGCCGCGCTGCGGTCCAGGGTGGCGCGGCTCACATCCGCATGATGTGCGTGGCGCACGCACTTGGTGGACTGAACGGAGTACCATACTCTGACTTTTGCAGGGTGTGTGCAGACCGTAACCAGTACGGCTGACCACCCCTGAAATCAGGACACCCCGTCGGGGAGACTGGAGACGCGGTGGGTCGTCACGCGGCCACCCAAGATCCGGTGCATGTGCTGTATCTCGGCAGTTCGGCTGACCTTGGAGCACTGCGTCGGATGATGGAGGCGCATGGTGCGGTGACTCGCAGCCGGCTCACGCCTGCGGTCACCGTCGTGGTTGCCGACTCCTCGGTGCCCGCAGATCATCCGACCGTGCGCGCTGCGGGCATGCTGGGCATTCCGGTGATGGAACCTGCCGAGGCGAAGGTCCAATACGCCAGCTGGCGTACCCGTACGGACTCGAGCCGGCCGACCGCGGGTGCCCGCCGAACCTGGCCGTTCCGTCGACTCTGAGCGGACCCACGGCGCACCCTGAGCTAGCCGCCCGAATTAACTAACCAGCCACCCAATTAACTAGCCACGGAGCCGCATCGACATGACCAGGTACCGGTAGGAGCCATCCCTGGTGTCGTTCGGGGTGCCATCTGGGGCAGCGGCGTCCAGGCCGGTGACCGGGGTGATGACGGTGGGTTTGCTCGATTCGGTGAACGACAGCCGCGCGCGCGGCGTGGTGACCGCGCTGAGCCCGTCGAGCAGGTAGCCCGCGTTGAACCCGATGGTCAGCGGTTCGCCGGTGAGGCCCACTTCCAGCTCTTCCTCGGCGCTGGATTCGTCCTCCGCCTCCGCGGACAGCTGCACCATGCCGTCGCCGAAGGCCAGCCGGACCGGCGCGAACCGCTGCGCCACCAGCGACACTCGCTTCAGTGCCGCGACGAACTCGGCCACGTCCACCTCGACGGTGGTGGTGACCTCGGCGGGCCACAGCGACGCGAACTTGACGAACTCGCCGTCCAGCAACCGGGTCAGCGTCTGCCGGCCGTTTGCCGAGAAACCGAGGAAGCCCCCGTTATCAGCGGTGCCCATGGACAGCACCACCTCGCTGGCCGAGCCGAGTGACTTCGCGACCTCAGCCAACGTCTTGGCGGGAATGATGAGCGGGGCGGCGGGCACCGTGCCGCTCGGCGTCCACGGAATGTGGCGCTCGGCCAGCCGGTACCGGTCGGTCGCGGCCAAACTGAGCGTGTCGGGGCCGATCTCCATCCGGACGCCGGTGAGCATGGGCAGTGTCTCGTCGCGGCTGGCCGCCGCGGTGACCTGCCCGACGGCGGTGGCGAAGACGTCGCCGCGGACTTTTCCTGAGGTGGCCGGGAGCTCGGGCACCACCGGGTAGTCCTCGATGTGCAGCAGCGGCAGGTTGAACCGCGCCGACCCGCATCGCACGGCCAGCCGGTTGCCCTCCACGGTGACCCGGACGTCCTTGGGCGGCAGCGCGCGGGCGATCTCGGCGAGCAGCCGGCCGGACACCAGGACCCGTCCCGCGGCCTTGTCGGTGACGGGTACCTCGATCCGGTTGAGCACCTCGAAGTCGAAGCCTGAGACGATCATCGCGCCGTCGATCACCTCGAGCACGACGCCCGCGGTCACCGGGACGACCGGACGGGTCGGCAGTCCCTTCGCCGTCCACGCGATGGCCTCGGCGAACGCGTCGCGCTCTAGCTCGAACTCCACGTTGACCCACCGTCCCCTGCGAGTACTGACGTTACGCCGGGTGCGTCAGCGTACCGGTGCGGTGGTCAGTGGTTGTCAACGGTTGTCAGGGGATGGGCCCATCCCGCACACTGTGGCTGTCGGTGAACTAGCCGTAGGACCCGGTTCCACACGACGTCAGCCGGACCTCACGGTCACGGGGCATGCGCGCGATGCCTTGTGCGCCGATTGCGCAAGCGGCACTCCCCCTGGCCGCTGGCGTACGGGCCGCCGACCGGGTTCCACCCCGCCCCCCTGATACCCGGTCGGCGGCCCCTCCCCCATTAATTGCCCTGAAACGGGCCGGTGACGGGCTGCCACCACGAACGATACGACTCCGCGGCAACCGAGTGAACTACGTGTCAGGCAATCCTGACCCCCCGGGTTGAGGGCTCTTCAAGTACCGCCAACCCGGGTGTGGATTACCTCAAACGGCTACCAGCCCCGTGACGTGTGAGGGGATTGGCTAGCGAGGAGGTCGTCAGCGCTGCACTCGGGCGGCGACGACGTGCACCATCCACTCCAGGAACGCCTCCGGATTGCGGGACTGCAACAGCACGCGCCCGGGCCCGGCGAAGTCGAATACCCAGCCCTCGCCGCTTTTCGCCGACTGGATGCTGCGGCCTTCGACCGCGCGGCGCAGCTGGAACTGGATGCTGAGGTCGTAGGCGACGACGTGGCCGGTGTCGATCGTGACGACCTCCTCGGGCTGCAGGTCGATGACGTCCACGGCGCCGTAGATGCTGACCAGCGCCTCGCCGTCACCGGACGCCCGCAAGCCGAAGCCACCTTCACCGCCGAACAGGTTGGTCATGCCGCCCCACTGGGTGTCGATCTCGACACCGGAGGAATTGGCGATCCAGCTACCGCGGCGCAAAAAGAACGGCCGCTCCGGTGTGATGGTGATGGGCACGATGTCGCCGGGCAGCAGGCCGGCAACGTCGACCCAGCCGCCGTGCTCCGGTGCGGTGTAGGTGGTGACGAAGAACGATCCGCCGCCGAGCAGGCTGCGGGACAAGCCCTTCAGAATGCCGCCCTGCGCCTTGGACTCAAGTTGCACACCGGCGCTGTGCGCAATCATGGCGCCGCCCTCCACCCGCAACGGCTCGCCCGGCGCGAGATAGCAGCGGGCTACGGTAAACGACGGATTGTGTCTTAAGTCAACCTTCATGGCCGCCGACCCTAGCGAGTGGCCGCTCCTGCACACCGGACGCCAGCGGGATATCCGCCGCACCGGGCCAGCAGCGCCGCCGCACCGGAGCCGCAGTGCCGTAGGTTGGTGGCGGTTAGCGGCGGCTGCGGTGGGGGTTGGCGGTACTTGAAGAGCCACCAACTGCGTCGACGAGACCGTGCTCGATGGCGTAGCGGGCCAGCTCGACGCGGTTGTGCAGCTGGAGCTTGCGCAACGCGGACTGTACGTGGTTCTGCACGGTCCGGTGGCTGATCACCAGCGCGTCGGCGATCTGGCGGGCGGTGCACCCGGTGGCCACCTGGCGTAGCACCTCGGTCTCGCGCTCGGTCAGTGTCGGCGCCTCGGGTCGCGGTTCCCGAGCCATCCGGCGGTACTCGCCGAGCACCAGGCCGGCCAGGCCGGGGGTGAACACCGCGTCACCCTCGGCGGTCCGGCGCACCGCATCGACCAACTCCTCCACCGACGCCGATTTGACCAGGTAACCCGACGCGCCGGCCTGTACCGCCGCCAGCACGTCGGCATGTGCACCGGAGGCGGATAGCACGAGCACCCGGATATTCGGCCAGCTGTCGATGATGCGGCGGGTGGTTTCGGCGCCGGACGAGCTGGACGGCTCCTCCGAGCCCAGGTTGAGGTCCATCAGCACGACATCCGGGCGCGCAGCGGCGACGATGCGCAGCGCCGCGGCGCCGTCAGCCGCGGTGGCCACCAGCTCGAAGCCCCGCTCGCCGAGGTCGCGGGCCACGCCGGCGCGCCAGATCGGGTGGTCGTCGACCACCATCACCCGGATCGTCATCGCAGCGCGCTGTGCCCCAGGCGGGCCAGCCGCACCTCCCACTCGGTGCCGCGTCCCGGGCCGGTGCCCAGCGTGAGGGTGCCGCCCAGGTCGGCCACCCGGCCCCGGATCGACCGGGACACGCCCATCCTGCCGCCACTTTCGGCTTCGACGAGCTGGCCGCTGTCGACGCCGGGGCCGTTGTCCCGGACGGTGACCACCACCTCCGCACCGAGATCCTCGACCAGGACCCACGACTTCGCGTCCGGACCACCGTGGCGGGCAGTGTTGGCCAACGCTTCTCGAACCACGGCGATCAGCTCCTCGACGTCGCCCGCGGGTAACGGCACCGCGGTACCGGGCACCGACACCTCGACCCGTGGGCCGGCCAGCGACTCAAGCGCGGCGGCCAGGTCCTGCTCACCGGTTGCATCGGGTGGGGTGGCCGAAAACAAGCAGCGCAGCGCGATCTCCTGCTCGCCGGCCAACCGGGCGAGCTCGCCGGCTTCCCCGCCGAGCTGGCCGCCTCGGCTACGCACCCGAGCCAGCACCTGCACCACGCTGTCGTGAATCGATCGGGCCAGCCGTTCGCGTTCGGCAGTGGCGGCCTCGACGCGGGCCGCCCGGCGGAGCTGCTCGGTAGCGTGGCGGGCGGCCGTCGAGGCCATTCCCAGGACGAAACCCGTCCCGATCAGCAGCAGCGCGTCGCAGGCGAGGTCGGTGGTGATGGCACCGCGCAGCCAGATCTCCATCCCGGCGACGGCGGCGCCGGACAGCGTCCCGGTAAGCCGGCCGGCGTGCACCGCGGCGGCGACCACTGGCCCGCACGCCCACACCGTGGGCAGCAGCGGGGCGCGCTGGGTGACCTCGGTGAGTTGCCCGGGTGACAACACCACCAGCGAGCCGCCCATCAACGCCAGGGTGACCAGCAGGTCGATCACGATGACGTGGCCGCGGCGGCTCTGGTCGTAGCTGTACGCCAGGCTCGTCAGCACGGTCCACGCGACGATCCCGACCAGCGCCGCCCATCCCAGATCCGGCCGGTCGAAGCCGTCGTGATGCACGATGATCACTGCGATCGCGAAGCCCGCCGTGATGATCCGCAAGACCACCACTCCGCGCCACAGCGGAGTCATGATGTCGGTGGCGGCCGGCATGGCCGCGGATCATGTCACGTGCGATGCAACGACCAGCTGACCGGACATCAACACGCCGCGCACGGGAGCGCGACACACCGGGCACAGGGGCGCGACATGCCGGGAAGCGGGTCGGTTAGAAAACGCTGCGGCCGTACATCTCGCCGAGTGGGTCGGCGATCAGTTCGACCCGGGCTCCGTCGGGGTCGCGGAAGTAGATAGACGTGCCGCTCTCCAGCAGGTAGTCGACGCCCTGGGCGTCCATTTCGGCGCGGATCTCCTGCCAGCGCGCCTGCTCCATCGAGATGGCCAGATGGTGCAGGCCACCGAATACCTCGGCGTACGGGCCGACGTCCACCCCGGGCAGGTCGAAGAACGCGATGGTGTTGCCGTTGCCGACATCGAAGAAGAAGTGCGTGGAGCCCGGCAGGTCCCGGTTCTCGAACATGTCGATCAGCGGGAAGCCCAGCAGGCCCTGGTAGAACTCCACAGTCCGGCGCACGTCGGAGGAGATCAGCGCGGTGTGGTGGATACCCCGCGCGCTGCTGGCCGGCCGGTCGGCCTTGGCCGGCATCAGCTCGGCCCTGATCTCGTCGCGCTGCCGGGTCAGTTCGGCGCGCTGGGCTTCGGTAACGGTCACAGCATTAAGCATCCCCCGGCACCGCCGCGACGGCCAGCTTGAAGCGGCCGAACTCGGCCACCATCGCGTCCAACGACCAGTGCGCGTTGAGCCCGCTCGGGTTGGGCAGTGCCCACACCAGCACCGGGCCCCAACCAGGCTGCCGGCCGATGGCTGCCCGCGGCGACGCGAACGCCACCCGGTAGGCGGTGATCCCGACAATGCCCACCGCCGCTGGCCGCCACCGGCACACCAGCTCCCGCAGCCGCTCACCACCGGCCAGCAGCTCAGCACTGCTCAGCTCGTCGGCCCGCGCGGTGGCCCGAGCCACGATGTTGGTGATGCCCAACCCGAGCCCGGGCAGCAGATGCTGCTCGTCGGGCCGAAACCGGCGCGGGGTGAAGCCGGCGCCGTGCAGCGCCGGCCAGAACCGGTTGCCCGGCCGAGCGAAATGGCGCCTGGTGGCGGCGGAGACCAACCCAGGGTTAATCCCGCAGAACAACACCCGCAACGCCGGATCACCCGGGCCAGGCAACACATCCGGAATCACCCAGCTGAGCCTAGCTCCGGCGCTTCCGCCCGCAGTCTGGATGCAGACTGCGGTTACGGACCTGCCGGCTGCACGGGAACGTCGGCTGGGGGGAACGGGGAGCCCGCGGCGGCATCTGGGCCGGAGTCCCCGCCGGTCAGGGCACGGATGCCGGCGTTGAGCACGGCCAGCAGCGGCACGGACAGCAGGGCTCCGGCGATCCCGGCGAGCACCGTGCCGACCGCGACGGCCAGCACGACCGCTACCCCGTTGAGCTCGACGGCGCGGCCCATCAGCAGTGGCTGCAACACGTTGCCTTCCAGCTGCTGCACGCCGATCACCACGGCGAGCACGATCAATGCCGGCACCAGACCCTTGACTACCAGCACCACCAGCACCGCGATCACCCCGGAGACCACCGCGCCGATCACCGGGATGAACGCCGACAGGAAGATCAGCGCAGCCAGCGGCACTACCAGCGGCGCGCCGACCAGCAGCAACCCGATCCCGATGCTCACCGCGTCGAGCACCGCGACCAGCACGGTGGCCCGGATGAACCCGACCAACGACGCGAACCCCCGCCGGCCGGCCATATCGACTCGGCCGCGCACCGACCGTGGCACCCCGCCCAGCAAGAAGCGCCACATCGAGCGGCCGCCGTAGAGAAAATAGATCAACGTGAACAGCGCCAGCGCGACGCCGGTGAGGTACTGCCCGACAGTGAACGCGGTGGACAGCGCACCCGAGGTGATCGCATCGCGATTGGCCGCCAACCAGCGGCTCAGCGAATCGGCCGGGTTCTGCAGGTTCACCGACGGCAGACCGAAAGGAGGATGCTGCAACCACAACCGGATCTGCTCGACGCTATTGACGACCTCTTGTTGCAGATCGGGCAATCCGCTGATGAAGGCCTGGACCACGAAGACGAGCAGCCCGCCGATCAGCGCCAGGCCACCGATGAGAACCACCAGGGTGGCCAGCCCGCGCGGCACCCGGTGCTCGGTCAACCAGTCCACCGCGGGGCCCAGCAGCGCGGTGAGCAGCAACGCCACCGCCACCGGGATCACCACTACCCGCAGAGTGATCACGATGTAGCCCAGCACCACGACCATGCCGGAGATCGCCAGCAGCCGCCAGGACAGCGCAGCCGCCACCCGCAACGGGTAAGGCACCGCAGCCGCCGCATCACGGCCGGCCGCGCTGGGGGCCGGGCCGGCATTCACGCCGCCACGCTATCCGTTCGGCCGCAGTGGGACGTCGCCTTGGTGCACGGCGCGCCGGTGCCGCGGAGAACCTTCGCCTTGGTAACGACTCAGAAGGGTGCCGCGAGGTATTTGGCGAGGGGACGGCGAGAGGCACACCGAATGGGCTCACCGTCCGGCAGTCGGCGGCGCAACCTCATTATGATCTTAGCCGGCTTGATTATCTTCAACGTAATGTCATGCACCCGGCCCGCCGGTACGCTCGCGACGTTCCAGAGCGCCCGCTCCGATGAACTGTCCATTTCAGGCCAGTGGAACATCATTGACGTCCCACCTCGATCTCGGGTCAATGCAATTCATGCCGCACTGCTACCCACCGGAAAGGTTCTGATCATCGCGGGTTCCGGGAACAGTCCCGAGAACTTCGACGCCGGCAGCTTCACCACACTGCTCTGGGACCCTCAGACGGGGCAGTTCAGCCTCATCCCGACACCCGATGACATGTTCTGCGCAGGCCACACGTTGCTGCCCGACGGAAAGCTGCTGGTCGCCGGTGGCACCCAGAGATATCAGAAGGGCACGCAACCAGCCCACGGGGCGTCGTATTCCTACGAGTTCGACCCACAGACGCAACGTTATGAGCGCGTCGCGGACATGCACCATGGGCGCTGGTATCCGACCCTGGTCGGCCTGGCCGACGGGAATGCTCTCGCGGTCTCCGGACTGGACGAATCCGGGCAGCCGCTCGATGGCCACCACGAGCTGTTCCGGCGCGATATCTCACAATGGATCGAGCTGCCCGCGCTGAACCGGTACTTCCCCACCTATCCGGCACTTTTCCTGACGGCCGACGGCCGGCTGTTCTACTCCGCTTCCACCGCCGGGTACGGCCACAGCGACGGTGCCGGCCGGCGGCCGGGCCTCTGGAACCTGGCCGACAACTCGTTCACTCCAGTCGACGGGCTCCGGGACCCGAACCTGACCGAAACCAGCACGTCAGTGCTGCTGCCACCGGCGCAGGATCAGCGGGTCATGGTGCTGGGCGGCGGGGGGATCGACGACTCCGCGGAGTCCACCGCCCGCACCGACATCGTCGATCTGCGCAGCCCGCACCCGCACTTCACGCCCGGCGCGGATCTCGCCGAGCCGACCCGCTACCTCAGCGCGGTCATCCTGCCGGACGACACCGTGCTGACCACCGGCGGTTCCCGCGACTACCGCGGCAGGGGGGATTCGAACAACCACATCGCCCGGATCTACGACCCCGCCACGAACACCTTCCGCGCGGCGGCGCCACCCCAGGTCGGGCGCAACTACCACAGCGAGGCGTTGCTGCTGCCCGACGGGCGCGTGGTCACCCTCGGCTCGGAGCGCCTCGGGGACGATGACCACAGCACGCCGGGCGCGTTCGAGCAGCGCATCGAGGTCTACTCGCCGCCCTATCTCTACCGCGGCTCCCGACCGGTGCTCACCGTGGGCCCGACCGTGGTGCCGCGCGGCGGTACTGCCGAATTCGCCACACCGGACCCGGATTCCATCGTTACCGCCAAGCTGATGCGCCCCAGTGCGGTCACCCACACCACCGACGTCCAGCAGCGCTCCATCGCCCTGACTGTCGTCCGCAAGGACCGGGCGATATCGGTACGGGTGCCCGCCGAAGCCGGTCTCGTGCCACCGGGTTGGTACATGCTGTTCGTCACCGACCGCGCGGGCACGCCGTCGGTCGCGCGCTGGGTTCAGGTTCCGTGAGCCCCCGAGCTACTCGAAAACAGGGCAGCGGCCTAACGGCGTGACAAGAAGATGGTGAGAAACGGTGTGATCAGCCCGAGTACCGCCGTCAGCAGCGCTGGAGGTCGCGTATTCAGAGTGTCCCTGCGGCGCAGAGCGGCGAAGTCGATCGGTGTCGTGGGCACCCCATCACCATCGAGGACGTCCAGGACGGCCTGGGCGATGACGCCGTATCCGCTTGTCGTCGGGTGCACGCCATCGAGCCCGAACAAGCCACCCTGCTGGCGGCCATTCTTGTCGGATAGGAAGAACCGGGTATCGAGATCAGCGATCGGCGCCGGAAGGTCGACCGGCTGCCAGTTGTTGCGGGCGGCGGCCTCGGAGTCGTTGACGAAGCGGCGAAAGCCCAGCCCGTCGAGTACCCCGCACAGGTCCAGTACCCGCCAGTCACGCCCCTCCCGCCGGGCGTGGCGAACGGCGTCTGTGATGGTGTCGTTGAACTGGTCGATGGCCGAATCGATCGCCCGCGCTTGCTGGTGGGTGAGGTAGCGATGTTTGTTCGGGTTGAAGTCGCGCTCGTCGATCCACGGGTCGGTGTAGTACGGGAAGTAGCGGGAGCCTTCCCGCCATTTCTGCCCGGGGTTGGCCGGGTTCACGCCTTTGGCGATCGGCGCGATCGTGACGTGCGGCACGGTCGCCAGCACCACCCGTTGAGCGGGGATCGGTCGCAGCGCCTTCACCAGCTCGCCGTACTCGGCGGCGAAGTGAACCGGCCGCCACACGTTGTAGTCGCCCTTGTGGTCAAGGTCGTCGAATCCGACGTCGGACCAATGGAGCTTCTTGGTGACCACGGAGCCAAGCGCGTTGTTGGCACCTAGAGCGACGACCAAGGTGCCGATGCCACCGTTGTTGCCATGCCACGCCGCCGCGCTGACCTGGGTGGCGGTGATACCGAACGGGGCCAGCACGCTGTTGGCGGCGATGTCGTTATCGTTTTCGGGCTTGGCGCCGGCAAGGTCGTCATGCGTGCTGCTCCCCGCCCGCTGGGCGGCGCGCGCGTCGGTATAGGAGATGGCGTCGCGCACATCCCAACCGTAGATACCGAGATTCTCGTAATGGACATCCACCCGGGGAGGCTGGTGGCCATCGCCGCGCTCCCAATAGTCCTCGTTCTCGTCGCACAGGCGTTGCAATATCACGGGCAGCTCAAGCTTTTCCAGGAGGTTGAGGTCGGTACCGAACTTGTCCTGGAGCCGGCTCAGCAGCCCTTCGAAGTTGAGCGGTAACCCGCCCAATGGGCCGCCATAGCGGGGGAAGGTGAACTGCGGCACACTGAGGCACTCTGCGACCAGCGCTGGCCACGACAGGTCGGTGCGGAAGACGGCACCACTGATCAGGCCGTGGGTCAGCGAATCTCCCACGGTGACCAGGGGATGATCGGGAGCCGCCGGCACCGCCGGGGCATCCGGCGACGGCGGCCCCAGCGGCTCGCCTAATGTCGAATCCTCGATAGGCGGGCGCAGCGTGTCGGTGACGATCACGTCGGGAGGGGTATTGGAGTCCAGGTATTCCGGTGGCAGCGGGGTCATCTGACGCGCCTTTCCGTAGGGCGCGTCAGTTTAATGGCGCCCCCGCGTCGGTTCTAGCGATTAACGATGCGGGCACAGTGAATCGCTCCCCGTAGCGCTCGGCCAGCTGCTGGGCGCGAGCGACGAAGCCGGGCAGGCCGCCGGGGTAACCGTTGATGAACTGCAGCACGCCTCCGGTCCACGGCGGGAAACCGATACCCATGATGGAGCCGATGTTGGCGTCGGGCACCGAGGTGATCACACCCTCGTCGACGCATTTCACCGCCTCCAGCACCTCGGCGAACAGCATCCGCTCCTTCATGTCCTCGAACGGGATCGCATCCGGGCGGAACGGGCCGAAGTGCTCGGGCAGGCCGGGCCACAGCCGGGTGCGCCGGCCGGCCTCGTACTCGTAGAACCCGGCGCCGTTGGCACGTCCCGGGCGCTGGTGCTCCAGCACCATCCGGTCCACGATCGCGTCGGCCGGGTGCGGCGTCCAGGTTCCGCCCGCCTCCTCGACACCGCGCCGGGTCTGCTCCCGGATCATGCGGGTCAGCGTCAGGGTTAGCTCGTCGACCAGCTGCAACACCGGCGACGGGTAGCCGGCCTGCAAGCTGGCCTGCTCGATGGACGCCGGGGCCGCGCCCTCGGCGAGCATCGCGATGCCCTCGTTGATGAAGGTGCCGATCACCCGGCTGGTGAAAAAGCCGCGACTGTCGTTGACGACGATCGGGGTCTTGCGGATCTGCTGCACGACGTCGATCGCGGCGGCCAGCGCGGCGTCCGACGTCTGCTCGCCCCGGACGATCTCCACCAGCGGCATCTTGTCCACCGGGGAGAAGAAGTGCAGGCCGAGGAAGTCAGCCGGGCGGTCCACACCCGTGGCGAGGCCGGTGATCGGCAGCGTGGAGGTGTTCGAGCACAGCAGCGCGTCAGGCTCCACAACGTCGAGGACCTCGCCGAAGACCTTCTTCTTCAGCGTCGGGTCCTCGAACACCGCCTCGATCACCAGGTCGCAACCCTTGAGATCGGCGACGTCGGCGGTGGGGGTGATGCGGGCCAGCAGCGCGTCGCGCTGGTCTACCGTCGACCGGCCTCGGGTGATGGCCTTGTCCAGCACCTTGGCCGAATACGCCTTGCCCTTTTCGGCAGCCGCGAGGTCGACGTCCTTGAGCACGACCTCCATCCCGGCGCGGGCGCAGGAGTAGGCGATACCGGCGCCCATCATCCCGGCGCCGAGCACGCCGACCTTGCTGAAGGTGCGCTGCGGGTAGCCGTCGGGGCGGCTACCGCCCTTATTGATGTGCTGCAGGTCGAAGAAGAACGCGTTGATCATGTTCTTGGCGACCTGGCCGGTGGTCAGGTCCAGGAAATAACGGGTCTCGATCTGCAGCGCGGTGTCGAAGTCCACCTGGGTGCCTTCCACCGCCGCGCACAGGATGTGGTGCGGGGCCGGCATCGGCGCGCCCTTGAGCTGCTTGCGCAGCGTGGCCGGGAATGCGGGCAGCATCTGCGCCAGCGCTGGGGTGGCCGGCGTGCCGCCGGGGATCTTGTAGCCCCGTACGTCCCAAGGCTGCTGCGCTCGCGGGTGCGCGGTGATCCACTCGCGGGCCTTGGCGAGCATCTCCTCAGGGGTCTCGACGACCTCGTCGACGATGCCGAGCTGCTCGGCCTGCGCCGGACGGAGCTGCTGGCCCCTTGTCAGCAGCTCCGTCAGCGCGACCATCAGTCCCAGCATCCGCACCGTGCGGGCGACACCACCCAGCCCGGGCAGGATGCCGAGGGTCACCTCGGGAAAGCCGATCTTGCTGCCTGGAGCGTCCAGCGCGATCCGGTGGTGGCAGGCCAGCGCGAGTTCCAGGCCACCGCCGAGCGCCGCGCCGTTGATCGCGGCGACCACTGGCTTGCCCAGCTTCTCCAGCCGGCGCAGCTGACTTTTCACCAGCGCGATGTGCACGGCCAGCTCGTTGGCGTCGTCCGGCGTGACGTTGCGCAGGGTGTTGAGGTCGGCGCCGGCGAAGAAGGTCTTCTTCGCAGAGGTGATGATGACGCCGGTGATCGAGTCACGCTCGGCTTCGAGCCGGTCCAGCACCTGATTCATCGATGCCACGTAGCGATCGTTGATCGTGTTCGCCGACTTGCCGGGGTCATCCAGCGTCAGCGTCACAATGCCATCGGTGGCGTCCCACCGAATGCTGTCAGTCATGCTCATCACATCCGCTCGATGATGGTGGCGATGCCCATGCCGCCGCCGACGCACAGCGTGGCCAGGCCGTAGCGCAGGTCGCGGCGCTCCAGCTCGTCGACCAGGGTGCCCAGGATCATCGCGCCGGTGGCGCCCAGCGGGTGACCCATCGCGATCGCGCCGCCGTTGACGTTGACCTTGTCGTGTGACACGCCCATCTCGCGCATGAACCGCAGCACCACCGCGGCGAAGGCCTCGTTGACCTCGATCAGGTCGATCTGGTCGATGGTCATCCCGGCCTTGGCCAGCGCCTTGCGGGTGGCCGGCGCCGGGCCGGTCAGCATGATCGTCGGCTCCTCGCCGGTGACCGCGCCCGCGACGATCCTCGCCCGCGGGGTGAGTCCCAGATCTTGACCGACCTGCTCGGAACCGACCACCACCAGCGCCGCGCCGTCCACGATTCCGGAGGAGTTGCCGGCGTGGTGCACGTGCTCGATGCGCTCCACCCAGTGGTAGCGCTGCAGCGCGACGGCGTCGAATCCGGCCTGCTCACCGAGACCGGCGAACGACGGGTTGAGCGCTGCCAGGGCTGCCATCGTGGTGTCCGGGCGCAGGTGCTCATCCCGGTCCAGCACGACGGTGCCGGCCAGGTCGCGGACGGGGACTACCGAGCGCTGGAAGTACCCGTTGCTCCACGCCTTGGCCGCGCGGTGCTGCGATTCCACGGCGTAGGCGTCGACGTCGGCACGAGTGAAGCCCTCGACGGTGGCGATCAGGTCGGCGCTGATGCCCTGCGGGACGAAACGCGTGGCGTAGGCGGTCTCCGGGTCCATGGCGATCGCGCCACCGTCGGAACCCATCGGCACCCGGGACATCGACTCGACGCCGCCGGTCAGGACCAGGTCCTCCCAGCCGGAGCGGACCTTCATCGCGCCGAGGTTGACCGCCTCCAGGCCCGACGCGCAGAACCGGTTGATCTGCAGCCCGGCGACGGTGTCGGGCAAGCCAGCGGCCAGTGCCGCGGCACGTGGCAGGTCCCCGCCTTGGTCGCCGATCGGGGCCACCACGCCGAGCACGATGTCGTCGATCCGCTTGGGGTCGAGGTTCGGGTGGCGGTTGCGCAGCTCGTCGATCAGCCCGGTGACCAGGGAGATCGGCTTGACGCTGTGCAGCGCGCCGGTCGGCTTGCCCTTACCCCGGGGGGTGCGCAAGGCTTCGTAGAGGAATGCTTCAGTCATGATGGGCTCCCGGTTCTCGAGCTAGCCGTCCTGGGGCGTGCCGACTCGCGGATCGCGCGGTTGACGGCGAGTTGGAAGTTGGTGACCACCCCGTCGACGGTGGTCGGTTTGAGCCGTTCCAGCAGCGCGATCAGCGCTGTGCGCAGCTCGGGTGGCCGGCCACGGTCGCGGTATTCGCGCAGCACGGTGTCGTGGAACAGGGCCACCAATTCGGTGGCCAGCGCGCTGGTGTGCCGTTCGATGATCTGCTTGGCCGCCAGCTGGACGTCGAAATCCATTCCGGTATCGAGCAGGCTCAGCCCGTAGCCCAGCTTGTCGGGGCTGGTCAGAGTCCATCGACCGGCGCCGTCGCCCTGGATCACGCCCAGGGCCGTCAGCTGAGCTAGCGCCCGGTCGTCCAGGGTGCGCCCGGCACGGTCTTCGAGCTCGGCCCGATCCACCGTCTGCGGCTCCTCAGGCAGCCACGGGGCGAGCAGCGCACGGTGCAGCGCGAGGTCCTCGGGCGAGCGGTCCAGCGGGATCCGGGCCAGGTAGCCCTCGATGGCGGCCAGTGTGAAGCCCAGCCCTTGCAGGTCGCGAACCAGCTCCAGGCGGGCGATGTGGCGCTCGTCGTACAGGCCCAGCCGGCCGCGTACCGCCGGCGGTGGGATCAGCCCCATCCCGGTGTAGAAGCGGATCGTCCGCACGCTGATCCCCGTGCGCTCGGCCAGCTCCCCAACCGTCAGCATGTATGTGACAGTACCACTGTCACGTCCGTCCCTCACCGCAGTCTGGATGCAGACTGCGGTGATTCGGGCCCGGAAAACAGCAGTCTGCATCCAGACTGCGGGAGAGGGGGATCAAGGTGATCAATCTGTATTCGGATACGCAGACGAGGCCGGTGCAGAGGATGCGGGAGGCGATGGCGGCCGCGGAGGTGGGGGATGAGCAGCGGGGTGAGGATCCGACCGTCACCGCGCTGTGCGAGCGGGTCGCTGGGCTGCTCGGCAAGCCGGCGGCGGTGTTCCTGCCGTCGGGAACGATGTGCAACGCGATCGGTTTCCGGCTGCACATCCGTCCCGGTGGCGACGCAGTGCACCTGCACCCGACCTCGCACCCGATCGTCGCCGAGGGCGGTGGTCCGTCGGCGCTGTCCGGCGCGGTGCTCGCCCCGGTGGCCGGCGAGGGCGGCATGTTCACCGCCGGCACGCTGGAGGCAGCGCTGTTCCCGGCCGGCGACCGCTATAAGCCGCGCTCCCGGCTGGTATCGGTGGAGCAGACCACCAACCTGGCCGGCGGGCGAGTGTGGCCGCTGGAGCAGATGCGCGCGGTGCTGGAGGTCGCCGCGCGGCATGGACTGCGAACCCACCTGGACGGGGCGCGGCTGATGAACGCGGTGGTTGCCTCGGGGGTGGCGGCCGCGGACTGGGCACGCGGCTTCGACACCGCGTGGATCGACTTCACCAAGGGCCTGGGCGCGCCGGTAGGTGCCGTGCTGGCCGGTTCCACCGAATCGATCGGGCAGGCCTGGCGGTACAAGCAGATGATGGGTGGTTCGCTACGCCAGGCCGGCATCGTCGCGGCCGGCTGCCTGTGGGCGCTGGATCACCACGTGGACCGGCTCGCCGAGGACCACGCCAACGCGCGGATCCTCGCCGAGGGCCTCGCCGAGCTACCCGGCGTCACTGTCGATCCCGGCGCCGTGGACACCAACATCGTGGTGTTCGGGCTTGCCGGCGCACCGAAGTTCTGCCGGCGGCTGGAGGACGAGCACGGGGTGCGGATGGGCGCGCTGGGGCCTGATCGGGTCCGGGCCGTGACGCATCACGACGTCGACACCACTGGCGTGCACCGCGCGACGGCCGCGGTCGCCGCGGTACTTGCCGGCAGCTGACGGGATCGAGTGCTCCGTTGGCGTCTCAAGCCGCCGTGGTGTCGAACTCGTCGACAGGCAGGTTGGTCACGAGTTCTGCTGCACCTTTCATGGCCGCTTGCGACCTGGCCGGGTCGGGATCGCTCAACAGCTCGGCCAAGGCGGTGGGGACGATCTGCCAGGAGACGCCGTACCGGTCTTTCAACCAGCCGCACGGGCCTTCCTGGCCACCCTCGGACAGAGTGCTCCAGAAGTGGTCGACCTCTTCCTGCGTCTGGCAGCTCACCTGAAACGAGATGGCCTCGTTGAAGGTGAATTCCGGACCTCCGTTCAACGCGACGAATCTCTGCCCGTCCAACTCGAAGGTGACCGTCATGACGCTGCCCTCGGGCCGGGGACCGGCTGCCCCGTAGCGGGCGACGTCGAGAATCCTGGAGTTACTGAAGACGGCGCTGAAGACGGTGGTGTAGAACGTCACCGCTTCCTCGCCCTGGGTGTCGAACCAGAGGCACGGGGTAATCTTGTGCATGGCGGTGTCCTCTCTCGCGTGTGACCTCGACGGCTCTTGTTGGTGAGACCGCCGGGCCGGGCAAGATTAATCGGCCGCGCTACACCGCTCTATAGCCCACATGCGCCTCAATGGCCCCATTATTCCCAAAGTCCGTGCTCGCCGACTCGCTCGACATCCCCCAGCGACCCCGCTTTACTTTCTACACCATTACATTGTGATCAACTTGCCGCGGGCGGCCGATACTGCTTGCGGATGTCTCCAGGCTCGCTGACGCCGCACAGTACCCCACTGGTCACATTGCCACTTCCGCCAACTCGTGATCGAGTGTAAAATCTATGTTTATTCATCTTCGCCGACCCCAAGCAAGCTCGTTACGAACCCATTCGTGAGACGGCTGCGTGCTGGGCCTGACCACGTGAAAGAACATTCCTCACAAGGTTGGGGGTAACAGTGACTGACTATGGGGGGCCGAATCTCACTAGCTGGTGGACCGGTCTGATCATCGGTTTGGTGATCTTAGTGGTCGTGGTGATCGTGGTAGGCACGCTCCTGGTGCTTGCATCCCGGATCAATGGGCAGGCGCGCTTAGCGGCTCGTGAGCTCGAGGCGACCCGGTCGACCACCCAGCCGCTCGGGGAGTTGGCCCGCACGAACAGCACGCTCCAAAGCATCCTCCGCGGCGCTCGGGCCGCTCGAAAAGCATTGGGAGGATAACCATGGCCTTGGCTCTCGCCGCCCAGGAAGTGACATTCTGGCAGGTGATTCTGATCATTGGGGCGGTCGTGATAGTCGCCGTGATCGCGCTTCTCAGCCTGCTCCTCGGCTTGGTTCGCTCCATCGAGACAAACGTGCATCGACTGGGAGGCGTAGCACAGGGGGTTGCCGGTAACACGGCCAACATCAATGTCGCGCTCGCCGTCATAGCTAGCCTGGATGAGATCATCGCCGAGCTCCGCAACCACGCTCGACTTCTAGGGGTGGGGTCGTGATGAGCACCCAACTACTCGTGGCCCTCACCGTCATCGAGATCGTGGCCCTGGTCGCCGTGTTGGCGCTGTTCATTATTGCGATCACTCGTCGGCTGCGCGCCGTCGGCAACGCCCTCCAGCAGGTGAGTGGGAATGTCATCAGCGCGATCCAAGGGAACGTGTTTCTGGTTGGCGCCGGCGCCGCCATCCTGAACAACCAGCTGGACGCGATCGCCGCCATGCTGCCTGCGGTCGCGGAGAAGGCCGAGTCGCTACCTTCGCAGAAGTCGCAGCAGTCGTCCTACGGTCGTGATCCCGTTATCGGGGCAAGGTAAGGAGGCGGCGATGGCACTGTGGTGGATCGGCAACGCGATTTTGATCTTCTTGATCATACCCGTCGTGGTGGTACTCCTGGCGCGTCTGGCGAGATCCGCCTTCGAAGTCGGGAGGATCATCGACACCGTCCACGGTCAAGCCGCTGGTATCGTCGTGGCAGTCGATGATGTGAAGCAGCTGGTACCCGTCCGCGACCGCGTGAATCGGGTGGCGGGTGGCCTTACCCGCTACGTCAATGCGGTTTCCCGAGTTCTGTGAGGAGCGAATTGCGATGCCGGCAGCCGCTATAGTCACAATCATCGCAGCACTGCTCACGGTGCTGGTGCTCGCTGTTTACCTGATCAGTATTGCGCGCGTTCTCGGCCGCGTGAACTCCAAACTCCGGGCAGTCAACGCTGGCTTGCCTACTATCGCCGAGAAGACCGAGCCAGTTGGATCGATCATCGATTCGATCAACAGCGACCTCGCCGGAGTGGACAACGCCCTGCGAAGGGTGCTCGCCAGATAACGCCGTTTCCTTCGCCCATCGGGGAATCGCAGACTTACGGCCGCTTGTGCACCGTTGACCGGAGCACAAGCGGCCTTACTGGATGCGGGGGCACCTTTTGACGCCGGGGAGAAGCGATGTAGGCAGCCGGAGGATGAACGGCCGGCGCCAGAGGTCCCGGGCGCCTCGGCCCAGGCGGCGCCTACCCTTCGTCTCGTGGCTGACTACCTGCCGACCGCGCCATACCGCGGCACCCGTGACTTCCTGCCGGCTGAGATGAGCGTGCGAACGCAGGTGTTCCAGCGACTGTACGACGTGATCGAACGGTACGGGTACCTGCGCTACGACGGCCCGATCCTGGAACCGGTGGAGATCTACGAGGCGAAGTCCAGCCAGGAGATCGTGCAGCAGCAGCTGTACACGTTGACCGACCGTGGCGATCGGCGGCTGGCGCTACGGCCGGAGATGACGCCGTCGGTCGCGCGGATCATCGCCGGTAACGCCGGCAAGCTCCAGTTTCCGGTGCGCTGGTACAGCCACCCCAATTGTCACCGTTACGAACGCCCGCAACGCGGCCGGGTCCGTGAGCACTGGCAGATCAACGTCGACGTGTTCGGATCGGACAGCCCGGCCTGCGAAATCGAGATCTTCGAATTGATTCACGACATGATGGCCGCGCTTCGAGCGGCACCGGACATGTGGGTGTTACGTGTGAGCGACCGGGTGCTGCTGAATGCGATCCTGACGACGATGGTCGAGGTGGCACCCGAGCGGATCCGCGAGGTGAGCGCGCTCATCGACCGGTGGGAGAAGTACCCGCAAGATCGGCTGGCGCAAGAAGCTGCCGATCTGGGCTTGACGGACAAGCAGTTCCACCGGTTGGGGGAGATTCTCGGCGCCGGCGATGACCTGCTCGAGGAGTTGCCCAGTGAGGCGCGGGAACGGTCCGTGCTGATGCGGGTGCTGGATAGCGATGCCCGAGATCTGGTCACGTTCGACCCGATGATCGTGCGGGGATTCGACTACTACACGTCGACCGTCTTCGAGGTTTTCGACACCAGCCCGGAGAATCGCCGCTCCTTATTCGGTGGTGGTCGGTACGCCAATCTGGTCGGCCTGTTCTGCGCTGCCCAGATCCCCGGAATCGGGTTCGGCATGGGTGACGTCACCTTGATGGATTTCCTCGGCACGCACGGCTTGTTGCCCGCGCCGCGCAGCGAGGTGGATGTCGCGGTCATCCCGGTTGACGAGACGCTGGCCGAGGCGGCCCGGCGGGTAGCGCGCGAGCTGCGCCAGGCGGGCCTGCGGACCAGCACGCCACTGGAGGTCCGGAAACTGGGCAAGGAACTCGGTCGCACCGACAAGGCCGGGGCCGGCATCGCGGTGATCATCGGGCCCGACGAGTGGGCCGCGGGCGCGGTCACCATCCGCAACATGGTGACCGGAGATCAACAACAGGTACCCGTCAGCACCGCGCCATCCGTGGTGACCAGGTTGCTGGCCCTGACCGGCCCGAGCTGACGAGCTGAACAACAATTCGCGTTCGATAAACCCCGCCCGAGCTTACCCTGAAATATGCGCGCTTCAAGAGATCGAGATCCAGATCGACGAGGTCGAAGACCTTGGCATATCCCTAACTCGATTGAGCGCGCAATCTGATTGACCGACTATTGTGAGAGTCAGTCCAAGATTCCCCTGTTGGGCCGGCTGGCCGAGCCGAGAGGCGGGGCTACCCTGTAATCGTTCGAACGGCAGGGTGTCTCGTTCTCCGCAAGGTAGCGCGGGGACGTTTTCGGGTGCGATGGCATGCGCGCTCGCAGAAGCGCAACGACGGAAGGAACCTGCGCCGTGACGTCTGCTACTACCCCATTAATCAACCTACCTTTTCCCGCACGTCGGCACCCCGACTCGGCCAGAATCGAGACATCCACCCGTGAATGGATCACACGATTCGGCTTGGGCCGCAGTGATGCGGACACCGAAGGACTCGTCCAGAGCCGTTTCGGCGAGGCTGCCGCCTACGGTTATCCTGACGCGCCGCTGCCGGTGGCCGAACTGGCAGCCGGCTGGTTCGCCTGGTTGTTCTTCAATGACGACCACCACGAAGAAGGGCCCCACGGATCAACCCAGAACTGGGCCGACGTCACCGAAGCCGTCCGCGGAACGCTCGAAACGGGCGAGGCCGCCGGCCCGCTCGCCGACACGCCACTGATCAGAGCACTCGCCGATCTGTCCTACCGCTTCGACGCGCTGGCCTCACCCGCATGGAAGCGGCGCTTCGCCCGGCACCTGATGGGCGTCATGACCGGCGGGCTACGCGATATCCAGCTGCGTGACGGCGGCACCCCGCTGCCACTCGTCGAGTACATCCCGCTCCGGCGGGACGCAAGCGCCGTCCTGACCTGCTTCGATGTCATCGAAGTCTGCGCGCATGCCGAACTGCCGGACCACGTCTATCGCTCACCCGCTCTGCAGGAGATCATCCTTGCCGGTGCGGATCTTTTCTCCTGGATCAACGACCTGTACTCCTTGGACAAGGAAATCGCCTGCGGCATCGTGTCCAACCTGATTCTGGTGCTGCAACACGAACGACGCCTGAAGCGGGAACAGGCATTCGTAGCCGCCCGCGAGCTCATCAACGACCGGGTAAACGACCTCCTCGCGGCCGAGCAGCGGCTGCCCGAGCTGATCGGCACCCTGCAACTCGATGCCGCCACCCAGCACACGGTGCACCGCTACGTGGCCGGCATCCGCGACTGCATCGCCGGGTCCAACGAGTGGCATGCCCACGGCACCCGCCGCTACCACCAACAGGTCGCCGAGCACAATGATCAGGTTGGCGGCTGACGCCCGCAGTAGACCATGTGGTTGATAAGTGATCATCGCGTTCTCACCAAGAGTGATGGCTACTCGCGTGCCAATTGCCCACCTTTGGGCGACTTCACGAGTTTTGATATATCCTGCTAGCCTCGACATCATTCGAACTTCCGACAATTATTTATATAGGGGCAACGCGTCGGCACGCCTCACGGCGTCCGGCTTCTTCTGGGTAAATCCAACGATGTCGACCGCAGCCCTCGATCGGTTGACGCTGTTTTCCCAGCTCGGCTTTGGCTGAGGTGTCGGCAGTTTATCGAGATGGCGAGTGGTATGCGCGATAGGTACGTCAGTGTCTACGTGACTGGACAGACGTGACCACGGCGAGCGTTGCCGGCTCATTATCCCACGTGGGCACCGATCGGCGCCTCGTGTCCGGACGCGTTCGAGAACTCGCAGTATTGCGGGCAGAATGGCAACGGAGCACGCTCGGTGAGCTGAGAACGGCCTTGGTGCTCGGCGCCGGCGGGCTGGGAAAAACGCGGCTGGCGGCCGAACTGGTGCCGCACGACGATAACTTCGCCGTCGGACTGGTCGCGCACAGTAGCCTTTTCGAGGGCATGCCACCGTTCGGTCCCTGGGCCGACGCGCTTGGACTGCGTGCGGGCGGCCCACAAGATGGCGCAGACGCTGATGGAGTCTGCCGCGTCTGCGGGAGCGGGCTTGGTGGGCTTCCCCCGCTCGTGCGCCGTGACGGTATCGCGCACGACGCAGCTTCGTGCGCAGAAGCTCTTCGGTACCACATCGTCGAGTGGCTTCCCGGTCTGGTCGCCAAGGCCAGTACCGACTGGCCTATCACCCTGATCCTCGATGACGCGCACCGCAGCGACCATGCGGTGTGGCACATGCTGCTGCGGCTCGCGCGGGACTATCCAGACAGCCGCGTGTTCGTTCTCGCCACGGCCCGGCCGGCCGAGCTCGCCAGGAATCGGACGGCCCTTGAGGTGCTGCATGCCCTGGAGCAGGACCTACGGGTGCGCCGGATTGCGCTTGCACCGTTTTCGCGTCGGGACATCCGGGAGCTGACGGCAGACATCCTTGGGCAAGACCGGGTGCCCGCAACGCTGGTGGACTGGTTGGCGGGGCGCGCGCAGGGCAACCCTCGGTTCGCCGTAGGCCTGCTGGAGGCGGTAGTCGAGTCCGACAGAGACTTCCAGGCACCTGCACTGGGCCGGGTTCCGGAGAGGCTGGCCCGCTGGATTCGCACCGAGCTGGCGCAATTCGACTCGTCGGCGCTGACCATCCTCGAGCTACTTGCGGTGGCATGCGATTCGCTGGATCCAGACGACCTTGCCCGGATCACCCGGTCGCCGATCGAGAACGTCGCGGTCGCCCTGGAGCAGCTCACGCGGGCCGGCACGGTGGTCGAGCAACAACGCGAAGGGTCTCTTGGCTATGCGTTCGCCCAGGTGCTCACCCGGGAGGTGGTGTACGCCGACATCGGTGCGGCCAGGCGGCGGGTGCAGCACCGGCGGGTTGCTGCGACGCTGCTCGCGTCCGGACGGATTCAGGCCGCGGCATCGCACTACATTCGCGCGGCACAAGCAGGGGACGGCGAGGCGATCGTCGCGCTGATCGAGCTGACCCGGCGAGCCCGCCAGCGCGGACTGGGTTGCCTGGCGTGGCAGACCGTCTCCGCCTTGCAGGACCTCCTGCCGGCCGGCGATGAGCGCTGGTGTGAGGTGTTCGATGCGCTGTTCCAACGGGCGAATTGGGGCATCGTCGATCGGGCCGAGCACTATGTGGCCGAGGTCGCCGCGGTGCAGCGGATGCGACAACTGCTTCCTGGAGTCAGCGACCTGCAACGGCAGGCCGAGTTCCGGTTGTGGATTGCGGGTCTGTTCGCCTACGGCGCCGGAAACGTCGATGCGGGCGCACGGGAGTGCCGGCAGGCTTTCGCACTGTGCCAGCAGGCCGGCTGCGGCGTCACGGCTCGATCAGCCGCGGCCGAGCTGGCAAAGATTCACGGGTGGGCCGGTGACCTGCGCGGCGAAGAGGTCGCGGCGAAAGAGGTGCTCATCGACGCCGAGCGGGCCGGGGATCAACAAGGGATCGCTGAGGCACTGGCGGCATTGGGGCACACCCTGGGCTGGCAAGGCCGGTTCGAGGCGGCCGAGAACGTGCTTGCCCGCAGCGTCGCGATGGCCACGGCAGCCGCGCACTCCTCGTGGATGTCGCAGAGCCTGGCGCTACTCGCGTCCCTGGATGCCTGCCGGGGCCACCTGGTCTCCGCACGCGCCCGGTGCGCCCTGGCCGCCGCGTCCAGCCCCGGAACGGCGGGGGCACCCGATCCAACCATCGGACGCTGCGGTGAGTTCATCGAGCTGCTCGCCGGTGATCTGACCATGGCGCAAGCGCATGCCCGGCAGGCAGCAGGCCACGAGCCGGCGGATCGATCTCGGGTGCCGGTCCGGCTGGCGGCCCGGGCGGCGATGCTGGCCGCGGAGCGGGGCGATCTCAGCGAAGCTCGCCGGCACCTCCACCACATGACGTGTATCGATAGCGGGACGCTCGGAATTCTGGAGCCGTTGTACTGGTGGGCCGAGGGAGTGGTGGCCAGGGCCGAGGGCCGGTTCAACACGGCGGCCACCGCGCTGCAGCGTGCGGTCGAGGGCTACTCGGCGATGGGTGCCCATGCCCTGAGAGGGTTCGTTCTCGCGGATCTGGCCGAGGCCGCGGTGATCGCCGGCGATGGCCACACCGCGGCCAGTGTCGCGCTATGGGCCGCAGACAGCGCGCGCCGCACCGGCGCGCCGATCCACCAGACGCTGCATCTGCTGGCTACGGCGTGGGCACTGGTGGGGCGAGGTCGCCGTGAGGCGGCGGCGCGATCGGCCTTGCGTGCTGTCGAGGGATTCAGCACGCGCGGATATGTACTGCTGGCTGCGCGTGCCCGCGTCACCTACGCGGAAGCCATTCAACGATCTGATTGTGATGCTGCCCGGGAGGCGTTGCGGCAGGCGGCCGTCGCATTCGACGAGTGCGGCGCCATCGTGCGCCATCAGCAGGCTCGTTCGCAGCTGCGGCGACTCGGCTCAGCCGGTCGGTGCACCGCGCGGACCGAGCCGGGCCCCGGGTCACTCACCAGGCGCGAGCGGCAGGTCGCGCAGCTGGCCGCGGGTGGCTACACGGCCGCGCAAATCGCCGCCCGGCTGCACATCGGTGTGCGCACCGTCGAAACGCACCTCGCGCGCAGCTATCCCAAACTCGGGATCACCTGCAAGCAGCAGCTGGTGCACCGCGCCGCTGAGCTCGGGCTCAACCCGGGTCCGTAGTTTCTACGGACCCGGGGCACGAATAAGGCCGATACAGGCCGGACGTATTCAGTCCGTATTTTCTACGGATGGCGTCTCATCTGATGAACCCTAAAATGTGTCGTGACCATGACACTAATTTCTGTCAATGATGAGATCGGTGGTGTGTGGCGTGACTGAATCGGTACAGGTCGAGCCAAGTGTGAATGGTCAGCAACCGCAGAATGGTCAACGTCCGCAGTTGACCCTGGCTACAGATGCCGCCCGCAATCTAGCGACGACGACCAAGTCCCAGCCACAGATGCAGGAAATCACGTCGCGCTGGCTGCTGCGGGTGCTGCCGTGGATAGAGGCTTCTGGCGGCACCTTCCGGGTGAACCGCCGAGCGAACTACACGGTGGGGGACGGTCGCATCGAGATCATCATGAATGGGGACGCCGACGTCCGGGTCGTCGCCGACGACTTGCGAGAGTTACCGATGCTGCGTGACTTCGACGATCCCGATGTACTGAGCGTACTGGCTGGTCGATTCGAGTTGCGGGACGTCGGGCCCGGCAGCGTCATCGTGCGCGAGGGGGACTCGGCTGATCAGCTGTTCATCATCGCCCACGGCAAGGTCAACAAGATCGGTCCCGGGAAGTACGGTGAACCGACGGTGTTGGGTACCCTGTCCGACGGTCAATATTTCGGCGACGTCGAGTTGGTCCAGTCCCAAGACACCTGGACCTATACCGTCACCGCAGTGACCCGGTGCAAGGTTCTCACGCTGCCCGAGCAGGTATTCCAAGAACAATGCGACCAGTCCACGGCCTTGCAGACTCAAGTTGACTGGTTCCGGTCCCGGCTCGACCAGAACCAGAACGAACATGGTGAGGCCGCCATCGAGCTGACTGCGGGCCATCGGCAGGAAGACCCGCTGGACGGAACGTACGCCGATTACGAGCTCAATCCCCGGGAGTATCAGCTCAGCGTGGCCCAAACCGTGCTGCGAGTGCACACCCGGGTGGCCGATCTGTACAACAATCCGATGAACCAGGTCGAAGAGCAGCTGCGGCTGACCATCGAGGCGCTGCGGGAAAAACAAGAAGACGAATTGATGAACAACTCCGACTTCGGTCTACTTCATCAGACCGAGTTCTCGCAGCGGATCAGCACCCGCATCGGGCCACCCACCCCTGACGATCTCGACGAACTGATAGCCACCGTGTGGAAAGATCCGGACGTCTTTCTGGCCCATCCTCGAACCATCGCCGCGTTCGGGCGGGAATGTAACCGCCGCGGCGTCTACCCGCACAATATCGACTTCAACGGTCACAAGATGCCGTCCTGGCGTGGTATACCGCTGCTCCCCTGCAACAAGATTCCCGTCAGCAAGTACCAGACCAGTTCGATTGTGTTGATGCGAACGGGCTTGGACAAGCAAGGCGTGGTCGGTCTGCATCAGACCGGGCTTCCCGACGAGGTCCAGCCTGGCCTCAACGTCCGTTTCATGGGAATCGACGAGAAAGCCATCTTGTCCTATCTGGTCAGCGCTTACTACTCGGCAGCCATCATGACTGCCGACGCTATCGGCATCCTGGAGAACGTCGAGATATCACGTTTCGAGGACTCGCCCGCGAAGGCAGCCGAGCAACCATCCCCGTCTCCGGCGCCCTCGACATCGGGGTCTTCAACATCGGGGTCCTCAACATCTGGGTCCTCCACAACGAGACGGCCGACCACATCCTCGACAGCTTCACGAAGGACGAGGTAACGAGGGCTCGTGATGCAACCCTACGAGCTGCCAGATTTCTACATGCCCTATCTCGCCCGACTGAATCCGCATCTGGACACCGCGCGGGTGCACACCAAAGCATGGGCACGTGAGATGGGAATACTCGACGCGCCACCGGATGAGCCCGGCGCGAATATTTGGAATGAGTCGCAGTTCGACTCCATGGATTTCGCGCTACTGTGCGCTTATACCCATCCTGACGCGCCGAGCCACGAGCTGGATCTGGTGTCGGACTGGTACGTCTGGGTATTCTATTTCGACGACCATTTCCTGGAGGTCTACAAACGCAGCCAGGATCAGGCCGCTGCGAAAGAGTATCTCGACCGGCTGCCCGCGTTCATGCCCGTCAATCTCACCGATCCGGTGCCGGAGCCAACGAATCCGGTTGAACGTGGTCTGATCGATCTCTGGACACGCACCGCTCCGAACAGATCACTGGAATGGCGACGGAGGTTCTTCGAGAGCACGCGCAACCTCCTTCACGAATCGACCTGGGAACTCGCCAACATCAGCGGCAACCGGGTGCCGAACCCGATCGAGTACATCGAGGTGCGGCGCAAGGTCGGTGGCGCACCATGGTCGGCCGACCTCGTGGAGCACGCTGCGTTCGTCGAGATCCCGCTCAGGATCGCGGACAGTCGGCCGATTCGTGTCCTGAAGGACAGCTTCGCCGACGCGGTGCACCTGCGCAACGATCTTTTCTCCTACCAGCGCGAAACTCAGCAAGAAGGCGAGATCAACAACTGTGTGCTGGTACTGGAACGATTTCTGAGCGTCAGCCCGCAGCGTGCCGCGGATCTGACCAACGACATCCTGACATCCCGCCTGCAGCAGTTCGAGAACACCACGCTGGCCGAGCTACCCGCACTGTTCGAGGAGTTCGGCCTGAACCTGCCGGAACGGGAGAGTGTTCTGCTCTTCGTGAAAGGCCTGCAGGATTGGCAATCGGGTGGCCACGAGTGGCATCTGCGCTCCAGTCGTTACATGAACGAGAAAGCGACCAGGCTCGGCGGCCCCAGCGGGCTGGGCACGTCGGCGGCGCAGATACCGTTGTCACCCGGCACCTTGGGCCTGCAACGGGTCAAATATCACACCCATTCGCCGTACCTGCCGGTGGGGCCCACCACCTTGCCGGATTTCTACATGCCGTATACCGCGCGGGTCAACGGCCATCTGGAGCGCTCCCGGCGATATTGTATCGAGTGGGCCGGCCAGATGGGGATGCTGGACGGCCCTCCCGGGTGCGTCGGGATCTGGGATGAGGAAAGCCTCGCGTTATTCGATTTCGCGAACTGTGCGGCGCGGATCCATCCGGACGCATCCGGCCCCCAGCTCGACCTGTCCTCGGCGTGGCTGACCTGGGGCACCTACGGGGATGACTATTTCCCGGCAGTCTTCGGGCCAACCCGGAACATGGCGGCCGCGAAAGTGTTCAACGCCCGGTTGCCGGCGTTCATGCCGCTCGACTGCCGCCTGGACGGCACCGGCACACCAGCGCCGGCCAACCCGGTGGAAGCAGGCTTGGCCGATCTGTGGATGCGCACCGCCACACCGATGACCACAAATCAGCGGCGCCAGTTCCGGCGGACCGTCGAGACCATGACGACCAGCTGGCTGTGGGAGCTGGCGAACCACATCCAGCACCGGATCCCCGACCCGGTCGATTACATCGAGATGCGGCGCCACACCTTCGGTTCCGATATGACGATGAGCCTGGCTCGCATCACGAAAGCGGGTCAGGTTCCCGCGGAGATCTTCCGCACCCGCACACTGCGCGCGCTGGAGAACTCGGCCGTCAACTATGGGTGCTTCACCAACGACATCTTCTCCTACCAGAAGGAGATCGAGTTCGAAGGTGGGCTGCACAACATGGTGCTGGTCACGCAGAAGTTCCTCGAGATCGATCGAAAGCAGGCGGTGGAAGTCGTCAACGACCTGATGACTTCGCGGATGCGCCAGTTCGAGCACATCATTACCACGGAGCTACCTCTGATCGTGGATGAGTTCGAGCTGGATGCCGCAGCCCGCGAGGCTCTCGACGGATACGTCGTGGGATTGCAAGATTGGATGGCCGGCATTCTCGACTGGCATATGCTCTGCGGCCGATATTCAGAGCAGGCCTTGCGGCGACGCTACCGGAAAGGGCCACGGCGGCTTGGTGTTCCCACCGGGCTGGGCACATCGGCGATTTCCCTCAGCACTCTGCGCAGCGCATGAGCCAGTTCAGGCTCCACCAGCTACGAGCGAAGGAGGACCGGTGTCTGTGCTGTCTCGGATGTCCGCGCCCGCAGCCGGCCACGACTTGGCGAGCGTGCTGGCCGACCTGCTGTCCAGCCCGCAACGCCCGGCCCCCCGCGACCTACCGCAGTCTGCCGGAGGTCTGGGGCATGACAGCCAGCCGGCCGCGTCGTTGCGCGACCGGCTCGTCACCGGTCCCACCGGGCTGGGTACGTCGGCGGCGCGGATCTTTCAGGACAGCACCGGCACCGGCGAGACCGCAACACCCACCAGCGATGAGTCGTCGGAGCTAGAGCTGTACTGCCCCCCGGCGGTCCGGGACGACGAGGCGCTCGGCGAGGAGGTCAACGACCGCCTGGTCGACTGGGCCGAGCAGGTCGGGATCTACCCCGGGCAGCTGTACCGGGTCCGGCAAGCCAATTTCGGGCGCCTGATGATGCTCACCCATCCAGCTACCAGCGACCCTGATCGACTGCTGGCGGCGTCGAAATGCGTGCTGGCGGAGTGGGCTACCGACGACCACTTCCTCGACGAGGAGTCCCTGGGGGCGGACGCCCAGCTGATCGCCTCCCGGCTAGGCGTCACGTACGGCGCGATAGACCCGGCCGATCTCCCGGTCTGTTACGCCCCGCACCTCGACAAGGCACTGTCGGAGGAGCCCGTCGCGGTCGCGTACCGCTCGGCGTTCGAGCACCTCGCCCAGTACGCCACAGCAACCCAGATCGCCCGGCTGCGTCACGAACTCGCGGTCATGTTCATGGCCTATAACCATGAAGCGAACTGGCGTAGCGCTGGGCGAATCCCACCGGTCTGGGAGTACCTGACACACCGGCATGAAAACAGTTTCCTGCCGCCCATGGTGCTGGTCGATCCCATTGCCGGGTACGAGGTTCCCGCCTTCGAGTTCGCCGATCGGCGGGTGCGCCGGGTGTTCTGCTTGGCCGGCAGCGCGAGCGTGATCCTGAACGATCTGTATTCGATGAGTAAGGAATCAGACACGGATTTCGACCTGCCCAAGGTGATTGCGGCCGAGGAGCGCTGCTCTGCGCAGCAGGCGATCGAGCGCGCCGTGCAGATCCATAACGAGCTGATGCACACCTTCGTCGAGGAAGCGACCATCCTCAACCAGCTGGGTTCGCTTGCGCTGCGGCGTTTCCTGGCCGACATCTGGGCCTGGCTCGGCGGTAATCGCGAATGGCACAGCACCACCGAGCGGTATCACGGCGCGAGCAAAGCCTGAGCGCTCGACCCGATATGAAGGAGGAGTTCACCATGACCACGACCGCTCCTGCGCCCGGCAAGGTACTTCACACCGCATACCAGAAATCCGTGGCGGCGTATTGGAACAGCAACCGCGACGACCCGGTCAACCTGCGACTCGGCGATGTCGATGGTCTCTACCACCACCACTACGGAATCGGCGACTATGACCCGTCCGTGCTGGAAGGCCCGAGTGACACCCGGGACGATCGAATCATCAAGGAAATGCACCGGCTGGAGACAACGCAAGCGGACCTGCTCCTTGACCACCTCGGCGATATCTCGCCCGGTGACCGTCTACTGGATGCCGGGTCCGGACGGGGTGGCACCAGTCTCATGGCTTACCAGCGCTTCGGCTGCCAGGTGAACGGAGTGACGATCTCGGAATACCAGGTCGAATTCGCCAACAACCACGCCGAGCAATGGGGCGTGGCCGACCGGGTGAAGTTCCACTTCCGCAACATGCTGGATACCGGATTCGAGACGGGATCGTGCCGGGCAGTCTGGACCAACGAGACCACCATGTACGTAAATCTGTTCCAGCTGTTCGCCGAATTATCCCGCCTGCTGGAGTACGGCGGCCGCTACGTCTGCATCACCGGCTGCTACAACGACGTGACGGGTGGCCGGTCCAAAGCCGTCAGCCGGATCGACGAGCACTACATCTGCAACATCCATCCCCGCAGTGAGTACTTCAAGGCACTGGCCGCCAACAACCTCGTCCCGATCAATGTCATCGATCTCACCGCCGGCACCATCCCGTACTGGGAACTGCGGGCGAGATCCTCGGTGGCCACCGGGATCGAAGACCCGTTCCTGACCGCGTACCGCGAGGGCAGCTTCCACTACCTGCTCATCGCCGCCGATCGAATCTGAGGTGCGTGGTGACCGTGACCGATCCCGACGTCGACGTTGCCGATGAGCCGCATTTGACTCTCAGTACTGCCGCGGCACGCAATCTGGCGACGACGACGAAGTCCGTGCCGCAGATGCAGGAGATCACCCCTCGCTGGTTGCTGCGGGCGTTGCCGTGGGTGGAGGCCTCGGGCGGTACTTTCCGGACGAACCGCCGCTTGACTTACACAGTGGGCGACGGGCGGGTGACCTTTACCCCGACAGATTCGCAGCTGCGGCTCGTTCCCGGTGAATTGCGCGAGTTGCCGATGCTGCGGGATTTCGACGATACCGAGGTGCTCACCGCGTTGGCGGGCCGATTCACGGAACGGGAGATTGAGGCAGGGAGCATCCTCGTGGAGGAGGGTCAGCCGGCCGATCAGCTGTTCCTCATCGCCCACGGCAAGGTCAGTAAGATCGGTGTGGGCAAGTACGACGCACCCACTGTGTTCGATGTCCTGGCCGACGGGGACTACTTCGGTGACCGGGAATTGGTGCAGCCCGGACAGATGTGGAGCTATAGCGTCCGCGCGGTGACTGCCTGCACGGTGTTGACCCTGCCGCAGCAGGAATTTGAGCAGCTGACCGCACAATCCGAGACGTTACGAGCTGCGCTCGAACACTTCCGGGTTCAGACCGGCCGTCCCCAGAACAAGCGCGGCGAAGCCAGAATCGAGCTGACCGCCGGGCATGAGGGTGAGCCACAGATAACGGGAACCTTCGTTGACTATGACCGCACACCCCGGGAATATGAATTGAGCGTGGCCCAGACCGTGCTGCGGGTGCACGCCCGGGTCGCGGACCTGTACAACAATCCGATGGATCAAACTGAACAACAGTTGAGATTGACCATCGAGGCGCTCCGGGAAAAGCAGGAAGACGAGCTGATCAACAACACGGACTTCGGATTGCTGCACAACGTCCATGCCCAGCAGCGTCTGCACACTCGCACCGGGCCACCGACGCCCAACGACATGGACGCGCTACTCGCCCGCCGCCGAAAGACCCGGTTCTATCTGGCGCACCCGTACACGATCGCCGCATTCGGCCGGGAATGTAACCGCCGGGGTCTTTACCCGCCGAGCGTCGAGGTCGATGGCCGACAAATACAGGCCTGGCGTGGGGTGCCCATCTTCCCCTGCAACAAGATTCCCATCACGCGGTACCGCACCAGCTCGATTCTCGCGATGCGCACCGGTTTGGACGATGAAGGCGTGATCGGGCTGCACCAGACCGGGATTCCCGATGAAGTCGAGCCTGGGCTCAACGTCCGATTCATGGGTATCGACGACAAAGCGATCATTTCCTACCTGGTGAGCGCTTATTACTCGGTGGCCGTGCTGGTTCCCGATGCACTGGGCGTCCTGGAGAACGTCGAGATCGGCCGCTGAGGGAAGGTGAGATGATCGTGACCACCATGGACGTGATGGCCGCAGGCCGATCGGCCCGCGAGGTGCTCGCGTGGAGTCGCGGCCTCGTCGAACCCGCGCTGCGGTCGGCGGTCGGGACACTGCCCACCTCGACGTTGCGCGTCGCCGGGTACCACCTCGGATGGTGGGACGAACACGGCCGCCCAGTACGGGTGAGCGGGGGCAAAGCGATCCGGGCGGCGCTCGTCCTGTGCAGCGGACAGGCCGTGGGTGGTACGGCGGCCGCGGCAGTGCCGGCCGCGGCCGCGGTGGAATTGGCACACAACCACTCGCTGCTGCACGACGACGTGATGGACGGTGATCTCACCCGCCGCCACCGTCGCACGGCGTGGAGCGTGTTCGGGGTCAACCCGGCGATCCTGGCCGGGGACGCATTGCTGGTCCTGGCCCTGGACGTGCTCGCCGGCAGCGGGCATCCAGCTGCGGCGGACGGAATCAGGATGCTCACCGCCGCGGTGCAAGACCTGTTGGACGGCCAGAGCGCGGATCTGTCTTTCGAGCAACGCGCGCAGGTCGAGCTGGCCGAGTGCGTGCGGATGGCGCAGCACAAGACGGCCGCCTTGCTGGGGTGCGCGTGCGCGGTGGGCGCGGCGTTCGGCGGCGGGCGCCCAGAGCAGGTGGCGTATCTGCGCGGCTTCGGGATGCTGCTGGGTTTGGCGTTTCAGCACGTGGACGACCTGCTGGGAATTTGGGGAGATCCAGCCGTGACGGGTAAACCGGTGCACTCGGACCTGCGCAGCGGCAAGAAGTCCCTCCCGGTGGTGGCTGCCCTGGCGTCCCAAACCCCCGCCGGGCGCGAACTGGCCGCGCTCTACCACCGCGGCGTGCCGTTGTCCGAAACCGCCGCGGCCCGCGCCGCAGAACTGATCGACCTGGCCGGCGGCCGCGCGTGGAGCCAGGCGCAGACTGACGATTTGGTCGCGCAGGCGATGCGGGAGCTGTATTCAGCCGATCCGACGCCGCGAGCCGCCGCGGAGCTGGGCGCGCTGGCGGCGCTGGCCACCCACCGTGACCACTGAACCCACCCACGCATTCAGCGGGCGCAGCAGGGTACAAACGCGCTGATCAACCCCGCTGAGCGTGCTGAATGCGAAGTGTGTGCTCGCCAGTCTGCAGTACCCGCAGGCCGGCCCGGCGGGCGATCCGGGCGACGCCGTCGGCGTCGGATACCTCGCGCGGAGCGGTGGCTAGCAGCCGGGCCAGCCGGCCCTTGTGCGCCTTGTTGTGGTGACTGACGGTGCGCCCGTCATCGGTGACCACCTGCACCGTCACCGCTGCCGGCAGCAGGCCCAGCGCGAGGTAGCCGGATGAACGCAAGTCGACCACCAGATCTGGGATCCGACTCAGCAGTGGACCGAGCACCGGACGCCACACCGAGCGCACCGAACCCAACCCCGGCAGCGCCGACGCGGCGGACAGCCGGTAGGCCGGTATCCGGTCGTCCGCCCGGAGCAGGCCGAACAGCGCGGACGCCACCATCAGCCGCGCGCATTGTGCGGGCCGCAGCGAGTTCGCATCCAGCGCCGTGTAGAGCACCCCGGTGTAGCGCCTCAGCGCCGGCAACGTCGGAGCGCTCCACAGCTCACCGTTACGTTGCAGCTCGCGGTGCTGGTGGTGAGACAGGCCCAGCGCGGCCAGCCCCGTGGTCCGATCCCCGGCGAGCGCGACCAGCTCGTCGATCAGCTTGCGCCGGACCGGGGTGAGATCAGGATGTGACAGTGCCTCCAGTCCGGGTGCCTCCAGTCCCGGTGCCTTCAGACCCGGCGCCAGCCCCAGCGGCGGCCCGTCGCCACCGATCTTTTTGGTTTCCGACGGCGGCAGCAATACCAGCACAGCCGGGGAGCCTACGGATGTCTCAACTTCCTCCCGATGCCACCGCCCGTCGGGTGTCGAGCACGGCGAGGTCCGCAGCGGCCCGACCGGCGTGCCATCCGGCGGCGTTGCCGACGCTGAACGACCGGCATACCGACTGCGGGAACATCGACTCGAACAATTCGTCCACCACTCGTTCCCGCGCGGCCAGTACGGGTAGCAGCTCGGCCGCCTCGGCCACCGCGGCGGTGCTCACGTCCCGTGCGGTGCTCAACCGTTCCCCGATCCGGGTCGCGTAGGCGAGCAGGAACGATTGGCGGTACGACCTGGTGCGCGATCGCCCGCTGCGGGTGAGCTGGCTGCCCGCCGACACCATCGCCCGGGTCGCCTGAACCAGCAGCGATGTGCTGAGCAGTTCCACGATCTCCAGGTCGACCTCGTCACCGAGCACGGTGGTGAACCCGAGCTTCTCCGACAGCACGGTGCGGCAGCGGTTCGCCTCGGCCACCGCGCCCACCAGCATCGCTTTCGCGGCCACGTACGGGTTGTCCAGCCACAGCCGGCGAGCGGCGGCCGGATGCGGGTCTGCAACGCCGTTCACGCCGGCTGTCTTGTGCGGGGCACCCGCACCCGTATTTTGCGGGGCACCCGCACCCGGGCGGCTCTCCACCACGATCCGCTCCAGCGAGTACCGGCTCATCAGTTCCTGGGCCTTGGCCGACAGCGCCTCGGCTTCCTCGGGGAAAGTGGTCGACTCGGCCTTGGCCAGCAGCGCCCGCACCCGGGACAGCATCTTCTGATCGACGCCGCGGCGTGGCGTCGCGGTGACGGTGGTCGAACCCGGCGGCGCCACGATCCTGGGCAGCGCGGGCAGGGCCAGCAGCATCGCCAGCACCTCGATCACCGTCGTGAGCGTGGCCGCCACGTCGGTTGCCTGGCGGTGGGCCCACTGCCGCAGGTGACCACCTGCCTGGTCGGGTTTCCACCACACCACCGCCCCGATCTGCCTGAGGTCCTCCCGCCACCGCGGCGCCATGGTGGCCTCGGCGTAACGCCTCGACTCCTCCGCGATCGCATCGACGAGGTAGCCCACACCGGCCGCGTCCAGCCGCCGCCGGGCGATTTGATGCAGGTCGTCGGGCGACCAGCCGCGTTCCCAGGCCCCGGTGACGAGCGGCAGCACCGCACACCACGCCGCCGCAGCCACGAGCTCCGGCTGATCAGCGCACCGACCGGCCACGATGAGTGCGATGCGGGTACCGGCGTCGGGGTGACCCGCCCAGTGCTCGCGTGCCGCGCTGAGCAACACGGTCGAGATCGTCTCCGCCGAAGGCTTGACCCGCCCCGGCCCGGTTCCTGACGATGCGGCGCCCCATCCAGCGGTCCCGGATTCTCCGCCTGCGCCCGCCCCGCAGGCCCGGCGGTGCGCCCGGCGTCGCGCCGCCGCAGTAGCTCGCCGCTCCCGATTCCGCTGTACCACCGCACCCTCCCGTCTTCAGACCAACCGGTCGGCAGCAGTATGGATCGCCACCCTGACAATCCCGTGATCCCGCGCCGTCGCCGGTCGGCGCACTGTTCGCCGAACACGCCGGTGTCGGCGAGCTGAACCGACCGCGCGCACGCTTGCGCAACCGGCCCCACGTCCTCGCCTAGAACGGCGGGGGTTCGGGAGGATCGTCGAGTGGGCGCTTGGGTGCGGGTTCGGCAATGGAGTCTGGTTGGTAGGTCCAGGTATGCCCGCTGAGGCGTCGGTCCAGGTGAACGTGCCGTTGCCGTCTTGGTGGACTGACCAGCCCGGGGTGTGCTTGGTGCGGTGGTGGCGCCGGCGGCCACCGGGTACCTCCGCTGCATACTCGGACTGCCGGATCCGGGCGGCGGTGATCGAGCGCCACTACTCTGTGGGTATGAGCCTTGACGCCGTGGCGCGGCATCCGGTCGCCCTGGTGGAGTTTCCTGCCGATGACCCCGAGCAAGCCCTTCGCTTCTGGGTCGGCGTGCTGGGAGTCGACCTCCAGGAACGCGAGACCGGCGAGGGTGACGGCTGGCAGACGCATTCAGGTCAAACCGAACTTGGAGTTCATCGCCGCGGCGCAGGGCCCGGGGACCGCTTCTCGCTGCCCTACTTCTCCGTGCCCGACCTGTCGGCGGCATTACGGCGAGTGGAGGAGCTGGGCGGCTCGGTCATCCATCCGCGACCGCCGTGGGCGATCTGCCGTGACTCAGAGGGGAACCCCTTCGCCCTCATGGCGGCTCAACAACGGCAGCGGGCTCAGTAGCAGCCGCCGGTCGCTCGCCGCAGACCCGATATCAGGAAGCGGTTCTTGTCGTCGCTGACCGGCTGCCGTGCGTCATTGGTTCCAGATGCTGCCCGCAACCAGATCCCGGTGGTGGTTTGCATCAGGCCCAGTGAGTGGGGGTCCACACACCGCCTGGCGGGGCGGTGGGCGTCCCACAGCAGCGCGTCGTCGAAGACGTGGCCGCATCCGCCGGTGCGGCGACAGCAGTGCGCGCGATCAACCCCCACCCAGCTGGTGCCGCAGCAAGACATCCTCGGTAATGGCATGGCAGGGTTCAAGCCAGCTCGACCGCACGCCCGACGGTGATGTCCCCGGCGAGCTCGCGCGGTGTCGCGGTGCTCAAACGCACCCCCAGCGGGGTGGGGCACTCCCGCAGCGTGCGCTGGACGCGCGCGGTAGGTCGTCTCAGCGGGATGCGCGCTGAAATCCCGAGGCCAGCAAGGGGGTAGCCGCAGTGCTGCGGGTGCCCCCGGTGGGCCAGGATCGCCCCGGGTGCCCCGGGGTCCGGGTGGAGCAGGGTCGTGCGGGTGGTTGGCTGCGTGGTCGTGCTCATCCCACCTCCTCTTATCGAATGTACGTTCGAGTAAAGGTAGGGCACGGGCGGTCTGACTGGCCGTGACACGCCGGACGGCCACGACGGCCGGACCGGCGGCGGGATAGGCGGCCACCTGCGGATCACTTTTATTGATCATGCACAGGTCACGCTGATCGTCGACGATCTCGATGAGTGCCAGGCGTTGCTGTCCGCGGCGCACGATCGTGACGCCAGTTAACAAGGAGCCGCTGACCGCACGTCAGAAGTGCCGAGTCGTGCCGAGAGTCGCGCGGGACCGCGTCGTCTGTGTCTGATGGATCGGCAAGATTTAGGGTCGGTAACGCGGACGCTCGTGTGTTCGCCGCTTGATCGTCGATTCACACAATGACGCCCCTATCCGAATGCGGACGGTCGGAGAACATCACACCGACCGGTACCGCGTGCACGGCCAACCTACCGGGCCATGGCGGTTGGACCTGGTACCGTCGATCGGTCCCGCTGAGGGCGGCATGTGGATTCCCTCGCCTGGCAGGACACACCCTGTTTATCGTTTAACCGGCAGCTGTTCTATCATCGCGCCGGACAAGCCCCTCGATTTAGGAGATGGTCATGGCGCGCAAGGTAGAGACCGCACTCGTTGATGACATGACGGGCGACGCCGCTGATGAGACGGTGAGCTTCGGCTTGGATGGCGTCGAGTTTGAAATCGACCTTTCGGCAAACAACGCGGGTGTTCTGCGGGACATTCTCGCGGACTATGCGAACGCGGGACGCAAGGTCGGCAAGCGCACCGCCGTGTCGAACACTCGTTCCCGTGCGGCCGCAACATCCCGTGAGAATCGTGAACAGACCGCTGCGATCCGCGCATGGGCCCGTGAAGCTGGCCGCCAGGTGTCGGACCGTGGCCGGATCTCCGCTGAGGTAGTGAAAGCGTTCGAGGACGCACACCGTGGATTAGCGTCCGTGGGATGACGGCCGAATGTGCCACGGCGCGCCTGATTGGCGTTGTACTCCGCGAGGGGTGGGAATGGGCGCATCAACTTTCCGCACCGGATTACCTACATCAGCGGCGAGCCACCTAACGACACTAATCTAATAAGACCTACCCGGAGAACACGGGGCAGCCCAGGTAGTCACCAGGTCGGTAGCGATGAGCCGGATGATCGCCAGGTGCGGCACAACACCCCATCGGATCCATCAGGTGCTTGGCGAGCGCGCGGGTCGACCTGGTCATCCCGTAGTCAGCGAACTGGTGAGCTGGGGCGGTGACGGGCGATGGATAGTCCGGGAGTCCGCCTCCCTGAGGGGCAAGCGGACTCCCGGTTGGGCGGTGGGATCAGGCCGGGCGGACGCCGGTGGCCTGCAGGCCCTTGTTGCCCTGGCTGATCTCGAACTGCACGCGCTGACCCTCGTCGAGGCTGCGGAAGCCGTCAGCTTCGATCCCCGAGTGGTGCACGAAGACGTCGTTGCCGCCGTCGTCCTGTGAGATGAAACCAAAACCCTTTTCCGCGTTAAACCACTTCACAGTTCCCTGTGCCATGCGATGTGCTCCTAGCAGGTGGTGGAGCCCGCACCGTGCGGGATCCGGCCGGCCCTGATGACGCTGGCCGACGTCATTTTGACGCAGACCCTCGTCTCCAACTTGTTTCCGCGGGCGTGCATGACACCAACACTGAAACTGAACGACCTAAATCAACACTACCGCGCTGCTAGCCCGGCGGACCGCTCAACGGCTCTGCAATGCGTCCAGCGCGACCGCCATCGAGGCGGCGACCCGAAAGTCGAGGCGTGGGTCCGCCACGGTGACGCGGTAGCGGTCCCGGATGGTCTTCTGCCGCTCGCTGGACATCACCAGCTGACCTGACGCAGTGTCCACGAAGTCGAAGTGGAACACGAACGGGATCCACATGTCGCCGAGGTAGGGGATGAAGTCCCAGATCCGCCGCAGGATCGCGATACTCAGCCGCCGTTCCTGCCCCCGAGCCTCGAGGCCTGGCGCGAACAGGTGCCAGGTCGAGCGCAGCAGGCTGGCTCCGAACTCCTTCTTGAAGTAGCCCAGCGGCTGACCCTGCGCATCGAAGACGTCGTGACCGGCGTGCACGTCGAGCCGGTGGCGCGCCTTGAAGGAGAACACCGGACGGGACTTGGCCTCGTCCGCGTAGAAGGTCACGTGCTCCTTGAACGCCCACCGCTTCTGCTCCGCGAAGGCCAGCAGCGATCCCTCAGAGCCGTCCGCGCGGGAATCGAAAATCTGGTACCGGTTCACCATGACCGTGATCTTCTGGCGGACGAAGAACCGGGGCACCGCCATCGGCGCCCCGTCTGGGCTCGTACTCACCAGACCCGATACCTCCATTGCGCCGGCGGTGGCTTACCTGGTTATCAAGCTACCTGCGACGCAACGACGGCGATGCTGCGCGCAGGACCGACTAGCAGGACCAGGTAGTCGCTGGAGAACAGCGCGGCGGCCGTTGCGGCGTCGAGCTTGGCGCTGTGATCTGAGGTGAGATGTGGCTGTGCGCAACCAATCGGTTGGGGCGGGCCAGGACGGCGGCGTGACGCGCACGTCGATCCGTTGTGGAAACCTGCCGCGGTGCCGACCCGAGCCGGTCCGGTGCCGACACGCTGGATCTTGGCCACGGGCCGGAGCCCGACACACCGTGCACGCAAGCACGACACACGCGGGGTAGAAGCGAACGATGCCGACTACCGCAAGCGGCATCATGGCAACCGTGCGCGTGCATGAGGACGACCCGTGCCGGCTGCGCTGGTTTGAGCTTGCTTGCCTGTGCGCGGTGCTGCTGGCGGTGATCGGTGGGTGCACACGTCATCAGGCAACGCAGCCAGCGCAGCGAGCACCTGAAGCGTCGACCGCGACGGCCGCGCCGGATGCGACGACCATGGGGCCGGAGGGGGTACAGGCTTCCTGGGTGTTGCGTGAGAACCAGCGACCGGGCACCGACGACTGGAAGATCACCGGCACGCCACCGGGGCTGATCACCGGGTTCGCCGATCGCACGTATGCCGCCGCGGGGGACACCGCGTCGCTGTTCGTGTCGACGGATGCCCCACGGTTCCATGTCGAGGCCTACCGGATGGGTTACTACCAGGCCAGTGGCGGGCGGTTGGTGTGGCGTTCGGACGAGCTGCCCGGCGTCGAGCAGCCGCCGTGCCCGGTGACCCCCGGCGTCAATATGGTGTCTTGCGAGAACTGGTCGCCCACCCTGCAAGTGGCGATTACGGCGGCGTTCGTGCCGGGCGACTACCTGTTCAAGCTGGCCGGCAGCGGTGGCCAGGCCAGCTACCTCCCGTTGACGGTGTGGGATCCGCACAGCCATGCCACCTACCTGGTCAAAAACGACGTACTCACCTGGCAGGCGTGGAACCCCTACGGCGGCTACGACTACTACGTAGGCAAAGGCAGCTGCCCGCCTCGGGTGTATCCGCTGTGTTCGCGGGCCCGGGTGGTGTCCTTCGACCGCCCGTATGAGTTCTCCTACAACGGCGGTGCGGGCAGCGGGGACTTTCTGACGTTGGAGCTGCCGCTGGTGCGCTGGATGGAACAGCACGGGCTGGACGTCGGCTATGTCACCGACCTGACGGTGATCCAGCACCCGGACATCCTCGTCAATCACAAGGCGGTGTTGTCCCTGGGCCACGACGAATGCTGGTCGCTGCGGGAACGCCAGGCAGCGGTGTTGGCGAATGCCGCAGGCGTGAATCTGGCGTTCTTCGGGGCCAGCGGGATGCTGCGGCACGTCCGGCTGGAGGCTTCCGCGCTGGGTCCGGATCGCCAGGAGGTGGACTACCGCGACTCGGCGCAGGACCCACTCAACGGCCACGGCAATCCGTTGCAGGTGACCGGCAACACCTGGGCGTCCGCCCCGGCGAGCTGGCCGGAGGACACCTTCGTCGGCGAGTCCTACAACGGCTTCCTGCTACCAGACGCACCCCGGGGCGCGCTGCGCATCACCGATGCCGGTGCGTGGATCTTCGCCGGTACCGGCTTGCACGACGGGCAGCAGGTCCCCGGTGTGATCGGCTCCGACGTCGACAGCCTCGATCCGCGGCTGGGCTACCCGCCGAACGTGACGGTCTTCGCGCACTCACCGCTGGACGCCTCCCAGGCGCAGGCCCGCACTCACCACGGCGGAGTGTTCTACTCCGACATGACCTACTACACGGATCCACAAAGCCACGCGGGCGTGTGGGATTCCGGCACCAATGCCTGGATCCACGGCCTCACTCCGTGCCCCGGCGACCGGCCGTGTCCCGCCGAGGTGATCGGGCGCATCACCGGCAACCTGCTGGCCGCGCTCGGCGCTGGCCCCGCTGGGGTAGCGCACCCCTCCGAGCCGAACTGGCAGACCCTCTATCCGGCAGCCGCGCCACCTGACACTCACCACAACTGACGGCAACGAAGCGTCTGTTCGAGCGAGCGTGGGTTTAGCGCCCGGTCAGCTGGGCAGCCCCGGGGTGTCAGCCATCTCGACAAGGCAGCAGGAGGTGCAAGGGATGCGACCAAAGAATGATCAGATCGCGGGTGACCAGGTGGTCACCGGTGATGGAGCCGGCTCAACAAGATACCTCGGTGCAGGTCAGGACAGCGCAGAAGGCTGGACCGACCGCAGTCGCATCGTGCTCACGCCGATCGCGGCACCGTCGATCCTGGGCCTGTTCGGCTTCGCCGGGGCGACGTTCATGGTCGCCTCGTTGCTGGCCGGGTGGTGGGGTTCGCCGGCGGCAGCGTTCTACACCGCCGGGGCGATGATGCTGGCCGGCGCCACCGGTGGTCGAACCATCCTGCCGCTGGGCAAGTACAACCCCGCAGCGAACATCCCGGGTCGCCGGGCGATGGAGCCGGTCAGCTACCCAGCGGGCCTGCCAGGCGCGAGGGTCGGGCAATGAAGCGGCTCGTGAAGGCTCCCGGGCTGAAAATGAAGCCCGGCCCATCAGTACCGGATCAGCTCCCGGTGCTCACCCGTGGCTGGCACCGCGGTCCAGAGGACGGCGCGTGCGTCATGGAGTACGTCTCGGTGCTCGCGGGAACTCGGTTCACCGACCATCCCCGGTGTACGCCGCCGGCGCTAGCGGCGCTGGCCCGGCTGGTCAATGACCGGATCGTCGACGACGACGTGCGCAGCAAGCTGGCCCTGCTCGCCCCGGACCTGATCGAGGTCAGGGCGCACCCGGCCACGACGCACTGCGTCATCGCCAGCTGCTTGGCGGCCGCCCAAGCGCTACGGCCGGCAACGCCCCGCGCCGCCCGGCGAAGGTTGGCAAAAACGTGCGCGCGGATACACCGCCTCGAACGCGGCGACCGGTTGACCCGGCTCCGGCTGCGCTGCTGGGAACTGCTGAACCCACCGAACGTGACGGTCAGTTCAGCATTCCAGCTCCTGTTCGAGCAGCTGCGCGAACTGGCCCAGCCGCAGCGCGACGCGCGGCTGTGCGAGCTGCTCCACAGCACCGTGGCCGCCTGCCGCAGGCTCGAAGCCCGGCCCGTTACGCCGGTGGGCCGCGCCGCGGCTCGTACTGCCTGACCGGCCAGGGTCGCAGGCATTCATGACCGGGTAGGGCCGTCGAGCCAGCCGAAGGCGGACAGCACCAGACCCGCCGCACCACTGGCCGCCAGCAGGGCGCTCACCGCCCCTGCCGCTGTCCTGTCAGCCGCAGCTGAGCCGGCTGTCGGAGGACCGCAGTGCGGCACGCACCGCGCGTACCCCTGGCGGGTAGCTATCCCGCTGCGGTGAGCTGACCCGGCGGCGCTCGCCCGCACGCCCCGATCAACCCTTAGTAACACGGCCGTGCAGGTGTGCCGGGGCGAGCACCGGGGTAAGCGGTCGGTGGATAAGGAATGTTTCACGAGAAACGGGAGCACGGGCATGCCCAAGGTCGCCGACTACGTCCTGCAACGCCTCACCGAGTGGGGTATCCATCGCATCTTCGGCTACCCCGGGGATGGCATCAATGGTTTCCTCGGCGCGCTGGATCGCGCCAAGGGTGATCCGGAGATCATCCAGCCGCGGCACGAGGAGATGGGCGCGTTCATGGCGACCGCCCACGCCAAGTTCACCGGGCAGATCGGCTGCTGCATGGCCACCTCCGGCGGTGGCGCGATCCACCTGCTCAACGGCCTGTATGACGCCAAGCTGGATCACCAGCCGGTGCTGGCCATCGTCGGGCAGCAGAAGCGGATCTCGCTGGGCGCCGCCTACCAGCAGGAGATCGACCCCGTCGTGCTGTTCACCGACGTGTCGGAGTTCGTGCAGACCTGCATGCACCCGGCCCAGGCCCGCCAGCTCATCGACCGTGCCTGCAAGATCGCGCTGTTCCGGCGGGGGGTGGCCACCATCATCTTCCCGGAGGACGTGCAGGAAGAGGATGCGCAACCATCGCCACCCCGGATGCACGGCGCGGTGTACACCAGCGTCGGGTACCTCAAGCCGCGGGTGATCCCCCAGGAAGCCGAGATCCGCAAGGCCGCCGACATCCTCAACGAGGGCCAGAAAGTCGCCATGCTCATCGGGCAGGGCGCCGCGGAAGCCACCGACGAGGTGATCAAGGCCGCCGAACTGCTGGGTGCGGGCGTGGCCAAGACCCTGCTGGGCCGCGAGGTGCTGCCCGACGACCTGCCCTACGTGACCGGGCCGATCGGCCTGCTGGGCTCGACGGCCAGCTATGAGCTGATGATGGGCGCCGACACCCTGTTCATGGTCGGCACCAGCTTTCCCTACACCGAGTGGCTGCCCGAGGAGGGCCAGTGCAAGGCCGTCGAGATCGACATCGACGGCGGGATGATCGGGGTGCGCTACCCCATCCAGGCCAGCCTGATCGGCGACTCGAAGGAGACCCTCCAAGCGCTGATCCCGATGCTCAAGCGCAAGGAGGACCGGTCCTGGCGGGAGAAGATCGAAGGCGAGGTCCGCGAGTGGTGGCAGGTGCTGGACGACCGGGCCCACGAGTCGGCCGACCCGGTCAACCCGGAGCTGGTCGCGCACGAGCTGTCGCCGCGGCTGCCCGACAACGTCATCCTCACCGCCGACTCCGGATCGGGCACCAACTGGTGGGCCCGGCACCTGAAGCTGCGCCGCGGCATGCAGGCGTCGCTGTCCGGCACGCTGGCCACGATGGGTCCCGGCACCCCGTACGCGATCAGTGCGAAGTTCTCCTACCCGCACCGCCCGGTGATCGCCTTCGTCGGTGACGGCGCGTTCCAGATGAACGGGATGGCCGAGCTGATCACCGTCAAGCGGTACTGGGAACGGTGGCAGAACCGCACGCTGGTGTTCTGCGTGTTCAACAACCAGGACCTCAACCAGGTCACCTGGGAGCAGCGCGCCGAAGCCGGCGACCCGAAGTACATGGGCACGCAGTGGCTCCCTGACGTGCCCTACGCCGAGTTCGCCAAGCTGCTCGGCCTCAAGGGCATCAAGGTCGACGACCCCAAGCAGCTGGGCGACGCGTGGGACGAGGCGCTGGCCGCGGACCGGCCGTGCGTGCTGGAAGTCGTCACCGACCCGGAGATCCCGCCGATCCCGCCGCACATCAAGTGGGAGCTGGGCAAGAAGGCCGCCATCTCGATGCTCAAGGGTGACCCGGAGGAGATCGGCGTCATCACCAAGGGCGTGAAGCAGAAGATGCACGAGTTCACCGAATCGATCAAGGAGAAGCTGCCTGGGAGCAACGACTGATGGCCGGCACGGACCTGCGCGACATCGACAAGGTCAACGCCAAGGGGTTGGAGCGCCACCTGCGCCGTCATCTGCGAGGTGAGGTGCGCTTCGACGCCGGGTCGCTGGCGATGTACGCCAACGACGCGTCCAACTTCCGGCAGGTCCCGATCGGGGTGGTGGTGCCCCGCACGCTCGACGACGTGGTCGAGACCGTGCGGGCGTGCTCCCGCTACCGGTCCCCGGTGCTGTCGCGCGGCGGGGGCACCAGCCTGTCCGGCGAGACCGTCAACAACGCCGTCGTCATCGACTTCTCCAAGTACCTCACCGAGATCGGCGACATCGAGGTCACCGCCCGCCGGGTCACCGCGCAGACCGGAGTGATCAACGAGCAGCTCAACCGGGCCACCGGCAAGCACGGGCTGGTCTTCGGGCCCGACCCGTCCTCGCACTCGCGGTGCACGATCGGCGGCAACATCGGCAACAACTCCTGCGGCATCCACTCGGTGCAGGCCAAGCACTATGGCCCGGGCCCCCGCACCTCGGACAACACCCACGCCTTGGAGATCGTCACCTACGACGGGGAACGGTTCTGGGTGGGGATCAACGAGGAGGACCAGCTCGACGAGATCATCGCCGCCGGTGGCCGCAAGGGTCAGATCTACGCCCAGCTGCGGGACCTTCGTGATCGGTACATCGACGACATCCGGGACGGCTTCCCGTCGGTGGACGTGTTGCCCCGGCGGGTGTCCGGCTACAACCTCGACGAGCTGCTGCCGGAGAAGGGCTTCAACGTGGCCCGCGCCCTCGTCGGCACCGAGGGCACCTGCGCGGTGGCGTTGCAGGCAACCCTGCTGCTCACCCCGGCGCTGTTCGAGCGGACCACTGTGCTGGTGTCCTACCCCGACATGCCCGAGGCGGCCGGCCACGTCACCGAGATCATGACATGGAAGCCGATCGGGCTGGAGGCGATCGACCACCTGCTGGTGCACGACCAGCAGCTCAAGTCGCTCAACGTGAAAGGCCTGCACGAACTGCCCCGCCGTGACGACACGCAGGCGTGGTTGATGGTGCAGTTCGGCGCCGACTCCAAGGACGAGTCGGTGCAGCGCGCCGAGGACTTCATGGAGTGGCTGCAGAAGGAGAAGGGCTACGACGCCGACCGGATGGTGATGTCGAAGAGCCTGCAGGAAGGCGGCAACAGCGAGGACCTGTGGGCGATCCGGGAAAGCGGGCTGGGGTCCACCGCGTTCCCGCCCGATGGCGGTGACCACTGGCCGGGCTGGGAGGACTCCGCGGTACCGCCGGACCGCGTCGGCGACTACCTGCGGGACCTGCAAAAGCTGTATGCCAAGCACGGGCTGCGCGGGGCGATGTACGGCCATCTCGGCGAGGGCTGCATCCACTCCCGGATCAGTTTCGACCTGCGCACCGCCGCCGGGTTGCGCACCTACCGTGCGTTTCTGGAGCAAGCCGGCGACCTGGTCGCCTCCTACGGCGGCACGATGTCCGGTGAGCACGGCGACGGCCAGCAACGCGCCGAGCTGCTGGTCAAGCAGTACGGTCCGCGGCTGATAGCCGCGATGCGCGAGTTCAAGCTGATCTGGGACCCGGACTGGAAGATGAACCCGGGCAAGGTCATCGACGCCTACCGCTTCGACGAGAACCTCAAGCTCGGGGTTGACTACAACCCGTCCCGGCCGGCGGTGAAGTTCGCCTACCCGCAAGACGGTGGCGACTTCGCGCACGCCACACTGCGCTGCGTCGGGGTGGGCAAGTGCCGGGTGCCCGATGCCCAGCAGACCATGTGCCCGAGCTTCCAGGTGACCCGGGAGGAGAAGCACTCCACCCGCGGGCGGGCCCGCCTGCTGTTCGAGATGCTGCGCGGTGAGGTGATCACCGACGGGTGGCAGTCCCGGGAGGTCGCCGACGCGCTGGATCTGTGCCTGGCCTGCAAGGGCTGCACCAGCGACTGCCCGGTGGACGTGGACATGCCGACCTACAAGTCGGAGTTCCTGCACCACCACTACCGGTCCTGGCGGCGCTGGCGGCCCCGGTATGCCTACGCGTTCGGGTTCATCGACCAGGCCTCGCGGCTGGCCTCAGCGATGCCTGAGCTGGTCAACGCGGTGACCCAGACGCCGGGCCTGTCCCGGGTGGCCAAGCTGGTCGCCGGAATCGACCGGCGCCGAGCTTTACCGTCCTTCGCGCCGTTGACGTTGCAGCAGTGGTTCGCCGCGCGGGGCGGCACGGTGAACCCGGACGGGCGCCGGGTGGTGCTGTTCCCGGACACGTTCAACAACCACCTGCACACCGACGTCGGGGTGGCCTGCGTGGAGGCCATCGAGGCGGCCGGCTGGCAGGTCGTGATGCCGTCCGGGCACGTCTGCTGCGGGCGGCCGCTATACGACTACGGGTTCCTGGACACCGCCGAACGCTACCTGCACCATGTACTGTCCGTGCTGCGCTCGGAGATTCGGGCTGGGACGCCGATAGTCGGGATGGAGCCCAGCTGCCTGGCCGTGTTCAAAGACGAGCTGGGCAAGCTGTTACCGCACGACGACGACGCCCAGCGGCTGGCCCGCAACGCCTACCACTTCGCGGAGTTCTTCACCACCTTCGACATCACACCGCCGTCGTTGGCTGGGGAAGCGCTGCTGTGGGGGCACTGCCACCACCGCGCCACCGGCGGGATCGACCCGGAGCGCAAGCTGCTGGAGCAGATGGGCGTCTCGGTCAACCCGCTGACCGGTGGCTGCTGCGGGCTGGCCGGATCGTGGGGGTTCGAGAAGGGCAAATACGACATCTCGCTGGACTGCGGGGAGCAGGCGCTGCTGCCCGCGGTGCGCTCCGCCGACCCGGCGACGCTCGTCGTGGCCAACGGGTTCTCCTGCAAGACACAGATCGAGCAGGCGGGCACCGGCCGGCGCGCACTGCATGTCGCTCAAGTGATGAAACTCGCCCGCGAGCACGCCAGTAACGTCAGGGGTGACCTCAGCGACCCACCCGAGCAGGCCGTCGACGGCCAACGCCCACCAGCCGGCACGGCCCGCAAGGCGGCCCGCATCGGCATTCCGGCAGCCGCCGCTGCCGGCCTCACCGCCGCCCTGGTCACCCGCTGGCTCACCCGCCGGTAACCGACCGCACCGAAACTCGCAGTCTGGATGCAGACTGCTGTTTCCGAGCCCGCTGAAACAGCAGTCTGCATCCAGACTGCGAAAGAGCAGGCACGGGTACCGAGCGCGCGGGAAGGGTGATCACAGGGGGGCTTTCTCGGCGGCCTGGCGATCCTGGCGTTCTCGGCGTTGCTGGCGGCGCACCACCGGGGAAGTGTCCAGCATCACGATGCCGACCAGCAGCGCCACGATGCCCACGGCGGCACCGATCAGCCCAACCACAGTGGTCCGGATGTGCTCGCCGAATAGCCCGACTCCCAGCCCGATCGACACCATCGGCAGCACCGCGTCCATCACCGGCATGCTCGCCGCCAGCGGGCCTGCCTGGTAGGCGTTCTGTACCAGGAACAGCCCGGTGAAGCTGGCGACGATCAGCGCGTAGGGCTGCCAGGTCAGAAACGTATGCCCGATGCTCTGTCGCAACTCAGCGATCGTGGTGGCGTACAGCGCCGACTGCAGAGCCATCACCGTCGCTCCACTCAGCGCGAACAGGCTGGCCCGGGCCGGTCCGGAGATCGACTTGCCGATGATCACCCCGCCCACCGCGATCGCGGCCACCGTGACAAGCGCCCAGAGCCAGGATGAGAACGGCTGAATGGGGTGCCCGCGGTGGGGATCCGCGGCGACGATGCCGACGACGAGCCCGGCGGTCACGGTGAACAGTCCGCCCCACTCCCGCCACCCCAGCTTGGCTTGATGCCGGCGCGCCGAAATCGGGATCGCGAACAGGAGTTCGGAGACCACCAGCGGCTGCACCAGCGACAACGGGCCGGTTGCCAGCGCCACCGCCTGGAACACGTAAGACGCCACCGCGGCACCCATCCCGGCCAGCCACATCCGGTTGCGGATCAGGTCGGCGATGAGCCGCAGGGAGAACTGCTTGTCCGAGGACTCCTTGCTGGCGGCCCCCTGCTGCAGCAGGCCGGTCACCGCCAGGCACATACCGGCCACCAGCGCGGCACCGGCGGAGATCAACGTATTTCCCAGCGAGGACACCGCGGTTACCCCTCAGTCCCCGAACTCCACGCCAGCCCACCGGCACTGGCCAGCGCACTCGCCCGGGCCCGCAACCGCTGCGCACGCTCGTCGATGGCCCGTTCCCGGTCCCGCAATGCCCGCGCGGACGCGGCGCCCTCGCGGCGCTGCTCAGCGGGCAACGCCCGCAGTCGCCGCTCCTCGGCAGTGCGATGCCGGCGGATATCGTCTTGCAGCTCGCACAGCCGCTCGATGCCATCGTCGATCCGGCGCAACTCCCGGCGCAGCCGTACGCTGCCGCCGGATCGACGACTGCCCCGAGCAGACCGCTGTGCCGCCCGATCAGCCCGGCGCAGTTCCCGAGCCAGCTGCTGCTCGACCTGCCAGGCCAACCCGACGTCCTGTTGCCGGACCAGCCGATCAAGCTGGCCGGTGACCAGCGGCGACGTCGTCAGCAGGCAGATACCGCCGATCATCACAAGCAGGCTCACCGTGGTAGCGGTGATGACCACTGTGCCCAGCGCCAGGGTGCCGCCGAGGAGGAACACCCCCAGGGCGACTCCGATGATCAGCTCGGTAGTCACCACCGCGGGGTAGGAGGCAGGCAGCGGCGCGGCCTCGAACGCACTCTGCAGCAGCAGCATGCCGACCAACGCGGTGATGGCGCATGCGTAGCCTTCCCACGTCAGCAGCAGCTCGACGGGACCGCGGTCGGACAGCACGTGCATCGAGCGTTGGGTCAGCGACGCCTGCAACGCGAACAGAATGCCGGAAGCGGTACCCAACAGCACTGCCTTGCGAGCCGGGTCAGCCCTCCTCGCGATGGCGGTCAGCACCACCACAACCGCGACGACACCACCACCCCCCAGTACCCAGTGCAGATCCGGCGCCACACCTGAACCCTTGTTCGGTTGGGCCGCGTAGATGAAACCAACCAGCCCCGCGGTGATCGCCACCGATCCCAGCAGGTCCCGCGCCGGCACTCGATGCTGCCCCCACGCTGCGGCCAGCACCAACGCGAACAGCAGCCGCACCACGAACACGGCCTCCACCAGTGCCAGGCTGCTGTGGCTCAGCGCGACGGCGAACAGCACGTTGCCCGCCGTCGAGGCGGCCACCCCGACCAGCCACTGCGGGCGGCGCACCAGCCACACCAGCAGCCGTGGCGACAGGTTGTGCTCCGGCGGCGCATGTGCTGCCGAGCGCTGCTGGATCACCTCACCGATCGCCACGAACAGGGCTGCGACCAGGGTCAGCGGGTAAACCAACAGCTTGCCCACCTCCCCATCCGTCAAGACCCTGGTCCGTCGCTGTCCCTAACCTTCCCACGCCGGTCTCGGTCTACATCGCACCCGGCAGCCTTGCTGCCATGTCGGCGTTTCGGTGCCGGAATCCAGGGCATCCCGAGCACGGCACGGCTGGGGATGTGGGGGTTGCGGCGTGGAGACGGGTAACGGTGCGGCACGGATATTGATCGTCACCGCGGCGATGGGAGGCGGGCACCTGGAGGTGAGCCGCGAAGTCGCGCGACGGCTGGACGCCCGCGGGTACCACGTCGAGATCGTGGACCTGACCGAGTTCATGCCCGCACCCGCCGGGCGCTGGCTGCGCGCGGTGTACCCGTGGCTGGTCAACCGGGCGCCCAAGCTTTACGACCTGGTATACCGGCATTTCTTCCTGGCCCAGCAGGCTGCCGGCGGGCGGGTGGGGATTCCGGTTCGGCTGGCGCTTCCCGGGCTGCGCCGCCACGTTGCCCAGTTCCGGCCCGACGTGGCCGTGTCGACCTACCATCTCGCCGCGCTCGCGTTGGCCCGATTGCGTGCCCACGACGAGCTCGCCTGCCCGGCGGTGACGTTCATCACCACGTTCTCGGTCCACGAACTGTGGCTGCATCCCAGCACCGACGCCTACCTGTGCATCTCCGACGACGCCGCGCAGCAGCTACGCCGCCGTGGCGTCGACGCCCCGGTGCAGGTATGCGGCCCGGTGGTCCGGGCCGGGTTCAATGACCACGCCGCGGCCCGGCGCGCCACCGTGCGCCGGGAGCTCGGGATTCCCGACAACCGGCGAGCGGCGTTGGTCGTCGGTGGGTCACTGGGCCTTGGGACTGTCCGGCAGGCCGTGTCCGCGATCGCGCGCTGGCCCGGCTGGGTCCCGGTGGTGGTGTGCGGCCGCAATGAAGCGCTGCGCGGCGAGCTCGCGACCATCCCGGGCACCGTGGCGCTCGGCTGGGTGTCCGATATGGCCGGATTGATGGCCGCGGCCGACGTGCTGGTCGAAAACGCCGGCGGGCTCACTTCCAAGGAGGCGCTGCGGGTGGGGCTGCCGGTGGTGACCTTCCGGCCGATCACCGGGCACGGTCGGCACGATGCCGGCGCGCTCGCTGCGCTGGGGTTGACCGACCTGGTCGACGACGAGTCGGGGCTGCGGGACGTGGTGGTCCGGCTCACCGAGGACTCGTCGCTGCGCGGTCAGCGCATCCGGCGTGGACAGGCATTGTTCGTCGGCGACGCGGCTGATGCGGTGGCCAGCCTCATGCCCCGGGACCCGGTGCGGCCATCAAGCTGATTCGCCCCTTTCATCCGCCGGTTCGTGACCTATCACACAGTGATGTCAGCTAACGCACCAGGTTTAGTGCGGCATGCCAGTGGAAAGCCAGCGATCGGTTGTACACCCTATAAGTGGAGGCGCATATGCAACCGTGGATCTGGATCGTTCTCGGCCTCACCTCGGGAGGCATTGTGGTGGGGGCGCTCATCATCTTGATGGCGATAACGGTCAGCCGCAGCTCTTCGTGACGGCCGCTTGTCACCAACCCGTTTGTCCCTGCGTGTCGCCGAGTTCGTATCGAACTCGGCGACACACTGTTTACTCCGGATGGTCGGCGTCGGCGCGGTCGCGCAATGTTGCGGCGACTTTCGCCGCCACCCGGCCGATGGTGCTCGGAACGTGGTGTCCGGGGCTGGCCTCGAAGCTGGACTCGTCGAGCATGTCTTTGACCATCTGTAGCGCGATCCGGTTGCGGTTGGGGGAGCCTTGGCGTAGCGCTTGCAGCATGGCGGTGACCTGATTGCTTTTCACCTTAGCGGGGATCGGCGGCTCGTGCTGATCGACCAGGCACTCGATAATGACCGGGCCGTCCCAGGAAAACGCTTCGCGCATCTGCTCGGCACACGTGGTCGGGTCTTCGATGTGCATGCCGCGGGCTCCGGCGGCTTCGGCGAACTTGACGAAGTCCAGCGGTGCGAAGTTGACCCCATATTCGGGATTGCCCAAAAAGACCATCTGCTCCCACTTGATCAGGCCCAGCGTGTTGTTCTTCACCACGATGATCTTGATGGGTAGCCGGTGCTGTACGGCGGTGAGGAAGTCGCCCAGCTGCATGGTCATCGATCCGTCGCCGGTGAACACCACGACCTGCCGGCCGGGGTAGGCCGCGGCCGCGCCGATCGCGTACGGCAGCCCGGCGGCCATCGAGCAGTTCGTGCCGGAGAAGCTGAACTGCTGACCCTTGCGGATCTTGATCTGGCGGGCCGCCCAGGTGGTCACAGTGCCGGAATCCCCGCAGACGATCGCATCAGGAGCCAGCACGTCGTTGAGCGCCCAGGCCGGCACCTGCGGCTTCATCGGCGTGTCGGTGCTGGTGCCGCGCTGGTCCATCAGCTTCCACCAGGCCGTCATGCCCTCCTGCGCTTGGGTGAGGAACGAGCGGTCTTCGTTGCGGGACAGCAGCGGCAGCAGTTCGGCCAGGGTGGCACGGGCGTCGCCGACCAGGGGTACGTCGACGGGGTAGCGCAGGCCCATCCGGTCTGGCTTGTCGTCGATCTGCACGCACACCGCCTGGCCCGGCGAGGGGTAGAACTCGATGTAGGGCATGGTGGAGCCGACGATGAGCAGCGCGTCACACTGCTCCAGCGCCTCCTCCGACGGCCGGGTGCCGACCAGCGCGATCCCGCCGGTGGTGTACGGCGAGTCGTCGGGGATGCAGTCCTTACCCAGCTGTGCCTTGATCACCGGCGCACCCAGCTTGTCGGCCACGGACTCCAGCTCGTCCCCGGCGCCGCGGGCGCCGGCCCCGGCCAGGATCGCGATCTTGGTTTTGCCGTGCAGGACGGTGGCCGCCGCCTCCAGGTCCTGGCGTTGCGGCACCCGGATCGGTGGGCGGTAGGCGGTGGAGGTGTGGCCGGGCACGTTGCGCTTGAACCGGTCACCGGAGTCGGCGGGCGCGGCCTGGTAGTCGATCGGGAACGCCAGATGGCTCGGGCCGCGCTGGGTCAGCGAGGTGCGCACCGCGTAGTCCACCACGTTGATGACGTGCTGCGGGCCCATGATCCGCTGGTTGTAGACCGCCACGTCGTTGAAGAAGTAGTCGGTGTTGATGTCCTGCAGGTAGGACGTACCGATCAGGTCGTGGTAGGTCATCCCGGTGATCGCCAGGATGGGCGCCTGCTCCACCTTGGCGTCGAGCAGGCCGTTGAGCAGGTGCGCCGCGCCGGGCGCCGCGGTGGAGAAACAGACCCCGAGCTTGCCGGTGAACTTGGCGTAGCCCACGGCGGCCATCGCGCCGACTTCCTCATGGCGCACATGGATGTACTGGATGTCGCCGTGGCGCTTGCGCAGCGCGTCCATGAAGCCGTTGATGCCGTCGCCGGGCAACCCGAAGATCGTGTCGACGCCCCACTCGATGAGCCGGTCGACCAGGACGTCTGAGGCGGTGCGCTCGTCGGACATGGATGCTCCTTCTTATGATCGACGGCTGGTGGCGATGCCGATCCCCACCCCGGCCGCGACTGTCGCGACAGTCGCCGCGCCGAGGAGGACTCCCACAGGGAGGGCGGCATGGCCGTCGTGGGCGTAGTGGGTTTCCGGTGGGGATCCGGACGGGCCGCGCTGCCCGTCCCGGATGGCCATCTGCAGCACCTGCGCCAGGTGCAGGGCGCGGCGCTGCGTGCCGGAGGCGATCTGGCCGCGGCAGCTGAAGCCGTCGGCGACGATAAGGGTGTCCCGGGTCGCGGCGCGCACCGCGGGCAGCAGCACCCGCTCACCGGCCTTTGTGGACACCTGGTAGCGCTCACCGGCTTCGTAGCCGAAGCTGCCGGCCATCCCGCAGCACCCGGCGTCGGGGATCTCGACCTGCAGGCCCATCGCGGTGAGCAGGTCCTTTTCCGCGTCGAAGCCCATCACGGCGTGGTGGTGGCAATGCGGCTGGACCAGCGCCTTGCGCCGTAGCTGGGCTGGCTGGTAGTCCGATGCCTTCCGGGTGAGGAACTCGGAGAGCAGGTAGCTCTGCGCGCGCAGCCGCTTGGCGTCGGAGTCATGCGGCAGCATGTTGACCAGCTCGTCGCGGAACACCGCCAGGCAGCTGGGTTCCAGGCCGATCACCGGGACACCGGCTTCGATCTGCGGGCGCAGCAGCTCCAGCGTGCGGGTCAGGTAGCGGCGGGCGATCCCGAGCAGCCCGTAGTCGTACAGCGGGCGCCCGCAGCACACCCAGCGATCGGGCAGCGTGACGCGGAACCCGGCGGCTTCCAGCACCTCCACCGCGGCGATGCCGACATGTGGCTCGAAGTAGTTGACGAAGGTGTCCGGCCACAGCAGCACCGGCGGTGCGTCCGGGTAGCGGGGGGTGTGGCCGGCGAACCAGCGCCTGAACGTCTGGCTGGCGAACGGCGGCGGGCGGCGTTGCGGCGCGACGCCGGCGGCGAGCTTGGCCAGCCGGCTGATGCCTGGTGCCTGGGTCAGCGTGTTGGCCAGCCGGGGGGCGTGCGCGGCCAACCGGGCCCACACCGGGATCAGGCCCAGCGCGTAAGCCTGCCGCGGCCGCAGCCGCCCGGCGTAGTAGTGCGACAGGAACTCGGCCTTGTAGGTGGCCATGTCCACCTTGATCGGGCAGTCGCCCTTGCAGCCCTTGCAGGCCAGGCACAGATCCAGCGCGTCCTTGACCTCGGCGCTGCGCCAGCGGCCCTTGATCGGCCCGGACGACTCGGCCATCTCCTGCAACAGCCGGGCCCGGCCGCGGGTGGAGTGCTTCTCCTCCCGGGTGACCATGAAGCTCGGGCACATCACGCCGCCGTCGAGGTGGCGGCACTTGCCGACGCCGTAGCAGCGGCCGACCGCGTCGGCGAAGTTGCCGCCGTCCTCCGGGTAACCGAACCGGGTGGTCAGCGCCAGCGGCCGGTGGGTGGTGCCCTGGTGGATGTGGCTGTCCAGGGGGTAGGGGTCGATCAGCTTGTGCGGGTTCATCCGGTTGTCCGGGTCCCAGATGTGCTTGAACTCGGTGAACGCCCGCATCAGCTCCGGGGAGAACATCTTGGGCCACAGCTCGGCCCGGCCGTGCCCGTCGCCGTGCTCCCCCGACAACGACCCGCCGTGGGCCACCACCAGGTCGGCGGCCTCCTCCATGAACCGGCGGTAGGTGGCCACGCCCTCGGCGGTGCGCAGCTGCCAGTCGATCCGGCAGTGCACGCAGCCCTGCCCCCAGTGCCCGTAGAACACCCCGTCGTAACTGAAGCGGTCCAGCAGCGCGACGAAATCGCGCAGGTAGTCGCCCATGCGGTCGGGCGCGACGGCGGCGTCTTCCCAGTTCGGCCAGCCGCCGTGGCCACCGCCTGCGATCGGCTGGCGGGCTGAGCCGGCCGAGTGCCGGCGGATCTCCCAGACCCGGCTCTCCTCCTCCGGGTCGTCGTAGAGCTTGTGACTGGGCGCATCATCACGCTTGTTTAAAGCGGCGATCAACTCGTGCGCCTTGCCGTCGGCCTCCTCCTGAGTCCGGCCACCGAACTCGACGAGCACCCAGGCTGTGCCTTCGGGCAGCAGGTCCTGCCCGCCGAAGTGGAAGCCCTTGTGGTGCAGGCTGTCCACCACGTGGTGGCTGGTGAACTCGCAGGCGATGAGGTCGAAGTCCATCAGCCAGGGCACGTCGTCGCCGCTGGAGCCGATGTCCGGGTAGCCCAGTACCACCAGGGTGCGCTTGGGCGGTGAGTGCACCAGGGCGGTGGTGGCTTCCAGCACCAGCGCGCAGGTGCTCTCCGTGCCGACCAGGGCTCGGGCGACGTGGAAGCCGTTCTCCGGTAGCAGCGCGTCGAGGTTGTACCCGGACACCCGGCGCGGGATGTCCGGCATCCCGGTGCGGATTGCGCCGGCGTAGGTGTCGCGGAGGCGCTTGAGCCCGGCGTAGATCTCACCCCGCCGCCCACCCGCGGCGATGATCTGTTCGAGCTGGTTGTCGGTGGTGGCGCCGACGGTGGTGCGCAGCCCGTCGTAGGTGAGGATCTCCAGCTCGTCGATGTTGTCGGCGGTCTTGCCGGCCATCACCGAGTGGGTGCCGCAGGAGTTGTTGCCGATCATCCCGCCGAGCGTGGCGTGGTCGTGGGTGGCCGGGTCGGGGCCGAAGGTGAGCCCGTGGCGCTCGGCGGCGTCGCGCAGGGTGTCGCAGATGGTGCCCGGTTGTACCCGGGCCTGCCGTCGCTGGGGATCCAGCGTGCGGACCTGATTCATGTATTTGGAGAAGTCGAACACCACCGCCGCGTTGACCGTCTGCCCTACCAGGCCGGTGCCGCAGCCGCGGCCGAACACCGGAGCCCCGAAGCGACGGCACACGGCCAGCGCGGCCTCGGCGTCATCACCGTCGCGGGGCAGCACGGCACCGATCGGGACCTGCCGGAAGATCGACGCGTCGAACGCGTAGAGCGCCCGCGCCTGCGCATCGAAGCGGACCTCGCCCGCGATCGTGCGCCGCAGCGCCCGGCCCAACTCGGCCGCGTAGTCCGGCACTGGCGGGTTGCGATCCGATGACGCAAATGCGCTGCTCACGACACCTCCCGCGGCACTTGCCGGCGCGGCTGGCGCCCGAGAACCCGTGCGCCACCGCAACTAACCGCGACCGGCGTACCCCCACTCCCGGCGGGTAAACCGGTCTCCTGATCGTTCTGCGCCGGTTTTTTCGCAGTCTGCGGGCATAGCACACGGGCGGTTTGCCGATCCGGAGTTGTGGGTAGACGGCGTTGTACGTGTGACGACCTCTGAGTGTTGGGGAGGTGTTTATGGGTAAGCCCGCTCGGATCGGCCTGCTGTTGGGTGCCATGTCGTGCCTTGTGGCCGTCATGATCGACTGGGTCATACAGGAACTGTAGGAAAGTCTCGCCCCGGGGAGGCTCGCTTGGGGTTATCGGGGAACCTCCCTGGGGTAGCAGTTCTCAGCTACCGGATCGGCGCCAGTTGATCGTGGGTCGCATGGCGTCCGGGTTGGCCCGGTGGCGGTGCCGTTCGACGATGGTGAACAGCGACTCGATCAGGGTGTCGCCCAGCCGATGGGGTTGCAGCCCCAGCTCGACCAGCCCGGTGTGTACCACGTTGTAGTAGTGGCTTTCCTGTTCCACCCGGGGATTGTCCAAGTATTCGATCTCGCTCGGGCCCGGATAGCAGGCCGTGACCGTCTTGGCGATCTGCTCGATGGACATCGACTCGGTCATCTGGTTGAAGACCCGGAACTCGCCCGCCGCCGCCGGGTTTTCACATGCCAGCCGGATGCATTCCACCGTGTCGCGGATATCGATGAGGCCGCGGGTCTGCTGGCCTGAACCGTAGACGGTCAGCGGGTGACCAAGGACGGCCTGCACGATGAACCGGTTGAGCACCGTGCCGAAGATCGCGTCGTAGTCGAACCGGGTGGCCAGCCTCGGGTCGGCCCCGCTGGCCGCGATTTCCTGCCCGTAGACGACGCCCTGGTTGAGGTCGGTAGCCCGCAAACCCCACGCCCGGCAGGCGAATTCAATGTTGTGGCTGTCGTGGACCTTGGACAGGTGATAGAACGATCCCGGCCGCTTCGGGTAGAGCACGCGGTCGTGGCGCCCATTGTGCTCGACGGTGAGCCAGCCTTCCTCGATATCGATATTCGGGGTGCCGTACTCGCCCATCGTGCCGAGCTTGACCAGGTGGATATCGCGGTCGGTCTCGGCAATGGCGAATAAGAGGTTCAACGTACCGATGACATTGTTGCGCTGGGTATAAACCGCATGCGCTTGGTCGATCATGGAGTACGGCGCGGAGCGCTGCTCGGCGAAATGCACCACGGCGTGCGGGCGGAAGCTTTGCAGCAACTCACGGGTGAATGTGGCGTCGGAGATATCACCGCAGAAGGTGTCTATCTGGCGACCGGACACCTCCGTCCATGCCGCCACCCGGACATGCAGCGGCTGCACCGGAACCAGACTCTCGACACCCAACTCGTGATCGTAGTTGCGGCGCGCGAAGTTATCCGCGATACCCACGGTATGCCCGCGATCGGACAAATACACCGCAGTGGGCCAACCGAGGTATCCATCCCCACCCAAGACCAGCACCCGCATAGTTGACTCCCTGTCCGCTATCTGTGGTCACGGCCTACCCACGTCGCCAGAGCCCGAAACAGGCCCGCGCGAGGCAGCTGCATGAATATAGAGTTGCCTGCGGTCTCGCGGAGCCAGCTCGGCGTGCCGGGGCTGGGGCAGCTCGTAGCGAACGGGTCGAGAATGGTCCGCCAGCTGGCGCTGCGCGTTGTAAATGCGGTGGAACTTCCATAACATCCGCGCGAAATTAGTCTGGCCGTGGCGCAGATGCCGGCCCACGATCCGCGCCGTCTTGGCCAGCGCCGCCACCCCGAGATGTTTACGGTTGATCACCGACTGCGTTTTCACCAGCTCGCGGTAAAACTGGTCGAGTGGCAGTTTTGTCGGCAGCACCGCGTGCTGGATGTCGAACAGCCGGTAATCCAGACTGGTGAGCTTGCGGGCCTCGGTGTGCCAGATCTCGGTTCCGGGATATGGCGTCATCACCGACAGATGCACGATCTCAGGGACCTGCAGCGCCCATTCCCGGACCAGCCGGAAACGTTCGGTGTCCCATTGCGGATCCACGATGAGGTTGATCGCGACGGCCACGCCGAGGCGGCGGGCCACCTCCAGGGCCCGGAAGTTGTCATCCGGGCTGACCCGCTTGCGAAACAGCTCCAGCCCCTCGGCGTCGAGGGCTTCCATACCCAGGAACATGTACTTCAGCCCCAGCCGGCGCCAGCGCTGGAAGACCTCCTGGTTGCGCAACAGGACGTCGGCCCGGGTCTCCAGGTAGTAGTCCTTGCGGATCTTGCGGCGCTCCAGCTCGGCGGCGATCGCGTCGCCGTGCTCGGGCCGGATGAACGCGACGTCATCGACGATGAACACGCCCGGCTCGCGCACCGTGGCCAGGTCGTCGGCGGCTGCCTCCGGCGAGGCGCGCCGGTAGCTTCGGCCGTAGAAGGTCCACGCCGAGCAGAACGAGCAGTCCCATGGGCAGCCCCGGGTGAACTCCACCGACGCGGCCGGGTCCAGCACCCCGATGAAGTACTTGTTGCGGCGGCGTAGCAGGTCCCGGGCTGGTAGCGGCGCGTCGATGCTGCTCAACATGCCGGGCGCACCCGGTCCGGTGCCGGTCAGCGTGACGGCTCCGGGAACCTCGTGCCCGGCATTGTCGGGTATCGCGGCGAGCAGCAGCGGGGCGGCGACTTCGCCCTCCCCGCGCAGTACCGCGTCGATCGCCCCGCCGGCCTGGTCCAGGACGTGCTTGGCGATGAACGACACCGAGTGACCACCGGCGAAGACATACGGGGCGGGCCGCAACCGCTTGAGCCGGTGCGCGAGCTCGATCACCTCCGGGACGTTGGCCAGATAGTTCAGGCCGAAGCCGACCGCATCCGGCCGGAAGCGGGCCAACTCACGATCGAGCTCGGCCCAGGTGTGGGTCTGCAGGTCGATGATGGCGACCTGGTGCCCCGCGTCGCGGGCAGCGCCGGCCACCCGCTCCAACCCCAACGGCTCCAGCCGCAAGAACAACTCCGAATACATCAACGCACTCGGATGCACCAGCAGAACTCGCATAATCTTCCTTACCCGCTGTTAAAGCACTCTTATGCGCTGACGAGCCCGCGCCACGCAGCACGCCGGGCAGCACGGGCGATTCCGGCGACGTCCAGGTCATGGGCGCAGAGCAGGTCATCGCGGCCGGCGTGCGGCAGGAACTGCGACCCGAGGCTGATCGAGCGCACCGCGACCCGCGACCCGCTGGCGTGCAGCGCCCGGCCCACGGCGTCACCGAAACCACCCGAGCCGGCGTTCTCCTCGACGCTGAGCACGAGCTGGTAGCCGTCCGCAGCGCGGACCAGCGCCGGATCCACCGGCAGCAGCCATCCCGGGTCGACCACGGTGACATCCTGGCCGCACAGCGCCAGTTCGGCGGCGGCCGCCACCGCGGATCGGGCACAGGCGCCGGCGGCCACGATGAGCGCGCCGCCACAACCGTTCCGAGCCAGCACGTCCGCCGCGCCGATCCGGCCGATCGCCGGCAGGTCCGGGCCCACCGGGCCCTTGGGAAACCGCACCGCGGCCGGCCCGGGGTGGGCGATGGCCTCCCGCAGCTGCGCGCGCAGCCGCGCCGCGTCCCGCGGCGCGGCCACCCGCATGCCGGGTACCACACCGAGCAGCGACAGGTCCCACATCCCGTTGTGCGATGGCCCGTCGCTGCCCGTGACGCCGGCCCGGTCCAGCACGAAGGTGACCGGCAGGTCGTGTAGCGCTACGTCCATCAGCACCTGGTCGAAGGCCCGGTTGAGGAACGTCGCATAAACGCACACCACGGGGTGCAGGCCGCCCATCGCCAGTCCCGCCGCGGTGGTGACCGCGTGCTGCTCGGCGATCCCGACGTCGAAGACCCGGTCCGGGAACTCGGCAGCGAAGCGATGCAGTCCGGTCGGGTGCAGCATCGCCGCGGTCAGCGCTACCACGTCGGTGCGCTCGCGGGCGACTGCGGCCAGCTCATCACCCAGCACCGCGGTCCAGGACCGGCCGCTGGTCGGAGCCGGCGGCGATACCGCATGCAGGCAGTCCACCTCGTCGTTCTCGGCGGCTGGGCAGCCCTTGCCCTTGATCGTGACACAGTGCACCACGACCGCGTGTCCCAGCGATCGGGCCTGCTGGAGCGCGGCCTGGACCGCGGCGATGTCGTGACCGTCGACGGGGCCGAGATAGGCCAGGCCGAGCTGTTCGAACACGGACTCCGGCGCGCCCCGTCGCCGCAGGTCGGTGAGGTGGCCGGCCAGCGAGCCCACCGTCGGCGAGTATGACCGGCCATTGTCGTTGAGCACCACGACCAGCGGCCGCTGCGGTGCGCCGCCGATGTTGTTCAGCGCCTCCCAGCACATCCCGCCGGTCAGGGCACCATCCCCGACGACTGCGACCACCGCGCGGTCGGGTTCGCCTCGCAAGGCGAATGCCCTGGTCAAACCGTCGGCGTAGGACAGAGCCGTCGAGGCGTGCGAGTTCTCCACCAGGTCGTGGGTGCTTTCGGCGCGGCTGGGGTAGCCGGACAGGCCCCCGGCGCTTCTCAGCGTTGGGAAGCCGTCGCGGCGTCCGGTGAGCAGCTTGTGCACGTAGGCCTGATGGCCGGTGTCCCACACGATCGCGTCGCGCGGGGATTCGAAGACCCGGTGCAGCGCGATGGTCAGCTCCACGACTCCCAGGTTGGGACCGAAGTGCCCCCCGGTGCGCGGCACCGACTCGATCAGCAGCTGCCGGATCTCCTCCGCCAACGCCGGCAGGTCACCAGCCGGCAATGCCCGCACATCCTCCGGCCCCGTCAGCCCCTCTAACATCGCGCCGCCCCGACCGCAGTCTGGATGCAGACTGCGGTTATTGCGGGCTCGAAAACAGCAGTCTGCATCCAGACTGCGGTTTGGTACACGCCCTCACCCGCCGACCGCGGCGCGCAGGGACTCGCGGAGGGAGGACGTGGTGGCGACGACCGCGGTGGGTTCGTAGCCGCAGTGGGCCATGCAGTTGGCGCACCGGGGGTCCTTCCCGCGGCCGAAGGCGGACCAGTCGGTGTCCTCGAGCAGCTCCTGGTATGTCTCGGCGTAGCTGTCGTCTAGCAGGTAGCAGGGTCGTTGCCAGCCCAGCAGCGAGTACGACGGGATGCCCCAGGCGGTGCAGGCCAGGTCGCGCTTGCCTTCCAGGAAGTCCAGGAAGATCGGCGAGTGGTTGAGCCGCCAGCGCTTGCGCCGGCCGTCGCCGAACGCCTTGGAGAACAGCTCCCGGGTCTGCTGCACGCCCAGCCAGTGGTCCTGGTCGGGCGCCTTGTCGTAGGCGTAGCCCGGGGAGATCTGCATGTTGTCCACGCCGAGCTCATCGTTGAGGTAGTCGAGCACGTCGATGACATCTTGCGGGGTGTCGGTGGTGAAGAACGTGGTGTTGGTCATCACCCGGAACCCGGCGGCCTTGGCCTGGCGGATCGCGTCGACCGCGGCGTCGAAGCCGCCCACCTTGCGCACCGAGGCGTCGTGGCGCTCGCGCAGCCCGTCGATGTGCACCATCCAGGCGAAGTCGCGATGGGGGGTGAACTTGTGCAGGTGCTTGGGCAGCAGCAACGCGTTGGTGCACAAGAAGACGATCTTGCCGCGGTCCAGCAGTTGCCGGGTGATCTCATCGATCTGCGGGTGCATCAGCGGTTCGCCACCGGCGATGGACACCATCGGCGCGCCGCACTCCTCAACGGCGGCGATGGCCTGCTCGACCGGCATCCGCTGCTTGAGCAATGCCGCCGGCTGGGCGATCTTGCCGCAGCCGCCGCATTTGAGGTTGCACGCGAACAGTGGCTCCAGCTCGACGAGCAGGGCGAACTTGTCCCGGCGCAGCAGCTTCTGCTTGAGCAGGAACGCGCCCAGCTTCAGAGATTGCCGAAACGGCATGGCCATGTCTCAAATCACCTCTTTTGGCAGTGCGAAAGTGACGTCCTCGTCGATCAGCTGCGATTCCTTCGCGGTGACCGGGCCGAGTCCGCCCAGGCAGTGCAGGATCTCGTCGACCAGGTGCGGGGGCGCCGAGGCGCCGGCGGTGATGCCCAACCGCTGCCGGCCCGCCAGCCAGTGCAGGTCGATCTCGCTGCAATCGTCGATCAGGTACGCGGGCACGCCCTCCCGCTGAGCGACCTCCACCAAGCGCACCGAGTTCGACGAGTTGGGCGAGCCGACCACCAGCACCAGATCGACCTCCCGGGCGATCGCCCGGACCGCGCGCTGGCGGTTGGTGGTCGCGTAGCAGATGTCGTCGGTGCGCGGCGCGCTCAGCGTGGGGAACCGCTCGCGTAGGACGGCGGCGATCTGTTCGGCCTCGTCCACGGCCAGGGTGGTCTGCATGGTGTAGGCCACCTGCTCCGGGTCTTTTGGCCGGACCTGCAGGGCGGTCTCGATATCCGGCACCACAATGACGTCCTCGGGCGCCTCACCGCGGCTGCCCTGCACCTCTTCATGGTCGGGATGGCCGATCAAGAACACCGTGTTCCCGCGCCGCGCGTAACGGCGGATCTCGGTGTGCACCTTGGTGACCAGCGGGCAGGTGGCGTCGATGACGGTAGGGGTGCGCGCGGCGGCGCCGGCGCGCACGGTTGGAGCCACGCCGTGCGCCGAGAACACCAGGACGCTGCCTTCCGGCACCGCCTCGACGTCGTCGACGAACACCGCCCCGCGGTTCTGCAGGTCACGCACCACATGCGCGTTGTGCACGATCTGGTGGCGCACGTACACCGGCGGGCCGTAGCGGCGCAGCGCGGCTTCCACGGTGTCGATCGCCCGGGCGACGCCCGCGCAGAACGAGCGCGGCGCGGCGAGCAGCACGTCTCGTGGGCCGGTCGCCGCCGCCCACGCCTCCAGCGCCGGTTGGCATGCCTTCAAGGCACGCAAACCGGTGATGCCCCGGCGCAGCGTGCCGGGGTGCCACAGCGGGTGGTCGGGGGTATCCACGATGGCGCGCACCACGGCGAACGGTGCGCGGGCCGGCGCGAGCTGCGCGGACTCCATGTCCACCGCGAGCACGTCGGCGGCCTCGGCGATCTTCCAGGCGATGCCCGGCACCGACCGGACGGGTCCGACGTGCACCGTCAACCCGATCCGCCGCAACGCCGCCGCCAACAACGGAGCGGACGGGATCTCGACGGTGCCGGCCTGGCCGCCCCGGACTTCGCTGGCCACCACCACATCCCCCGGCCGGATCCCGCGGACCTGCCCCCCCGCCAGTCCGGCGACGATCACCGCCGCGCATTCAGCGGGCTCAGCGGGGTTGTTCAGTGGTCGTCGACCCCGCTGAGCCTGCTGAATGCGGCGGGGGCCCATACCGGTGCGCACCACGCGCATGCTGCGGGCAGCTCCCCGCAGCGCGGCGTGTTCGACGCGCAGCGGGGTGAACAGCACCGGTCGGCTCATGACAGGTACCGGCCCAGGGCGGTGACCGGGAACACCTGGCGGTAGAGGTGGTAGTTCAGGTAGAAGTCGCCGGGGAACCCGGTGCCGGTGAAGTGCGGCTCATCCCACGACCCGTCCTCGCGCACGGTGCGGCATAGCCACTCGACGCCACGTTCGACCGCGTCGGAGCGTTCTCCGGCCGCGAGCAGGGCCAACAGCGCCCAGGCGGTCTGCGAGGCCGTCGACTCGCCGCGGCCGGCCCAGGAGCGGTCCTCGTAGGACCGCATGTCCTCGCCCCAGCCGCCGTCGTCGTTCTGGTGGTGCTCCAACCACCGCACCGCGCGGCGGATGGACAGCGAGTCGGGGGACACCCCGGCGGCGATCAGCGCGGGCACCACACCGCCGGTGCCGTAGACGTAGTTGGCGCCCCACCGGCCGAACCACGACCCGTCGGTTTCCTGCGCGTCGAGCAGCCACTTCACGCCGCGGCGGCAGGCCACCCCGTCGGCCAGGCCCTCGGCGGCCAGCGCCTCCACGACGTGCGCGGTCACGTCAGCTGACGGCGGGTCGATGACCTCACCGAAATCGCAGAATGGCAACTTGTTGCACAGCTCGCGGGTGTTGTCGGCGTCGAAGGCGCCCCAGCCGCCGTCCTTGGACTGCATGCCGAGCAACCACTCCACCCCGCGGTCGAGCGCGCTGCGGTCGGTCAGGCCGACCCGGCGCAGGGCGAGGATCACTTCGGCGGTGTCGTCGGTGTCGGGGTAGGTGTTGTTGTGGAACTCGAACGCCCAGCCGCCCGGCTTGAGATCAGGCCGCCGGATCGCCCAGTCACCGCGCACCCGGACCTCTTCACCCAGCAACCAGTCGCTGGCCCGGGCCACCGCGGGGTCGTCAGCCGGTACGCCTGCATCGAGCAGGGCGGTGACCGCCAGGCAGGTGTCCCACACCGGGGACTGGCAGGCCTCCAGCCGGCGCACCCAGCCATCCGGGGTCTGCTCACGGATGACGAAGGTCTCCAGACCGGTGATGCCGACCCGCACCGCCGGGTGATCCAGCGAATAGCCCAGCAGGTGCAGGGCGAGTATCGAGTACACCCACGGCGGCTGGATGCCGCCCCAGCAGCCATCGGCCTCCTGCCGGGCCAGGATCCACTCCGCGGAGCGGCGCATCGCCGCCCGCCGCAGCAGCCGCATCGGCCGCATCGGCCGCAGTTGCTGCCACCGGGCGTAGGCGTGCAGCACCCGGTCGGTGCGCTGGAAGAAACCGCCCCAGGTCCACAGCGGGCGCGGGGCCGCTTCACGTCGCAGCGAGGCAGGACCGGTACGTAGCTCGTCGACCCCGAAAGGCAGCGGGCGCACCGGGCGCAGCGTGCAGACGATGGTCAGCGGCACGATCGTCTGCCGGGCCCAGCACCCCCAGTCGTAGACGTTCAACGGGAACCAGCGCGGCAGGAAAATCAGTTCCGGAGGTAGGTTGGGCAGGTCGTCCCAGGACCACAACCCGAACATGGCCAGCCACATCCGGGTGAACACCCGGCTGCGTTCCAGGCCGCCGTGGGACCTGACGAATTGCCTCGCCTGCACCATGTGCGGCGCGTCGGGGGAGTCCCCCGCCAGGCGCAGCGCCACCCAGGCCTCGATCGTGGTGGACAGCTCGCCGGGGCCGCCGTAGTAGGTCGCCCAGCTGCCGTCGTCGCGCTGCTGGGAGCGGATCCACCGGGCGGCCTCCTCGGTCAGCTCCGCGTCGCGGATGCCGAGGAACTCGCGTAGCAGCAGGTCTTCGGCGTCCATGGTGACGTTGGTGGCCAGCTCGCCTTTCCACCAGCCCTGCGCGTCCTGACGTTCGCGCAGGTGCGCCACCGCGGCGGCCAGCGTCTGCGCCACCGAGCGTGGCTGTTTGCGCGCCGTGTCGCCGTCTGCACTGGCTGGGTGGGTGCGGGTCATCAGGCCTCCCTGTCGACGATGAAGTGGGCGATCGCGATCAGCTCCGCCCGCGGGCCGGCCGGCATCGGGACGCTGCTCAATGCCTGCGTGGCCACCTCGATGCGGCGGCGGGCCTCATCCGCAGCCCATTGCCGACCGCCCGCGGCCTCGATGAGGTCAGCGGCTCGGGCTTCGCCGTCGGAAGCCGACCCGCCGAGCCAGCCGGCGAGCTCACGACCGGCCGGGCCGCCTTGGCTCAGCGCGTAGGTGACTGGCAGGCTCTTCTTGCGCGAGCGTAGATCGGAGAACACCGGCTTGCCGGTGGTCTCCGGGTCACCCCAGATTCCCAACAGGTCATCGACGAGCTGGAAGGCGGTCCCCAGCTCGGCACCGAAGGTGGACAGCGCATTGACGACTTCGGCCGGCGCGCCGGCCAGCACCGCGCCGATCGCCGAGCTGGCTGACAGCAGAGCACCGGTCTTGCCCGACACCATCTCCAAGCACTCGTTGAGGGTGACGTCATTTCGCCGCTCAAAGGCCACGTCCTGGACCTGGCCGCGGATCAGATGCCGGGTGGCTTCGGCGAGCAGCCGGGCGGCAGCGGCCCGGTGTGGCGAGGGGCTGTCCACCAGCACCTCCTGGGCCAGCGCCAGCAGCGCGTCCCCGGTCAAGATCGCGCTGGTGGTGCCCCACACCGCCCACACGGTGGGCCGGTGGCGGCGTTCGGTGTCACCGTCCATCACGTCGTCGTGCACCAGGGAGAAGTTGTGCACCAGCTCGACGGCGACCGCCCCCGGGATGCCCACCCGCGCCGGCGCGCCGGCGGCCTGCGCGGACAGCGTGGCCAGGGCTGGCCGGACGGCTTTGCCCCCATCACCGTGGGTCGGAACGCCGGCCGCATCAGTCCAGCCCAGGTGATAGGCGGCGATCGCGGCGCTGGTGTCGTCCAGCCGCGCCAGAACTGCCCGGGTTGCGGGCGTCACCACATCCCGAGCTCGGCGCAACGCACTGGGCGCCGCCGTCTGGGTCCTGGTCCGTGCCGCCGACACAGTCATGACGCCCTCCCGGTATCCCCCACCACCCCGATATGTCTCCATGTCGTGGCTGTCGACGGTCTCCTGACCCCGTTATGTCTCCATGTCGGGGAAGAGGATGGGTCGAGCAGGGCGGTGGCGGCGGCTTCGCCGCTGCGCACGGCGCCCTCCATGGTGGCCGGCCAGCCGGTGGCGGTCCAGGCGCCGGCCAGGAACAGTCCGGGCAGTGCGGTCGTCGCAGCCGGGCGCAGTGCGGCGGTACCGGGAGCGGGGCGGAACGTGGCGTGCCGTTCCCGGGTGACGAAGAAGTCCCGCACCTGCGCAGCACGAATCTCTGGTAGCAGCGCCGCCAGCTCCGGCAGGAACTTCTCGCGTAGCGCCCCGGTCGGCATGTCGATGTAGTCGTCGGCAGCCGACAGCGACACCGCGAGGTACTGACCGCCGGCCAGGCTCCCGCTCCCCAGGCCACTGTGCGACGTGCGGTCGAAGACCCATTGCACAGGGGTGTCCACGCCGGCGACGAACGGCTCGCCGAGCACCGGGCGGTCCAGCACCACGTGCACGTTGACGATGGGTGAGCTGCCCAGGCGCTGCGCCCAGCCAGCCGGTAGGTCCACGCCACCCGGCGGCAGCAGCTGTTCCGCCGCGGGCGGCGGAACAGCCACAATCACTTGATCCGCAGTGACCCGCGCATCGTCGGTGATCACCTCCCAGCCTTCGCCGGGCTCGATGCCTCGCACCGCGGCACCGGTGCGCACCTGCGCCCCCGCGGCGGTGAGGCACTCCAGCGCCGGGTCGCCGTGCAATTCCCGCAACGGCACCCGGGACCAGCCGATGTCGGCGGCCGTGGAGTCGGTGAGCAGACCTTCCTGGAACACGGTGGCGGCCAAGCTGAGCGAGGCGCCGTCCGCGCGGGAGTTCAAGGTGGCCACGCCGACGAGTTCCCACAACGCGGCGATGGCCTGGTCGCTTTGACCGTGCCGGCGCAGCCAGGTGCCGAAGTCCTGTTCGTCGGTGGCCGGCGAGGCCGGGTCGACGCGCCGCAACGCGACGGCGGCCAGCGCGAAACGGGCCCGCTCCAGCATGCTCAGCGGCCGGTACTGCAGCAGCGAGCCGGCCAGGTGCAACGGCGCGGGCAGGGCAGTGCGGCGCAGCCACACCGGCTGGTCGGCACCTGGGGTCAGGATCGGGATGGCCAGCCGGGGCTGCAACGCGACCCGGTCGGCGACCCCGAGCCGGTCCAGCAACGCCAGATAAGACGTGCAGCAGCGCAGGAACACGTGCTGACCGTTGTCGACCCGCAGCTCGCCGCGGTTGAACGAGTGGGTCAGGCCGCCCAGCTGCGGCCGGGACTCGAACAGGGTGACCTGGCACCCCGCGTCGGCGCAGCGCAGCGCCGCGGTGATGCCCGCCAGGCCACCACCGATCACCGCCACCCGCCCGGTCATGCCGGTACCCCCGATGGCGACGACCCCACCGGTGACGATCCCACTAGGGCCCACACGGCGACCTCCGCTTTCTGCCAACCGGACAAGGACAGCCGCCGGTCGAAGACCAGGCTGGGTTGCGCGACGATGCGGTCGAGCAGCCGCAGGTAGATGCCCGACATCGCGGTGCAGCACGCCGCACTGCGCCGATCGAGCAGCGGGATCAGGCGCAGCCCGTGCGCATACCACTGGTATGCCCGCCCGGCGCTGTGCCGGATCAGCTTGCTGAGCCCCTCGTTGGTGTCTACCAGGCAACCCTGCTCATCTAAGATCAGCTGCACACCGAACCGATCCAGGTCGTGCTGGGGCAGGTAGATACGGCCGTTGCCGAGGTCCTCCCGGATGTCCCGCAGGATGTTGATCTGCTGCAAGGCGATGCCGAGCGCATCGGCGTACTCGGCGGCCCGCGGGTCGGGTCGGCTGCCGAACACCGACAGGCACAGCCGCCCGATCGCCCCGGCCACGCACCGGCAGTACCCGACCAGTTCGTCGAAGTCGGTGTAGCGCCGCCCCCGCACGTCCATCTCGACGCCGTCGACCAGCTCCTCGAAGGCGCCCAGCGGCAGTGCTGAACGCCGGGCCAGGTCCGCGACGGCGGTGAGCACCGGATCGGCCCCCTCATGGCCACCGGTATGTCCCGCGCAATGACGAAGCCCTGCTATCTCGGCACGTACCTCCGCCAGCGCGGCGAGTTTGCTCGCCGTGGGCAGCGCACCATCCCCGATGTCGTCGATGCGGCGAGCCAGCGCGTACACCGCGCACAGCGCCGCGCGCTTGCGTGGGCGCAGCAGGCGGATGCCGTAGTAGAAATTCCGCGCCTCCGTCCGCGTGATCGACTCACACCGATCGAAGGCCTCATCGACGCTGAGAGTAGCGCTGGTCATATCACCTCACCCCCACGTCTGCCCGATCTGGGACGGCGTTGCTTGGAGACCCCGGCGCGCCGGGTTGGCCGGTCTTGAAGGGCTACCCACAGGTGACGGAGGGTGTCGCGGCGGCGGGGGCGTGGCGGACCGCCCAGGACGTCACCGCCGGAGCGATTCAGGGCATCGAGGGCGGCGCGGCCGCCGGCCACGTACCCGGCGACGGCCAATCGGGCCCATCCGTGCAGCAACCTGATCAGCGGCGCGCCGGAATCCAGCAACTCCGCAGCCCGGGTGATCTCAAACGCCATCAGCGCCCGCAGCGCGGGGGAGGCAGCCGCCTCTTGCCCCGGCGAGGCGTCGAGCTCGGCCTCAGCGACACCGAAGGCGGCGAGATCTTCCTGCGGCAGGTACACCCGGCCGGCCCGACGGTCCTCGGCGACGTCTTGCCAGTGCTCGATGAGCTGCAAGGCGGTACAGACCTGGTCAGAAAGCTCAGTCAGGTCGGCCCGATCGGCTACTCCGAAAATCCCGAGCACGATGCGGCCGACGGGATCGGCCGACAACGTGCAGTACTCCCGCAGCTGGCCGTAGGTGGCATACCGGTGCACTCGCTGGTCGACCAGGTTGGCCTGTACCAGGCGGTCGAACGGCTCCCGGTCGAGCCCGCGGCTCACCACCGTGGGCACCAGTTGCTGCAGCACCGGGTGGTTCGGGCGGCCGGTGTCCCACACCGACGCCAGATCCGCGCGGAACGTTTCCAGCAAAGCAGTGCGGTCACCGGGAGCTTCGTCACCGAGGTCGTCGACAGTCCGAGCGAAGCCGTACACCGCGATCAGGTCGGCGCGCAGCGTTCGGGGCAGCAGCCGCAGCGCGACGGGGAAGTTCTCCGCGCGCTGCTTGCGGCTCAGCGTCCGTTCAGGCGGATACTGAGACGCTGGCGGATTCTGGGACGCCGTGGCTGCGCCCGCTGCACCATCAGGGATCGCTGCCATAACGCCATCTTCTGGCCGCCTGGCCGACATTTCTGCGTCAGACTGGACAGTTCCGCAGCCCTAGAATTGTCACATTTGAGTAAGCGTCAGCTGCGCATGATTGGGGTATCCGGGCCCTGGCAGCAGGATGACAGAGGGGGAAACCGGACAATGAACCCAGCGGAGGGAGGTCGCCCTATCCAGCTCGACGACCTGGTGCCCGCGATTGTAGCGAGGCTGCCGATCATTCTGGCGGAGGTCCGTGAGCTGCTCGCCGAGCAGTGCCCGGACTACGCGGGTTTCCTCACCGAGGACTTCACCGAGGTACTCGCCGCCTCCGAAGGCTTCATCGCCCGGCTGGTCGGTCTGGCGCAGCGGGACCCGTCGACGATCGCGCCGCAGCTGGCATCCGGGGTGGAGCAGGCGCTCTTCGAGGAGATCGGCCGGATTCACTACGACGAGCAGCAGGATGTGGCACACCTGCTGGCCGCATACCGGACCGGCGCCGCGGTGGCGTGGCGCCATGTATCCGACACGGCGCTGCAGCTCGGTGTTCCGGTGGAGACCATCGCCGGGTTGGCCGCGGTCATCTTCGCCGCCGTGGAGCAGCTGTCATCGTCATCGCTGCGGGGCTACGAACGGGCCCAGACGACTGCCGAACACGCGCAGGAACGGCTCCGTCACGAGTTGGCCGAGCTACTGTTGTCGGACCGTTGCGACACGGCCGCGCTGCGGATCGCCGCAACGCGCGCCGATTGGACGCTGCCCCGCCACGCTGCGGTAATCTTGATCAATCCAGACAACGAGGTTGGGCGGGTGCTGCTCGACCGCTTGGATCCTTCCTGCCTGCGGCTGCGCCGACCGCAGATGCTAGTGACCATCGTCCCGGACCCGGAGGGTCCGGGACAGCGCAAGCGGCTGGCCACCGCGCTGCGGGGAGCCGGAGCTGTGGTTGGTGTCACAGTGCCGCTGGACCGGCTGCCGGCCAGCATGGGCCTGGCCGAGCATGCCCTGCGCCTGAAGCACGTCTTGCCCGATGATCCGCTGTTCGTCGACGAGCACCTCGACGCGATGCTGGTGCACCGCGATGACCGGCTGCTGGCCGCGTTGCGCCGGCAGTACCTGGCTCCACTGGCGCAGCTGAGCGAGGGCACCCGCGACCGGCTGTCCGAGACGCTGAAGTCCTGGCTGATGAACATGGGCAACCGCAAGGCGGTGGCCGACGAACTGCACGTGCACCCGCAGACGGTGCGCTACCGGCTGGATCGGCTGCGCGAGCTGTTCGGACCCGCGCTGGACGATCCGGCGACCCGCGCCGCGCTGCTGCTGGCGCTGGCCTGGGGCCCCGCCGTCACCGAAACCGACCCGCTGGCCCAGCACGGGCAATCGCAATGAGGGCGCAATGAGGGTGGGGCCACCCCAACGGCTGCTGGTGGTCAGCGCCGACATCGGCGAAGGCCACAACGCCACCGCCCGAGCGGTAGAGGAGCGAGCCCGCCGGTTATGGCCCGACTGCGAGATCCGCCGGGTGGACACCCTGGACCGGATGGGCTCCTGGGTCGGACCGGGTTTCCGCTGGATCTACCGGGTCAACGTGGACACCACCCCGTGGCTGTACGACTTCTTCTACCGCGCACTGTGGCGCTATCCCTGGTTCGCCGCCGCGTCCTGCCGGTTCACCGGGATCTGGAGCGGCCTGCGGCTGGCGCCGGTCATCGCCGCGTACCGGCCGGACCTGGTGGTCTCGACCTACCCGCTGGGCACCGGCGGGCTGGACTGGATCCGGCGCCGCGGCGGCCTCGACGTCCCGGTCGCGGCGATCATCTCGGATTTCGCGCCGCACCCGTTCTGGGTCTACTCCGAGATCGACCTGCATTACGTGGCCAGCGAGGCGAGCCTGCGGGCGATGTACCGGGCCCGGCCGGACGCTCGGGGCGCGGTCGGGGCACCACCGGTGGTCGCTGCCTTCGCGCCGGCCGACAAGACCGCCGCCAGACGGCGGTGTGACCTGCCCGACGATCGGTTGATCGTGCTGGTGTCCTGCGGCTCCCTCGGGTTCGGCTCGGTGGAACGGGCGGTCGACGCCGCCCTGTCCGCCGGCCCGCAGGTCTGCGTGGTGGTGGCGTGTGGCCGCAATGATGCCCTGCGCGCCAGGTTGGCCGCGCGGAGGCAACCGGCGCAGCGCCTGATACCGCTGGGCTGGACGGACCAGATGCCGGCACTGACGGCTGCCGCCGACGTGGTGGTGACCAACGCCGGTGGCGCGACCGCCCTGGAGGCCGTCGCATGCGGTCGGGCGGTGCTGATGTTCGAACCAATCGCCGGGCACGGTAAGGCCAACGCCGCGCTGATGGCCGCCGCCGGGCTGGCGACCCTGTGCGCGGGACCGGCGGAGCTGACCAGCACCCTGCGCGGCCTGATTGCGCAGCCGGTCCGGCTGGCCCAGGCGCAGCAGCGCGCGCTGGCCCATACCCGCGCGCTGGACCTGGATGCTGAGATCGCCGCGCTGCCCGCGTTGCCCCGCCACCACGGCGCGCGGCCACTGGCTGCGCCGGATGCTTTCTTCGTGCACGCCGCCACCGCCACCGTGGCCCAGCAGGTCGGCGCCGTGCTGCTGTTCGACGGGGTGTGCACCCAACCCATCGAGCACCTGGCGGCGCGCATCGCCGAGCGGGTACCGGCACTGCCGATGCTGCGCCGCCGGCTGGACCTGCGCCCGCACCGGCAGCCTCGCTGGCTACCCGCCGACGACATCGATCCCCACGCGCACCTGCGGGCCCGGAAGGCCGGCGCGGCTGTCGGTGTGCCCTTCACGGCGGCGGTGCGGGAGTTCTTTTCCAGCCCGGTACCGCTGGACCGGCCACCGTGGCAGTTACAGCTGGTCCATGACGCCGACGCCGGGCGCAGCGCGGTGCTGGCGAAGATGCATCACAGCCTGGGCGACGGATTGGCCGTCACCGCCACCCTGATCGCGCTGCTCTCCGACAGCGAGGAGCCCCGACGCGCAGCGTCACCCCGTGGCTCGCTACCTCGGGCCGTCTCGACGATGGCGGATTGGCGCAGCCGGGTCACCCGCACCGGGCACGTGATCAGGGGACTGGTGAGCCTGGCCACCGCGGGGCCCGCACCGCCAGGTGGACCGGTGGGACCGAGCACGCCGGGGCGCGAGTACGCGATTGCGGCGTTGCCTGCGACCATGGTGCGCTCCGCCGCCCGGGAGCACGGGGTGGGCACGACCGCGCTGCTGCTGACCCTGGTCGGTGAAGCGCTGCACCAGCTCGATCCGGCCGGCACCGGGGTCCACGATCGGCTCCGGGCGATGGTGCCCCAGACCACCCAGGCGCTGCGCCGGGCCGACTCCGGGGACCGTGTTTACCAGGGCAATCACACCGCAGCCGTGGCGCTGGACTTGCCGGTCGGGCCGATGCCACCGGCCTGGCGGATGGTTGCGGTGGCGGCTGAGCTGGCCCGCCATGAGCGCGCCGATCAGCCGTTGGCGGCCCAGGCGGTGGTCCGCGCCCTGGGCCGGTTGCCCGCCCCGCTGCATGCGCGGCTGGTACGCGCGATGTACGGGCACCGATTCTTCACCCTCATCACGTCGGTGTTGCCCGGCCCCCGAAAGGCGCACTATGTGTGGGAGGCCCGAGTGAGGTCGGTCTTCCCGGTGCTGCCGCTGGCCGACGGCGTCGGGTTGGCTGTCGGTTTTCTGGCGTGGGGAGACATGATCGGGATAGGAGTGACCATAGACACCGGGCTGGTCCGCGGCGCGGATCGGTTTGCTGACGCGCTGCGCCAGGCGTTCAACGACTTGGCGTCGAACCCACGGGGCGCTCACGGGGCACCCACGACAGCGCGGGAGTGAGTCGTGTCGCAGTCGACGTCGACGCTGTTTTTCGTCGCGGTACCGGCTGCGGTGGCTGGCGCGGCAAGTTTTGGACTGGCCAGCGCCGTGCAGCAGCGTGCCACCAAGGAGGTACCGACCACCGGCACGCTCGACCCGCGGCTGCTATTGGAGCTGGTCCGTCGTCCGGTGTGGGTACTGGGAATCGGGACCGTCATCGTGGGCCTGAGCCTGCAACTCGTCGCCCTGGCTTACGGGCCGCTGGTGCTGGTGCAGCCGCTGCTGGTGACCGGAGTGCTCTTCGGTGCGGTGTTCTCCGCGGTGCTGGCCCATCGACGGGTTGATCACCTGGTCGTGGTGGGCTCGCTGGGATCCGTCGCCGGGCTGTCCGCCTTCCTGGTACTGGCCCGGCCAACCGGCGGCTCCACCCAACTCGACCAGGACGGCTGGGCGTTGCTGCCCCTGGCCATCGCGCTGGGTGTCAGCGTGCTGGTCTGCCTGGCCGCGGCCGGCCGATACGACGGTGCCGTGCAGGTCGGCGCGTTGGCGGCGGCCACCGGTGTGTTCTACGGCGTGACCGCCGGATTGATGAAGGTGGTGACCAGCCAGTTCCGGTCCGGTGGGCTGACGGAAGTCTTCACCCACCCGGTGCTGTACGTGGTGTGCGCGGTGGGCCCGCTGGGATTTCTGCTCAGCCAGAACACCTTCCAGCACGGCACCCTGATCGCCCCGGCGCTGGCCATCATCACGATCGTGGACCCGCTGGTCGGTGTCGCGATCGGGGTGAGCTGGTTGGGGGAGCAGGTGAACAGCTCGCCCGCCGTGCTCGCCGGTGAACTGATCGCGGTGCTGGTCATCATGGGCAGTGTCGGGCTGCTGGCGCACCGCGGTACGCAGCTGCGTCACGAGATGGAACGGGCGCCGCAGCGCGGAGCCGGACCGGCAGTCTGGGGATGATGATCGACGGCACGGCGCTGGTCACCGGCGGATCGTCGGGCATCGGGGCGGCCGTCGCCGACGGGCTCGCCGCAGCCGGTTGCCGGCTGGTGGTGCTCGGCCGGGACCGCGACCGGCTCGATGCAGTGGCAGGGCGAACCGGTGCGCGCGCCGTGGTGGCGGACCTGTGCACCGCGGACGGCCTGGTCCGGGCGGCGCAGGTGGCTGCGGATGTCGATCTGCTGGTGAACTCGGCGGGTCTAGGCTGGGCCGGGGACCTGGCCGCGATGGCGGAGCCGGACATCGATGCATTGGTCGCGCTGAACCTGACCGCCCCGATGCGGCTCACCCGGGCCGCGCTGCCCGGGATGCGGGCTCGCGGGCGCGGGCAGCTGGTGTACGTGTCTTCCATCGCGGCGGTAGGGGTGAGCGGTGAATCGGTCTACGCCGCGACCAAGGCGGGGTTGCGGGCCTTCGCTGACAGCGTCCGTCTCGAGGTCGCGGGCGAGGGCATCGGCGTCACGACGGTGCTCCCCGGCGCGGTGCGCACCCCGTTCTTCGACCACCGCGGGCTGCCCTACGACCGGCGCTTCCCCCGCCAGCTCGACCCTGCTGACGTGGCATCGGCCCTGCTCGAGGCCCTCGAGCGGAACGACCCGGAAGTTTTCGTCCCACGCTGGCTCACCGTCGCCGCCCGAGTCCGAGGCGCCGCCCCCGCCCTCTTCCACCACCTATCCCACCGGTTCGGCGGCGCCTGAAACAGCAGTCTGGATGCAGACTGCTGTTTCAGGTGCACCCAAAACAGCGTTCTGCATCCAGACTGCGGTTTCCAGGACGGCTCTCAGACGGCGGCAGCGGCCGCGGTGCCGAAGCGAAGGCGGATGCCCTCGCCGCGCAGCTCGCGCCGAAACCACAGCAGCGACACCGCTGCAGCGACTGCTACCAGGCTGAACGACCCGGCAGTGGTGACCACGAGGAAGTTGCCGAGGGTGGCGCGAGCGAGCACCCACAGCGTCGCCGCACCGTTGGTCAGGAACACCAGCGCCCACAGCAGCGACACCCGCCGGAAGAACCGCTGCACCCGCAGGTTGCTGGTCAGCGCCACCGGGAAGGCGCAGAAGTCGTCGGCCAACCGGGCGATCAGCGGCCGACGCAGACCCAGAGTGGCCAGCAGCACGAAGGCGATCACGAAGTTCTGCAAGGTGGGCTGCAGGAAGTAGAGGAACACGCTGCCAGTGGCATACCCGATGGCGGTGCGGATCACGAGTAGCCCGGTGGTGAGCCACAGCACGGCAGGGATCGGGGAGCGGGTGAACAACCGGCACAGCAGCACGCCGAGCGCCCAGCTCAAGGCGGCGACCAGCCCGCCGGTCAGGTTGGTCAGGGTCAGCATCAGCCAGAACAAACCCAACGGGGCCAGCACGGTTTCGAACAGGTGCCGGGCCGCCTGCCGCAACCGAACCGATAGCTCGCCGAGATGGATGACCTGTGCTCGTGGATTCATCGCGGTGGAGGGTATCTGGCCGCTGAGCAGCGCGCGAATCCGGTACCGGATTCGGCGCCTTCGACCTGGTGGCGGGCGGCATACCACCGTCTGCTGATCGGCCGGAGCCGCCGCGGTGTGCATGAGATTGGATTCGGCCCAGCACCAGGGATAGTTACGTCGAGTCACCCGTCCGAGTGGCTCGACCAGGGCGGAGCCAGCCCTCGCGGCTGGCGAATCAACTGCGCCACATCGGGTTTTGCTGCAATCGCCTGGAGGTACCCCGACGGATACCGCGCGCACCCCGGCTGACCCACACCAGTGCACGCGCTGACCCGGAGGGTGGGTATGGCACAGCAGGACAACCGGCGGCGTAGGCGTACCCGGGAGGACTACGAACGGGGGCTGCCCGACTATCACGACCCGACGGCCGGATTCGGTGGCGCCGCCCCGACTTACAGTGCACTGACCCTGCGGGCCGTACTGGCCGGTTTCGGGCTGGTGGTCTGTACGGGTGGCGCGGTGTTGCTGATCATTGCGGGGTTGACGGCTGTGGGTGTGGCGCTGGCGGTGCTCGCCACAGTGGCGCTGGTAGACCTGGCCTGGGTGATCCATCGCAAACGCCGCGGCGAGCCCGGCTGAGCCGCTGCCTGGTCAATCCCTGGCCATATCATAGAAACGACTGTAGTGCAGCTGGTGGGCAACGGTGACAGTGGCGGTCGGCCCATTGCGATGCTTGGCCAGAATCAGATCCGCCTCACCGGCTCGCGGATCGTCGCGTTCCCACGCATCCGGACGATGAATCAGCATCACCATGTCCGCATCTTGTTCCAAGCTCCCCGACTCACGCAGATCCGCCAGCATCGGCTTTTTGTCGGTTCGCTGCTCTGGGCCTCGGTTGAGCTGGGAGATGGTGACCACCGGAACTTCGAGTTCCTTGGCCAGCAGCTTGAGATGGCGCGAGAACTCGCTGACTTCCTGCTGGCGCGACTCGACTTTTTTACCAGACGTCATCAGCTGCATGTAGTCCACGACGATGAGGCGCAGATCGTGCCGCTGCTTGAGCCGCCGCGCCTTGGCGCGGATCTCCATCATGGTCATGTTCGGCGAGTCGTCAATGAACAGCGGGGCCTCACTGATCTCACCCATCCGCCGGGCCAACCGGGTCCAGTCGTCGTCGCTCATTCGGCCGGATCGCATATCGGCCAACCGGATCTTGGCCTCGGCCGACAGCAGCCGCATGACGATCTCGGTGCGGCTCATCTCCAACGAAAAGATCACGCTGGTCATGCCGTGCGTGACCGAGCAAGAACGAGCAAGATCCAATCCCAGGGTCGACTTGCCGATACCGGGCCGAGCCGCGATGATCACCATCTGGCCCGGGTGCAACCCGTTGGTCACCGCGTCGAGGTCGGTGAAACCCGTCGGGACGCCGGCGGATGCCCCACCTCGGGACGCGATCGCGTCGATCTCGTCCATGGTGGGCTGGAGCAGCTCCTCCAGCGCGACGTAATCCTCGCTCATCCGCCGTTCGGTGACCTCGTAGACGGCGGCCTGCGCGCGGTCCACCACCTCGTCCACGTCAGCGCCGTCGGCCCCGTGGTAGCCCAGCTGAACGATCCGGGTACCGGCTTCCACCAGGCGCCGCAGCAACGCCTTGCCCGCGACGATCTCGGCGTAGTAGCCGGCGTTGGCCGCGGTCGGCACGGTGGAGATCAGGGTGTGCAGGTACGGCGCCCCGCCGACACGCAGCAGCTCGCCGCGGCGTTCCAGCTCGGCGGAGACGGTGACCGGGTCAGCCGGCTCACCGCGCCCGTACAGATCGAGAATGCAGTCGAACACGGCCTGATGTGCGGGCCGGTAGAAGTCTTGAGTCCGCATCACCTCGACGACGTTGGCAATGGCGTCCTTGGACAGCAGCATCCCGCCGAGTACGGATTGCTCAGCCGTGATGTCCTGCGGTGGCTGCCGATCGAAGGCCTGCCCACCTGCCTGTTCGCCACGGTCGAACCGGACACCACGGTCGTCAACCAGCGCCACCCCTGGGTCCCTCCCCTTCCCCCATACGCCCGGCACTCATCGAACGTTTGTTCTACCAGGCGACACCGACAGGCTTGGGCGAACAGGCCCCGAACCTGTCCCACCTGACGCGTCGGGCGAGGCTACGGGCGGCTTGCGACGTCGAGCAAGGCTGATCAAACGTCGCCTGGGGACAGCCTGGGGACGCCCTCCGGACGGCGTGCCGTACTTACCGATGCACGGCGTACCTGATTGGGGACAACCTGGGGAGCCCGGTCCCAGATCGTTCCATTTCAGCTGGTCAATGCGGGTGGCATAGCTGTGGACAGAAGTTGTTTCGCGCCGTTACGGCGTGTCCTGACCGAGACCTGCCGTCCCGCGTGTCGGCGAACCGCAACGGACAGGAAGATCCACTCGCCGAAGGCAGGTAGTCGGTTACGCGTGACGTGGGTCGATGACCGGCAGAAGCTAGCGGGCAGCAGCTGCCGAATCCAGCCCTCTCAAGCGGCGTCACTCGCCCGGACCCGAGGAGATCATGATGAAGACAACCACCCTCGGTGGGCACGCTGTGGTGCTCGGCGCCAGCATGGCGGGCTTGCTGACCCCCGCGCCGTCGAGCGAGACGACCTGCCGCTCGACGTCGCTCATCGCAGGGGAGCACCGCAGGGCCTGCACCCTGCATGGCCTGCAGCCCCGTGGCCAGCGACTGCTTGACGAGCTGTTCCCTGGCTTCACCGAACAGGCGGTGCACGCCGGCGCCGAGAGGACAGACGTTCTCGGTGGTCTCCAATGGCAGCTGTCGGGTCAGCGACTGCGAGCGGCGCCGGGTCAGCGGGGTGCGAGTCGCGCACCGCGACAGCGGCAGCGCGGAGCACACGGTGGCCGCCGACCTGGTCGTCGACGCCACCGGCCGGGGCTCACGCACCCGGGCACGGCTACGCCAGCCGCTGTTACCGATTGACGGCCCAGCCGGCGGTATCCGACTGCCGGCTCAGCCGGCGGTGGTGACCTCAAAGGGGACGGTGACCGTAACTTCCGGGTGGAGCCGGACGGTGACCTGGTAGGTGCCGGTCGACTTGACATGGCCACCGAGGTCGACGGCCCGCTTGTCCAGCAGGGGACCACCCGCGGAGCGGACCGCATCCACCACGTCAGCCGCGGTGACCGAGCCGAACAACTTGCCACCGGACCTGGCAGCCTTCGCGGTCACCGATACGGTGCCAAGCCTCGACAGCGAGCCGGCGATCTCCCGAGCGTGATCGAGATCCCGGACCCGCCGAGCCTGCTGGGCCCGACGGATGGTGGCCACTTGCTTCTCCGCGCCCTTGGTAGCCACGATGGCCAACCGCCGGGGCAACAGATAGTTGCGGGCGTAGCCGTCCTTGACCTGCACCAGATCGCCGGGCCCGCCGAGCTGGGGGACGTCAGCCGTGAGAATGATCTTCACGTGGATCGTCTCCTCGCGATCAGCGTGCGGTCGAGGTATAAGGCAGCAGCGCGACTTCGCGGGCGTTCTTCACCGCGATCGCGACGTCTCGCTGATGCTGGCTGCAGTTACCGGTGACCCGGCGAGCCCGGATCTTGCCGCGGTCGGAGATGTACTTGCGCAGCAGTCCGGTGTCCTTGTAGTCGATGAGTGAACCCTTGTCCTTGCAGAAGACGCAAATCTTCTTCTTCGGCTTGCGTACTGGTGGCTTAGGCATAAGTGCGCTGCTCCTGGATGGCTACGAGGTGATCTACGACAAGGCTGGCGATGAAGGCGTGACGTTTAAAACGGTGGCTCGTCGTCGTAACCACCGGCGCCGTTCCCGGATCCGGCCGGCGCAGCGGCCTGAGGTGCCGAACTCCACGGGTCATCGGTACTCCCGCCGGAGGAGCCATAGCCGCCGCCACCGGATGCGCTGTTCTGCCGGGTAGCCCGGTTGACCTTGGCGGTGGCATAGCGCAATGAAGGACCGACCTCGTCGACCTCCATCTCCATCACGGTGCGCTTCTCACCTTCGCGGGTCTCGAACGAGCGCTGACGCAACCGTCCGCTGACGATCACTCGCATACCCCGGGTGAGCGACTCAGCGGTGTTCTCCGCCGCTTGCCGCCAGATGTTGCATCGCAAGAACAGCGCCTCGCCGTCCTTCCACTCGCCGCTTTGGCGATCGAAAGTGCGCGGCGTGGAGGCCACCGTGAAATTGGCCACCGCTGCGCCGGAGGGGGTGAACCGCAGTTCCGGGTCAGCGGTCAGATTTCCGATCACCGTGATAACGGTTTCGCCTGCCACGTCAGCCCTTCCTCGTGTCCCGCCGCAACACCTTGGTGCGCAGCACCGACTCGCTGAGCGAGAGTTGCCGGTCGAGCTCGGCTATCGCGGCGGGTGTGCAGGACATGTCGAGCACCGCGTAGATGCCCTCGGTGTGCTTGTTGATCTCGTAGGACAGCCGTCGCTTGCCCCAGACGTCAACCTTGTCGATCCTGCCGCCCTGCGTCTTCACCACGCTGAGGAACTGGTCCAGCGACGGCGCCACAGTGCGCTCATCGAGTTGCGGATCGAGGATGACCATCATCTCGTAGTGACGCATGAAAAACACTGACCTCCTGTGGACTCATTCGGCCACGGACCGTCCGTGGCAGGAGGAGCCGGCGAGCCGGCAATCCAACCATCACCACGCAACCGATAGCGGCGCAGCGACGGCCAGCAGGATAGCAACAGACCGCCCCGCGAAGACAATCGCGGGGCGGTCTGGCGAAAATCAGCCTCTGAGCGAAGTACTCAAGGCTTCTAGCGCCGGCTGAGAACCCAGCTACGCAGCAGGGCCGCGGTCACGCTGGCCAGCATCAGTACTGCTACCAGGATTGGCAGGGCAATCCGTTCCACCCCGGTTGCAGGCAACGCAGACGCCCGGCCAGCGGCCGCGACGTCGTTGGCTGCGGCGCTCTGCTTGCCCAGACCCGAATCGCCGTTACTCACCGACGGAGTACCGAACAGGTCTGCGGTCAACATCCCGGCCGACAGCTTCCCGATTCCTCCAGCGCTCGGACGGCCGATCGTCAGCAGTTCGGCGTAGTTGAAGTGCGGCAGCCCGCTGTTGAAGGTGCCGAGCATGAACGGGAAGGAACTCGGCATCGTCGGACCGAAGAACGGCCCGGTGGCCGGTGAGGTCAGTGCAGGAGGCGCAGGCGCCGCTCCCGGCGCTGGCTGCGCCCCGGGTTGTGACTGCGCGCCTGGCACCGGAGCAGCCGGCACCGGCGAGGCCGGCTGACCCAACACGGGTACCTGGCTGAGCGCGCCCTGAAGCGGCGCCACAGCGGGTGCAATAATCTTGTCGACCGGGCTGGCGGCCGGCAGCAACGGTTCCGCGGTGAGCTTGCACACCGGGGCCATCGGTCCCATCATCTTGCGCAATGCCGGGGTGGCGTCGTAGGTGCGAGAACCGTTTGCGGGCACCTCACCGACGTCGATAACCGAGAGATCGGCAACCCGGACACCCACCCGCTGTCCAGGATCGCCACGTACTGTGTCCCCGCAACCGCCCACCAGCATCGGGGTGGGAGCTGACGCGAGAACAGGTGGGGGGGTGGAAACGGTGGAGGGTGCAGCGAGGGCGGACAAGCCGCCTCCGAATGCGCTAGCAGCGCACAGTAATGTTGCAGCCCCGGCAACCGTGGTCACCCTCGCCCGTGTCCCCATAGGTGCCTCCGTGTCGCTCTGTGCCTGGTTGTGTCTTTAGAGTAACGACGATAGAGCCTCTCTGTGACGATAACCAGCACTTTCAGCAGATCGTGGTTACGCTGTGCACTCACTGTGTACAGTGCGGGCACGCCGATCGGCCTGAAGCGACCCCTCTAGGCTACTAATATGCGAATCGGTGCCCACGTCAGCGACTACGATCCGGTGATCGCGGCTACGCAGCGCAACGCTGCGGCAGTGCAGTTTTTCCTCTCGGATCCGCAGAATTGGCGTGCTCCGCAGCCCCATCCGCAAGCGGCACAACTGCTCGAAGCCGATCTGTCGGTCTATGTTCACTCACCGTATGTGCTCAATGTGGCGTCGTTGAACAACCGCATCCGCATTCCATCCCGCAAGCTCGTCACCCAGCACGCAGCCGCCGCCGCTGCGGTCGGTGCACAGGGTTTGGTGGTACACGGCGGCCATCTGGCCAAGGGTGAGGATCCTGCGCAGGGTGTCGAGAATTGGCGCAAGATGTTCGACCGGCAAGCCGATGAGGGCGGTTTCGCCACCCGGATCCTGGTGGAGAACACCGCAGGCGGCGACAACGCGATGGCGCGGCGGTTCGATTCGCTGGCCCGGTTGTGGGACGCGATCGGTGACTACGATGTCGGCTTTTGCCTGGACACCTGCCACGCATTCGCCGCCGGAGAAAATCTGGTCGATGCCGTCGATCGGGTCATGGCCATCACGGGCCGGATCGACCTGGTGCACTGCAACAACTCGCGCGACGAGTTCGGTTCGGCACGAGACCGCCACGCGCCGTTGCGAGCGGGCACCATCGAGCCCGACCAGCTGGTGGCAGTCTGCGCAGCCGCCAACGCTCCCGTCATCCTCGAAACCGATCCCAGCACCCAAGCCGACGACATCGCCTGGCTGCGAGCCCAGCTCAGCTAGCCCTACTCCGACATGGAGACATATCGGGGTCAGCGGACCCAGTTTGACCCCGATATGTCTCCATGTCGGGGTAGGACGGGGGGTGGGGTGGGTAGGGCGGGCGGTAGATGTCGCGGAGGATGAGGGCGACGAGCAGCAATACTGCGGTATCACGGATCAGGACGGCGCCGAGAAAGGGCTCGATGGATAGCCCCTTGTGCGCGGGGCCGAGGTAGTAGGCCATTCGCGGAGCCCACAGCAGCGCATCGACAGTCATCCAGGCCAGCACCGGTTTCCACCGCGGGATGGCCAGCGCCGCCAGCGGCACCAGCCACAACGAATATTGCGGGCTCCATACCTTGTTGACCAGCAGGAACGCGGCCACCACCAGAAAGCACAGCGCAGCCGGCCGAGGAGGGCGCGGCGCTGTGAGGGCCACCCAGCTGATCGCCGCGCAGGCCACCACGAACAGGGTTGCGCTGACCAGGTTCAAGGTGCGCACCTCGGCGAACCCTGGCCAGCCGGTGAAGACGGACAACGCGGTGTACAGCGTGTCCGGGTCGGCGCCACGGCGGCTGTTGAGGCGGAAGAACTCGGCCCACCCGGCCGGAAACAGCAGCGCGATCGGCAGGTTGACCACCGTCCAGGACACTGCTGCCGCAGCGACCGCGGTCAACCCGGCCCGTAGCCGCCCTGCCCGCAGGCTCACCAGCACGATCGGCAGCAGCAGTAACGCCGGGTAGAACTTGGTGGCGGCGCCCAATCCGAGCAGCACGCCGGTGAGCACCGGACGTCGCCGTGCCCACGCCAGCAATCCGGTGGTGGCCAGCGCGGTGGCCAGCGCATCGAAGTTGGTGAAGGCGTGTACGACGACCAACGGCGATAACGCAGCCAGCGCGGCGTCCCACGGTCGTCGCGGGGACAACCGCACCAGCGCCCACACCGTCACCAACCACGCGACAGTCAAGCCCAGCGCGCTGATGTTGAAATACACGATGGCCGGGGCCGAGGTGGGCAGCCAGCCGCTACCGGCCAGAACCACCCAGCTCTGCCCGAGCTTGGCGAATACCCACTGGTACATACCGGTGAGTACCGGGTACTCCATGTACCGCCGCTGCTCGCCGGGTTCGCCCCGATGCTCGACCCATGAGGTGGCGTAGGGAAAGCCGCCCAGCCCGGAACGGTTCAGCCGTTCTGCGGTGTAGAGCGGGATGGTGTCCGAGTAGCACATCGCCTTGTACTGGCGTCCGTCGCGCCAGTCCACCTGGAGGACACCCCCGCTGTCGCGGTAGATCTGTGCGCAGGGCGCTTTGGCCAGCCAGCCCAACGCCAAGGTGATCGTGGCGAACAGCAGCACCACCCGCAGCGGGGTCCAGAACCAGTGCCGGCCGATGACCGCGTGGCGACCCAGCGGACCACCGACGATCCTGCTGGCCCGAGCCGCCACCGGGTCAGTCCAGCTGGGCACCACCCGCTGCTGTGCCGCCGGCAGCTCCCGACATGGAGACATGTCGGGGTAAAAGCGGCCCGAGATACCCCGATATGTCTCCATGTCGGGGTCGGCGGGGGATCCGATGGGGGTTAGGGAGCGAGGGTCAAGGGAGACGCCGGCCGGGCCGGCGGTGCCCTCCTGCGTGCTCGCCCGAACAGTCACGGCGATGAGACTGCGAACGGGTGCTCAGAAGTGCCGCGGACGGCCCGGCGGTCCATCGTCTCGTGCCCCGTTGTCCTGATCAGCGGCCGTATTGTCCTGGTCGGCCGCCGGATTGTCATCGCCGGTTGTCGGGCCATCGCAGAACGGGAAACAGTTGCGTTGCGGCTTGGTCGTCCTGGTCGGCTTCTCCGTGGTCGTGGTCGGAGCCGGGGTGAGGTCCTCGTCGTTCGGCTCCGGGGTGGCAGTCGGCGTGACCTCGCGTGGCTGCTTGACCCGCGTCGGCGCCGGCGCCTCGACAGGGGGCGGCGCCGGGCCGATCAGCGTGAACGGCGGGAAGGTTTCCAGCGGAGTGTTCATCAAGTAGGAATTCATGAACCGCTGCCAGATCAGTCCCGGCACGCCCCGGCCGAAGATGTCAGCGCCGTTGGCGGTCTTGATCGCCGTGTTGGCCGGGTCACCGACCCAGACCGCGGTGGAGATCGACGGGGTGTAGCCGACGGTCCAGGCAGCGGAGTTGTCGGCGCTGTCGCCACGCTGCTGGGTGCCGGTCTTGGCGGCCACCTGCCGGCCACCGGCCAACGGGATCTGCGAGCTGCGCGCGACGTCGGTCAGCGTGGCAGTCACGTTGCGTGCCAGCTGGCTGTTGCGATCGGTGTCGACCTGGTCGAGGGCCTGCTGCGGCTTGTCGACGTGCTGGAATTCCACGGTGCCCCGGGAGTTGTTGTACTGGCGGACGAAGAACGGCTCATGCCGCATTCCGTCAGCGGCGAAGGTCGCGTAGGCGCTGGCCATGTCGATCGTGTGCACGGGGTACTGGCCGAGAGTGATGCCCAGTCCCGGCGCTGCACTGTCCGGCTCGGACATGGAGCGCTTGCCGTTGATCTGCTCCGGGATTCCCGCCTGGATCGCGGCATCCCGGACCGCTTGCGGTCCGACGTCCTGGGCCAGCCGTACGAAGGCGGTGTTGACCGACTTGGTCATCGCGTCGTGCAGGGTCAGCTGGGGATAGTTCTTGCTCTCCGAGTTCGCGTACGAACGACCGTCGATGATCAGTGGAGATTCGCCGTCGTACTTCGAGTTCATGCCGATGTCGCGCTCCAGGGCGGCCAGCATGGTGAACGGTTTGAACGCCGAGCCGGGGTTCCATGCCGGACCGCCGGCCAGATCGAAGCCGTTGCCCTGCGATCCGCCGTAGTAGGCGATCACCGCTCCACTGCGGGGATCAATCGCTACCAGCGACGAGTGCAGGTTCGCCGGCTGGCCGCGCAGCTCGGTCTGGACCGCATCGCGGGCCAGTTGCTGGGCTCGGGGGTCGATGGTGGTAATGATCTTGCCACCGTTGACGGCGAGCTGGGCCCGGCTGATGCCCTGCTTTTCCAGCTCGTCCATCACCCGGTCGATGATGTGTGCACGATCGTCGGTCGGTTCGCCTGCGGCCTGGGTCGGGGGAACCGTCTGCGGGTACAGCCCGACGCTGCGATCCGCCGGGGACAGCCACCCCTGCGACACCATGCCGTCGAGCACGAAATTCCACCGGGTCTGTGCCTGCGCCAGGTTCTTGGCCGGATCCAGGCGGGAGGGGGACCGGATCGCGGCGGCCAGTACCGCCGCCTCGGCGACGGTGAGGTTCTGCACGTCTTTGCGGAAGTAGGCCTGGCTGGCGGCCTCGATGCCGTAGGCACCGCGACCGAAGTAGATCGTGTTGAGGTAGTCCTCCAGGATCCGGTCCTTGGATTCCTGTTTGGTGATCTTGGCTGCGACGATCACCTCGCGGAACTTGCGGAAGATGCTGTACTCGTCGTGCCCGGTGGCCACCTTGATGTACTGCTGGGTGATCGTGGAGCCACCCCCACTGCCCCCGTTGAGCTGCCGCCAGGTGGCCCGGGCGATGCCGGTGATATCGAACCCCGGGTTGGACCGGAAGCTGCGGTCCTCCGCAGCCAGTACGGCGTTCTGCACGCGCATGGGCACCTGCGACAGGCTCACCGGAACCCGGTTGCCGTCCTCCGGGACATAGCGGCCGATCTCGGTGGTCCCGTCGCCGGCCATGATCGTGGTGACCTGCTTGCGCTCGGCCGCCAGCGCCGTCGGCGAGGGCACGGACAGGAACAGCCAACCGGCGAAGAACGCCAGCACCGGCAGCAGAATGCACACCAGCAGACCACCCAAAGCGATCTTGGCCGCGCGGCCCCAGCGTGGCGGCCACCCCGAGCCGCTGCCGCCGGAGCCTTTCGAGCCGGCAGACCAGCCGTCGTATCCCGGGCCGTGCCATTTCGGCCCCATCGGCGGCGTCGGGTGAGTGAGCAGCTCGGGCTCCCCGTCAAGGGACATGAGCGGCCCACCCGCAGCAGACGTCCGGTCCTCGGGTGATCGAGCCTGGCCGAAACGCTCGGGCGGCCAGTCCTGCGGCGGAGCCCACGGCTGTGCCGCCCGCTGAGCCGGGCCGCGCCTGCCGTCGTGTCGCTCGTCGCTCACGGGTTGTCCTCCAAGACCGGTACTCGGCTCGCGAGGGTTTTGTGCAGGGGCACGCTAGCCAGGGCGCAACTCAAGGCTGGCGGCGGGTTACTCCGCGCCGCTACCCGCCACAGTCTTGCGGCGGGATCGCCTACTGCCCACACCGCTGGTACCCAGGACATACGACTGCACGAGATGGTTCCAACTACACGTCCGGCACACCTCGACGACGAACACGCTGAACTCCTCGTACAGCGTCGCCATCCGGTTCAGCTCGTCGGCGCTGCGGGCCGATCCAGCCGCGTGCTTGAGCTCGCCGCCGTACACCCACGACACCAGCGTCAGGGGCTCCTTGCGGCACAGCGGACAGGTGACGGAGCTGACCTCGCCGTGGAACTTCGCCGCTCGCAGCAAGTACGGGGTCGCGTCGCAGACCTCCGCGAAGCCGATCCGGCCGGCGTAGACCTCGGCGAGCAGCGCACGGCGCTGCAACGCGTAGTCCACGACCTGTCGTTGGGTCCGCATGCTCCACAGCCTACGCACCCGGCGGGTGATCATCGCTCGGGCGTTCGGGCGGTACCGCAGCTGATCATCTGCTTGATGATGTATCGCCGCGATATAATGCAGCTATACATCGTCGTCAGCGGGCCATCGGCCTTCTGGAGGTGCCGCGTGCTGGAGCTAGCGGTGCTCGGGGTGCTCCATGACGCCCCGATGCACGGCTACGAGCTGCGCAAACGCCTCACCGGGCTGCTCGGGACGTTCCGCGCCTGCTCGTTCGGGTCGCTGTATCCCACGCTACGCCGGTTGCAGCGCGAGGGCTTTATCAGCGAGGACGCTGCGGACGCCGCACCCGGACCGGAGCTACCCGCCGGCCGGGGCGCGGGCTGGTCGTACCGCGGCCGGCGGGTGTACCGGCTCACCGCCGACGGCAAGGAACGTTTCGCCACCCTGCTGGCCGACGCCGGCCCGCAAACATGGGAGGACTCCGGGTTCGGGGTTCACCTGGCCTTCTTCTCCCGGACCCCCGCCGAGGTGCGGATGCGCATCCTGGAGGGCCGGCGGCGCCGGGTCGAGGAACGTCGCGAGGGCTTGCGCGCCGCGCTGGCGCGCACCGGGGACCAGATCGACCGATACACCCTCGAGCTTCACCGGATGGGTCTGGAGACCAGCGAGCGTGAGGTGCGCTGGCTCAATGAACTGATCGCCCACGAGCAGGCGAACCCAGCACCGTCACATGACGAAACTGAAAGGGCGGACCATGACTGAAGGCCGCGACGCCGGTTCCTCGATCCGGGTCGCCATTGTGGGCGTCGGCAACTGCGCTGCCTCCCTGGTACAGGGCGTGCAGTACTACCGCGATGCCGACCCGGCAATCCGAGTGCCCGGTCTGATGCACGTGCGCTTCGGCACTTACCACGTCGGTGACCTGCAGTTCGTCGCCGCGTTCGACGTCGACGCCAAGAAAGTCGGGCGCGACCTGTCCGAGGCCATCGTGGCCAGTGCGAACAACACCATCTCCATCTGCGACGTGCCGCCGCTGGGCGTCACGGTGGCGCGCGGGCACACCATGGACGGGTTGGGCGAGTACTACCGGGACATCATCACCGAGTCCGACGAGCCGCCGGTGGACGTCGTGGAGGTGCTGCGCGAGTCCGGGGCCGATGTGCTGGTGTCCTACCTGCCGGTGGGCTCGGAGCAGGCGGACCGGTTCTACGCGCAGTGCGCGCTGGACGCCGGCGTGGCGTTCGTCAACGCGCTTCCGGTGTTCATCGCGTCGGATCCGGTGTGGGCGGACAAGTTCACCGCGGCCGGGGTGCCGATCATCGGTGATGACATCAAGTCACAGGTCGGAGCGACGATCACGCACCGGGTGCTGGCCAAGCTGTTCGAGGACCGCGGGGTTGAGCTGGTGCGGACCTACCAGCTCAACTTCGGCGGCAACATGGATTTCATGAACATGCTCGAGCGCAAGCGGCTGGAGTCGAAGAAGATCTCCAAGACCCAGTCGGTGACCTCGCAGGTGCCGCACGAGATGGAGAAGGCGGCGGTGCACATCGGGCCCTCGGACCATGTGCCGTGGCTGGACGACCGCAAGTGGGCCTACGTGCGGCTGGAGGGCCGGGCGTTCGGTGACGTGCCGCTGAACATGGAGTACAAGCTGGAGGTGTGGGATTCGCCGAACTCCGCCGGTGTGATCATCGATGCGATCCGGGCAGCGAAGATCGCGGCGGATCGTGGTATCGGCGGGCCGATCATCTCGGCGTCGTCGTACTTCATGAAGTCACCGCCCGAGCAGTGCTCCGACTCCGACGCGTATACGGCCGTCGAAGCCTTCATCCGCGGCGACCTGGACCGCTAACCCCGGCGTGTCGTGCTCTCGTGCCCGGTGTGTCGTCTCCTCATGCTCAGGTGATCACTTCCCATGTTGCCCTATTCCGCTGAACTCGCCGGGCGGATCGACGAACACGTGATCGGCAGCGAGCTGCTGCGGGACAACTTCCTGGACGATCCCGCGCGCCGCCCGTTGTGGGTCTATGTCCCGCCCGGTTACGACAGCTCCAAACAGCGCTACCCGAGCGTGTACGTACTCCAGGGCTATACCGGGCAGCTGGCGATGTGGGGCAACCGCACTGCGTACCGGCAGACCTTTCCCGAGGCTGCTGACGCGGTGTTCGCCGCTGGCGATGTGCCGCCGGCAGTGGTGGTGTTCGTCGACGCCTGGACCGCATACGGCGGCAGCCAGTTCGTCGACTCCCCGGGCACCGGGCGTTACCACAGCTACCTGTGCGAGGAAGTCGTGCCGTTCATCGACGCGCGGTACCGGACGCTGGCTGATCGGGCGCACCGGGCGATCACCGGCAAGTCTTCCGGCGGGTTCGGCGCCATGATCACCCCGATGTTGCGCCCGGACCTGTTCGGCGCTTTCGCCAGTCACGCCGGCGACGCGCTCTACGAGCTGTGCTATCTGCCGGAGTTCGGCAAGTCAGTGCGCCACCTACGCGACTACCACGGTGACATTCACGCTTGGTGGGCCGATTTCCAGTCCCGGACCGCGTTCACCAAGCCGGCCGATGAGCATCTGCTGATGATGCTGGGCATCTCTGCCTGTTTCTCGGCGCGGGAGGACGGCACGCCGGAGCTGCCATTCGACCCGTGCACCGGGGTGATCCGCCCGTCGGTGTGGCAGCGTTGGCTGGACTGGGACCCGGTGCGGATGGCGCCGCGGTACGCCGACGCGCTGCGCTCGCTGCGCGCGGTGTGGCTGGACGCCGGCACCCGGGACGAGTGGTTTCTGGACCTCGGCGCGAAGGCCTTCCACGAGGCGCTGCTCGCCGCCGGCGTGCCCGAGCAGCGGGTCCACTTCGAGCTGTTCGACGCCGGCCATGGCCGGATCGACTACCGCTACCCCCTCGCCCTGGCCTGGCTCTGCCACCGCATCACCGGACCACCCGCCTGAGCCCCTCCACTGCCCCACTGCCCCACTGCGCCCCACATGGAGACATATCGGGATGTCAGGGGCCTCTACGACCCCGATATGTCTCCATGTCGGGCACGGCCAAGAGTGCGTTGCTTCATGAACACGACGATGGTGCGCAGTTAAAGTGGTATCCACAGGGTGCTGATACTGGTAATAGGAGTACTACTGTGGCGGTGAACCCTCGCGAGTTGGGCGATTTGCTGCGCTCCCGACGCGAGCGGCTGCAGCCGGCCGACGTGGGCCTGCCACCGGGTAGCCGGCGCCGTACCCGAGGGCTGCGCCGCGAAGAGGTGGCCGCCCTGGCTTCGATCTCGCCTACCTACTACACGTTCCTGGAACAGGGCCGCGAGCTGCGTCCCTCTCGGCAGGTACTCGATTCGTTGGCCGCGGCACTGCGCCTGGACGCCGCCGAGCGCGCCCACCTGCACCAGCTGGCGCACGACGCCCCGCCGCCGGCGCCACCCACCGTCGAGACGCTGGCGGCTGGCCTGGCCGAGCTGGTGACCAGGCTCGATCCGTGCCCCACGTACGTGACTGGCCGCCGATGGGACGTGCTGGCCGCCAATCGGGCAGCTCGGGTGCTCTGGACAGACTGGGCGGCATTGCCCCCGGCGGAGCGGAATATGGTGTGGTGGACTTTCGCCCACCCGGCAGCGCGGTCGGTCCTGGTCAACTGGGAGCATGAGGCGTCGATGCTGCTAGCGCGGTTGCGTTCCGCGGCGGCCCAGCATCCGGACGACCCCGGTTTCGGTGAGCTGATCGAGCGGTTGCACGCCGCCAGCTCGGCGGTGCGCGCCTGGTGGCCGCACCACCAGGTGGCCCCGCTCGGGTCCGGCCTCAAGCGGCTGCGTCACCCCCAACTCGGCGAGGTGACCATGCGCCACGTCGTGCTGACCGCCGCTGACGACCCCGACCAGAAGCTGGTCACCTTCACCGCCGACTACGCCGACCTCTCCCGCATCCGCACGTTGGTGCGGTCATCCGGGATGTCCGCGAACGCGTTGCTCGCGCGTTGAGCCGCCAACGGACAACGTGGGCAACCAGCTCAGCGCTAGCCGGCTGGGCGAGCATGTGCGCCCGCCATGCGGGCCGTGGCGTGGGTCAGCACGCGCGTCTACCCGCCGGTCTTGTCGACGAGTCTCCAGTGGGCCGGCTACGGCGAGTGGCATTGCCGAAATCCTGCGACATACGGGGCACCGGGGCACGACACATGGGGCACCAGAGCGCGACACGCCCGGGTGGGGGTGGGGGTGGCGTCAGATGACGAGGTTGACCAGGCGGCCGGGGACCACGATGACCTTGCGGGGCTCCTGCTCGTCGATCAACGTGGCGATGCGGGCTTGCGCCAGCGCCGCGGCGCGCACCTGATCCGGACTCGCCGAGGTGGGTACCACCACCCGGGAGCGAACCTTGCCGTTGATCTGGATCGGGTACTCGAGGGTGTCCTCGACGAGGTAACGCTGCTGCGCTTGGGGCATCGGCCCGTGTGCGAGCGACTGATCGTGGCCGAGACGCGACCACAGCTCCTCGGCGATGTGCGGGGCCACCGGCGCCAGCAGCAGCACCAGCGGCTCGGCCACCGCCCGCGGGGTTCCCGGGCTAGCGCCGTACGCCTTGGTGAGGTGATTGTTCAGCTCGATGAGCTTGGCGATCGCGGTGTTGAGCCGCAGCGCCGCATAGTCCTGGCGCACCCCGTCGATCGCCCGGTGCAGCGCTCGCAGGGTGTCCAGATCGGGCGCCACATCCGGGTCCAGTTCAGTGTCCACCACCCGCAGCTCGCCGGTGTGCTCGTCGACCAGGTTGCGCCACAGTCGCTGCAGGAAGCGGTACGCGCCGACGACGTCCTTGGTGGCCCACGGACGGGAGACGTCCAGCGGACCCATCGACATCTCGTACACCCGCAGCGTGTCCGCGCCGTACGTGTCGCTCATCTCGTCGGGGGACACGGAGTTGCGCAGGCTCTTGCCCATCTTCCCGTACTCGCGGCGGACCTGCTGGCCGCGCCAGGTGTAGTGACCGTCGGGTTCCTCGACGACCTCGTCGGCGGGGACGTAGACGCCCCGGGCGTCGGTGTAGGCAAAGGCCTGGATGTAGCCCTGGTTGTACAGCCGCCGGTAGGGCTCCTCGGAGGACACATGGCCCAGGTCGTAGAGCACCTTGTGCCAGAACCGGGAGTACAGCAGGTGCAGCACCGCGTGCTCCACGCCGCCGACGTACAGGTCCAGGCCGCCCGGGTCGTTGCGGCCGTGCAGCGCCGGGCGCGGGCCCATCCAGTACCGCTCGTTGACCGGGTCGCAGATGACTTCGGAGTTGTGCGGGTCGATGTAGCGCAGCTGGTACCAGCACGAGCCCGCCCATTGCGGCATCACGTTGGTGTCCCGGCGGTAGGTCTTCAGGCCGTCGCCCAGGTCCAGCTGGACCTCAACCCAGTCGGTGGCCTTGGCCAGCGGTGGGGAGGGCTCGGAGTCGGCGTCATCGGGGTCGAAGGTGGTCGGCGAATAGTCGGCCACGTCCGGTAGCTCGACGGGCAGCATCGATTCGGGCAGCGGGTGCGGCCGGCCCTCGTCGTCATAGACGATCGGGAACGGTTCGCCCCAGTAGCGCTGCCGGGCGAACAGCCAGTCGCGCAGCTTGTACTGCACGGTGCCCTCGCCGGCGCCGTTGGCCTCCAGCCAGTCGGTGATCGCCTTCTTGGCTTCCTCGACGCCCAGCCCGTCCAGGCTGAGTCCGTTCTGTTGGGCAGAGTTGATCGCTGGGCCCTCGCCGGGGTAGGCCTGCCCGTCGAAGCCCTCCGGTGGGGCCACGGTACGTACGATCGGCAGCCCGAAGGCCTCCGCGAAGTCCCAGTCGCGCTGGTCCTGACCGGGCACCGCCATGATCGCGCCGGTGCCGTAGCCCATCAGCACGTAGTCGGCGATGAAAATGGGGATCAGCCGGCCGGTGGCCGGATTGGTGGCGCAGGTACCAGTGAAGACGCCGGTCTTGTCCCGGGTCTCCTGGCGTTCGAGCTCGGACCGCTGCGCGGCGGCGCGGCGGTACCGCGCGATCGCGTCGGCCGGGGTGGCGGCCCCACCGGTCCAGCGGCTGTCGGTCTCCGGCGGCCACTGCGTCGCCGTGATCTCGGTGACCAGCGGGTGCTCGGGCGCCAGCACCAGATAGGTCGCCCCGAACACGGTATCCGGGCGGGTGGTGAACACCTCGACGTTGGCGGGTCTCCAAGTAGCACCAACCCGGGGGTTGGTGCTACTTGGAGAGCCCCCTACTGGGAACCGGATCCGGGCGCCGGAGGAGCGGCCGATCCAGTTGCGCTGCATGGTCTTGATCTTCTCCGGCCAATCCAGCCGGTCCAGGTCGTCCAGCAGCCGGTCGGCGTAGGCGGTGATGCGCATCATCCATTGCCGCAGGTTGCGCCGGAACACCGGGAAGTTCCCACGATCACTGCGACCTTCGGCGGTGACCTCCTCGTTGGCCACCACCGTGCCCAGCCCCGGGCACCAGTTCACCGGCGCCTCGGACAGGTACACCAGCCGCTGCGAATCGATGGCCTTGCGCTGCTCGTCGGAGGTCAGCTCAGCCCAGTGCCGGCCATCCGGGGTGGGCCGGATGCCTTGGGCATACTCGGCCTCCAGCTCCGCGATCGGCCGGGCCCGGTGTGCTGCCGTGTCGTACCACGCGTGGTAGATCTGCAGGAAGATCCACTGCGTCCAGCGGTAGTACTCGACGTCGGTGGTGGCGATCCGGCGACGCTCGTCATGACCCAGACCCAGCCGGCGGATCTGCGCCAGGTAGCGGCCGATGTTCGCCGCGGTGGTGGTGCGCGGGTGAGTCCCGGTCCGGGCCGCGTACAGCTCGGCCGGCAACCCGAAGGCGTCGAAACCCATGGTGTGCAGCACGTTGCGCCCGGTCATCCGCTGGTAGCGGGCGAACACGTCGGTACCGATGTAACCCAGCGGGTGCCCGACGTGCAGGCCATTGCCGGACGGGTAGGGGAACATGTCCTGCACAAACAGTTTGTCTTCGGGCACAACACCGTCGGCGGGCGCCAGCGGCCCGACCGGGTTGGGCGCGTAGAAGGTGCCGCGTTCGGTCCACTGGCGCTGCCACCGGCGCTCGATCTCACCCGCCAGCGCCGCGGTGTAGCGGTGCGCCGGGACTTCGGCAGAGACATCGCCCTCTTCGGTGCTGCTCATGTCGTCCTTCCAGGCCCGGCCGTAATCAGGGGACAGTCCCCCAGGAACTCCCCAGGAACAACGAAGCCCCCCAAGGCCGTCTTGGAGGCCATGAGGGGTCGCCGCGCTGACGTCGTCGCCGGTCAGCGCGGCCTGGGAAGGAGCAGGCGGGCCGTGCTCACGGCATCCACCATAGCGGGTCGACCAATCGAGTTTTCAGCACCGCTATCCTGGCCTGCGTGCGGGCGTCCATGCTGCTCGGGGTGGTCCTGGTGATCGCCGGCGTCGCGTTGCTCACTGTCGGACTGCTCGGCTGGTGGCAGCGGTTGCCGCGCAACCGCTTCGCCGGCATCCGCACCCCCGCGACGCTGCGCTCGGACGCCGCTTTCATCGCGGCAAATCGGGTGGCTGCCCCCCCGGTACTCGCGGCAGGCGCGGTCTGCGCTGTTGGTGGCGGGCTGGCCCTCGGGTCGGCCGGCTCGGCGCTCACGGTGATCGTTGCGGTGACCGGCGCAGGCACGTTAGGACTGCTGCTGGCCGGAGGATTGCTGGGCCACCGAGTTGCGGTCGCCACCATCCCACCGCCGCCGGGTGGTTGCGCGGGATGCACCTGCCGCGGCGGAGGCTGCGGGATCTGACTTAGCCAGTCAACAGGGCGCGCACCGTGTCGATGGTGTCCGCCTCGGCGGGAGTCTTGTCCGGCCGGTAGCGCTGCACCCGGGCGAAACGCAGCGCAACCCCGCCGGGGTAGCGGACGCTGGCCTGCACTCCATCCAGCTCGATCTCCACCACGAACTCCGGCGGTAGGTGCACCACGTGCCCGTCGCGCCGTAGCGCCCGGGCCGAGAACTGCTCGGTCTGCCAGGCGAGCAGCGCGTCGGTCATGCCCTTGAACGTCTTGCCCACCATCACCGGCGGCCCGCCGTCCGGGTCCCGCGCCCCGAGGTGGATGTTCGACAGCAGTCCAGTGCGCCGACCGTATCCCCACTCGGCGGCCAGCACCACCAGGTCCAGGGTGTGTGCGAGCTTGACCTTCTGCCAGGCCCGGCCCCGGCGGCCGGCGGCGTATGGCGCGTCCAGCGACTTGACCATCACGCCCTCATGCCCGGCAGCCAGCGCCTCGTCCAGCAGCGCGGCGGCCTGCTGACCGTCGGGCGCGACCACGCCGGGCATCCGGTATGGGGCTGCGACCCGCGCGAGCGCGTCGAGCCGCTCGGCCAACGGTGCGTCGAGCAGGTCGAACCCGTCCAGATGCAGGCAGTCGAAGAACCGCGGCACCAGCACGCCGGCGCTGGTGTTGCTCATGGTCTCCTGGAACGGGCGGGGCCGGCCCTCATCGGTCAGCGCCAGCGACTCGCCGTCCAGCACGGTGGAGCGGCAGGGCACTGCGCAGCCCAGCTCGACCAGCTCGGGCACCGCGGCGGTGATGTCGCGCAAGCTGCGAGTGAACACCCGAACGTGGTCGCCGTCGCGGTGCAGTTGGATGCGCGCGCCGTCGAGCTTGTACTCGACGGTAACGCCGCGGCCGCCGCTTCCCAGCTCGGCGAGCGCGTCGTCCAGGCTGGTGGCCGGTGACGCCAGCATCGGGCGCACACCCCTGCCGACCTCAAGCCGAAACGTCGCCAGCGCCTCGGCGCCGCCGGCGAATGCCGCCCGAGCCGTCACCGGGAGCCGGCCGGAGAGCATCAGCGCCCGACGGACCTGCTCGGCGGGCACCGCCGCGGCGACCGCCACCGCTTCGGTGAGTACCCCTTCCAGGGCACCCTGGCGCAGCTCGCCGATGAGCAACCGTCGCAGGAACTGCTGTTCGTCGGTGGTCGCCGCACCGAACAGCTCGGCCAGCAGGATCGCGCGGCGGCCTGCCGAACCGGTGCCGGCGCAACCGGCCAGCGCGTCGAGGGCGGCGTCCACCCGTTCGACGGTGAGCACCCCCTCCGGCGCTGCCTGGCATGCCGGGGACCCGACCGCGGCAAGAGTGCGCCACCCGATACCCATCCGGCCCTGGCGCGGCTCACCGGCCAGCCACGCCACCGCCGGCTCGACCTCCGCCAGCGCCAGCGCGCGCAGCGCCGCGGCCAGAATCTCGACCTTCGTCCGCCGCGATCGGGTGCCGCCCACGGCGGCCGAGGCGGCCACGATCTCAGCGAACAGCACGTCGCCGATTCAACCAGCCGGCAGCGACTCGCCCCGGTGAGGACAAAGGGCTCACCAGCCCCAGCTGCCGGGGCCGCCTTTGAACGGGCCGACGACGTCGGCGGTGATCCAGCCGCCGTAGAACTCACCCGGTTGCGGGGTCACCGGCTCGCCGTCCAGGGTCACCTCGTCGAACGGGGTGGCGTAGACGGCGACCCGATCGGTCAATTGTGGGTAGCGCAGATCGGGCTGCGGGTACCACCATCCGACCTCGCGCAGCGGCGCGACGCCGGGCACTTCGACATCGACGTAGCAGGCCTCGCCCTTCCACTCGCACATGGTCAGCCGCGGCGACGGCATCAGCGGAACCCGGAACTCCGAGCGCGGCAGGTAGTACGTCGGCGGGTGCGAGGTCTCCAGCACCCGCACCACGTCATCGGTGTCGAGCACCAGGATGCCGCCGTGCACGATCCGCACCCGGCGCGACACCCGCTCAGCCCGAGGGGGCCGTGGGTAGTCCCACACCGACTCCTGACCTGGGCCGACCGGGTGCACGTCAACCGGTCGAGACGGGGGCTGACCTGCGAGTTTCCATCTCATCGTTTGTCGACCTTTCCCACCTTTGGGAGCGTCCTGTGCCCCAAGTGTGCCCCAAGCGAGATCATTTACCTCGCGCTCCACCACATGCCCGGGCACCGACGATGCCGCCAAATAGGCGGCCGCGAACCCGCGATCTCAGCGCGGGCCGGGGCCTTTGATCGGAACGGAGCTCCGACCCATGACCATCATTCATCACCCCTGGCGCGATACCGACGCTTGCTACATCGGCCCGGACGGCGCGACGGTGCACGTCGGGCACGCCACCGCGCTCGACGCCTGGCCGGTGTTGGTCGGCGTGGCGCTGGGCGACTCCGACGACGGCCTCGAGGTAAGGCTGTCGATCGACTGGGGCATCACGATCAAGACAGCGCGGCTGTGCCCGGAGGATGCGGTCACCCTGGCCGCGGTGCTCACCCGGCACACCGACGCCGCAGAATGCTGCTGCGCGGCCGCTGTGTGACCGTTTTGCCGTTGGGGGCCGCGTAGCCTGGGTGGCGTACCTCCCTCGCTGGTACACGCGCCCCCGGGTAGCTCCCGGGGGCATCAGCGGGGGACCGGCGAGGGATTGGTGCTGAGGATGGATGCTGGGCAACCGCGGACCATCGGCCAGCGGCTACGCGAGATCCGACACTGGCGCGGCAAGTCGCTTCGAGTGGTCGCCGAGCTGGCCGGGATCTCCGAGTCCTACCTGTCCCGCTTGGAGCGAGGCGACCGCCAAGTGGACAGCAGGTCGCTGCTCGAAGCGCTCGCCGGGGCGCTCGAGGTCTCACCCGGGGAACTGGCCGGCGCTCACGAGCTGACCTCGGCCCAGGGGATGGGCGAGGCGCACGCCGCGGTGGTGGCGCTGAGAGTCGCGCTGGCCGACAATGTGCTCGACGATCCGGCCGACGACGCTGGACGCCCGTGGCCCGACCTGGCTGCGACGTTGCATCACGTGAACGCCGACCTGCGCCCGGTGGCCGATTATGCCGGGATGGGTTTTGTGCTGCCGGGTCTGATCACGGACCTCCACGCGGTCGCCGCAAGTGATCGGGTCTATCGCCGTGACGCGCTTCTCGGGCTGCTCGACGTCTACACCGCGGCGACCTTCACAGCCAAGCACCTCGGCGAGCCGGATCTCGCGGCCGTCGCCGCGATGCACGCCCGCGCGGTAGCCGCCGAGCTCGACTCGCCGGCGCATACCGCACTGGCCGAGCTGCTGCGAGCGCAGGCCGTCTCAAGCCCGGCGCGAGCACGCAGCATGGCTCTCGCGGCCAGGGCGGCCGACCGGGTGGCGCCGTGCGTCGGCGCAGATCCGGGCGCCGCCGAGATGTACGGGATGCTGCACCTGACGTGCGCGCTCAACGCTGCGGCACTGCGCCGCCCAGACGAGTCAGCCGAGCACCAGGCCGAAGCCGCCGACGTGGCCGCCCGGGTCGGCGACGGAACCAACTTCGGTCACCAGTCCTTCGGTGTTCCCAACGTCGGGTTCTGGCGGGTCACTCTCGCCGTGGAGCGCGGCGAAGGTGCGAAGGTGCGCGAGTTGGCCCGCGATATCGATCCGACCGCCGTGCGCTCGGCGACGCGACGCGCCGGCTTCTACTCCGACCTCGGCCGGGGACTGGCCACTGAGCGGGCGCACCGGCAAGACGCCGTTGCCGCGCTGCGCACCGCGGAGCGGCTCGCGCCGCAACGGGTCCGCACTAATCCGTTCGTCCGGGAGATCGTCACCGACCTGATGCGCCGAGCGCGCCGGGACGCGATAGGCCGCGAGCTGCGCGGCATGGCCTACAGGATGGGTCTGGCCGCCAGTTGACCGGGTGATCTTGACTGCCAGTCAAGGTCACGGCAGTGATCGCGTTCACCGTCGTGAATCGTGACCCTCGACACCACTGACGCACCACCAGCACCATCCGTCGCCGAACGCAAGCGAAGAGTCATCCACGGCACCTGTACTGAGCACCCCGGCGCCCGCGGGTTCGCGAACCTGCTGATGACGAAGCGAGACGGCGTGATCGTGCTTGACCCGCACGCGGTCGGGTGCCGGATCGAGCTGGACGAGGCCGAGGCGGCCGCGCTGCGCGACCAACTCACCGAGTGGTTGAGGTGAGCGCACCGCCGCGCCCGGCGTGGTTCGTCCGCTCCATGGCCGACGCCGACACCCACCGTGGCACCTACTCGCCGGCCACCCGATCCGTGCATGCCGCGTGCGGCGCCGAGTTCCAGCCGCTGCCGATCGGCCTGCGCGGCGAGCGGCTGGCCCTGCCGGGGTTCCCGCCCGACCTGGGTCAGGTCTGCCCGGACTGCCGCGCCAGGGTGACTCGGTGAGCCTGACATCGGTAGCCAGATCGATCTGTTGCTGCTGCAGCGCGCGAAAGATGGAGATGGCCAACTCGGAGGACAGGATGCGCCGGGCCGTGGACGACGCCTATGGCAAGAATGCTGATTCTTGTGCCCCCTGTGTGCCCCTAGAGTCTGAGGCGACATCGTGACCAGGACAAACGATGCGCTGGCGGTAGTCCCACACCGACTCCTGACCCGGGCCGACCGGCTCGCGCCGACCGCCGAAACTGGCCGGGCCGGCGGCCCCCTTCTTCCTCATTGGTTACCAACCTAGTCTGCGCGGACCGGGCGGCCGAGAAAGGCGACGAGCCGGTCGATGGCGGGGGCGTCGTCGGCGACGGGCTGGGCGGGGCCGAACCGTCCGGTGCGGGACACGGTGGCCATCTGTGCCCGAGAGAAGACCAGTGCCTGCTCGGCCAAGTCCTCGGGCAACTCCGCGGGTTGGCCGGTGGCTCGGGCGAGATCCCAGCCGTGAGCGAGCAGGTCAGTGATGCGCACGTGCAGCCACGCGGCGCCAGAGATAGTCCCAAGCGGGCCGTGGTATGCCCGCTCCACGGCGCCGGGCTGGTCGAAGCCGGCCTGCACCGCGGCGCTGGTGGCGCGATACGCGGCGGCGGGGTTGTCGCCGAGGTGATCGGCGCCGAGCTCGGGCGGCACCTGATCACGCAGTCGAGCGGCGAAGGCCAGGTTGACACCGACCAGATGGTTGACCAGGTCGTGCACGGTCCAGTCGGTGCACGGGGTGGGCGCCGACCACTGGTCCTCTCGGATCCCGGCGATCAGATCACCGACGGCGCTCAGCGCTCGGGTGAGCTGCTCGACAGACGGTGGCGGCGGGGTCGGATGTGTCATCTCAGTGCCCATCAGCTCAGTGCTCGTCAAGGCCGGCGCACGGCCAGCAACCTCGTCACGGTGGCCCAGTTAGGCATCGTCGCTGAGCCCCCGGGGGCGAGTGGGCCGCCGGTCCGGGCCAGTTGGGCAGCCAGCTCGCTACGTCCGACGCCGTCCGGGGTATGCAGGAACACTGTGCGGCCGACGATTGTCGCCTCGTCGCGGCTGCCCTCATCCGGATAGGGATTATCGGCGCCCACCTGCGACAGCTCCTGCCGGGACAGCACGCGTTCGAGGGCAGCGGCGATCGTGGCGGTATCGGTCTCGACGCTGCTGAACACCACGTTGCCGCTTTGGATGTAGGTCGCCACATCGGTGTGTGCCAGCGACGTGACGACCGCGCGCAGGTCGGTCATCGCAACCGAGCATCCGTGGCGTGACTGCGAGGGCGGTGATCTCGCCGCGGAAACCGAGGATGTGGCGGGCGTAGTCGACGAGAAACGCCCCGCCGGCAGCTCACCGGCACCGATTAGTTCAATACTGGATCGGCGGGGTAGGTGGCCAGCAGCGCTAAGGGCAGGCCCTGGCGGCGCAGGATCCGGCTCCACAGGTCGGTGCCGGTCGGTGCCAGCACGTCCTCGGGCAACGCCGGGACCACCACCCAGTCCCCACGGTTGACCTCAGCGGCCAGCTGGCCTGGGGACCAGCCCGCGTATCCGGCGAACACCCGCAGTCCACGCAGTCGCGGTGCCAGCAGATCCGGATCGGCATCCAGGTCGACCAGGGCCAGCGAGCCGCGGACCTTGATCATGCCTTCGGTGCGGTCGGCGTCTACCCCAGCGGGCAATGCGGCCACGCATAGCGCGGCGCGTTGCTGCATCGGCCCCCCGACGTACAGCGCGCGCGGCACCGTGGCCAGCGGGCTCCACAACGGCAACACGTCGCGCACCGCCACGTCGCTGGGCCGGTTGAGCACCACACCGAGCGTACCCGCGGGCTGGTGCTCGATGATCAGTACTACGGTGCGGTGAAAGTTGGGATCCCGCAGCCCGGGGGCGGCGACCAGTGCCGAACCCGATTCCACTACGTCCACTGCGTTCACCTCACCCGTTCGCTCGTCTGTTCATGGTCTCGCATGTCACATGGGTCACACCAGAGCGAACGAGACCGTTAGCCTGCATCCTCGTGACCCCGCCGCACATCGAGTCGCGAATCGAAGTTCCCGCCAGGGCTGCCGACCGGCTCGGTTTCCGGCGACTCATGGGCAATCCCGGATTCGGGCGCTTGCTGACCTCCCGGTTCGCCGCGCAGTGGGGCGACGGCGCCTTCCAGGCCGGTCTGGGCGGGGCCGTGCTGTTCAATCCGGAACGGGCGGCCACCCCGATGGCGATCGCGGCCGGACTTGCCGTGTTACTGCTGCCGTACTCGCTGGTGGGTCCGTTCACCGGGGCGCTGCTGGACCGCTGGGACCGGCGCCGGATCCTGGTCGTGGCAAACCTGCTGCGTGGTGTGCCGATCGTGCTGGTGGCGCTCGCGGTCGGAGTGGGGATGGCCGGCCCGGCGCTATACCTGGGAGCGCTGGTGGTAACCGGGCTGAGCCGGTTCGTGCTGGCCGGGCTGTCCGCGGCGCTGCCGCACGTCGCGGCCCCGCAGCAGCTGGTGCATGCCAACGCGCTGGCCGCCACCGTCGGCTCGGCGGTCACCGTGGCGGGCGGGGTCAGCGCCATCGGCCTGCGCGCGCTGATCGGTTCTGGCAACACCGGGTCAGCCTGGGTGACGGCCAGCGCCGTGCTGGGCTCGGTGGTCGCAGCGGTAGCCGCAACCGGCTTTCGTCGCGGCCAGCTGGGTCCTGATCACACCAACGTGCCTGTCCCCGCCGTGGTGTCCCACGGGTTGCGCGACGGTGTGGCCGCGGCGGCTCGGGTACCCACTGTCGCCGCCGGCCTGACAGCGTTGCTCGCACACCGGCTGTCGTTCGGCGTGGCGAGCCTGGTGGCGTTGCTGCTCTATCGCAACTCCTTCGCCTCTCATGGGCTACTGCGCGCCGGGCTGTCCGGAGTTTGCGAACTGCTCATCGCCGGGGCGGCCGGATTGCTGCTGGCGGCGGTGCTCACCCCCCCGCTGGTGGCCCGCTTCGGCCGGCAACACACCGTGCGGGGAGCGTTGGTGGTGGCCGGAATAGCGGTCCTGGTACTCGGCCTACCAATGATCATGTCGACGATCCTGGCGGCGGCGTTCGTGCTGTCGACTGCCGGCCAGGTGGTGAAATTGAGCCTGGACGCCACCGTGCAGGCCGATGTCTCAGACAACGCGCGGGGCCGGGTCTTCGCGCTCTATGACACCGTGTTCAACGTCGGCTACGTGCTGGCCGTTGCCGTGGCCGCCACGGTGGTACCCGCCGATGGCCGCGACGGCGACCTACTGCTGTTCCCCGCCGCCATCTACTTCGTCGCCGCGCTCCTGCACGCCCTCATCGCGGCCCCACCCCGACATGTCTCCATATCGGGGTAAAACCGGCCCTTCTGACCCCGATATGTCTCCATGTCGGGGTGGGTGGGCGGCGGCGAGGAGTGGGATTTGCAGAGCGGACCAGGGGCTGAGGGTCCACGGGGCGGTGTCGGCGACAGCGACGACAGCCGGCCAGGACGCCCAGTGGTATTCGAGTACTTCGGTGGGATCGGGGTCCGGTTCACCGTCGGCACTGCCTACCAGGACGGGGCAGAACTCGTTTTCGACCACCCCGTCCGGCGCCACCACCCGGTAACGGAATTCGGGCAGGACCACCTCCGCGCGGGTCAGCCGCAGCCCCAGCTCATCGGCCAGCCGCCGGGCCGCCGCGTCGGTGACGTGTTCATCAGGTAGCGGATGCCCGCAGCAGGTATTGGTCCACACCCCGGGCCAGGTCCGCTTGCTGATGGCGCGGCGGGTCATCAATACCCGGCCGGAGCTGTCGAAGATGTAGCAGGAGAAACCCCGGTGCAGCGGCGTCTGCGCGTGGTGGACCTGCGACTTCGGCAGTTGCCCGATCGGGCGGTGACTCTCGTCGAGCAGGACGACCAGCGCCTCGTCGGCAGGCACGACGGCGCGAGTCATCGAACCGTCAGATCGCGGAGTAGCACCATCCTGATGGCTCATGGAGACGGTGTCCTTCCGGTACCGGCCAGCGCTGAGCACTGGTGCTTTCCGAACCAGTGTGGCAGGCAGCCTTGCACGCGCTGCAACAACTGAGCTGATCACCGAGATCGATCACGGGCATTCCCGCTGCATCCCGGCTAGACAGGTCTGGCCGTACGAGCAGGGCGACCCTGCCACCGTTACCCGGGGAGGTTGTCCCGAGCCCAGCGGCGCAGCTCGGCCTCAGCGTCCTCGCGGGACAGCGGGCCGCGGTCCAAGCGCAGCTCCTTGAGATGCCGCCAGGCGCGGCCGACGTCCGGACCGGGCTTCAGTCCGAGCAGCTGCATGATCTCGTTACCGTCGAGGTCCGGCCGCACCGCGGCCAGGTCCTCCTCGGCGCGGATTCGGTCGATGCGCCGTTCCAGCTCGTCGTAGGCGCGCTGTAAGGCCAGCGCCTTGCGACGGTTGCGGGTGGTGCAGTCGGCGCGGACCAGCTTGTGCAGGCGCGGCAGTAACGCGCCTGCGTCAGTGACATAGCGACGCACCGCCGAGTCGGTCCACTCACCGCCGCCGTAGCCGTGGAACCGCAGGTGCAGAAAGACCAGCTGGGCGACGTCCTCGATGACGTGGGTGGGGTAGCGCAGCGCGCGCAGCCGCTTGCGGACCATCTTGGCGCCCACCACCTCGTGATGGTGAAAGCTCACCCCACCGCCGGCCTCGTGGCGGCGGGTAGCCGGCTTACCGATGTCGTGCAGCAGCGCGGCCAGCCGTAGCACCAGATCGGGCTCGCCGCCCTCCAGCGCGATCGCCTGGTCGAGCACCGTCAACGAGTGCGTGTAGACGTCCTTGTGCTGGTGGTGTTCGTCGATCTCCAGGCGCATCGCGGGGACCTCGGGCAGCACGTAGGCGGCCAGCCCGGTGTCCACCATCAGCTCGACCCCGGACCGCGGGTCGGCCCCCAGCATGAGCTTGGACAACTCCGCAGCGACTCGTTCAGCGGTGATCCGGCTGATCTCGCCCGCCATCGCAGCCAGCGCCGCCCGGACCCGGGGCGCGAGGGTAAAGCCGAGCTGGGAGACGAACCGGGCCGCCCGCAGCATCCGCAGCGGGTCGTCGGCGAAGGATTCGGCCGGGGTAGCAGGGGTATCCAGCTCACGACGAGCCAGCGCGGCCATCCCGCCGTGCGGGTCGACGAACCGGCCGTGGTCTTTCAACGGTAGCTGGACGGCCATCGCGTTGACCGTGAAATCCCGCCGGGCCAGGTCGTCCTCCACGGTGTCACCGAAGACGACCTCCGGGTTGCGGGATACCCGGTCGTAGCGGTCGGCCCGGTAGGTGGTGATCTCGCACTGGATGCCGTCCTTCGACGCGCCGACGGTGCCGAAGGCGATGCCGGTATCCCACACCGCGTCCGCCCAGCCACGTAGGATCGCCGCGATCGCGTCCGGCCGCGCGTCGGTGGTGAAGTCCAGGTCACGGCCGCCGGCAATCAGACCGCCGGCGGAGCCGGCAATCAGACGGCTGCCCAGCCGGCCGAGCAGGGCGTCCCGCACGCTGCCCCCCACCAGATACAGCGAGTGACCAGCGGCACTGAACCGGGCGGCCAGCTCATCAGCCACCGGCGCGATCCGCACCAGCTCCACAACAGCATTCTGCTGCGCCCGACCCACCCCAACCGACACGAGGAGCGAGCCTAACGGGTAGCACCGCAGGCGGACGACCCCGCTGAGACGGTAGCCAGGCGGCGGCGCCTATACCATCAGGTCATGCCCTCGTCCTCCAACAAGTCCGGTCGCGGCAAGGGCACCCATAAGCCAACTAGTCAGGGCAACGGGAAACGCCGGGCGCCGCGGATGCGGACCGTGGCCGAAACGTCGGCGGGTGGGCTGGTAGTGGATACCGCAACCGGGCACGCGGCGGTGATCGGTCGGCTGGACCGTCGCGGTAGGTTGCTGTGGTCACTACCGAAGGGTCACGTCGAGCAGGGCGAGACAGTGGAGCAGGCTGCGGTGCGTGAGGTCGCCGAGGAGACCGGGATCGACAGCGCCGTGGTGGCCGCCCTGGGCAGCATTGACTACTGGTTCGTCGCTGAAGACCGCCGCATTCACAAGACGGTGCACCATTTCCTGCTGCGCGCGGTCGGCGGCAAGCTGTCCGATGCCGATTACGAGGTTGCGGAGGTGGCCTGGGTGCCGCTGGCTGACCTGCCGGCACGGTTGGCCTACGCCGATGAGCGCCGCCTCGTGCAGCGCGCCACCACGATGCTCGCGGACTCAGCTTGATCACCTCGGGCTTGATCACCTCGGGCGTGAGGCCCCGCGGGTGACACCCCGGCTGTCCCGCGGCGCCGCAGCCATCCTGGTGGCGGTCCTGGGATTGCTGATCGCCGGTGTCCTTCCCGGCGTCGCGGTGGGGCAGACCCTGCAACCACCACCGCGCCCGAACACGCTGGCCCGGCTGGAGCTGTCCGATCTGTCACCCCGGGTGGTGACCGTCACCAGCGCGCCGGTGCTGCGGGTGATCGGCCGGGTGGTCAACGTCGGTGACCACCCGATCAGCCAGCTGCAGATCCGGTTGCAGCGCGACGAGGCCGTGAACTCCGACGAGGCGGTCACCCGGGCCATCCAAGGCGACGCGGAGGCGCCGCACGTCACCCGATTCCAACCGGTAGCTGGTGATCTCGCCCCCGGGCGCAGCAGCCCGTTTCAGCTTGACGTGCCGCTGGTTGGCGGACCGGATCTGGATTCCTTGCAGATCACCAACCCGGGCGTGTATCCCCTGCTGATCAACCTCAACGGCAAGCCGGACGTCGGCGGGATGACGCGGCTGGCGTCGGTTCCGCTGCTGTTGCCCGTGCTCGGCATTCCCCCCGCCAACGCGGGGTCTGCGCCCGGCCCGGTGTGGCACCGGCCACCGCAGCCGGCCCCCCTGACCATCATGTGGCCATTGGCCGCGACGCCCGAGCGGTTACCGACCGGGCCCGGGGAACCGATCCTGCTCCGCAGTGACCGTGCCGGAACGGATCCATTGGCCGCTGAGATCGCTCCTGGTGGGCGGCTGGATGGCTTGCTCGGTGCCCTCGAACAAGCGGTGCCGCCGGGATCACCGCTGGCTGCGGCGGTGTGCGTCGCGGTGGACCCGCTACTGCTGGAGACCCTCGATGAGATGAGCCGGGGCTACCAGGTATCCGACCCCCGCGGAATCACCGAGGGCACCGGTGCGCGGGATGCCCGTAGCTGGCTCGATCGACTCCGCGCCGCGGTCCAGGGTCGCTGCGTGCTGCCGCTGCCCTACGCCGACACGGACCTGGTGGCCCTGTCCCGGGCCGGGCTCACCGACCTGGAGGCGCTGGCGACCAGTACCGGCGCGCGCCTGGTGGGCGATCTGCTCGGGGTGCAGCCGCTCACCGGCGTGGCCTGGCCGCTAGGGGAGATGCTCGACGAGCGCACGCTGGCCGACCTCACCACGCTCCAGACGCACGCCGTGCTGCTGGATCCGCGTACTCTCGCGCCGCAGCCACTGCCCCCGCGCGACGTCGTCGGCCTGGTAGGTGGCTCCTCAAGTACCGCCAACCCCGGCGCAGTGGTTCCCGGCAGCCGCGACAGCGCCGTGGGGCTGCTCGTCGATCCGCTGCTGACCAGCACGATGACCAGCACGACGACGTTCCCGGTGACGAACTCCCCGGCAATGAACTCGCTGTCGACTCAAGACGGGATCGGTGCACTGGTGTACCGGGCCGCCAGTGGCCGGGGAATCCTGCTGGTGCCCCCGCGCCGCTGGCAGGTCCGCGGGACCGACGCCACGGCTCTCGTGGCGACTGCAAGGCAGCTGCTCGACGCCGGCTTCGTCACGCCTCGCGAGCTGCCGGCGCTGGCCGCCACCCGGGCCGCCACCGGCTCCGCCGCCGCAGTCACCTACCCACCGCAAGCCATCGCCGAGGAGATCCCCTACCAGGTCACGTCGGAGATCCAACGCGATCGAGATGTGCTGCGCGACCTCCAGGTGGCCACTGTCCTGGATCCGGCAGCGAACCTGCGGCCGGCCAGCCTGCTCGATCCGCTGCGCCTGGGGCTGCTGCGGGCGGTATCCACGGCGTGGCGCGACACGCCCACCCGCGCCGCCCAGCTGACCGCAGAACAGAGCAGCCAGCTGGATGAGTTGCGTCGATCGGTACGCATCGTCGAGCCACCCGGTCCGTACAGCCTGGCGGCGTCGGATTCCCCGCTGCTGATCACGGTGAGCAACGAACTGCCGGTCGGGGTGCAGGTGGCGCTGAACCTGTCGGAGACCGCCGGGTTGCGGGCCGGAGCCGTCGGGCTACAGCTGGTGCCGGCCCACAGCACCAGGCAGCTGGTCATTCCGGCCAAAGTCAGCCGAGCCGGCCAGTTCAGCATCGACGCCCGGCTGAGTACCGCAGGCGGCACGCCGCTCGGCGAACCGAGCACCCTCCAACTGCGCTCCACCGCATTCGGTCGGGTTACAGTCGCGCTCACTGCGGGCGCCGGAGCCTTGCTGGTGTTGCTGGTGGCCCGCCGAATCGTGCGCCGAATACGGCCCCTGGTACGTCCCCTAGGACGCCGCAGCGCACGCATGACACGGGAAGCCAGGTGACGTTTGGACACCGCGAACTGCACGCCACGGTCTGGCCGCCGGGCCGGTACCGAGCACAGGCCGCGGCCGCAGTACTCGCTGGCCGCAGCGACTCGCACGATGGCGGTGGCCACCCTGGTCAGCCGGATCACTGGATTCCTGCGCCAACTCGCGCTGGCCGCGGTGCTGGGGCTCGGGGTCGTCAACGACTCCTACACGGTGTCCAACACGCTGCCGGCGATGCTCTACGAGATCCTCCTCGGCGGGGTACTGACCAGCGTCATCGTGCCGTTGCTGGTGCGGGCTTCGAAGGAGGACCCGGACCACGGCGAGGCCTACGTGCAGCGGCTGGTCACCGTCGCCTTCGTGGCGCTGAGCGCCGCCAGCGTGCTCGCCGTCGTCGCGGCACCGTTTCTGGCCGTGCTGTTCCTGGGCACCGGCGAGGACGCCAACCCGCAGCTGGCCACGGTGTTCGGCTATCTGCTGTTACCGCTGATCTTGTTCTACGGCCTGTCCGGGCTGTTCGGGGCCATCCTCAACGCCCGTAGCGTGTTCGGCCCACCGGCCTGGGCACCGGTGCTCAACAACGTCATCGTGCTGATCTCGCTGGGCGTCTACGCCCTGGTTCCCGGCGAGATCAGCGTCAACCCAGCCCGGCTGAGCGACCCGAAGCTGCTGGTGCTGGGCTTGGGCACGACGGCTGGCATCGTCGCGCAGGCGCTGGTGCAGGTGCCCGGCCTGCGCCGGGCCGGTTTCCACTTCGGTTGGCGATGTGGGTGGGATTCCAGGCTGACCCAGGCCAGCGGGATGGCCGCCTGGTTTGTCGTCTATGTGCTGGTGGGTCAACTCGGCTTCCTGGTCACCACCCGCTCTGCGGCGCAGGGCGACCCCGGGGGGGTGGTGATCTACAGCCTGGTGTGGTTGCTGCTCCAACTTCCCTACGGCGTGCTCGGCTACTCACTGCTCACCGCGATCACGCCGCGAATGAGCGCGGCTGCGGCCGACGCCGACTGGCGCGGCGTGGTCCAACACCTGTCGGTGGGCAGCCGCTACCTCATCGTGGTGCTGGTACCGATCACCGTGGTGTTCACCCTGGCCGGGGAACCGATCGGGGTCGCGCTGTTCTCGCTGGGCAAGGCAGGCAGCAACGCCGAGCGGCTCGGCGCCGCGCTGGCGGTGTCCGCGTTCGGCCTGCTGCCCTATGCGGTGACGATGCTGCAGCTGCGGGTGTTCTACTCGATGGCCGACGCGCGCACCCCGACGATGATCAACGCGATCATGGTGGCGGTGAAGCTGCCCCTGCTACTGGCCTGCCCGGTCTTTCTCGACGACGCCGATGTCGTGCTCGGCCTCACCGCGGCCAACTCGCTGTCGCTCGTGGTGGGCGCGATGGTCGGGCAGACCTGGCTGCGCAGGCGGCTGGGCCGGGTGGAGACCAAGCGAAGTCTGATCACATTTCGTAATTGTGTGATCGGCGCCGTGCCCGCGGTGGGCGCGGTGCTGGCACTGCGTGCCGCGACCGATTGGGACGGGGTGAGCGGGGCCTGGCTGGACCTGGTGTCCACCACCATCATCGTCGGGGTGGTGATGGGGCTGGCCCTGCTGATCCTGCGTACGCCGGAGCTCACCGAAGCGCTCCGAACACCGCTCGTCGCGCGCCTGGTCCGGCACCGCTCGATTCGCCCGCGGGAGCCGTAGGCTTGACAATCGTCGGCCAGGAGCCTACAAAATCGGGACCCCAGAAATGGGCGCAGAGACGGTGACATCACGGTGAACGAGTCGGCAGGGACGGGGGCACATCGGTTCCCTGTCTCGGGGTTCACCCCTGGGTACGTTCTGGGTGCGGGCCGGTACCGCCTGCTCGCTGAAGTCGCTCGCGACGACCGCTGCGCCGTGCGGCTGTGGCGGGGCCGGGATCTCATGCTGGACCGTGACATCGCCTTGACGTTGTTCACGGCCGCACCGACCGACCCAGCGGCGGTCGCCCGGGTCCGCTCCGCCGTTGCCCGCGCATTGCGCTCGGCTCGGGTGGAGACGGCAGGTGCGGCGCGGGTGCTCGATGTGCTGGAGCCCGAGCACATCGACGACCCGCACGGCACAAGCGGTACCGACGGTAGCCACGCCGCCGTCGTCGCCGCCGTCGTCGCCGAGTGGACCCCTGGTGGGCCGCTGGCGGAGCTGCTGGATGGTGGGCCACTGCCACCGGGGGTGGCGGCTCGGATCCTGGTCCCGCTGGCTGGTGCCGTCGATACGGCACACAGCGCGGGTCTGGTCCTGGGCTGTGACCATCCGGGCCGGATCCGGGTGGCGCCCGACCGGCAGCTCCGATTGGCCTTCCCCGGACCGCCGCCCAGCACCGGTGCTCGAGACGACATCCGCGGCCTGGGCGCGATGCTGTACCTGCTGCTCACCGGGTGCTGGCCGTTACTCGACGGGCCACCGGGCCTGCCACCCGCCCCGCTCGGTCCGCAGGGCGGTCCGATCAGTCCGACCACACTGCGGCCCGTGGTACCGGTGGAGCTGTCCACGCTGGCGCTGCGCAGCATCGCCGGTCCGGGTACCGGCGGCGTGCACACCGGCGCTGCGGTGCGTCAGGTGCTCGAATTTCACGCCGCCAGCGCTGATGACCTGCGGTCCGGCGCCCAGCCGATCGACCCGCAACGGGCCCGGCGGCTGCGCCGGATCAAGTTCGGGGTGTCGATGACGGTGCTGGGGGCCGCCACCCTAATGATCATCGGTTACGCCGGGATGCAGGTCGTGTCGGTGTTCACCGACACCGGGGGAGCACCGTTGGTGGTCGCCGGCACCGCGCCCGCCCGGCCGGCGCCCGCGCCGCCGGCGTTGCTCGCCCCGGTTCGGGTCCGGTCGTTATCGGTGTATGACCCGTCCGGGTTGGGTTCCCCGGATCACCAGAAAGACGTCGCAAAGTTGGTGGACGGCAATCCGAGAACGGGCTGGTCCACCGACTCGTACTTCCAGCAGTTCCCCATCTACAAAAAGGGGCTCGGCGTGATGCTGAGCTTCGAAACGCCCGTCTCGGCCGCTTCGGTGACCGTGGTGTCACCCAGCGCGGGCACCATGCTGGAAATCCGCACCGCGATGTCTCCGAACGCACGGCTGGACCAGACCACTCTGGTCGGTACCGCCACGCTCAAATCGGGCAGCAACCAGATTCCGCTGCGCGCCGGTTCACCGGCTCGCTACCTGCTGGTGTGGATCACCGGACTCAGTGGCGGGGAAGGCCACCACCAGTCCCAGCTCAGCGACTTGCAGATTCAGCAGCGCGCCACCTGAGGTTGGGGGCTCTTCAAGGCCACCCAACCCGCCCTCTCGGCGTCTCAAACGGCTACCAACCCCGCCGCTGGATGCGTGGCTCATCCTGTCCACTCCTGTCCACGTACCGCGCAGCCCGCTAATGCGCTGAGCGCAGGACCGTCGACTCGAAACACGGTCCATTCATCCATCGGTACCGCGCCAAGACGGCGGTAGAAGCCGATAGCCGGTTCGTTCCAGTCGAGCACCGACCACTGCAACCGGGAATAGCCGCGGCGCAGGCACTCCGCCGCGAGCGCGGCGAGCAGTTGTCGGCCAAGCCCCACACCCCGGTGCTCGGCCCGCACGAACAGATCTTCCAGGTAGATCCCGTGCATCCCGTCCCAGGTGGAGAAGCTCAGCAACCACAGCGCCACCCCGGCAACCTCGCCGCCCACCTCGGCAACGTGTCCGAACAGCGCGGGGTGGGCGCCGAACAGCGCCGCGCGCAGCTGGGTAGCGGTCAACCGGCACTGCTCGCCGGCCCGTTCAAAGGCCGCGAGATCGTGCACCAGCGCGACCACCGCGTCAACGTCGCACTCCCGCACCCGCCGGACAGCCACACCCAGCAGGCTGCCACGACCGGCCACCGAGCCGGCGATCAGACCACCGTCTCCCCACCTGGCAAGACTCGAGGTTGGCAGCGGTTGACAGCACCCACAGTCCGGGTTGGCTGCTCTTGGAGAGCGCCACACTGCGGCGGGAACATCGATCCGTAGGATCGTGTTGTGGCCAACGTGAGTAAGCAGATCCGGGACGTCATCATCATCGGCTCGGGCCCGGCCGGGTACACGGCCGCGATCTACACCGCGCGTGCACAGCTGGAGCCGCTCGTCTTCGAGGGTAGCCAGTACGGCGGTGCCCTGATGACCACGACCGACGTGGAGAACTACCCCGGTTTCCGCGACGGCATCATGGGTCCGGACCTGATGGAGCAGTTCCGCGCGCAAGCCGAACGCTTCGGTGCGCAACTGCAATCCAAAGACGTGACGTCGGTCGAGCTGGTCGGTGACATCAAGCGGGTGATGGTCGATGACACGACCTACCTGGCCCGGTCGGTGATCCTCGCGATGGGCGCGCAGCCGCGCTACCTCAATGTGCCCGGCGAGCAGGAGTTGCTCGGCCGCGGCGTCAGCTCGTGCGCCACCTGCGACGGCTTCTTCTTCCGTGACCAGGACATCGCTGTCATCGGTGGCGGTGACTCGGCGATGGAAGAGGCCACCTTCCTGACCAAGTTCGCACGATCGGTGACCGTGGTGCATCGGCGCGACGAGTTCCGCGCCTCCAAGATCATGCTCGAGCGGGCCCGGAACAACGACAAGATCGACTGGCGCACCGGAGTGACGGTCAAAGAAGTGCTCGGTGACGGCGGCGTGAACGGCCTGGCGCTGTCCGACGGCTCAACCCTCGACGTCACCGGGATGTTCGTGGCGATCGGGCACGACCCGCGCAGTGACCTGGTCCGCGGGCAAGTCGATACCGACGCGGACGGTTATGTGCTGGTGAAAGCGCCGACCACGGAAACCACCGTGGACGGGGTGTTCGCCAGCGGCGACCTGGTCGACCGGACATACCGGCAGGCTGTCACCGCCGCCGGCACCGGTTGCTCGGCCGCGATCGACGCAGAGCGCTGGCTTGCCGAGCACGCCGTCGATGTGCGCGCACAAGTTGCCGCTGAGTTCGTCGGCGGCGGGTACGGCACCAAGTCTTGATATCCACTTAAGGATCCCGCACTCAGGAGATGACATGGCAGATAAGTCGACCGTGACCGTGACCGACAAGTCGTTCGCCGACGAGGTGCTCGGCAGCGACAAGCCGGTGCTGGTGGACTTCTGGGCATCCTGGTGCGGCCCGTGCAAGATGGTGGCACCGGTGCTCGAAGAGATCGCCTCGGAGCACGGTGAGATCATCGTCGCGAAGATGGACATCGACGCCAACCCGAGCACGCCCCGCAACTACCGGATCATGTCCATTCCCACCATGATCGTGTTCTCGGGGGGCAAGCCGGTCAAGCAGATCGTCGGCGCCAAGCCCAAGGCCGCCCTGCTGCAAGATCTGGCGGAGTACTTGGGCTGACCAGCAGCTCCCTCGCACGCTGCGGCCCGCTTCACGCGCTGCAGGCAACCGATTACCCTGAGGACGCGTCTTGCACGGCGGACGGGCCACACTCGATCGCTATCCTCTCCAGTCCCGGCGTCGATCAGTTGATCAGTCGATCAGAAGTGAGGGTGAATGCAGCTTCTGCGCCGCGGCGACACCGGACCGGCGGTGGCGCAGCTCAGGGCGATGCTGATTTCGGAGGGTTTGCTCCCGCCGCCATCGGATTCGGAGCGGGCTAGTGACGGATTCGATCTCGCCCTCGAACACGCGGTGCGGGCCTTCCAGCAGCGCCGCGGCCTGATCACCGATGGCATCGTGGGGTTGGCCACCCACCAGGCGCTGTGTGACGCACGCCTGGAACTCGGCTGCCGGACGCTCAGTTACGTACTGTTTTGCCCGATGCGTGGCGACGACGTGTGCACACTGCAGGAACGCCTGCTGGAGCTCGGCTACGACGCCTACCGCGCAGATGGCATCTTCGGCGTGCAGACCGAGATCGCGTTGCGTAGCTTCCAGCGCGACTACGGCCTGCGGGTGGACGGAATCTGCGGACCTGCCACCGTGCGCGCCCTGCGGCAGTTACAGCCCAAAGTTCGTGGTGGTCGGCCAGTCCTGCTCCGCGAGCAGGAACTGCTGCGCCGGGCAGGTCCGGCGCTGCGCGGCAAGCGGATCGTGATCGATCCCTGCCTCGGCGATACGAACCGCGGCATCGTGGTGGACGGCGCGACCGAGGCCGACCTGATGTGGGACCTGGCCCAGCGGCTGACGGGCCGAATGGGTGCCACCGGGATGGAAACCATGCTCTCCCGGCGTGTCGACGCCTGCCCCACCGAGGCCCAGCGCGCCGCCTTCGCCAACAACGCGGGCGCCGATCTGGTGCTGTCCCTGCACACCGACAGCCACCCCACCGCACTGGCCCACGGCGTGGCGACGTTCCATTTCGGCACTGGCAACGGCGTGACCTCCACCGTGGGGGAGGCGCTGGCCCAATTCCTGCAACGGGAACTGACCGCCCGCACCGGAATGCTCGACTGCCGCGCCCATCCCAAGACCTGGGAGCTGCTGCGGCTGACCCGAATGCCCGCGGTCCGCATCGAACTGGGTTACCTGACCAACCCCGAAGACCGTCGCAAACTACTGGATCCGGCGTGTCGCGACGTGATCGCCGAGGGAATCCTGGTCGCCGTCAAGCGCCTCTATCTCCTGGGCGAAAACGATCAGCCCACCGGTACCTTCACCTTCGCCGACCTCCTCCGTAGCGAGGTAGCCCAACCCGCCCTTTGACCACAAACCCAGAATTTGGCTAGCGCAACTCGGTGTGGATCTGGTGCCAGACCAGGCAGGGAAAGCGACGGCGGCGCCTTCTCCAGCGACGGCAGGCGCGGCATCGACCCGCTGGGGTCGGCTGATGGTCCGCGAGAACTCGGCGCAGCGCGGCGATAGCACCCGGATGCTGACCGCATATTTCGAGCTCAGCAAGCGTGTCCCAGACCGATTGGACCATGTTTCGGGCCTGCGGTCGATCAGCTGGCAAGGACACCGGCAACCGCCGAGCCGGGTGCCGTTGCCTATCCAGCTGCCGATAACGGGCGGTGCCGGTGTCGGTCAACGTCGCCCGCTGCATGCCCCACACGTCCAGCTCGGCCAGCATTACCATCCTGCCGGCACACAACACCGTGAGCGCGTCGGCGACATAGCCGGGCACTCGACGTCCACCGTCGAACCAGTGATCACCCATCTTCGCCATGCCGCCACCACTGACGCGCCGTAGCGCGATAGCGACGATCCCGTCGCCGGCCAGCCGATCTGACCAGTCCGCTGGGGCTCTCTCGCTGGATTTCCCGGGGAAAGCGACGGCCCCCGGCCGGGTGCGGGGCGGAGCACAGCCGTCGGGACCGGGGTCATAGCGCGTGCCTGCGTCCCGATCTCGGTGGCGTGATCGAGGTGCCGGCTGCGGTGCACTCATCGCGGTGTCCTTGTCGCTCGCTAGGGAATGGCCGGACCGGCGACTCGGCGTCGGGGCATCGCCGGTCCAGCCATGACCCCTCGCGCGGTGGTGAATGCACGTTCAGGGCTGGGCGGAGTCAAGCACTGCGACACACCTGAATGCAAGCTTTCAAATGATTACTTCAATCCGACTACTCGATGTGGTTAACTCATTATGAAACGAGCCCGCGAATGCTTTCATTTCGGGTGTATGATCCCCCCACGGTGAGAGAGGTGGACGATGACCGAGGCCCTCACGACGACGGGCTCTACCGTGCCCCGCCGGCAACTCGGCCGGTATCTGCGCGACCTGCGCAACAAGTCGCGGCTCACCGTGCGCACGGCGGCAGCGCAGCTGGAGTGGTCCGAGGCCAAGATCTGGCGCATCGAGACCGGCCAGACCTCGCTGCGCAGCCTCGACGTGGAGGCGATGTGCAAGGTCTACGGCGCCCCGCAGGACATCACCGGGGCGCTGATGGGCCTGGCCAAGGAGACCAAGGCCCGCGGCTGGTGGCACTCCTACGGCGACGCCATCCCGGAGTACTTCGATGTCTACATCGGTCTGGAGGAGGCCGCGTCCCACTTCAGCTGGTACGAGTCCGAGTTGGTGCCCGGGCTGTTCCAGACCGAGGACTACGCCCGCGCGGTGATCAGGGCGGACAACCCGGGCGTGGACGACACCGAGATCGAGCGCCGGGTGCATGTCCGTCTCGCTCGCCAAGCCCTGCTGACCAGGGTGACGCATCCCCCGGCATTCGACGTGGTCCTCAACGAGGCCATCCTGCACCGCCCGGTGGGCGGCGAGCAGGCCGCGCGCGATCAGCTGAAGCGATTGAGCGAAGTGAGCGAGCTGCCTACCGTGTCGCTGCGGGTGGTGCCCTTCGGGGCCGGGCTGCATCACGGGATCATGTCCGGGACTTTCGAGCTGCTGCGGTTCCCGCTCAACGGCAACGGCCAGGACACCGAGCCGCCCACCGTCTACGTCGAAAGCTTCACCGGAGCGCTGTACTTGGACAAACCCCACGAAGTCGCCCGCTACCAGACCGCGTTCACCAACATCTGGGAGTCCTCTCTCGACGAGCGCGCCTCTCAGGAGCTGATCACCCAAGTGACAAGGGAGCTAGGAAAGTGAGCACAACTGACCTGTCCGGCGCCGCCTGGCGCAAGAGCACCCGCAGCAACGGCCAAGCGAGCTGCGTGGAGGTCGCCGATCTCGACAACGGCCACCGCGCCGTCCGGGACTCCAAGAATCCCACCGGCGCAGTACTGATCTTCACCGCGGCTGAGTGGACCGCCTTCACCGCAGACGTCCACGGCGGCAGGTTCGACTGATCAATCCGGGCGGTCACCCCCGGTAGCTCGTCGAGGCCACCGGGGTCGTCTTTCGCGCGGTGAGCGCCCGGAGAACACCGCCGCGCCCCGGGCACGCCGACGAGGCACCGGCTGACCGCATTCAGCGGTTCGGTAGCTCGTCAGGCGGGCCGCAGGATGGGTTCGGAGGTGTGGATGGTGACTGAGCCCAGCAGGCGTTCCAGCGCGGCTTCGACGTCTTCTTTCCAGGTCAGCGCGGTACGCAATTCCAGGCGCAGCCTGGGCCAGCGCGGATGCGCGTGCACCGTCTTGAACCCGACCTGCTGCAGGAACTCAGCGGGAACCACGCAAGTGGAGTCGTGAGTGGGCTTGGCGTCGCCGAAGGCCTCGATGGCCTTCACGCCGCGGCGGGTGAGATCCTTGGCGACCGATTGCACCAGCATCCGGCCCAGACCACCGCCGCTGAACTCCGGCAGCACCTTCAACGCGGTGAGCAGCACGGCATCGGCGCTGACCGGCGAGGTGGGAAACGCTGAAGCCCGCGGCACCGCTGCCGGGGGAGAGTAGAGCGCGTAACCGGCCGGGACATCCCCGGACATCACGATCCGCCCGCAGGAGCCCCATTCCAGCAGCACGCTGGACACCCACGATTCCTTTTCCAGTTCGGTCTGCCCGAACTCTTCGGCCTGCTCCCGGATATGCGGCGCGAGCTCCCAGAACACGCAACGCCGGCACTTCTTGGGCAGCAGATCGAGGTTGTCCAGGGTGACGCCGACCACTCGACGTGACAAAGGGCCTCCCTGACAAGGGGCGCTGACAATCTCCGGGCGCGAGAAACGCCTGGCGCAGCATATGCCGATGACCATCGATCAGTGAAGTCATCAGGGCGTTCTCAGCCGCGGCTCTACACTGCCAGGGGACCGTCACCGCACCGAAGGCGCCGGATGAACACTGAAGGTCACGACAACCTGCCGAGCCACCGACCACCGACCCAGCGCGATCTCGACCCACATCTGCGCCGTTACGCGCAGCGCACCGCGGCGATGACCGCATCCGAGATCCGCGCGCTGTTCGCCGTCGCCAGCCGCCCTGAGGTGGTCTCACTGGCCGGCGGCATGCCCTACCTGCCCGCATTGCCGCTGGACTCGCTAGCCGACGAGCTCGCCCAGATGATCACCGCTGACGGGATGGTGGCGCTGCAGTACGGCTCGGCGCAGGGCACCGCGGAGCTTCGCGGGCAGATCTGCGAGGTCATGGCGCTGGAGGGGATCCGGGCCCATGCCGACGACGTCACGGTCACCGTCGGTTCGCAGATGGCGCTGGACATGGTGACCCGGATTTTCTGCGATCCGGGGGACGTGGTGCTCGCCGAGGCGCCGTCCTATGTCGGCGCGCTGACCACGTTCGCCTCCTACCAGGCACAGGTCGTGCAGGTGGCGATGGACGACGACGGGCTGGTGCCCGCCGAGCTGGACACGGCGCTGCGCGCCCTGCGTGCCCGGGGCCGAACGCCGAAATTCCTCTACACCATCCCAAATTTCCACAACCCAGCGGGGATCACGCTGGCCGTGCAGCGACGTGCCGAGGTATTGCAGCTGTGTGCCGAGCACCGGGTGCTGGTCATCGAGGACAACCCCTATGGCCTGCTGGGGTTTGATGGTCAGATCTATCCGGCGATGCGGGCCACGGACCCGGACAATGTGGTGTACCTGGGTTCGTTCTCCAAGACCTTCGCGCCCGGGCTTCGGGTCGGCTGGGCACTCGCCCCGCACGCGGTGCGCGAGAAGCTGGTGCTGGCCGCGGAGTCGGCCACGTTGTGCCCACCGGCGTTCACCCAGTTCGTGGTGTCGCGTTATCTGGCCCAGCATGACTGGAAAGGCCAGGTCAAAATCTATCGGGAGGTCTACCGCGAGCGCCGCGATGCCATGCTGGCCGCGCTGGACCACTATCTTCCTCCTGGATGCACCTGGACCCGCCCGACCGGTGGTTTCTACGTCTGGCTCACCGTGCCGGAAGGACTGGACACCAAGGCGATGCTGCCTCGGGCAGTGACCCAGCGGGTCGCCTACGTGCCCGGCACAGCGTTCTACGCCGACGGGCTGGGCAGCCGGCAGATGCGGCTGTCATTCTGCTACCCGACCTCGGAACGGATCGTGGAGGGCGTGCACCGGCTGGCCGCCGTGCTGGAGGGTGAGCTCGACCTGCAGCGCACGTTCGGTAGCGTGCGTCCACGCACGGTGTTCGGTCCGCAATCCCCGTCCCCGGACACCGCCTAGGCCCGACATGGAGACATATCGGGGGGATCGGGGGGAAAGGAGCGGGCGGTGAGTGATCGTACGGTGGCGGTGTTGGCTGGTGGGCTGTCGCACGAGCGGGACGTGTCGCTGCGCTCGGGGCGCAGGCTGTCCAGTGCGTTGCGGGACTGCGGTCTGCACGTGGAGGAGTGGGATGTCGACGCCACCTTGATCGGCCGGCTGACCCGCAGCCGGCCGGACGCCGTGGTGGTGGCGCTGCATGGTGGAGCCGGCGAGAACGGTGCCGTGCAGTCAGTGCTGGAGATGTTGCGGTTCCCCTACGTGGGTGCCGATCCGCGGGCCTGCCGCCGGGCCTGGGATAAGCCGACCGCCAAGGACGAACTGGCCCGGGCCGGCCTGAGCACCCCGGATTGGATCGCGCTGCCGCATGCCACGTTCCGCGATCTCGGACCGCAGGATGTGCTCGACGCACTGGTCGACCGGCTCGGACTGCCGCTGATCTTCAAGCCACCGCAGGGTGGCTCCGCGCTCGGCGTCCACGTGGTACGCGAGATGTCCGAGGTACCGGGGGCCATCGTGGGTTGCCTGGCCTACGGCGACACCGTGCTGGCCGAACGTTTCGTCGAAGGGGTCGAGGTCGCGGTCACGGTACTGGAAGACCTGGACGGCCGGCCGCGTGCGTTGCCGGCTGTGGAGATCGAGGCCACGTCGGGTTTGTATGACTACGCGGCCCGCTACACCGCCGGCCTGGCTACCTTCCACGCACCGGCCCGGCTCGACGACGCCGCGACGGCCGCGGTCGCCGACCTCGCCGTGAACGCACATCGGCTGCTCGGGCTGCGCGACGTGTCCCGCACCGACGCGGTGGTCACCCCCGACGGGGTGGCCCAGTTCCTGGAAGTCAACGTCGCCCCCGGCCTCACCGAGACGTCCCTGCTGCCGATGGCGATCGAATCCACCGGTGCACATCTAGGCAGCGTCTACGCCACCCTCATCGAGCGCGCCCTCTCCCGCGCCTAACCCACCCCTCCGCAGCCCGACATGGAGACATATCGGGGTTACCGGCCATCTCCTGACCCCGATATGTCTCCATGTCGGGTGATCATGAGGTCGGTGATGCGTTCGAGGTCTTCTAGGGAGCCGAACTCGACGATGATACGGCCTTTGCGGCGGCCCAGTTCAACCTTCACTCGGGTATCGAAGGTGTCGGACAGGCTTTCCGCGAGATGTTGCAGGCCTGGCGCCCGCATCAGGCGTGACGCCGCCGATTTGGCCGGGGCCTTCACGGGCTCAGAACGGCTGAGCGTGACCGCTTCCTCGGTGGCGCGCACCGAGAGTCCTTCGGCGACGATCCGCGCCGCGAGCTCTTCCTGGGCGATCGGCTGGTCGAGACTGAGCAGTGCGCGGGCATGCCCAGCGGATAGCACTCCGACCGCAACCCGGCGCTGCACCGCGACCGGCAGCTTGAGCAGCCTGATGGTGTTGGTGATGACCGGGCGGCTGCGCCCGATACGAGACGCCAGCTGCTCGTGCGTCACCCCGAAGTCATCCAGCAGCTGCTGGTAGGCGGCCGCCTCTTCCAGCGGGTTGAGCTGGACCCGATGGATGTTCTCGAGCAACGCATCACGCAGCATCGCTTCATCCGCGGTGCTGCGCACGATCGCCGGAATGCAGTCCAGGTCAGCCTGCTGCGCCGCACGCCACCGCCGCTCGCCCATGACCAGCTCGTACAGACCACCGTCTAACGGCCGGACCACGATCGGCTGCAGCAGCCCGAATTCCCTGATCGAGTGCGCGAGCTCCGCGAGGGTTTCGTCGTCGAACACCTGGCGTGGTTGCCGGGGGTTGGGCACGATGGCCGCGATAGGCACCTCTTGATAGACCGCTCCGGCGATCCGATCGGCTGGGGCACCTGTCAGCCGGGCTGAATCGCTCATTCCGGTCTCTACCGGTGCGGTGGGAATCAAGGCGGCCAGACCACGCCCGAGCCCGCCCTTGCGCTGGATGGCCGAGCTCTGCGACAACGCGCTGCCGGTGGACATCAGCGTGCCACCTCACGGCCGTCGGAATGGCCATCTGCCGGGTACCCGCGAGCGGGATCCAGACGGCCCGATTTCAGGTAGCGATGATCGAGCGCGATCTCCCGTGCGGCGTCCACATAGCTCAGCGCCCCGCGCGAGCCGGGATCGTAAACGAGTACGGTCTGCCCGAATCCCGGTGCCTCCGACACTTTGACGCTGCGCGGGATCACGGTACGCAGCACCTGGTCACCGAAGTGGTTGCGAACCTCGGCGGTGACCTGGTCGGCCAGCTTGGTCCGTCCGTCGTACATGGTCAGCAGGATCGTGGACACCGACAGTGCGGGATTGAGATGGGCCTGCACCAACTCGATGTTTCGCAGCAGCTGTCCGAGCCCTTCCAACGCGTAGTACTCGCACTGGATAGGGATCAGCACCTCAGGCGCAGCGACCAGCGCGTTCACCGTGAGCAGGCCCAAGGAGGGCGGGCAGTCGATGAAGACGTAGTCGACGCCCAGCGCATCGAGGGCGGCGCTGGACAGTGCTCTGCGCAGCCGGGACTCTCGAGCCACCATCGACACCAACTCGATCTCAGAGCCGGCCAGGTCGATGGTGGCGGGGATGCACAGCAAGTTCGACGACTGCGGGCTGACCGCAACCACGTCGGTGATTGCGCACTCGCCGAGCAGCACCTCATAGACCGACCGGGTACCGGAGCGGTGCTCGACTCCCAATGCGGTCGACGCGTTGCCTTGCGGATCCAGGTCGACGACGAGGGTGCGCAGCCCCTGCAACGCCAGCCCGGCAGCGAGGTTGACCGTGCTCGTGGTCTTGCCGACGCCACCTTTCTGGTTGGCCACCGCAAGCACCCGGCGCCGAGCAGGCCGCGGTAACGGGTCACTGGGGTGCTTGACCCGGGTCGCTCGCTCCGCCTCCTCCGCGATCGGAGTCCACCCGGAGTCGCCGCGCGCTGGTTGAGACGACACCCCGGAGCCGTCAGACGTGACATCCGCCCTGGCGGCACCAGGGGGGCTGCCTACCTGGTAAATCCCAGTCGAGGGGGTCAGCTGTGGAGCGCGGACGCGGGCATGCCGCGGCGTCGTTTCACGTGAAACAGTGAGCCGGGACGCGACCGGAGCGTGGGGCGGGTCAGAGGGCGAACTGCCCTGGGTCCCGTGGTGCTGGATCACGTTGTGCTGGGTCCCGTTGTGCTGTGTCACGTTGGATTGGGCCACGTTGTCCAGCGGCGACGCATTATCGGACCACCTCGTGGGGCTCACGCTCACCAATCCTTCCTCTTTCGTCCCTTGGCGGGACGCGTGACACGCTGAGCCTGCCGCGTCACCACGATGACGGTCGGCGGCGGGTGCACAATGGTGGCACCGCACTGCACGATCTCTACCGCCGCCCCTCCGGCAGCGCGCACGGCCCCGATGTCCCGGGCGACTTCCTCCTCCGCGCTGGCGCCCTTGACAGCAAGTAGTCGGCCGGTCGGCGCCACCAACGGCAGAGCCCAGCCCGCCAACCGTCCCAGCGGCGCCACCGCGCGGGCTGTCACGACGTCATAGTCGCCGAGCTCGTCACGCACTGAGGAATCTTCAGCACGACCCCGGTGTACAGAAACGGGGAGGCCGAGCTCGCCGATCACGTCACGCAGCCAGGCGACCCGCCGAACCATCGCTTCCAGCAGCACCACCGTCAGGTCCGGGCGGGCGATCGCCAGTGGTATGCCCGGCAGGCCCGCACCGGAGCCGACGTCGAGCACCCGGCAGCCGTCAGGCACGAGTTCCTCGACTACCGCGGAATTGAGGAGGTGGCGGTCCCATAACCGGTCCGCTTCGCGCGGCCCGATCACCCCTCTGTCGATCCCGGGGCCGGCCAACATCTCTGCGTACCGCGCGGCGAGATCGAACCGATCGCCGAATACCGCCTGCGCCGCCACAGCCGGATGTTTCACGTGAAACCGAGCAGCTCGAAACTCACCTGGAGGGGAACACCGCGACGCGGCGTTGCGGCTCTTCCCCCTCGCTCTCGCTGCTGACACCATCCACTGCGGCCACCGCGTCATGCACGATCTTGCGCTCGAAGGGGGTCATCGGCTGCAACCGGATCGCTTCGCCGACCTCGAGTACCCGTTGCGCCGTGGTCCGTCCTAGCTCGCCGAGATCACTTCGCCGGGAAGCCCGCCACTGCGCGATGTCGAGCATCAGCCGGCTGCGAGCACCGGTCTGTTGCTGCACCGCCAGCCTGGTGAGTTCCTGTAGCGCCTCGAGAACCACGCCTCGTGGACCCACCAGCTTGGTCAGGTCGTCTCCGCCGTCGATGCTCACCATGGCGCGGCCCGCCTCGACGTCGAGATCGATGTCGCCGTCGTAGTCCACGAGGTCGAGCAGCCGTTCGAGGTAGTCGCCCGCTACGTCGCCCTCTTGAACGAGAAGATCCTCGCTCGCCACCGCCGCTGTGCCCGACGAGTCCGCGACATCGGCTGCGTTCCCAGCCTCGGTCGACGACTCCACCTCGGTCACCGCTGCATCAGTCGCCAGCGTTTCCGCCACCACTGTCTCCTCTCCCGGCGATCGCACCCTCAGCGACGCTTCCGGTTCGTCTTCTTCCGCGGTCGTGGTCGTGGTCGCTGCTGGATCATGCCAGGCGGCGCCGAGCCGTCCGTATGAGCCGAGCCATGGCCATTGGTCGAAGGCGCCGAGCCACCGTCGGTGGCACCGACAATCGAACCATCGTCGGTGGAGCCAGCACTCGGTTTATCGCCGGCATCATTCGACCCAGATCTCGGGGAACCCACTGCGCTCGCTGCTCCGTCAGGTCCCGTCCCGCTGTCCGATACATCACCGTCAGTCAGATTAGCGGGGCCGGAAGTGCCGTCCTTCCTTGGTCGGCTCGGCTTCTGCCCCGGCCGGGGCGCCAACGACTGCCGCGCGGCGATCGTGGCCTCTTTCTTCTCGGCATCCTCGGCATCGATCCGCTGGTATACCAGCCGTTGCTGAGCCAGCGTCCACAAGTTGTTGGACAACCAGTACAACAGGATCGCCAACGGGAAGAACGGGCCACCGGCCACCACGCCCAGCGGGAACAGGTACACCATCAGCTTGTTCATCATCGCGGCCTGCGGGTTGGCGGCGACCTGAGCGGGGTTCTGCCGCGCCACCGAGTGCTTCGCGGTGAGATGGGTCAGGATACCGGCCACGATGGTCAGCGGGATTGCCACCGCGGCGATCTGCCACCGGGAGATGTCCCCGTACCGGGACAGTAACTCGGCCGGCTCGGTGATGAACGCCGACAACGGCACGCCGAACAGGTGCGCGTCGAGGAAAGACCGCACGTCGGCCGCGCTGAACAAGTAGTTGCCGATCTGGCGGTTCGCTTCGGCGGACAGGAAGGGCCGGTTGAACGACCGCAGCACGTGGAACAAGCCGATGAACACCGGGATCTGCACCAGCACCGGCAGGCAGCCGCCCAGTGGGTTGACCCCGTGCTCAGACTGCAGCTTCTGCATCTCTGCAGCCATCTTCTGCTTGTCGTTGCCGTACTTCTTCTTCAGCTTCTGGATCTCGGGCGCGAACTCTTGCATCTTGCGCATCGAGCGGACCTGGCTGACGAACGGCTTGAACAGGAACGCGCGCAGGGTGAACACCAGGAACACCACCGCCAGCGCCCACGTAAAACCGTTACCCGGACCCAAGACGTAGCCGAACGCCTTGTGCCAGAACCACAAGATGGCCGACACCGGGTAGTAGATGAAGTTCAGCACAACAACTCACTCTCGGCCTGGGTTGCGGAAGAGCTCGCGGGAGGCACCGGGTCCACCCCTCCAGGGTGCCAGGGTCCGCAGCGCAATAGCCGCCTCACGGTCAACCATGATCCGTGCAGCACCCCGTGGACGGTCAACGCCTCGATCGCGTAAGCACTACAGCTTGGGTAAAACCGGCAGCTAGGCGGCAGCACAGGGGAAATCCACCGACGATAGAACCGCACGAGGTGCACCAACGTCCACACCACCGGACCGGTTGAACGGGCCCGCAGTGGCTCAGGAGGCTCGGGGGAGCGAGGAGAGTGAACCGTCATCGCGTCGAGCCCATTCCGATCAAACGCTGCAGCGCCACGTCGAGGTCGTCACCCAATGTGGCACTAGTCGCACCAGCCGACGCCGGCAGCGCGCGCACCACCACGAGCGCACCCGCCGGCAGGGCCGCCAACCGTGACCGCATGAGATGCCGAAGCCGGCGCTGCACCCGGTGCCGCACCACCGAGCCGCCTACCCCGCGGCCCACCACGAACCCTACTTTCGTGACCCCCAGCGCAGGTCCATCGACCGCGTCGGCTTGGGCCATGTGCACAACGAGACCGCCACGCCCCACCCGGCGGCCCCGCTGCACCGCCGTCGCGAAGTCCTCGCGACGGGTCAGACGGGCGACCGCGGGAAGCAACGTGACGGTTTTCCGAACAGCTACGCTCAGGCCGACAATTCGGTACGGCCCTTGCGCCGCCGGGCCGCGATGATGGCCCGACCGGCGCGGGTGCGCATCCGCAACCGGAACCCGTGGGTCCTCGCGCGGCGACGATTGTTCGGCTGGAACGTGCGCTTGCCCTTACTCACAGCTGTCGTTCTCCCGGTGCTCGGTTCTCATTGCGGGGTCGCAGCCCTCGGGACTGCGCAGTAGTTCGGGTCGTCCCCTGCCGGTACGGGCGGCACCGCTGCAACGGATCTCACCCGGTGAGCGGACCGTGTCTGCCATGGGCGAGGGCGCGCAAGAATGCCCGCCGCTAGGCGGGAGACGAGCAGAGCCTAAGCGGCCGGTAGCCACGCCGTCAAAACCAGCTTCTGGCGTTACTGTCCGGGCGACACGCCGTTACATCGGTGGTGCTTGCTTACACGGGGTTCTTGTGGCAGTACCCCAGGTTTGCTCACCTGCGGCGCCTGACTCGGCTAGCAGTCAAGCAGGCAGCTGGTGGGCAAGCTGGCATGTCGGGGACCCGGGGAACGCGGAAGTCACCGTCATCCACAGCTGTGGACAATCTTGTGGACGAACGATGCTCCTGCAGTCCATCACCGGCCGAAGGGGAGTCAGCGGGTGTCAGACCGGCAAACCGATCTCGGCCAGGTATGGAACGAGGTCGTTCGGGATCTTTCCAGCGGAACACTCTCACCGCAGCAACGTGCCTGGATGCGCGTCACCCGCCCGATCGGCCTGCTCGATGGCACCGCGCTGCTCGCCGCACCCAGTGACTTCGCCAAGGACGCCATCGAACGCGCACTGCGTGAACCGATCAGTGAGGCCCTGTCCCGGCACTTGGGGCGGCAGGTTTCGCTGGCAGTCAAGGTCGACCACCCGCTGCCCGTGCCACCGCAGTTGCCGTCACAGTTCACCGAGCCGTCCCCAGCAGTGCCCGATGACATCGCCCTGGGCGGCGCCCCGGTGACCGGACCGGCGGCCGGGCCGATCAGGGGCCCCGGCCGGCCCGGCGAGGAGACCGCGCTGGCCACCGTGAACCAGGTCTGGCCTACCGCAACCGGCGCAACCGGCGCAGTCGGGCCGGCTGCCGCGGCACCTGCAGCGTCGGGCCGCGCATCCAGCTCGCAGACCAGGCTCAACGAAAAGTACACGTTCGATACCTTCGTCATCGGTGCATCGAACCGATTCGCGCACGCGGCCGCGGTGGCAGTGTCGGAAGCACCCGCGAGGGCGTACAACCCGCTGTTCGTCTGGGGAGAGTCGGGACTGGGCAAGACCCACTTGCTGCACGCCGTCGGGCATTACGCGCAGCGGCTGTTCCCCGGTATGCGGGTGCGCTACGTCTCCACCGAAGAGTTCACCAATGACTTCATCAACTCCCTGCGCGACGACCGGAAGGTGGCCTTCCAGCGCCGCTACCGCGACGTCGACGTGCTGCTGGTGGACGACATCCAGTTCCTGGAGGGCAAGGAAGGTACTCAGGAGGAGTTCTTCCACACGTTCAACACGCTGCACAACGCGAACAAGCAGATCGTGATCTCCTCCGACCGCCCGCCCAAGGGACTGGGCACCCTGGAGGACCGGTTGCGCACCCGGTTCGAGTGGGGGCTGATCACCGATATCCAGCCGCCCGAGCTGGAGACCCGGATCGCCATCCTGCGCAAGAAGGCCGTCGGTGACCGGCTCGCCGCACCGGATGAGGTGCTGGAGTTCATCGCCGCCCGGATCGAACGCAACATCCGCGAGCTGGAAGGAGCGCTGATCCGGGTGACCGCCTTCGCCTCACTGAACCGCCAACCGGTCGACAACCAGCTCGCCGAGATCGTGCTCCGGGACCTCATCCCCGACGACCAAGCCCATGAGATCGGCGCACCCAACATCATGGCGGTGACCGCGGAGTTCTTCGGGGTCACCATGGAGGACCTGTGCGGGCCGGGCAAGACCAAGCACGTCGCGCAAGCCCGTCAGATCTCCATGTACCTGTGCCGGGAGCTGACCGACCTGTCATTGCCCCGGATCGGGCAGACCTTCGGCGGTCGCGACCACACCACCGTGATGCACGCGGATCGCAAGATCCGCAAGGAGATGGCTGAGCGCCGCCGCACCTATGACCAGGTCCAGGAGCTCACCTCCCGCATCAAGCAACGCGCCCGCTCGTAACCGCTCTGCTGGTCCGACATCAGGGTCGGGTCGGGGACAACCCGCATGTGCTGGCAAACCCGGTTCGGCAAGCTACTGGTTATCGGTCAGTCAGTCTGGGCACAGCGCCGGGATGCCCAGACTGACAAGGAGCACAGACTGACCTGCTTGATGCCGAGCCCTCAGTCGACCGTGGCGGGCGCACTCAGCGTGGCCGGGGTCTCAACGCGCGGCTGGGCGCTTCGGGGCCTCTGGAGCAGCAGGGCTGCCACTGCGGCCGCCGTGGCAGCGAACCCCGCGGCGACGACGAAGGCAGCGTGGTAGCCGCCGGTGAGGGCGTCGAGCCGGCCGGCACCGGCCACCGTTAGCCCCTTGGTGTGAGCATCGGCGAGGCTGGCGAGCACGGCCAGCCCGAGTGCTCCGCCCATCATGAATGAGGTGTTCGCCACGCCCGAGGCCAGACCAGCCTCGCTGGGCGGAACCTCGCTCATCGCAGCGAGCAGCACCGGGTTGAGCGACACGCCCATGCCAAGCCCGAGCAGGATCATGCCCGGCAGCACATCGAAGGTGTAGCTGCCGTGCACCGGCGCACGCGCGAAGAGCACCAGACCCGCGGCGACAAGAAGCATCCCGGTGACAAGTGGTGCCCTGATGCCAAAGCGCACGACGATCCGTTCGGACAGGCCGAGCGAGAATGCACCCATGATCAGGTTGCCGGGCAGGAAGGCGAGACCAACCCCGAGCGGGCCGAAGCCGAAGACCAGCTGCAGGTACAGGGCGGACAGGAAGAACCAGCCGAACATGGCAGCCGCCCACAGCACACCGACGATGTTGGCGGTAGTGACGCTGCGCAGACGGAACAGTCCCAGTGGCATCAGCGGTGAGTCGGCACGGGCCTCGATGCGCAGGAACACCGCGAGCAGCGCGGCGGCGACCAGGAGCAGCCCGATCGTCCGGACCGATCCCCAACCCGCCTGGTTGCCGTCCATGATGGCGTAGACGGCGATCAGCAGGGCCGCTGTGACCGTGACGGAGCCGGCGACGTCGAGCCGTCCAGCCCTGTCGTGACCGGCACTCGCGGGCAGCAGGACCACGCACAGCACGATGACCGCGATCCCGATCGGGATGTTGACCAGGAAGATCCAGTGCCAGTCGAGGGCGGTCAACACCCCGCCCAGGAGCACACCCATGCTGCCACCGCCGGCGATGACGAAACCGACAACACCCATCGCCTTGGCGCGTTCGGCTGGTTCGGTGAACAGCATCATGATCAGCGATAGGGCCACCACCGACACAACTGCGCCACCGAGGCCCTGCACCGCCCGCGCCCCGACCAGCGACGCCGGTGATCCGGCCAGGCCGCAAGCCAGCGATGCGCAGGTGAACACCGTCAGGCCGATCAGGAACAGCCGACGGTGGCCGAACAGGTCGCCCATCCGGCCGCCCAGTAGCAGGAACCCACCGAAGGCCAACATGTAGACGTTGACCACCCAGGCCAGGGACGTCTCGGTGAACCCGAGATCTGCGCGGATCGACGGCAGGGCAACGTTGATGATCGTGCTGTCGAGCACGATCATCAGGTCACCCAGGCACAGCACCAGCAGTGCCAGCCAGCGTCTCCGCTCCACAGTCACGTCAGCATCATGGCTGACCGGTCTGACAGAAGTGACTGATTTATCAGCGCTCCCAGACGCCCACGCGGTGATCAGCCGGTGCGGATGGTCCGGAAGCGGCGCCGTGAGCGTTCCACGACGTCGTGCGGCGCAGCTGCCGGAGCACTTCGTCTGGCCCGATTGCGTCCAGCGCGGTGAACCGAGGATGAAGCAGGATGGCGATCTGCACGTCGACTCTCTTGGTTGGCCGGCCGCACCGCGCCGGCACCCAGCCCGGTCAGCAGACTCTATAAGCCCCAGGGAAAGGGCGTCGGTGCGGCCAGGCTCCAGCACCGGACACTTTGGGTAATCGATCCACCCACATCTGAGGACAACTCTGTGGATAAGCGGGCAACGCTGTGCACCGCAGCCACCGCGCCGCCACCGTCCACCGCCGGCCGGTGCGCTCCACGGACTACGCGCGGCTGCGATCCATACCGCGCCGCACCGCCAGACCTGGCGAGATGGCAGGCATCCACACCGCCCACAGCACTTACTACTACTACTGATGTCTCTCTATATAAAGGCAACACCCACTACTCGGGCAGTGGATACATCCCACGCCGCTACGGTGAGGCCATGCAGCTTGGTCTCGTCGGATTGGGCCGGATGGGCGCCAACATGCGCGACCGGCTGCGCGCGACCGGTATCGAGGTCTTCGGCTACTCCCGCACCTCGCCGACGCGCGATGTCACGTCATTGGCCGAGCTGGCCGATCGGCTGGTGGCACCCCGCACCGTGTGGATCATGGTGCCGGCCGGGCAAGCGACCCGGGACACCGTGACGCAGCTAGCGGAACTACTCGCCGACGGCGACCTGATCGTCGACGGCGGGAACTCGCGCTATAGCGACGACCAGGCGCACGCGCGGCTGCTGGCCGGCCACGGCATCGGGTACCTGGACTGCGGGGTCTCCGGCGGGATCTGGGGCGCCCGTAACGGCTACGGGTTGATGGTCGGAGGCGCCGCTGAGCACGTCGAGCGGCTGATGCCGGTATTCGACGCGCTACGCCCGGAGGGTCCGCGGGAGGAGGGCTTCGTGCACGCCGGCGGCGTCGGCGCCGGGCACTTCGCCAAGATGGTGCACAACGGCGTGGAATACGGCCTGATGCAGGCCTATGCGGAGGGCTTCGAGTTGCTCGAGGCGGCCGACGTGGTCACCGACGTGCCCGCGGTGCTCAAGGCGTGGCAACGCGGCACGGTGGTCCGGTCCTGGCTGCTGGAGCTGCTGGTGGCGGCACTGGACCAGGACCCCGAACTGGCCCAGCTACGCGGCTGGGTACAGGACTCGGGCGAGGGCCGCTGGACGGTGGAGGAAGCCATCAACCACGCGGTGCCCGCGCCGGTGATCTCCGCGGCGCTGTTCGCCCGGTTCGCCTCCCGCCAGCCCGACTCGCCGGCGATGCGCGCGGTGGCGGCGTTGCGCCAGCAGTTCGGCGGCCACGCCGTGCAAGCTGCCACTCCTGACTGATGTACGTCCGGACGCTTCAGGTCGCTGATTTCCGGTCCTGGCAGCATGCCGAACTCGCGTTCGAACCGGGGATCTCGGTGCTGATCGGCGCGAACGGGGAAGGTAAGACGAACCTGCTCGAAGCGCTGGGCTACCTGTCGACGCTGGGCTCGCACCGGGTGGCCACCGACGCGCCGCTGGTACGCCACGGGGCTGCGCGGGCCATCGTGCGCACCGCGGTGGTCCACGCCGGCCGGGAGCTCACCGTGGAGCTGGAGATCACTCCGGGGCGGCCGAACCGGGCCAGGATCAACCGCTCGCCGGTGCCGCGGTTGCGAGACGTGCTCGGCGTGCTGCGCACCGTCCTGTTCGCCCCCGAGGACCTGGCCCTGGTCCGTGGGGATCCGGCACAGCGTCGCCGGTTCCTCGACGATCTGCTGGTGCTGCGGGCACCCCGGCTGGGCGGAGTCCAAGCCGACTACGACAAGGTGCTGCGCCAGCGCGTGGCATTGCTCAAGTCCGCGGGCGCGGCCCGCCGTTCCGGCGGCGGTGCCGCTGATCTGCGCACTCTGGACGTCTGGGATGGCCATCTCGCCCGGCACGGCGCGGAGTTGCTGGGCGCCCGGCTGGATCTCGTCGTCGAGCTGGCCCCGTACGTCGATGCGGCCTATTGTGCGGTGGCCCCGGAGTCGGCTGCGGCCCGTCTGGAGTACCGCAGCAGCCTGGGTGCCGCGTTGCGGTCCGGGGTGCACGAGACGGGAAAGGCTGACGTCGAGGCGCTGGAGGTGGCGATGCTGGCCGAACTGGCCCGGGTGCGCTCCACTGAGTTGGAGCGCGGGGTGTGCCTGGTCGGGCCACATCGCGACGACCTGGAGCTGAGCCTGGGGCAGCTGCCGGCCAAGGGCTACGCCAGCCACGGCGAGTCGTGGTCGTTCGCGCTGGCCCTGCGGTTGGCCAGCTACCAGCTGCTGCGTTCCAGCGGCGCGGAACCGGTGCTGTTGCTCGATGACGTGTTCGCCGAGCTGGATACGCAGCGCCGGGCCCGGCTGGCCGAGGTCGCCATGGCGGCTGAACAGGTCCTGATCACCGCCGCGGTGCCCGCCGACGTGCCCGCCCAACTGCGGGGTGTGCGGTTCGACGTGCACGGTGGGCAGGTGCACCGTGCCTGACGAGACCCGTCCGGTTGGGGATAAACCTGTGGATAGTGTGGACAAGTCGATGTTCGAGGCAGCAGCGAGTCCAACCCAGACACCCTCCGAACCGTCTCGAGGTGCCGACCTCGCCCGCGCCGCGCTGGAGTCCGCGCGTGCTGCCCGGCGCACGTCGAGTGGTCAGCGGGCGGCGCCCCGGCGGCGCCGTGGCTGGTCCGGTCCCCGGCCGGATGACCGGGACCCGCAGCCGCTGGGCGCGCTGGCTTCCCGGCTGGTCGCCGATCGCGGCTGGAAGGACCAGGTCTCGGCCGGTGTGGTGTTCGCACGGTGGGCGCAGCTGGTGGGTGCCGATGTCGCCGAGCACGCCGAGCCGGTGTCTCTCCACGACGGCGAACTGCTGGTCCGCGCCAGCTCCACCGCCTGGGCCACCCAGTTGCGCCTGCTCCAGCGGCAACTCATCGCCCGGATCACCACCGGCGCCGGTCCAGGCGTGGTCACCCGGATCCGGGTACAGGGCCCGGCAGCGCCGAACTGGGTGCACGGCCCGCGCCACGTCCGCGGCCGCGGCCCCCGCGACACCTACGGCTAACCCCGCGTGTCGCGCCCCCGTGCGCCGCGTGTCGCGCCCTGGCGTCCGGTGTGTCGCGTCTCCGTGCTTAGCCGGTTGCAAGGAGAGCCACTCACAGCCCAGCAGCGGCCGCAGCGGCCCCTCTCGGCCGTCCGGACCTGCGTCGACATGAATCAACCGCGCTGTGACGAGATGAGCGGCGTCCCTGACCCGCTTCTGTCCGGGAGGACCAGTAGAATCATTAGGGACACCTCGGTTCTGTGGGCCCCCGGGCACTACCGCAGTCGTTCCGGCCGACCGGTGTTCGCAGCCGACCCGGCGAGCGCTCCTGCTGCCCTGCCGTGGCGGGCTCCGCAGCACAACCGCGCATCACCGGGCATTGACAACAGGCAAGGAGATACCGAGGACCGTGGCCGCTAAGAAGAACGACTACAGCGCGTCTTCCATCACCGTCCTCGAAGGCCTTGAAGCCGTCCGCAAGCGCCCCGGGATGTACATCGGATCCACCGGTGAGCGGGGCCTGCACCACCTGGTCTGGGAGGTGGTGGACAACGCCGTCGATGAGGCGATGGCGGGTTACGCAACCAAAGTCGAGGTCACGCTGCTCGCCGATGGCGGGGTGCGGGTGTCCGATGATGGCCGCGGCATCCCGGTGGACATGCATCCGGTGGAGCGCCGACCGGCGGTCGAGGTCGTGCTCACCACGCTGCACTCCGGCGGCAAGTTCGACGGCGCGTCCTACGCCGTCTCCGGCGGCCTGCACGGGGTCGGCGTCAGTGTGGTCAACGCACTGGCCAGCACCCTGGACGTGGAGATCAAGCGCGACGGGTTCGTCTGGCGGCAACGTTACGAGGACTCCAAGCCTGCCCACCCGCTGCGCAAGGGCGAGCCGACCCGCAAGACCGGTACGACGCTGACCTTCTGGGCTGACGCGCGGATCTTCGAGACCACCACCTACAACGCCGAGACGGTGGCGCGCCGGCTTCAGGAGATGGCCTTCCTCAACAAAGGCCTGACCATCGTGCTGCGCGACCAGCGCGTCAACGGCAGCAACGAAACCGAGGACGCCGAGGGTCAGACCGCCCAGGTCAAGGAGCGCACCTTCCAGTACCCCGGCGGCCTGGAGGATTTCGTCAAGCACATCAACAACTCCAAGGACCCCATCCACCGCAAGGTGATCGGCTTCGAGGCCGGCGGCGACGGGATGCAGGTCGAGGTCGCGATGCAGTGGAACGCCACCTACACCGAGTCGGTCTACACCTTCGCCAATACGATCAACACCCACGAGGGTGGTACCCACGAGGAGGGCTTTCGCTCCGCGTTGACCAGCGTGGTCAACCGCTACGCGCGGGACAAGAAGCTGCTCAAGGACAAGGACTCCGCGCTCACCGGGGACGACGTGCGCGAGGGTCTGGCCGCGATCGTGTCGCTCAAGCTCAAGGAGCCCCAGTTCGAGGGCCAGACCAAGACCAAGCTGGGTAACACCGAGGCCAAGTCGTTCGTCCAGCGCACCTGCAACGAGTGGCTGATCGACTGGCTGGAGCGCAACCCCACCGAGGCCAAGACGATCATCAACAAGGCGATCTCCTCCTCGCAGGCCCGGATGGCGGCCCGGCGAGCCCGCGAGCTGGTGCGTCGCAAGTCGGCTGGTGATCTGGGCGGCCTGCCCGGCAAGCTGTCCGACTGCCGTTCCACCGACCCGTCGCGCAGTGAGCTGTTCATCGTGGAGGGTGATTCCGCGGGTGGCTCGGCGAAGTCCGGCCGCGACTCGCTGTACCAGGCGATCCTGCCGATCCGCGGAAAGATCATCAACGTGGAGAAGGCACGGCTGGACCGGGTGCTGAAAAACACCGAGGTGCAGTCGCTGATCACCGCGCTGGGCACCGGGATCCACGACGAGTTCGATCTGGCCAGGCTGCGCTATCACAAGATCGTGCTGATGGCTGACGCCGATGTGGACGGTCAGCACATCCGCACCCTGCTGCTGACGTTGCTGTTCCGGTTCATGCGCCCGCTGGTCGAGCACGGTCATGTGTTCCTCGCCCAACCACCGCTGTACAAGATCAAGTGGCCGCGGACGGAACCGCAGTACGCCTACTCCGACCGGGAACGCGACGGGCTCATCGAGGCCGGCATTGCGGCAGGCCGCAAGCTGCCGAAAGAGGACGCCATCCAGCGCTACAAGGGGCTCGGCGAGATGAGTGCCAAGGAGCTGTGGGAGACCACCATGGACCCGGCCAACCGGGTATTGCTGCAGGTCACGCTGGATGATGCCGCGACCGCCGACGAGCTGTTCAGCGTCCTGATGGGCGAGGACGTCGAGTCGCGCCGGTCGTTCATCACCCGCAACGCCAAGGACGTCCGCTTCCTGGACGTCTAAAACTCTCATGGCCTGTCACCTGGGTGGGGAGTTCGGCTACCAGGACGCCGGACCCGTTACCAGCCAGTTCACCGCCACCGAACCGGTTCCCGGCAGCGTGAAGCTGGACGACCTCGTGCAGTCGGCCTGGTCGCTCATTCTCCGTGGTTAGCCGCGCGCTGGGCAGCTGATCTTCCCATGCCCTCGGTGCGATTGCTGTGCTCGACGGCGTGGCCGTCGTTATCGTCGCTCTGCCGGAAGCGGCGGTAGCTGTAGACCAGCAGCGCGACGACCACGATGCCGGACACGATCAAGCTGGAGCCGGTCGCCACGCCGCCGAATGGCAACGACGGCAGCAGGATCCAGACGATCCCGGCCGCGACGAGTGCCAGCCCGCACAACGCCGTGGCGCTGATCCGCAGCGGTGAAGCGACACTCTGCTCGGCGGACCGCATCGCCTGTCTGCGCACCGGTGCAGTCATGCGGCGTGCCCACGCATACTCGTTGGCCAGCAGCACCAGACCGCCCAGCAGGAGCAGCAGTCCTGGCCCGGGCAGGATGAGCAGCCCGACGCCGGCCACGCACAGCGCTAACCCCGCGACGGTGATGAGTATCCGGCGGCCCAGGCCGCCCTTGTTCTCGCTCCGATGGTGGTCCTGGCCCACCGCGCGCCCCCATCCGCAAGGGTTGTCACAGCCGTTCCAGCGGCTGCGGTGGATGGTTACCCCCGATGCGTTGTGCTTACCCCTGCGACCCGAGCAGGCGACGACCAACGGGGCGCGCGTCCGGGCGGGATGCACGCTGCGTCATCGGTAGACTGGCTTGGTTACGCGGCCTTTCAATGGCCGCTGAAGGGAACCGAAGCTAGTGACGGAGATCACCCTGCCGCCGGACGGAGACCGCGTCGAGCCGGTCGACATCCAGCAGGAGATGCAGCGTTCCTATATCGACTACGCGATGAGCGTGATCGTCGGACGCGCTTTACCGGATGTCCGGGACGGGCTCAAGCCGGTGCATCGCCGGGTGCTGTACTCGATGTACGACTCGGGCTTCCGCCCGGACCGCGGTTACGTCAAGTGTGCGCGGGTCGTCGGCGACGTGATGGGCAACTATCACCCGCACGGTGACACCGCGATCTACGACACCCTGGTGCGGCTGGCTCAGCCATGGTCGATGCGCTACCCGCTGGTCGATGGGCAGGGCAACTTCGGCTCTCCGGGCAACGACCCGGCGGCCGCGATGAGATACACCGAATGCCGCCTCACGCAGCTCGCGATGGAGATGCTGGCCGATATCGACAAGGAGACCGTCGATTTCGAGCCGAACTACGACGGACGCACCCAGCAGCCCGTGGTGCTGCCGTCGCGAATCCCGAACCTGCTGGTCAACGGCAGCTCTGGAATCGCAGTCGGGATGGCGACGAACATCCCGCCGCACAATCTGCGCGAAGTCAGCTCAGGTGTGGTCTACCTACTGGAACATCCCGACGTCGACGACGACACCCTGCTCGACGCGCTGGTCGAGCGGATCAAGGGACCGGATTTCCCGACCCGCGGATTGATCGTCGGCACCGACGGCATTGCCGATGCCTACCGCACCGGCCGCGGCTCGATCCGGATGCGCGGCGTGGTGGAAGTCGAGGAGGATACCCGGGGCCGCGCGACCCTGGTGATCACCGAGCTGCCCTACCAGGTCAACCCGGACCACTTCATCGAGTCGATCGCGGCGCTGTCCCGGGACGCCAGACTGGCCGGCATCGCCGAGATCAACGACGAGTCCAGCGACCGGATCGGCATGCGCATCGTGATCACGCTCAAGCGCGACGCGGTCGCCAAGGTGGTGCTCAACAACCTCTACAAGCACACCCAGCTGCAGCACTCGTTCGGCGTCAACATGCTGGCGATCGTCGAGGGCGTGCCCCGCACGCTGCGGCTGGACCAGGTTATCCGGCACTACGTGCGCCACCAGCTCGACGTCATCGTCCGGCGGACCCGCTACCTGCTACGCAAGGCCGAGGAACGCGCCCACCTGCTGCGCGGCCTCGTCAAGGCATTGGACATGCTCGACGAGGTGATCGCGCTGATCCGCCGGTCTCCCACGGTGGACGACGCACGCACCGGGTTGATGCAGCTGCTCGACGTCGATGAGATCCAGGCCAACTACGTGCTGGAAACCCAGCTACGCAGGCTGGCCGCGATGGAACGGCAGAAGGTTATCGACGACCTCGCCGAACTCGAGCGGGAGATCGCCGACTACCTGGACATCCTGGACAAGCCCGAGCGGCAGCGAACCATCGTGCGCGACGAGCTGACCGAGATCGTGGACAAGCACGGCGACGACCGGCGCACCCGGATCACCGGGTACGACGGCGAGGTGTCCAACGAGGACCTGATCGCCGTCGAGGACGTCGTCGTGACGATCACCCGAACCGGTTACGCCAAGCGCACCCGCACCGACCTGTACCGGGCGCAGAAGCGCGGCGGCAAGGGCGTGATGGGTGCGGGGCTGAAAACAGACGACATTGTGGCGCACTTCTTCGTCTGCTCCACGCACGACTGGATCCTGTTCTTCACCAACAAGGGCCGGGTGTACCGGGCGAAGGCCTACGAGCTGCCCGAGGCCAACCGCAACGCACGCGGCCAGCACGTGGCGAACCTGCTCGCCTTCCAGCCCGACGAGCAGATCGCCCAGGTGATGCAGATCAAGGATTACACCGCCGCGCCGTACCTGGTGCTGGCCACCCGTGATGGACTGGTCAAGAAGAGCAAATTGACCGATTTCGATTCCAACCGCTCCGGTGGGCTGATCGGCATCAACCTGCGCGAAGGCGACGAGCTGGTCGGCGCGGTGCTGTGTGCCGCCGATGACGACCTGCTGCTGGTCTCGGCCCACGGCCAGTCGATCCGGTTCTCCGCCACCGATGAAGCGCTGCGCCCGATGGGGCGGGCCACCTCGGGCGTCTACGGCATGCGTTTCAACGACGGTGACGAGCTGCTGTCCATCGCGGTGGTGCAACCCGGATTGTTCGTTCTGGTCGCGACTGCAGGTGGGTACGCCAAGCGGACCCCGATCGTCGATTATCCGGTGCAGGGTCGTGGCGGCAAGGGCGTGTTGACCATCCAGGACGACCGTCGGCGTGGCAAGCTCGTCGGGGCGCTCGTCGTCGACATCGATGACGAGCTGTACGCCATCACCTCCACCGGTGGGGTCATCCGAACCACTGCCAAAGAGGTGCGCAAGGCGGGCCGGCAGACCAAAGGGGTGCGCTTGATGAATCTCGGTGAAGGGGCGAGTCTGGTGGCTGTCGCACGCAACGCCGAAGAGGCCGGCGACTCCGACGCAGCAGCAGCCGGCGGTGCCCCGACGGGAGGTGATTCGTGACCAGGCCCGAGAACGCCGAACAAACGAAAGCTCCCCCTGTTCTCGGCGATGAGTCTGTCCCGGACGATTCGTCGGCCAACGGCGCGGCAACCTCAGCTCCCCGCCAGCGGCAAGGTTCTACACCGGGTGACGCGGATCCCAAGACAGTCTCGCTGCAAGTCGGGGCACCGGAACACGCCCGTGGTGGAATTCGGGACCAGGCTGACCGGCAGCCGGCAGGCGGCCGCGCGTATGGCTTCACACCCGGCGTCGGCCCGCCAGTAAGCGGCAACGCGACCAGACACGTGCCATCGGGTTCAGTCAGCGGCTCCAAGGACCACAGCGGCGGTACGGACTTCTCACCGTCCACCGTGCGCGTCGGCGGATACACCCCTCCAGAGCGGGTGGAGCCCGCCGCGCCGACCGCTGCGTCCCGCTCGGTCCGGGTCCCGCGGCAGACGAGCCTGCAGCTGCGGCGGCTCGATCCATGGTCGGTGCTCAAGATCTCGCTGGTGCTGTCGTGCTGCGGGTTCCTGGTCTGGCTGGTAGCGGTCGGCGTGCTCTACGGCGTACTGGCAGGGATGGGGGTGTGGGACCAGATCAACGGCACCTACTCCGACCTGACCTCGGTGAACAACCCTCAGGTGACCGAGTTGGTCAGCGGTGGGCGGGTGTTCGGGGCGGCCTTCGTGATCGGCTTGGTGAACATCGTGTTGATGACCGCGCTGGCCACCGTTGGTTCGTTGGTCTACAACGTTGCTGCGGACTTCGTCGGCGGCATCGAGGTCACCCTGTCTGAGCCGGACTGATTCAGCTCTGCACGCGAGTTGGGCGGTGTCGTGACGGTGCGGTAACCTCGCCGGGTCGTGCGGGGGCCTATAGCTCAGTCGGTTAGAGCGCATCCCTGATAAGGATGAGGTCGCTGGTTCAAGTCCAGCTAGGCCCACTGGAGAACAACCATCGTGGCAAGGAGGCGATCCGTCGTGAAGAAGATGGTCATGCTGTTGCTCGTCGGTCTGGTTGCATTGATCCTCGTCCAGCGTCAGCGTTCAGCCAAGGCAGAGGCCGACCTCTGGCGTGAGGCCACCACACCAGGCATCTGAGTCGCCGCTGGGCACCCGACGCGCCTGGGAACCGGGGACGTAGCTCAACTGGTAGAGCACCGCCTTTGCAAGGCGGGGGTTGAGGGTTCGAGTCCCTTCGTCTCCACGAAGTTTGCCAGTCGCAGCTGTGATCGGTTCTGTTCTGTGGACGCGGGTATCAGTCGTTGTCCGGCATGTACTGGTCGTTCTCATAGTAATCGAGGAGGTCGGTAAACGTCGGGTAGTCGTAGGTGACCAGCTCGTCGCCCTCCCATTTGGCGCCTAGCTCCTCGGCCCACTCCAGGTCGTTAAGACCGGGCGGCGCCTCTCCGGACCAGCGGAATGGCACCATCGGGTTGAATTTGTCACGGCGGGCCAGGACTACCCGTTCGCCCTCTTGTTTCGGCGCTGTCACGGCCGCCGATCGTACTCCCCGGGGCGCGGTGAGGGGATACGGTTAGTGGCTGGTTTCACCGTCTGCGGGGTATGCCAGCTTGACCCAGACGCGGCCATACCAATGGCTATACCACCAGTCAGCGCAGGGCGGTCGGGTCTGTTGGGACGCGTCCGTCGCTGCGCTGCTCGAGGGTGGCACGTAGCCGCACGGTGGTGCCCTCAGCGGTGGGATGCAGCTGGACGTCGCCCGTCAGCGTGCGCATCATTGCCAGGCCGCGGCCTCGGTAGCCCGGTTCGCCGGGGGGAGGGCGCCAGCGGCCGTGGTCGGTGATGGTGATCAGTAGCTGGTCCTGGTCGCGCCGGGCCGCCAGGCGCATCACCGGGTTGGGATGGTCGGGGTGGTAGGCGTGTTCGACCACGTTGGCCAGCGCTTCATAGACCGCCATGGTGAGGTCGTCGATCAGGTCGGCAGGGGCACCGAGGGCGCGCAGCCACTGCCGCACCCGCACCCGTAGCCGGCGCGCGTTGTCAGCGTTGGCCTCGATGGTCACCTCGAGCGGCTGGCTGGTCGTGATGGCGTTTCTCCCGACCCGTGCCGGGGGCAAGACCGACCCAGCCCACGCGGAAAGCATGACGGTCCGCCCTGTGGTCTGTCGTCTGTGGGTGAGAACACCCTGGTAGCTGTGGATACCCCGTGAGACCGCATCGCACACCTGCCGGATTACCTCGTCGCCGCAGGACGGCTGGGCTGGTAGGCGGCTACCATGGCGGGTAGCGGTTAGGCAGCCAGCCGCTTTCCTCAGCACATGCTGATCGGGGAGCGCTGCTACCGCTTGTGCCGATGGTGTCCCGTCGCGGTGTCGGGCGTATCGGCGTCTCCTGGTGGTGAAACGTCTAGGAGGAGCGCGTCGGGTGTGCGTGAAACAGCAGCACCGTGACTCCCAACAGCGGTCCAGGCCGCAGGCCGCACTCACCGAGCCTCGCTCGAACGGGCGGTGGCAAGGACGGCAGGCATTGACGGTGACAGCCCTGCCCTGCTCCGCGGATAACGTGTTGGTGCTGCAGTTATCTGGTGACATCGACCTGTGCACCGTGGAGCGCTTGCGGGAGTATCTGGACGGCCACCTATCCGGCGCCTATCGCGGGATGGTGCTGGACTGCGCTGAGGTGTCGTTTCTGGCCGCCTGCGGGATCGGTCTGCTGGTCGAAATCGTCGACCGAGCCCGCCTCGCACAGGTGCAGATCCGGCTGGTTGCCCAGAGTCGAGCGGTGCTGCGCGCCTTGCAGGTGACCGGAGTCAACGAGCTCGTGCCAAGGGCTGACACGGTCGACGAGGCGGTAGCGCTGTGCACGATTTGAGTGCGCAGCGCCGCAAGGTCAACCGGAGTATCATGTCCGTCGGCGCATACGAGGCTGGGCTCGCAAGGAGGCTGGGATGACGCACTACAGCGAAGGGACCGTGCTCACCTGCGCGCATGAGGGATGTGACTGCCGGGTTCACATCGATAAGGAATGCCACTGCTCGACCGACGGCCGGTACATGTGCGCTTGCGGTGCACCCTTGGTCGAGGTCGATGGCACCAGCAGCACGCAAGCGAGCGCCGGATAACGTCAGAGTTGGTGATCATAGGGGCGCTGCGGTAGCCGGGAGAACGCGATCAACCCTGGGGCGGATCCCAATGAGTGGGCACTCTGCGCATTGTCCCGTCGCAGGCGCACGGCTCGGTGTTCATCGTGCGGGACTTCTGATGTGAGGTTGACGCTACCGGTGCCGGCGGCGAGAAGTCCCGCTCGGGATCAGGCGCTGGTTCGGTGATGGGCGCCGGAGCGTGCGCTACTGGGATGGGTTGCGGCTGCACGGGAGTCCGGACAACCGCCGGACGGATCGCCGGCTGCTGGCGTACCGGTGCGGGAGCTGACGCGATCGGTTGCTTCACCACCTCAGGCTGGTGGATAGCGACAGGTTGGGGCGCGGGATCGGGTTGCTGCGCTGGGGCAGGCTGCGGGGCCGGGACTGGCTGGGGCACCAGGTTCGGTTGCTGCGTCCCGGCATGCTGATCGACCGGGTTCGCCTGAGGCACGAGTGGATCAGCCGGCGGGGCGGAGAATGCCCCCGCGGTGATCCCCGTCAACACCAGGACAGTCGCGCCGCTCGCCACCAGAGCCACCACGGTGTTACGCAAACTGAGCACAATTCCCCCCAAGCTTTACCAACTCGCGTACCTCTCCCATAGCGATAGCAGACCACGTTCCGTTAGCACGCGGGCGGAAATTCACGACGTGTCTAACGGCGTGACGAACTGCAACTTAGTACATGAGAGAGCGAAGTAGGCTGCCTGCGTGCAGCTACTCGAGTGGAACGCCTCCGCCTACGACCAACTGCCGCTGCCACATCAGCGGTGGGGCCGCCAAGCGATTCGCCGGTTACAGCTGGCCGGCGATGAAACCGTCATGGAGCTCGGCTGCGGCACGGGTCGTGACGCCGAGCTGCTCCTCGATGCGCTCCCGAACGGTCGGGTGGTCGCCGTCGATGGGTCCGAACAGATGCTGGCCCAGCTACGCCACCGGCTGGCAGGCCGGATGGACCGGGTCACCGTGGTGCGGGCCGACCTGCGCCAAAGCCCACGCCAACCGGGGCTCTTCGATGAGCCGGTGGATGCCGTGCTGAGTGTGGCGACCCTGCACTGGCTGCCCGACCATGATGTGGTCTTCCAGACCGTCGCGGCCTCGCTGCGCCCAGGCGGTCGATTCGTGGCTGAGGCGGGCGGGACTGGCAACATCGAGCGAGTGCGCGTGGCCCTTCGCACCGTCGATGGCAGCGGTGGCAGCAGCGACGGGGATGGCGGGCAGTTGTGGAACTTCGCCGGGATCGAGGAGACCACCCGCCGGCTGCAGCGAGCCGGGTTCACCGATATCACCGTCGAACTCGTGCCCGACTCCGCGGTCCTGGAACGCGGTGAGCAGTTCGAGGCGTACCTGGCCACCGTGATACTCGCTGCTCAACTGCGCGACCTGCCGGCGCACCAGCGTCAACCCTTCGTGCGTGCGGTCGCTCGGGAACTGGATGAACCGGTTGTCGATTACGTGCGCCTGCAGATCGACGCGACGCGCGCCTCACTGCCGTAGCCCTAAACTTGGCGGGTGCCTGCCGACGAGGTGCTCGGTGATCCGGCGCGGCTAGCGGCGGTGGCTGCAGTACTCCAGGTGGCCAAGGCCAGCCAGGGGGCCTTGGACCGGCTCGCCGAGCTGGCCGCGATCGTGATGGACGCCCCGATCGCCATCGTCAACCTGATCGACACCCAGCAGCATCTGGTGGGCCAGTTCGGCCTCGGCGAGCCGCTCGTGACATCCCGGCAGGCGTCGATAGACACCGGTTATTGCCCGTCCACCTTCTTCGCCGGTCGTCCCCTGCACATCGAGGATGCCGCCGAGGATCCCGCGTTCGCCGACCATCCAGCTCGTTGGGAGCTGGGTTTCGCCGCCTATGCCGGGTGCCCGCTGCGCGACGCCGACGGGCAGCTGATCGGAACCCTGTGCGTGGTGGACACCCGCCCGCGCCGGTGGCGGCGGGTGGACCGCCAGGCCCTGGAGGCGCTGGCGACCTCGGTGGTCAACGAACTGGCGTTGCACCAGGACATCGATCGGCGTGGCAGATTGCTGGACGCCTTCGCCGCCGCCCCGGCCGCGATCGCGGTCACCCGTGGCCCGCGCCACCTGGTGGAGTACTGCAACCCGGCCTACAGCGCGCTGTTCGGGACCGTGCCCGCGGAAATGCCTGCCAGGGAGGCGGTACCGGCGCTACCGGCCGAGTTCTTCTCCTTGATGGATCAGGTACTGGCGGGCGGCGAGGTGTACCGCACCAGCGAGGCCCCGCTGACCATGATCTGGCCGGGCGAGCAGTCGCCCCGCGAACGCTTCTTCGATTTCTCCTACTCCGCCATCGGCCGCGGCGCTGATGATGAAGTGGACCACCGCGGACTGCTCGTGGTGGCGGTGGAGGTCACCGAACAAGTCCAGACCCGCATCGAGCTGGAACGCCACGCCAGGCGCCAGGAGTTGCTGGCTCGGGCCAGCGCCGCGTTGAACCGAAGCCTGGACCCGACTGCGGAACTGCAGGCACTTGCCCGCGTGGTGGTCCCCGAACTCGCCGACCTGTCCACCGTGCACCTGCTCGCCCACCCGACCGCGCCGGGCGCCGATCCAGCACTGCCGGTGATAACTGACCGGGTGGCCGTTGCCGGCGCCCCCGGCGTCGTGCTGCCACCGAAGTTGACCGGCCTGCGGTGGGACGGCAACAACGACCCGATCACCGCCGCGATCCGCCGAGGTGACCTGGTCCGCCAGCCTTTCGCCACCGGCGAGCCGCCGTCGTGGTCGCAGACCACCGGATCGGTGCCCACGTTCCGCGGGGGGCTACGCAACCTGATGGTCGCTCCGGTGATCGTGGACGGGCTGATCGTCGCGGTGGTGTCCTTCGCCATGCAGGAGGATCGACCGCTGTGGAGCGACGATGATCTCCACGCGTTGCGCCAGATTGCTCGCTATGCGGGGATCGCCTTGGAGCACGGCATGTCGTACCAGGCCACCCGCGAGTCGGCAATGGTGCTGCAACGCAGCCTGCTCACCGAACCACCCTCCGTGTCCGGATTGCGGATCTGTGCCCGCTACCGCCCGGCTGGCCGTGATGAGGTGGGGGGTGACTGGTACGACGCCTTCCAGCGTGGTCCCGATCAGCTCGCCCTAGTGATCGGCGATGTAGTCGGTCATGACATCACCGCCGCGGCCGCAATGGGTCAGCTGAGTGCCATCCTGCGGGGATTGGCGCTGGATCGCAGCGACGGGCCGGCCGCCATTCTGGATCGGCTTGGCGCGATCAACACCCAGCTGGGCATCACGCCGTTCGCCACCCTGCTGTTCGCCACGCTCACTCGGGTGGATGACCGCTGGACGATGTGCTGGGCCAGCGCAGGGCACCCACCTCCGTTGCTGCTCACGTCGTGCGGTGTCCAGCTGACGGAGCGGGTCCGGGGCACCGCCTTGGTTGCCACGAAGACTCCCCCGCGCGACGAGGCGCAGATCAGCGTTGCGGCTGGGTCGACCTTGCTGTTCTACACTGACGGCCTGATCGAATGGCGAGGTCAGGACTTAACGGACAATCTCAACGCATTCGTGGCCCGCGCCGCTGCGTCCGAGCACAACGCTATCGAGCCGCTGTGCGATGACCTCATCGCCGACGCACCGACCGACGACGATATCGCCATGCTCGCGGTCCATGTGGGGGACGGCTAGCGCGGGGGTGCGACCACCTATTACGTCAGGTCGTCGAACTCGCCGGCTTTGACGCCGCGGATCCACGCGTTCATTTCAGCGCGCGTGAACAGCACCAGTCCCTCGTCAGGGTGATTGCTGTTCCGCACTGCGATGCGTCCATCTGGACAGACGGCAACCTCTACGCAGGTCCCGTTATTGCCACTGAAGCTGCTGGTGCGCCAGAGGGTGACGGAAGAGGATGAGACGGTCACGGTGTGTCTCCGACATCATAATTTGAGCATCGATTGGATCAGTGCAATGGACCGCTCGGGACTGAGGGCGGCCCGTTGCAGGTCGTTCGCAACCATGCTATACGCCCGGACCTGATCCGCATCTTGAAGATACAGGGCGCCGTCATGGAGCTCGACGTAGCCGATCGAGCGTACGGTCTCGAATCCGAGCACCACGAACTGACCAGTGAGCGCGGTATGGGGTCCGTCCTCCGGCCGGATCACCTGAATGGTGACGGTAGGGAGCTCCGCCATAGCCAGCAGGTGCCGCAGCTGCGCCTGGCGCAACTCCGGGTCGCCCACTGCTAGGCGCAGTGCTCCCTCGGTGAGGACGGCATGGAGCTTGAGCGGGCGCTCGGGATCGGTGAGCCGGCGGGTGCGGGCGATCCGGAATCCAACGAACCGTTCGCTGTGGTCGGCGCGGACCCGCGGAGTGCTGGCCGTGAGGGCAGCCGCGTACTGACCGGTCTGCAGCAGGCCGGGGATGATGATCGGCTCGAATACGAATTCGCTCTCGGCCAGGCCTTCCAGGCCCACGAAGGTCTTCAGCCAGTCCGGCACCACCTGGGCCCACGGTGCCCACCAGGTGGCTTCGTCGGCTCGACTGGTCAACGAGATGAGCCGGTCGATATCGCGTTGATCAACTTGGTAGGTCGCCAGCAGCCGGGCGATGTCATCCGGATCCTGCTGCTGGCGCCCGGTCTCCAGATGACCGAGCTTGGCCCGGCTGATGCCGCTGTGGTCACTGGCCTCGGTCAGCGACAGCTTCGCCGCGTTGCGGTACCGGGCCAATTCCACGCCGATCAACCAGCGCAGCGGCGCTGGATCTCCTCGCGACACCATTCATGCCGCCGGATTTGTCATGAGACGTCTCATGTATAGTCCCCCGAACTGATACATGCCCCACCGTCCGAAGTGTACGAACGGCCCGACCGATGCAACGAGCGTCCAGCCCGGGTGGTTGCTGGTGAAGCTACCGGTTTGTCCATTAGTGTCCCGCCCGACTCGCTGCTGAGGTCTGCCAGGGACGTCCAAAGCGGCGACGGCCCGCCCGTACCTCCCCGAAACGGGCGGAGCCGTCGCCTTCCGCACCACCGGGGGGAGACAACCGTGGAACAGCCGCGACAGGATGGCCGGGTTCGGTCCGATTCGAGCTTGGCTACCGACGTGCGGCTGCGCGGTCTGCGCGTGCCCGATCCCCAGTTCCCCAGTAAGGGCGCGGCTTTCCGTCAGCCCGCAAGCCCCGTGCCGTGTCCGGCCGCTGCTGCCCGGACCGATCCTGAGGTCCAGCGGCCGAGTGTCGAACAGCTGCGGTGGGCGCGCTGCCCCGAGGATGGGCAGCTGCACCTGGTGCAACCCGGCGACGTGGCGCGGGCTGCCGCCAGCGGATCCGCCGAGGCTTTTTGCGGGCACCTGATCGTGGCGGAGGGCCTGACGATCAACAGTGTGGCGTCCGGAGCGTTGTGCATGGCGTGTGTCATGGCGGCGACGTCATGATGACGGCCTGACGGCGTCGGCTCAGCTGAGATAGCCCTCGACTTCGCCGACCGGGCGGACCTGTGCGCCACCCGGATCCTGCCCGGCCGCCGCGCGGGCTCGACGTTGCCGCAGTAGATCCCAGCACTGGTCGAGCTGCTGTTCCAGGGTGGTCAAGGCAGCCTGTTCCGCATCGGTGGTCAGTTCGCCCCGACCGAGCCGCTCGCGCAGTGTGTGCTCGGTATCGACCAGCTCACGGATGCGCCCGAGCACGTCACGTTCGTCCATCCGGCTCGACCTCTCGTCTCCAACCATGGCGGCCGCGACCCTTCGGGCCTACCACTGGCCACGCTAGTGGCTCGTGCTGTCGCCAAACTGGTCGACGTGGTCGTAGGTTATGGTCCGGCCACTGCCCTGAATGCTCTGACCCGGCTCACCGGGATGACCTGGCGCACCGTTCTGGCCGGCCTGATCGCCGCCGTCTGCGCCGTCTGCGCCGTCTGCGGGGCCGGCGCTGAGCAGTGACAGGACGGTGCGGGCCGGCAACAGCGCGACGTGCTGTGCCTCGAGCTCGGCAAAACTCATTGGATCGGACATGACGGCCTCCTGGACGGCGGGCAGAGCCGGATTGGTGCGTTCACGGTGCCCAGGGCGAGTGGCCGGTCGCAATCCGTAGCCGTACGTAACCTCTGGAGTCTGGTACGTACATCTGGCGGTGGCCGGGTATCTCGATGGCGAGACCGACATCGGGGAGGGTGAGAATGCGTCCGATCGACGAGCAGACCGTGTTGGTCACCGGCACCACCAGCGGCCTAGGGCGGCGCTTGGTTCAGCGGCTTGCCGCGTCCGGTGCCACCGTCATCGCGCACGGCCGCGATACCGAGCGCCTGCGCCGCACCCGGGAGGAGATCCGCGAGGCGACCGGCCGGGAGGTGGACACCGTGCAGGCTGATCTCGCCGATTTGACCCAGGTTCACCGGCTGGCCGACGCGGTGCTGGATCTGTATCCACAGCTGCATGCGCTGGTCAACAACGCCGGAGTCGGGTTCGGTGCGCCGGGCTCCGGCCGGCAGGTCAGCGCTGATGGCATCGAGCTGCGCTTCGCGGTCAACCACCTGGCAAGTTACCTGCTGGCCCGGCGGCTGACCGAACGGCTGGTCGCGTCCGCCCCGGCCCGCATCGTGCAGGTCGCCTCCGCCGGTCAGCTGGCGCTTGATCCCGATGATCCGTTGACCGAACGTGGCTACGACGGTGTCACCGCGTACCGGCGATCCAAGCTGGCGCAGGTGATGGCCAGCTTCGACCTGGCCGCCGACCTGGTGGGGACCGGCGTGTCCGTCAACGCGGTCCATCCGGCCACGTTCATGGACACCGCGATGGTCCGCGAGGCCCGGCAAACGCCGAGCAGCAGTGTCGAGGAGGGTGTCGACGCGGTCTGGTGGCTGCTCACCGATCCCGACCTGGACTGGGTCAGCGGCCACTACTTCGACGGCACCAAGACCGCCCAACCCGATCCCCAAGCCGACGACCCCGCTGCCCGCGCCTGGCTACGCCACCTCTCCGACTCGCTCATCACCCGCTAGCCAGCCGGCCAGACCGCGGTCTGGATGCAGACTGCTGTTTTGCAGGCCCCGATTACCGCAGTCTGCATCCAGACCGCGGTAGCACGATCTGGCACACTACGGATCCGGGTCGCCGAGTAACGAGCCGTTTAGTTAGACGTCTCATGACGTCTTCTGATGACAGGGTACAGATGAATCGGCATTCGATTTTATCGGCGTGGCGATGACCAAAACCTAATGCCGTTACCGGCGTGGTTCTACACTGCGGCAAGCTGAAAGGGCTCCGTCTTGCCCACCCGATCTGGCGAGGTGATCAGCGGACAGGCGGGCTTGTAAGGAAGGGGACGCTCCATGCGGCGCCGCGCGGGCACCAGCCGAGTAGCGTGCCTTGGGGCGCGCCCACCCCTTATTTCTTCGATGTTCGTAATCGTCTTGCTAACCCCGATGACTTGGGTGGTGGCCGCGTGAACGAGTTGTGGTCGGACGATTTTGAGGTGCTGCACTGGGTCGTCGAGCGATTCGAGCGCACAGGGCACAGCATCGAGGTTGGTGAGGCGCTGCGGGTTTTTCCTGAAGAGCAATACGATAGCGTACGAAACTCGTTGGTCCGCTTGAGTAGTCACACCTACATGGTGACCGTCAACGGCGGTGGACGCGGGGGAGTTGTCAAGACTGGCTCGCCGGCAGTTAATGAGGCCACCGACCGCGCCCTTCGCCTGGCAGAAACGTTGTCGGATAACCCGGAATTACTCGCTGATCGGATCTTGGCGGTGCTGGCCGAGGGAGTCGTGAGCGAGGCAGATCCCCAGAAGCGGTACAAGCTCGAGGCCGGCCTCAGGGGTGTCGGCGGCATGACCCGAGACGTTTTCGTGGACGTCATCGCCGCGGCTGTAGCGCGGTCGACCACGCTCACGAGGGGGTGGACGCGTCCGTATGACCCGGCATCGCAGGATCAACCGCAGCACCTTGGTCAGCCGGTGACCGGCGCACATGCGGCCGTGTCCGACGACACCGATGGGACGGACTTGTGGAGTCCGAACGACGTGTCCGGCGAGTCCGTGAGCAAGGGACAGCGCATTGCGGAGAAGAGAGTGAATTGGGGGCATCGGTAACCAGCTGATCATGTCAGCCCGGGTGCGGATGCCCACGCATCTATCCACGCCGTTGCAGTGGGGAATCCGGCCACGGCTGCAAACCCGCCGAGCGATATCAAGGCCGGAGACAAAAAACGGGACCCGGAGGGCAGCGGGGCACATCGTGCGGATCGCATGGACACCGGGGTCGCCCAGGAGCCGAATGTTGATCCGGAGAGTCCGGCCATGAATCCAGGTGACCAAGGCGGCTGACGCATTCCCCGTAAGCCTGCGCGGCTAACCACCCAGCGCAGTTTCACCAGATCCGACAGCCATAGGCCTGTGGTCGGTTTCATGTTGCGGGCGAGAAAAGATGTGGTCCGGGCCTGGATGACCGCTGAGGTGTGCCCTCGGCGTGCCCCGGCCTGCTGCCGCAGAGCCGACGGAAACCACGTGGAAAGCGGCATCACTTAGCGTAGCCGCCGCACCACACGCCGTCGCGTCCCGGCAGCCGGTCCGGCACATGCCTGGGGGTTTCCCGATTGCACGACACAGGGGGGTTCGTTATGCCTTGGATCTGCGCAGGACTAGCTGGTTCGGTGCTGGTCGCGGCCACCACCACACTGGTCACTGCAGCGCCTGCGAGCGCGCAAGTGCCGCCGCCAGTGCCGGTGGATCCGGCGGCGGGAGCACCCACCAGCGTTGCTTGCGGGATCAGTTACCCGGCCGAGGATTCCGCTGCTTCGACGAGCTTCCCGGCCAATACTGTGACTTTACGTAGCGGTCCGAGCAATTCCTGCATTCAGACCGGTCAGGGCACGCACGATCAGCTCGCCCAATACCTGTGCTTCACCCCTGGCGACGGTGGCACGTGGACTTTCCTGCGCAACGTCTCCACTGGTGACCAGGGCTGGGTCCGAGACGCCTTGCTGGCGGGCAACGGCAGCCAGGTGCCTTGCGACACGACCGCGCCACCCGCGGGGCTTGACTTGATACAGACGCTGACCGGATCTGTCGCCGCACTACCGGTGAACCTGCCGGTGCTCCAGCCGCAGGCTGCCCCAAAGGCTGATTGGCTCGGCCCTTTGTTTTTGTTCGATGCGCTGTCCGCTGATCTGAGCCGGTGAAAACAGTCAGCGCTAGCAAGGTGGTCGTACCAGCGCCCTCGGGGGTTGGCGCTTTGGCGCTGGTACGGCCGTCGTGTTAACGACGACGGTTGCTCGCGGTCGCGGTTGTGATCAGTTTGTCCCGATGGTCGGATCCCGCTGTGGCCCAGGCCACCTAGCCAGCCTCGGTGGCCGCGCTGGTGTCCGGCAGGCGGTCGATGCCGGAGTCGAGTCGCCGGTCGAGCCAGACCCGGTCGCGGATGTCTATGCCCTCGACGCGGAGGCCCGGTGGGTAGCCGGTGGCTATGGTGAAGGCGTCGCGCTCGACCGAGCGCATCCGAAAGCCGTGGCGTTGATAGAAGCGCAGGTTGTCGATGTCCGCCGACGCGGTCCCCACCCACAGGGTGGATCCCCCTTCATCGGTGAGTGCCGCTATGGCGGTGGTCAGCAGTCCTCCGCCGATCCCAGTGCCCTGGTGGTCTTCCCGCACCGCCATGTTCGTGATCTCGGCTTCACCCGGGTGGCCGGTAGCGACCAGCTGCAGGTGCCCGAGCACCTCATCCCCGCTGGTGGCGACCAAGACGCGACCGGCATCGAGGTAGGAGTCCAGCCGCGCTGGTGAGTCCTCGGCCAGCGCGAACAACGGTCGCAACCGAGCCCGCGAACCGGCATACCATTCCACCCGAACAGCCTCGGCCATCGGGCCTGCCAGGCTCTTGCAGAAGAACTGCAGCCGCTCGGTAGGCCGAAACCCCAGCCGCCGGTGCGCGCGCAAGCTGACGGTGTTGTCCAGTTGTGCATCGGATCCGATCTCGGTGAAACCCGCCGACCGTGCCCACCGCTCCACGGCCGCGATCAGTGCCCGACCCACCCCCGTCCGGCGCAGGTCTTCACGTACATACCAGCCCTCCACGTAGGGCACCGGAGCGCTGCTGCAGCCGTCCGCCCACGCCCGGACCGTGGCCGACACGAACCCACCCAAGCTCGCGTCGGCGGACTCCCACACCCAGACTGTCTCGCCGGGGTCCTCGCCGTCGTCGCCGTCCCAAATCAGTCGCTTCCACTCGGCCACCTGGGCGCGATCCTCGGCGCGGATGCCACGCACTGCCATAAGTGAAGTCTCCTGCCATTGCGGCGTGGAGGCGAAGATGTGGCAACCACGTGGCACAGCGGCGGGGGTGGCCTCGGCCGTGTGACCTGTCACCAACCGTAGCGGCCTCGCAGGGATCGGCTGTTGCCTAATTGATCGGCGCGCCGTGAACTCGACAGGACCGTCATCCCAAGTCCTGGCGAGGTCGGTAGCGTCGAGTTCACGGCGAAGAGTAGGGTTAACCCTACTAAAGGCGGGGGATTTACTTCGCTTTCTTTGGGGGCGCCCTCCCTGGCGAGACGCAACTCGCAGAGTCACTCTTCTACTGTTACTACAGGACAGCACAACCAGTAAGGATGACTCGTCATGTTCACGCTAGCAATAGTACTGGGCTCAGTCGGGGCGCTATTGATCCTCGTTGGCCTAATCGGAGGCGACTTCACCTTCTCGGGGTCCGCGATACCCAAGGTAGGCAAGGTTTCGCGGGTACTCAGCTTTACGGTGGGTGGGTTTCTCGTCCTGTCGGCCCTATCCATTGTCGTCTTGGACTCGTCGAATTCTAATCAAACGTCGGCGAACCCGGCTGCCCTCCAGCCGCTGTCTCATCAGTCCTCCATATCGGATTCGTCGACGAACTTCCGGTCGGCTGACAATGAGGGGACCAGCCCTTACTCTCCAACGGATCAGAACGTGGTCTCGCTCCTGAGCGAGCGGCCATCATTCCGGCAGGTTCCTGGCGCCGACCTTGTTTCGATTTCTCACGCCGAGTGCGGTGTGCTCCAAAGGGGAGGCCACGGGAGTGACGTTGTCGCCATCATGACCAACAATGGAGCGAGCGCTGCCGACGCATCGTACGGCCTTGGCGTTGCCGTTGCCGCCTACTGCCCCGACTACCTCAGTGCCGCCAGCCAGTGATCCACAGTCGAATAAGGATGGCAGTGTCGCGGAATTCCCACCGGACCCGTCCGGCGGGAATTCGGCATGGTGTGGTGCCACGTTCCCAGCCGCGAGGAAGTCATTTCTCCGCTGACCGCGACTCCTACCCGCCATTCGCGGGCCATCTTCCCCGGGTATCGGCACGCTACCGGCGATCCACCCACAGGCTGTGCACATCAGGTCCACACCATGTTGATGCCGATGTCGCAGACCCCACCGCTACGGTGACGCCCTGTGAGCCAGACACCGACCGATGACCGGCCTGGTGACCAGCAACATGGTGCCGATAGTGCGGCCGGCGGTGCTGGCGCAAGCGCAGTGTTCGGGCCGGCAGGGGCCGGGGGTGATCTTGCGGCGACGTGGCGGGCGCCGACGCGCACCGCCGGCAGCCTCCCGGAATCACTGAAACCCGACGTCAGGGCAGCACCGCCGGGCTTACTGTTGAATGGGCGATGTGCACGATTAACGAAGGCGGATGCGGGGAATCCCTCTGCCATGGTTCGATCCGGCTACTGTGTGCCATGCTCTGGCCCACCGGTGCAGCGGTTGGATGCGCCGCGGCTGGATGTGACCGTACCTGCGACTTCGCAGAACGCCACCGCGTTGCGCCGGACCTTCTCCTGCTGGGTCCATAGTCTCATTGCACATGACGCCGCCGAGGATCTCACCGTCGCGGTGTATGAAGCCCTCACTAACGCCGCCGAACACGCCTTCACCGTGCAGCCGACACCAGGTTCCATCTGGCTGCAAGCCATCGTCGCCGACGGCCAGATCACCGTCACCATCGCCGACAACGGCAGCTGGAGGCCTCCCACTGATTCCGGCGGCTACCGCGGCCGTGGACTTCCGCTCATACATCAGCTCACTGAAGCGCGTATAGCACCGAGCCCATACGGCACGACGGTATTCATACGTCGTCAGTTACCCGCCGAGCGCTACGACGAGTTGACTTCGCTCTGAGTGTCGGAGAGTGGTCGACACCCGACCCGGCGGCGCGGACCTCCGCAGGAAGCACCGACCGAGCCGGGTGCCGAGGTAATCCTCGATCGTCGGGGATGTGACCGAGGCACCGGGGATGCTATACCCCTGCCGCGGACGTCGTGCACGTGCATGTGAACAACGCAGATGTACAGTGCCTCTGCACAAACCGCAGCCTACGGCGAAGCCTGGTCAGCCGTGGTGGGTCCGTCCCGGCAGGCCTGCCGTACTCCAGTAGCTGAGTGATCAGTGCGATCCGGCAACTGGCCCACTGGGGCGACGGCCGGCGACGAAGCGCAGCGGCGCCTTCCACGGCCGGGGCAGCACTGAGACTTGCGCAAAGCCGCCCTCGGTCAGCAGGGCCGCCGTCTGGTCCGGGGACAGGGCCTGTGGTGCGCAGCTCGCGATCAGCGCCGGCTGTATCGATGAAGCGCGGCCCTGGCTCTGTAGCACTGTCGGATCGTCGAACACCCAGCCAGGTGCCCGCTGCGGGCGCTCCATTAGATCGGCCGCCTGCAGGAAAAATGCCCGAATGGCGTCGGCCACTGTCCTGGCCTGCTCAGCTGACAGCGTCTGCAGTGCCTGGCTCAACCCCATGGCGTCGACGGCACCATCGAGCAGCGGAGTCACCGCCGGGTGGCCTGGCTCGTGGTCGGCGAGAAGACGCAGCCGAGCACCGAGCGCGGCGAGTGCTTCCAGCGATGTGTTCAATCGAAACGCGGTCCCGATAATCAGGTCGATGCTCACAGCGCGTCGTCTCGATTCCCGCCGCAGCGGATTTGATGTGGTGTGCCGGGGTAAGTATTGCGTTGGTCGGGTTTGGCGTCATCGGCTTGAAGTGCCGAGGTTTTGGGATCCGGTGGCGGAAGTTTGGGGAACCAGCTCATCCATCTCACGGAGTCGCAGTCCTGGCGGGCGGGCTGGCTTGGCCGCGGAGTTTGCGACCCGGGCTGGGCTGGGTTGTGATCACCGCTCGTTCGGTGGTGTGACCGCGCGTTGCGGCGCCGTAGCGTCACGTATGGCGATGACTCGGTCGCCATGGGTATCACGGATCTATGGGTGCGAGGGAGCGGCGATGGCGACGGGCACAGTCAAGTGGTTCAACGAGTCGGCAAGCAGCCGTCTCACACACTCCCGCCCGTTGCGGCAACGTCCTAGTTGACCTGCTTGCCGAGCAACGTGCCGTCTCAGCGTTTCCGCTCGACGAACTCTTTTACCAAGGACGTCATCGATCCCGGATGCCGGGCGCCGCCCTGGTGGATGTCCTACGGATTCCGATCTCCTTCTCGCGGAGCAACGCTGCCTCCAAACGAGTGGCCAGGGAGGCGCCCGGCCGGTCATCCCGGAAAGACGCCCGGTTGCGGTCGTGATCGACTCCCGTTCGCTTCGCGAGGATCTTCCTGAAGCACTGCAAGTACGCAAGGAGACAGCAAAGGTGGTACCTAACGGCACGGTTGTGCGGATCAGAGGGCAGCGAAACTCGGCTAAGGCTCCGCGACAACAAGGTGTGGGCTTTCCTGCTGAAGGCGCTGATAGACACTCCGGCGGCCTTGACGTATCGAGTGTTGCGCGCAGCTCCATCGCGGTCGTGGAAGCCGGCCGTCCCGCCACATTTTTCCCGATGGGACTAGTTGTTCTGCGCGCGTGGTCGTATCTGCGTTTCGTGATCCAACAAGCCAAGAACCCCCGATGGGCCGCGGTTGGTTCTGGTGCTCATGCGCGCAATGTTCCAGCGGTTCGGTCCAGTCGCCAGAAGTTCTGGCCCCGGTGCTCGAGTCCTGGGTGTGATCGGCCGGTGCCGCCGGATGCGGTGCACGATGTATGTGGGCGGGCCGCCCCGTATGTGGCGTTGATTCGCGCACCCAGGCACGGGGGGCCGTGTTGCCCGGGGACGTGTCCGGGGTGTCGAGCGTGTTTGGATACTCCGCGGGTCAAGGCGGGGTGGTGTGTTCGGTGTGGTGTCTGTGTGGTGTGCTGCCGGGGTCACGGTGTATTGGCTTCCCCTACGACCCGTGGGTTACCTCAACCATCTGCGAACCCGCGAAAGCATGGCCATCGCCAAGCGAAAGGCAAACTGCGCGGCAAACTGTCCAAAGTACCCGAGTCAGCGCAGCGCTCCATCCTCCGTCGCTACGCCGCAGGCGAGGTATCCCTAGCCGATCTGGCCAAGGCGTACAACGTCGGCCGCTCCACTATCCACCGCACTCATCCTGAGCAGCACTGACGCTCTTAGC
>DATNDR010000096.1:0-3102 GCA_035606945.1 Pseudonocardiaceae bacterium
CCACGAGCCCACCCGAACCGGTCGGCATAACGGTGGGGTCCGCATAAGAGGCCTTATGGCGAATTCGCCATTAGGCCTCTGACATGGTGCCCTTCATGCCGAGCAGCAGACGGTCGTTGAACAATCCCGGATGGTAGACGCCGTCGGCGTCGAGGTGGCGGCGCTGGCGGGTCTTGCCGAACACGTAGGCGCCCGCGTAGGCGGGGTGGGTGAGCACGTTGTGCACCGCGTGGTAGGTCGGCTCAACCCAGGTGATCTCGCCGCCGCGCAGGTAGGCGGTCGGTTGCAGCGGGAACTTCAATTCCTGCTCGCGCAGCCACAGCCACACCCCGCGCACCGACCCACACACGGTGAACCGCTCGAAGATCGCAGCGATCACACCGGTGACGGCCTCGTCTGGATGCCAACGGATTTCGCCGTCGGCTTCGCCCCACACCAGCCCGACCGGCAGTCCGCGACGCAGCTCGCCGCGGGCGGCCTTGCTGCGGATCCCGCCGTCGAGGCGGGCCCGCAGGATGTGCAGTTCGGCCTCTTATGCGGACCCCACCGTTATGCCGACCGGTTCGGGTGGGCTCGTGGTGGCGAGCGTTGTCGGCGTTGGGTGTTCGGCATAATCACAGTCCGTCGAGGAAGGCCAGGACGGCGTCCGGGGGTTGGTAGCGGCCGGGTGGGGCGTCTTGTGGCGCGGTGCGGGCCAGTGCCCGTTCCTTGAGCGCCAGGTCGGCGTGGATGTAAATCTGGCAGGTTGCGATGTTCTCGTGGCCCATCCATAGCGCGATCACGGAGACGTCGATACCGGCGCTGAGCAACCTCATGGCCGCGGAGTGACGCAAGACGTGGGGCGAAACTTTCTTCTCCTGCAGAGTCGGACACGACGCTGCGGCGATAGCCGCGTATCGGGCGACACGTCGTTGCAGCGCGTCCCGGCTCAGCGGGGTGCCGCGCCGGGTGACGAACAGCGGATCGTTGGGCAGGCCGGCGCGTTCGGCGAGCCAGGCGTGCAGGACCGTGCCGGTGGCGGCGGTCAGTGGGGTGATCCGCCGCTTCCGGCCTTTACCGAGGCAGCTGACGTGCCGCCCGCTGCCCAGGTGCACGTCGCCCACGATCAAGCCGGTGAGTTCGGTGGCGCGCAGCCCGGTCTGGCAGGCCAGCAGCAGCAGGGCGTGGTCGCGTCGCCCGGTCCAGGTGCTGCGGTCGGGCGCCGCCAACAGCGCGGTGATCTCTTCCTCGGTGAGGTAGGTGATCACGGCCCGGTCGAAGCGTTTGGGTGGGATCGCCAGCACCCGCGCGATGACCGCGGCATCCTGCGGGTGATGCAACGCGCAGTAGCGGAACAGCGAGTGAATGGCCGCCAGTCGGGCGTTGCGGGTCCGGACGCTGTTGCCGCGGTCGGTTTCCAGATGGTTGAGGAACGCGCCGATCAGTGGTGCATCCAGATCGGTGATGTCCATCGCGGAGGGAGACTTGCCGGTCCGTTGTTCGGCGAAGACCAGCAGCAGCTTGACCGTGTCCCGGTAGGCGGCGATGGTGTGGGGGCTGGCTTGTCGCTGCCGGGCCAGCCGGTCGGTGAAGAACGCCTGCAGGGTGGGGGCCAGCGTGCTCATGACCGCCCTCCTGCCAGATACGCTTCCAGGCGTTGCCCGGCCAACGCCATCAGCTCCGGCGCGGCCGACAGGTACCAGAAGGTGTGTTGCGGGTCGGTGTGACCCAGATAGGTCGACAGTCGCGGCATCAACGCCGCGATGTCGGCGCCGTCGCGGTACCAGCCCAGCACGGTCGCCACCGCGAAGCCATGCCTTAGATCATGAATTCTGGGCCGGCACACCGCCGATCGTCGGGTGAGCCCGACCCGCTCGACCAGGCCAGCGAAGGTCAGGCTGATGTTGCTGTGCAGCAGCCGGGTCCCCGCGGTGGAGACAAACAGCGCCGGGCTGGCCGGTCGCGGCAGCAGTCGTTGCCGCAGGTCCACATAGCGCGACAAAGCCAGCGTCGCGCTCGGGTGCAGCGGCACCAGGCGCTGCTTGTTGAACTTGGTGTGATGCAACACCAGCACCTCGTGCTCGACATCGAAGTCGTCGTCATCAAGTGCGATCGCCTCGCCGATCCGGATCCCGGTGATCGCCAGCAGGCTGATCAAGCTCTGGTAGGTGGCTGCCCGCAGCCTGGGCCGCAGCCCGCCCGCCGCCTCGACGAGCGATCCGATCTCGGCCTCAGAGTACAGGTATGGCGTGGCCCGACACGCCCCAGGGCGGATCAGACCGGCCGGCACGATCTCGGCCGAGGAGTCGATGCTGTGCAGGTAGACGGTAAAGCCGCGCACCACGCTGACCCGGATCGCCAACCAGTGTCGGGATGCATCGGCCGGCAGCGTCGCCCACCGCACCGCGTGCTCGGTGGTCACGGTGTCCATGCCGTGCCGTTCGAGATCGCCGACGAACTGCTCCAGCAGCCTGCCGGCGTTGGCGAGTTGAAATCCCAACGCCCGCCGCAGATTCAGGTAGTCGGCCAGCGAATCGCGCAGTGATGGCCGTGGCGTGCTCATGATGGCTCACCCGGCCAGGGGCGGGCCAGCCCGCGCAAACCGTCGAGGTCGACCTTCGCGTAAAGAGCGGTGGTGAGCGGGCGGACGTGTCGCAGTGTTTGACCGATCTCGGTCAACGACGCGCCGGAACGCAGCATGGCGGTGGCCGCGGAGTGACGCAGCCGATGCGCGCCGATCATGCCCAACCCGGCCCGTCTGCCCGCGCAGACCACCACCGTGGTCACGGCGTTGGAGGTCAACCCCCGGTAGGGGGCCTGCGCGCGGACGAACACCGCCCGGTCCTGCGCAGCCCCGGGGCGCCCGTCTCGCAGGTAGGCGACGATCCGTTCCCCGACATCGGCCGGCAGCGGCAGCCGATCATGCCGGTTCCCTTTGCCCCGCACCGTGATCTCACCACGCCGCCAGTCGATGTCGTCCAACATCAATGCGGCCACCTCACCGGCGCGCAGCCCCAACCGCACCAGCACGGTGAGGATCGCCAAGTCCCGGCGACCGGTCGGGGTCCGCTCATCGCAGCAGGCCAGCAGCGCGGCCACCTGTTGACCGTCCAACGCTTTAGG
>DATNDR010000100.1:0-5942 GCA_035606945.1 Pseudonocardiaceae bacterium
CATTGAAAAATTCGTTTCGGCACCCGCTGCCAGCGATGAGGTAATCGAAGCCCAGCGTGAAGCCGTCCTGACACAGGAGTTGGCGCTCCGGCCAGTTCACTGATACGACTTCCCCTACCCGTACGTGCACGTTTGGTTGTCGGCGAAAGACCGCACGGAGCGCGGCACCCACATCCTCCGGCGCGAGATAACCGGTGCTGACCTGGTAGAGCAACGGCTGAAATGTGTGATAGTTGTTTTTGTCCAGCACTGTGACGTCCACGTCGACCTGCCGCAGTGCGTGTGCTGCGTTCAACCCGGCGAAGTGCGCCCTCCGGACCAAAAGGCGCGGCCATTCCGGGGGAAAGAGCGCACCCGTTCCGGGGGTAATGGCGCAGTCGTTCCGGGAAAAAGGCGCACCTGTCTGGGGGTGTGGCGTTGCCGGATCGGTGGGGGTGAGGAGCGAGAACCTCGCGCCGAGCTGGGCCACCGCCAGATCGCGGTGTCGGTGCGGATCGCCGCGACGACGGTCCGGCGGTATCTGCACCGGGCCCAGGCGGCTGGGCTGGGCTGGCCGTTGCCCGACGATGTTGACGATGCGGCGCTGGAGCGTGCGCTGTTTCCGCCTGTTGCGCCCAAGACGGTGCCCCGGACCTCGCGAGCGGGCCCACGCCGGTTGGCTGTCCCTGGACGAGATCACCGGCGGCACGTTCACCATCAGCGACCTTGGCATGTGCGGCATCGACCACTTCACCGCCGTCATCAACCCACCCGAGGCCGCCATCCTCGCGGTCGGCGCGGCCACCTCGAACCCGGTGGTCCGGGACGGTCAGTTAACCGTGGCCACCACCATGGCCCTGACGCTGTCCATCGACTACCGGGTCCTTGACGGCGCCACCGGCGCGCTGTTCCTGGCTGAGCTCACGGCCTTGCTGGAGCAACTCTTCCGGATCGTGTTATGACTCACGGCGACACCGCGTTGAACACCCCGCCGCCGACAGCGTAAGCGGCATCGACCTGGTTGCCGCAGGACGGGCTGCCCGGGCCTTCCTGGCGCGCCCGGTATCGGCGCGGTTTCAGGCCTCGGCCGGAGAACGCGTTCGGTCCTGCGCCCGCCAGACCGCGCACACGTCCTCGGGGAGCTTTCCGCCGCGACGCCGCATGCCCAGAATCGGCGGAACTATGTGGCTAACGCATTAATAAGGATGAGTCACCCCACCAAGAGCGTCCAGGGCGATCGCCGCGTGCGCGTAAGCGCCGCCGGCGCGCATCTCTGCCGCGACCCAGATCGCTTCCATGATCTGTTCGTCGGTCGCACCGGCCCGGTGCGCCAGCTTCGTGTGCCCGCGGATGCAGTAGGGGCACTGGGTGGTGTGTGCAACTGCAACCGCGATCAACTGCTTGGTCACCTCCGGCAGCGCACCGTCGGCGAAGACTGCTTGGCTGAACGCTGTGAACGCATCGTGAATCTCCGGTGCCAGCTCCTTGCGCCGGGCACTCATCGTTGAAGTGGCCTGCGGATAGAGCTCATGGTCCATGTGCCCCATACTGGTAGCGATTGACGATGCTTGTCTAACCCCGGGCAAGCCGGGGTGCGCACCATCACCCTCTTACGGGGTCGGAACGAAAGCTGCTCGGGCGCGAGCAGGTGCTTCCTGGTGGGAGCGGCTGGGGCCACGCGGGGCCCGACCCGACGACGTCGGGCTGGGGCTGGGGGGAGTACGCCGCCCCCAGCCAGGAACTGCGCAAGTAGCTCGATGACGACCGCGCCGGTCGTGATGCTGGCCGGGTCGCCTCGGTGGAGCAGGCGAGATGCAGCGCCTGCTCGGACTCGGCACCCACGGGGTGCAGCGTCAATCCGGATCAGGGTGCGTTAGCAGCCGGAAACCTCCTGCCTGAGTTTGGTCATCCGGATCTCGCGTCGGCTCAGTCGTTGTCGAACGAGATGCGGACCCGATGGTGAAAGCGCAGGCAGTCGGCTTCATGGTCGGGCGGGTCCGGTGTCGTTTGCCTGGCGGCTTTGGTAAAGCTCCCATGCGTGCCTGCGTGCTTCGTCAACCCGGCGCTGCGCGTCTTCGCGCACCAGTTGCTCCTGCTCCGGTGTGGCGTGGCCCGCGGCGACCGCCTCCTCTGCGGCTGCCCAGCGGTCCGTCTCAGGGTCGCCGTCGCCGAGCGTCGGATCGTTGGGATGCCGCTGCTGGTAGTAGGGATTGTCGGTCGGCAACCCGCCGCTGAAGCGACCGTAGGCACCGAGGAAGAGCAGCAGCATTCCGGCGATGAAGCTGAAAAGCACATTTGATAGTCGGAACGCCAGGAGGTTGAGCTCGGTGTCCAGCACGGCGAGGTTGAGCAGGCCGGAGAGCAGGAAGAGCAGACCTACTTCTACCGTGATCGTCGAGGAGATCTCGCCACCGCGTAGCGCTGCGGTGATGAGGACAGCGCCGACGATCAGCGAGATCGTCGACAGCAAGCCGTTCGAGGCCAGGCCGAGCACAACCTGCCCCCGCACCGCGAGGAACTCCAGATGGTTGACGAAACCCAGAACCCCGAACACGCACAACCCGGCCCCGAGCAAGGCAGCTCCGATGCGGTGCACAGAGTCCAGCCGGCGCCCCGCTGGCGTGCTCGACACCTTCCTGATGATGTGGACCATCACGTCACCCGCTGGTGGGTGCCGTGTCGCCACCGCCGCGTCATGAACAGCGCCCCCGCCATCGCCGCGAACGCCAGCACGGTGCCCGGCGATTGTGCCAGCAGCATCAGCATGCACAGCGCCCCCGCGACAACGATCGCAACCGTGTACGCCCACCGGTGCCGATCGCGCGGCTCGCGCGGTAGGCGCTGCACGTCGGCGTCGAAAGACTGCGCAAAGCACGGGTCCTCGACCAAGAGTCGACGTTGGATCTCGTACAACGTCTCACGTTCGCGGTCACTGAGCACGACACACCTCCTAGAGGTGCCTGCCGGCCTGGCACGGTCTCGACACCCTGCCCCTCCAACGCTTCCATCGTAGCACGATATACTATGTCTTAGTGGGACCTCGGCGGTCGTATGAGGAAACGTGGTGTTGCGATGACGACAGAGTACGAAGGCATGGAATCAGAAGCTCTCACGAAGCAGGATTTCGAGGCGCTGGCCCGATTCCGTTTCGGCATCCGCCGTTATCTGCGCTTCAGCGAAGAAACGGTGCGCCGGGACGGCCTGACACCGCAGCAATATCAGCTGTTGCTGGCGCTCAAAGGCTTTCCCGGCCGGGAGTGGGCGACCGTGCGCGAGCTGGCCGACCGGCTCCAGCTGCGTCACCACAGCGTAGTCGAGCTGGTCAACCGGGCGCAGGGACAACGGCTCGTGCAGCGGGCAGCGCATCCCAGCGACCGGCGGGCGGTGCGAGTGCAGCTGACCCCGGAGGGCGAGGGCGTCATGGCACGCCTCAGCGCGCTGCACCGCGACCAGTTGAGGCGGATGGACGCGGCACTCACCCTTCCGACCTGGCACAGCATGCCCGAGGAAGGGCACCTGTCCCCTACATGACCCGCCAGCTTCAGAACTCCCGGAGAAAAGTGATCTCGAAGTCCGATCTCGTAAGGTCATGGAGTTACTCGATGACCGGCCGGTCACCTTCCACGACCCGCCATGTGGACCGCCACGACCGCTGCCGAGAAGAGGCCAAACGGTCGGCCTCGATGGGCAACTCGGGAGCGAGGGTGCACGGCAGACACTGGGAAAGACCGACCTGCTCATGGTCCGCAAGCTGCCTGGGGCATGGGAGATCCGCGCCGGCGCCGTAGTCGGAGTACTCCCGCTGGATCGCATCGTGTTGGAGATCCAGCCGAAGATCATGGTGACCGGTCAGCAGGTGATGACCTGGCTCTGTTTCGCACTGTCCCGCCCGACGCACGTCGAGGTTTCCCGGCGCTGGTCGACCACGCCCAGCGGGCTGCCCGACCTCATCATTGCGGCGCTGGTTGCGGAGTGCCGGGTGCTGCTGCGTGACCAGTTGCGCCGCGACTACCGCCGACAGGACTCGGTGGAGCCGGTCCTGCGCGGACGGCTCGACATCGCAAAGCAGCTCAGCCGCCGTTTCGGTCAGCTGGACCGGCTGCACGTGCGGACCTTCGACCGGGACGTCGCGATCTGGGAAAACCTGGCCTGCCAGGCCGCGTTGCAGCGCGCTGCTCGGGTCGCCGGCTCCCCAGAACTGGCGCGTGCCGCGCGGGATGTCGGCGCAGGCTTCCCGGACTGCCGGACCGACCCGCGAATTGTGCAGCGGTGGCTGGCCACCGCTGCTACCACCGCATGAACAATCGCTACCAGCCCGCCCACACCTGGGCGGCATTACTGCTCGGTGGCGGCGGCTTCTCCGATCTCCTGGCCGAGGGACCCCAACAGGCACCCCGCAGAACTCGGCAGCGTCCATCGCAGCATTACCGTCCGGGCATCTCGGCACTATCGACGTCGTAGGCCTCGACGTGCATCAATCACCCCAACAGAGCGTCCCGGCCCTGACCAGTGCACTCGGCGCCGGGCTCTGATGCATCGGTGGAGGACAAGATCCCGGCAGGCTGAGGTGATGCCTCGTCGCCGTGTTCAACGTCGCGTCAGTCGACGGAGGATCACACCCCTAGCGAGCGGTGCCGCCCACACCCCATCACGGTCGACGGGATGCCACACGAGCCAGAGCATGCAAGATCGTCGTGATCTCGTCCCCGAAGCGTCATGTCTGTGAGTCGCCTGTGCAGCCTCGGTCCTGGCCACTCATCGGTATCTGGGCACTGAGCAGCGCATGTGCGACGAGCTATTACCGCCACCCCGCACGACCTGTTGTTCGATCATTCAGCAGCCCCGCTGAGAAAATGGGGGGACCTCGGGTCGTTGGTGCCTGCTACTAGTCGGAATGATCACCTCCAGTATCCTGCCCGCTACATGCCGAAAGCTGCCCGCGTCCTCGCCGCGCTCAAGCGTGATGGCTGGACCGAGACCCGTCGCCGTGGGTCGCATCGCGTCCTGGTGAAGGACGATCGGCAGCGCGTGTGGGCTTACCATGAGGGCGTTGACCTGGGTGGGCGGCGATGGCTCGGATCGCCAAGGACTACGGTTACACCCTTGCTGAGCTGCGCAAGCTATAGGACGATGATCAGATGAGCATCACGCTGCGAGCCGAGTTCTTCTTCGATGACGAGGCGAACACCTGGCATTACCGCGTGCCCGCTCTGCACATCAACGGCGGCGGCACGACGACCCGCGAGGACGCCCAGCGCGAGTGCATGGAAGCGATCGCGTTTGCGTTGGAGGGCGACCCGAGCGAGTACGACCGCGACACCCAGGCGATCGCCCTAAAGGTTTCCGTCGCTCCTGCCGCATGACCTCCACCGGCTCCGGAGTGGGCACTGCTCGCGATGCTGGTCCCTCGATCGGGCTCTACCGCGGTGCGGATGAGCCGCTCGCCGCGCGGGCATCGAAGTCCGATGTACCGCCGGGCTGTCCAACTGACTGTCCAATAACTCCAGTGCTCTGGGTGCTTCTAATGCCTCTACGAGGCAACTAGAGCAAGCAAATGCCAGGTAGTGCTACTCCTATCGAGTGGACTTTGAACTGAAAATCGAAGGTCGGCGGTTCGACCCCGCCCCTGGCCACCACTTGTGACCAGCACCAACGATCTCTTCTCATGATCTTAGTTCGGCATCTGTCCACCGACTGTCCAATTCTGCTGTTTTGACTGCCTGCCACGGCACGCAGGAAGCACGCTCTGAAGAACCTGATCCGTAGCCCGCCGCGCTCCGGTGAGCAAAGCGGATGAAGCTGACTAGTTCAGCCGAGGACGGCATGCGCCCATCGGCTGCGTGATCAAGGCACAGGTCGTAGCAACCGTGGTGCCACGACCGCACTGCGATGCGTTGCGGACCTGCGCGTCGGTGGCACTCAGGCGCTGGCGCGTGGATGGATCTCGTCGAGGACGGATGCGA
>DATNDR010000110.1:0-13196 GCA_035606945.1 Pseudonocardiaceae bacterium
CCGCGCCTGTAGTAACACGACCCGATCCAGCTCTCGTGGCATTCCGGCTGGTCAGCGAGCAGATTCGGTCGGCCGTGTGCCCAACATCTGCGGAAGTCCGGTCAGTCGTCTCATGGTCGGCGCGAGGAGGGTCTGTCTGGCGGTTACACCGCCGTTCAGTCCGATCAGGCTCAGTGGCGCGGCGTGGTCCAGCACCCGCCGCTGTCGCTGCTTGGCCAGTGCCCGGTGCAGCAACGGATCATAGGCGCGCTGGGTGCCTGCACTAGGCCGGCCAGCAGCGAGGCCTGGGCCCCGTCCAACTCGGCAGGAGCCAGCCCGGAGTAACCGTGCGCGGCCGCAGCCAACCCGACATAGCCGTGTCCGAAATAGACGCTACGCTCAGTACGGCTGTTTGGGCATGAGCATCCACAACGCCAGGTACACCACGAACTGCGGTCCCGGCAGCAGGCAGGACAGCACGAACAGCAGCCTGACCACGTTGGCGTCCCAACCGTACCGCTGGGCTATGCCGGCGCACACACCGGCGATGACCTTGCCCTCGCGTGGGCGGGTCAATGTCGTTGTACTCATCAAAGTCTCCTCGAGGCGGGCAGTTCCCACTCTCCCTGCGCAGCGACTGCCGTGACGTCGGTGTGCACCCTGAATCCGGCATCGGGGTTACCCCGAGAAGTGTTCGGTATACCTGCCAGCGCGTGAGATCGGCGTCCACGTCGGCCTTGACGTGAACGCCGCGCCAAGCAGGACGTTCGTTACTCGATGGATGCCAGGTAGGGCTTGAGCAGGATCCCCAGCTGCAGCGTCAGCATCCGCATCCATGCCTGACCCACCTCGGCGGCCGCCGGCGGCTCCGGAAGCTTCCCGAACACATAATCACCATCGAGTCCCGGAGCGACGGTGTTCAGCGCCGTCATAACTCTCATCTCAACCCAACCCATCAGCGCGATGGTCAGATCAGCCGGTATCACGACGTGCGGATGCGTCCCGCCGTCTTTGACGTGGGCATCAGCCACTCGGGACATATAGGAATGGAAATCGCCGTCCATCGGCTTGGTTGTGGTCCGCGACCACCACCCTTTAAGGGTCATCTTGCGCTGCGTGAGATGCGTAGCATCCTGGAAATACCCAGCAGATTCAGGACGGGAAAGCAAATAATCATACGCCAGGGTGACCACGCCGCCGGCCGCTGGGCCGAGCAATGGTCCGGTTCGGCGCAAGATAGACGCCTCATGGGGCCCGAACCCTGCAAACTCAGCATACGGATGAAATTCGGCGCTCTCGTGCTTGCCCAGGGGTGCCTTCGGTTCGGTAAGGCTCGGCTCGAGAATGATCCCGAGCTGAAGCATCAACTGGTTCATCCAGGCGGCGCCGGCGGCTGACACCGTGGCGACGTCGCAAACCTTCCCCATGGCCGCCAGGATCTGGCCTTGCAACCAGGCGATCAGAGCCAGGACGAGTTGGGGTGGTAGCGGAACCTGTACCCCGGGAAAAGTTACTTCCGTTTCCCCGACATGGCTGATCTCCCGAACGAAGCTCGCCAGGTCGCCGTTGAATGGCCCAGCGATCGTCTTGTCTAGCCACTCTCTTATCAGCGATTCCTTGATGGGCGGATCCGATCCACCCATCAATCGGGCGGATTCCGGACGTGTCGTCAGGTATTCAGAGATCGCCTCCGGGATGCTGTCGATCAGAGCCGAGATGGCCATACCGGTTTCCTGGACGGCGACCGCTTCATACTTGCCGAAGCCGGCGAACTCGGCAAGCGGGGCGAATTCTGGCGTTACCAATTGCTCGTAGCCTTCGGCCTCGATAATCTCATCAGTCAGGCTCTGCACCGTCATGATAATCATCCCTCTCAGGCGAAAAATCCAATGCTCACGAGGACTGGAGTCTGGATGCGGGCTAAGACCAGAACCCCCTTGCTGACATTTCTGACCATAGCGCGCAGATTGTTACCGCGATGTTTATTTGAAGTGACCAAGCGTTAAATGACGTTAAACCATAGTTACCGACTTCTCACTCGGACTTGCACAACAGGGTTTAAGGTATTCGACTGTTTGTCGACGCGGCGGGTGGGCGACCGGTTCGCGTGACGATGAAGCTCTACCGCACCCTCACATCTGGTCTCGTGATCCACAGTGACGACCAGATGATCAGGTTCGGCCGGCCGGCTTCCAGGATTTGGGGCCGCTGTTCGCCAGCGAGCAGCAGCCGCCACGGACGGCTACCGTCTCGGTCGGGTGCGACGAGCGCCTCGAAGACGGGATGCGGCGGGGGTGGTTGGGGCTCATACCGGCAATAGCGCGAGTTCTCGCGGCCGGTGATTGAGCCGCCGGGCACCGTTGGCCTCGACCACGACGATGTCCTCGATGCGGGCACCCCAGCGCCCGGGCAGGTAGATTCCCGGCTCGATGCTGAACGCCATGCCTTGATCGAGCACCAGATCGTTGCCGGTCACGATGTAGGGCTGCTCGTGCACTTCCAGGCCGATCCCGTGGCCGGTGCGATGGATGAACCGATCACCCAGACCTGCGTCACTGATCGGGATCCGGGCGGCGGCGTCGACCGACTGTGCAGTGGTTCCCGGCGCGACCGCTGCGACGGCCGCATCCTGCGCCGCCTGCAGGACCGCATAGCGGGCAGCGACATCGGGATGGGCCGGCTCCCCCATGGTGTAGGTGCGAGTGCAGTCGGAGAAATAGCCCTCTGGAGTGGGACCGCCGATGTCGACCACCACCAGGTCACCCGGCCGCACCACCCGGTCGGAGACGTCGTGGTGCGGGCTCGCCCCATTCGGACCGGAACCGACGATGACGAATGCCGCAGCGGTATGCCCCTCCGCAACGATCGCGGCCGCCACATCCGCACCGACCTGCGCCTCGGTGCGCCCGACCCGCAACCACTCCCCCATCCGGGCATGCACGCGGTCGATGGCCTGGCCTGCGACGGCCAGCGCGGCGATCTCAGCGGCGTCCTTGCGCATCCGCAACGGCGCCAGCACCGTCGACGCCAGCTCCTGCGTGCGGTCAGGTAGAGCGGCGCGCAGCCCGAGCACGTGGGCTGCGGGCATCGCGTCTCCCACAGCGGTCCGCATCGCGGCCGATCCTGACCTGTGCAACAGGGTGGCGGCCAGGGCGTAGGGATCTTCCCCATCGGCCCATTCAGCGACCTCCAGACCCAGATCTACCACGGGAGTACCGTCCAGGCCTGGTCGTTCCAAAGCAGGTACCACCAGCGCCGGATCACCATCGGCGGGTATCACCAGACAGGTCAGCCGCTCATGGGACTCGCCTGCTATCCCCAGCAGGTAACGCAGGTCCGGGCCGGGAGTGAGCAGCAGGGCTTCCAGACCGGCGGCGTGGGTCGCGTCGCGCGCCCGGGTCAGGCGGGCTGCGAGGGTCTCGAGTGCGGCGGGCACCCCGCTAGCCTAGGACCGGCCGATGTCGGCAGCTGGCAGGCTCTGCCCTATGGACGCGCCTTTGCTGCTGATCGACGCCGCGAGCCTGTATTTCCGGGCCTATTACGGTGTCCCGGAGTCGATCACTGCGCCGGACGGCACGCCGGTGAACGCGGTACGCGGCTTCACCGACATGCTCGCCCGGCTGGTCGAGCAGCGCCGCCCGGGCCGCCTGGTCGCCTGCCTGGACCTGGACTGGCGACCGGCCTTCCGGGTCGCCGCGATTGCCTCCTACAAGGCGCACCGGCTGGCCGAGGAGACCGGCCCTGGCGCTCCCGACGTCGAGGAGGTGCCGGACACGTTGAGGCCTCAGGTGCCGCTGATCCTCGACGTGCTGGCGGCCGCTGGACTGGCCACCGCCGGCGCCGCGGGGTACGAGGCCGACGACGTGATCGGCACGCTGGCGGCCGCCGAGCGTCGCGACCCGGTCGAGGTGGTCAGTGGCGACCGGGATCTGTTCCAAGTGGTGCGCACGGAGCCGACGCCGGTGCAGGTGGTCTACGTCGGGCGGGGGCTGGCCAAAGCCGAGGTGGTCGGGCCCGCCGAGCTCGCCAGCCGCTACGGGCTGCCGGAAACCGGTGCCGGACCGGCATACGCGGACCTCGCCACATTGCGCGGGGATCCCTCCGACGGGCTGCCCGGCGTACCTGGCGTCGGGGAGAAGACCGCGGCCACGCTGATCAGCCGGTTCGGCTCGGTGGAGGGCCTACTCACGGCACTCGACGATCCGCGGTCGGCGCTCGCCTCGGGGGTGCGGGCCAAGCTGCGGGCCGCCCGGGACTATCTGGAACTGGCCCCCACGGTGGTGCGCGTGGCGATAGACGCCCCGGTACAGCTGGACCGCGACGACACGCTGCCCCGTGCGCCCGCCGACGCGGCGGAGCTTGCCACGCTACAGCGCACCTGGGGCCTGGGCAGCGCGGTAGACCGCCTCCTTGCCGCGCTTCAGAGCCGGCGCTGACCCGCATTCCCAGCGAGCAGGTCGCCGGCCCTCTCACCGATCATCATCACGGTGATGTTCGGATTGACGGCAGGCAGGAACGGCATCACCGATGCGTCGGCGACGCGTAGCCCGGTGACTCCTTTGACCCGCAACTGCGGGTCGAGCACGGCCTGGCGATCGTCCACCGCGCCCATCCTGGCGGTGCCTGCCGGATGGTAGACGGTGTTGTGCGTCTTGCCGATGTAGTCGATGAGCTCCCCGTCGGTGACCGCGTCCGGGCCCGGTGCCAGCTCGCGGCGAATCCAGGCCTGCAACGGTGGCTGCCCAGCGATCCGGCGGGCGAGCCGGATGCCGGCGAGCATTACGGCGATGTCGTGGCCGTCGGGATCAGTGAAGTATCGCGGGTCGACCTTCGGCCGGTCCCGGAAATCGCGTGAGCGCAGCCGCACGGTCCCGCGGGACCCGCCGCGGGTGACGTTCGGGGTCAGGCAGAAGCCGTTGGACGTGGTCGGGTAGCCCCAGCGCACGGTGTTCATGTCGAAGGGCACCGAGCCGTAGTGCATCATCAGGTCGGGACGGTCCAAGCCCGGTTGGGTCCGGGCGAACAAGCCGATCTCCCACCACTGGGTGGAGCGGGTGACCATCGGTCGGGACGCCTCCCACATGACCAGTCCCTCGACATGATCGTCCAGATTGGCCCCCACACCGGGGCTGTCCACGAGCACGTCGATACCGACATCACGCAGGTGCTCAGCAGGCCCGATGCCGGATAGCATGAGCAGCTTGGGCGTCTCGATGGCTCCCGCGGACAGGATCACCTCCCGGCGAGCGGGCACGATCGTGGCTGCTCCCGAGTCGAGGTACTCCACTCCGGTCGCCTTGTCGCCGGCATCGAAGACCACTCGCTTGACCCAGGCGCCGGTCCGCACCGAAAGGTTGCGCCGCCGTCCCATGATGGGGTGCAGGTAGCTGTGCGACGACGACATGCGCAGGTTGTCCTCGTCGGCGTTGATCTGGAAGAAGCCGGCCCCTTCGGTGATCGTGACACCCTCGTTGAAGCGCACGGTGGGCAGGCCGACCTCGGCCGCGGCGGCCAACACCGCGGCACCGCACGGATCCTGAGCCCGGATCTGCCGCAGCGTCACGGGGCCCGCGCGGCCGTGGTGATCACCGGGGCCGTCGTTGTTCTCCAACCGTGCGATCAGCGGCCAGCACTCGTCGGCGCTCCAGCCGGCACACCCCATTGCCGCCCACTCGTCGAGATCCTCGCGGGGGGTCCAGAAGGCGATGCAGGAATTGTGCGACGAGCAGCCACCGAGCACCTTTGCCCTCGAGTGCCGCAGGAAGCTGTTCCCGTTGCTCTGCGGCTCGACCGGGTAATCCCAGTCGTAGCCCGAACCCAGCAGCTGCGGCCAGCGTTCCAGCCGCAGGATGGCCGGGTCGTCGAGGTCGGACGGGCCGGCTTCGAGCAGGCACACCGTGACCGACGGATCCTCCGATAGCCGGGCCGCCAGGACGCAGCCCGCCGAGCCGCCGCCGACGACGACGTAGTCGTAATCCTCGCCGCTGTACACCCCTTGATCATCTCTGCCGGTGAGCCGGGTAGCCGTCAGCGACGGAACGCGTGGATCACGGCGGCCATGTCCTCAGCATCGTGCCCGGCATCGGCCGCGGCCTGGAACTGCTGGTGCAGGGCCGTCATGAGCCGGTCCTCGGTGCCGGCGGCACGCATCGCCTCGGCGATCAGGGCGCTGTCCTTGGCGGCCCCGCCAAGGGGGAACGCCGGCGGGAACTCTCCAGCGATCATCGCCTTGCCCTTGAGCTGCGTATACGCGCAGTCCAGCGGCCCACCGGAGATCAGATCCAGGAACAGCTGGGGATCGAGCCGCAGGGTCTGGGCCAAACTGACGGCCTGCGCCGTCGCACCGACGACGGACAGCACCCACGAGTTCGCGGTCAGTTTGAGCCGATGTCCATCTCCTGCGCGCTCCCCCACCCACACGACGCGCGAGCCGATCGCATCGAACACCGGCGCCACGGCCTCCCGCAGGTTGTGGGGACCCGCAGCCAGCACGATCAGCGCACCATCCTCCGCCGGCTTCCGGGTACCCAGCACCGGCGCGTCGATGAAGCCGACACCGTGCCGGTCAGCCAGCTGGGCCAGCCGGGCGGTGCCGTCGAGGCCCACCGTGCTGGTCTGCACCCACAGCGCGGACCGGCCGACGGCGGGTAGGGCCTGCTCCATCACCGTCGTGACGGCATCGGTGTCGAACAGCATGGTCAGCACCACATCCGACCCCGACACCGCCGACGTCAGATCCTCGGCCACGCGGGCCCCGTCATGCTTCAACGGGCGGGCCTTCTCTGCGGTGCGGTTCCACACCGTCACATCGAGCCCGGCACGGATCAGGCTGCGAGCCATCCCAGCCCCCATGATCCCCGTCCCCAGTACAGCCACAGCCTTAGTCATCCCGTCCTCCCACCCCGTCCTCCCACCCCTGCTCCCGACATGGAGACATATCGGGCCGACGAGGCCACGAAAACCCCGATATGTCTCCATGTCGGGAGCCACCGAGGCTGGTGGTCACGGCACCAGTATTCCCGCTGGTGTCCGCGGCAATCCGGCATCCCGCGCAGAAAAGCTCCGGACCCGGCTAGCGAAGGTTGTGTCCGGCGCAGACACGTGCAACGGTGACACCGCGACCGGTACGCCTCGCATGTGTGCACACTGAGGGGACCAACACGATGAGCGCTCAGAGATCGCCCTCCGGGCGGGCACCGAGAAGCACTCTGGGGCAGTCAGCACGCCACCGCACCGTGCAGGTGGCCACCGCACTTGTGCTGGCGGCGATCTTCGCGCTGGTAGGGACGACTGCCGCGATGGCGGGGCCGGGGTGTCCAACCGTGCCGGGAGTGTGTCCAGGTCCACTGCGATAGCGCCGGACAAGACCCCGAGCCTGACCAGCTCCCAGACCTCCACACCACGGGTCACCAATCCGCTGTGCGCTGCTTGGCGATCTCGGTGAGCCGGTGCCAGGCCGGCGACGACGCGCCGCGCGACGTCGCAACCACGGGGCCGATAGGCTGCCTGTGCGGTTGCTGGGCACGACGACAATGCCTACCTGCTTCGCGTACCGGCAAAGGTGCTTGCAACTCTGCTGTGCGTGGATCGTTTTCCGTCTGATCGCTGTGAAGAGTTGCTGAGCGAGGCCGCATCGCGCGCGCGACGCTACCTCCAAGATGTCTGTCGGCGTCCGGTGACGCCGACCCGGACCGACCTGGCTGAGCTGCAGCGCTTCGTGGAGCCCTTGCCCGAGCATCCCTCGGATCCGCGGCAGACGTTGACGCTGTTGGACGAGGCAGGCTCACCGGCGACCGTGGCCAGCGCTGGTCCGCGCTACTTCGGGTTCGTCACCGGTGGCACGCTGCCGATCGCCCTCGCGGCGGGATGGCTGGGCATGGCGTGGGACCAAAACGCCGCGCTGCCGGTGATGAGCCCGGTCGCGGCCCGCCTCCACGAGATCACTCGCGGCTGGTTGGTGAACTTGTTCGGACTACCGCAGACCACGGCTGCGGCGTTTGTCACCGGCGCGACGATGGCCAACGTCACCGCCCTCGCCGCCGCGCGTGATCACCAGCTTTCGGCGGCGGGCTGGGACGTGCCACGCCACGGGTTGTGCGGTGCCCCGCCAATCACCGTGGTGGTCGGGGAACGAGCCCATTCCACAGTGTTCAAGGCACTGGGGCTGATCGGGCTGGGCCGCGATCGCGTCCACCGGGTCCCCGTTGATGAGCAAGGCCGGATGCGCCCCGAACTACTCCCGCGTGTGCAGGGTCCGATGATCGTGTGCGCGCAGGCCGGGGAGGTCAACACCGGCGCGTTCGACCCGTTCCCTCAGATCGCCGCTTGGGCACGAGAGCACCGCGCCTGGCTGCATATCGATGGCGCGTTCGGACTGTGGGCGTTGGCCGACTCCGCCTGCCGTCATCTCGGCCACGGGCTCGCGGAGGCCGATTCGTGGGCCACCGATGCGCACAAGTGGCTCAACGTCGCCTACGACAGCGGCATCGCCCTCGTGCGCGACCCCGCCCACCTCCAGCGCAGCTTCGCCTCGGTCGCTGACTACCTTCCGCCTGAGGACGGTTTCGAGGCGATGCACCACACACCCCAGTCCTCCCAACGCGCCCGCCAGATCGAGATATGGGCGGTGATGCGCAGTCTGGGCCGCAGCGGGCTGGCCGAACTGGTCGCCAACAGCTGCCGCCAAGCCCACCGCATCAGCGCGGCCCTGGCCCAGGCCGGGTTGGAAATCCTCAACGACGTCATGCTCAACCAGGTCCTCGTCGCCGCCCGCGACGACGAAACAACCCAGCGGCTCATCGCCACCGTCCAGGCCGATGGAACCTGCTGGTGTGGTCCCACAAAATGGAACGAGCGGACCGCGATGCGCATCAGCGTCTGCGGCTGGAACACTACCGACCACGACGCCGACCGCAGCACCGAGGCAATTCTGCGCTGCGCCCACGAAGCCGGAGCGCTTCCTCGATAGCGGAAGCCGATGCCTGGCCGGTGGCAACGTGTCGAGCAGGTGCACCACCCCGGGCTCCCCACCTGACGGCTCGTCACCGATCGGTCCAGTCCAACCAGGGTTTGCTGTCGAGGTAACGATGGACCCGCTTGAGGTAGCGCTCCGAACCGGCATCCTTCCAGTGACCTGACCAGTGCCAGCCCACGCAGTGCCAGAGGTCCCCGGGGCCGTAATCGCCGCCCAAGTAGGTGACCCAGCCCTCGTAGCAGGCACGCATACGTGCACCGTAATAGTCGACATTGAACGCGGTACTCTGCCGGGATAACGGATAGGATCCCGGCAGGTAGATGTGCTTGAGCTGCATGATCCCGAAGCTGGTCGGGCAGGGTGGGGTGTCGCCGTCGACACAGTTGTCGGGATCGCGCGAGTAGTCGGAGACAGTGCTCTGTCGCCAATCACTTTCCTGGACAGCCACCGCCCGTAACAGGTCGGCGTCCAGGCCCCACTTGCAGGCGCCCCAAGCGAGGATTTCGCCCGTCGTACCGGTGAAGTTGCCGTCGATACGGGAAACAAACTGTTGATTTGCCTGCTTGGTGAAGTCCTTCCAGATCGGCATCACCACCCGGTCGGGAACGAACTGGTTGGCTGGGGTGTTCTCCGGCCGTGGCTCAGGCTGATCACGCTTGACTCGCTCGGCGCATTCCTGCCCCGAAGGCAGCGCGGCGCCCACCGGAAGCGTGACGAGGTTTTGCTCGCCATTATTTACCGACGTGCTTGACGTGCATGCGCCTATGGCGAAAAGGAGAAGAAACACGATGGCAACGCTGGCGAACCGCTTCATGAAATCACCCGGTACCCAGCGCGACCACGCCACGGCGCAGTGCGCGAACCGCGGAGGCCGCCGCCAGTCCGACTCCGGAGCCCTCCCCGGCGACACCGCGCACCTGATCGAGCAGGTCCACCACCTGCCGGCACCACCGGACGAAGTCCCCAGCGGACAGTTCTACGCCGTTTGTCTGCGCGGCCGCCAGCACCGCCGACAGCGACTCCCCGCGCGCCCATCGGTACACCGGCCAGGCGAAGCCCAGATCGGGTTCGCGGGTGCGTTCCAGCCGGTGGCGCCGCTCGTCGGCCTCCAAGTCCGCCCACAACCGCACGATGGCCACCAGCGCGTCACTCACCGGACCGGACGGAACCCGCGGGGTGGCGTCGTCGCCACGAGCCTCGTAAACCAGGGCTGAGACGACCGCGGCCAGCTCGGCGGGCGCCAGACCATCCCAGATCCCGCGCCGCAGGCATTCCGCGGTCAGCAGGTCGGTTTCCGACCACAACCGGGCCAGCCGGTGACCGTGCGCGGTCAGCTGCTCGCCTTCTAGGTAGCCGCGCTCGGCCAGCAACGCCCGGATCCGGTCGAAGGTCCGGGCCAGCGAATGCGTGGTGGCCGCGACCTGCTGGCGCATCGTCTCAGTCTCGCGGTGCAGCCGGTCGTAACGCTCTGCCCACCGCGCATGCGTTTCCCGGTCGTCACAGCCGTGGCAGGGGTGGGCCCGCAGCGCACGGCGCAACGCCGCCAGTTCGGCGTCGTCGGCGGCTTCGCTGCGCCGCCGAGACCGCGGCGGTACCGGGATGCCGGTTTCGCGCAGCGCCGACGCAAGGTCGCGGCGCACCCGGGGGACGCGATGCTCCACCCGCTTGGGCAGCCGCATCCGGCCCAGTGCCTGCACCGGGGCCGGGAAGTCGGCGATCGAGAGCCGGCCCGCCCACCGATCCTCGGTGAGCACCAGCGGTCGCGAATCCTCGCCGGGCCCCTCGCCGGTGTCGAGCACCACGGCCAGCCCCGACCGGCGCCCACCGGGAACGGCGATGACGTCTCCGCGTTCCAGGCGGGCCAGCGACGCCACCACCTCGGCGCGTCGCGCCGCACCACTGCTGCGTGCCAGCGTCCGCTCCCGCTCGGAGATCTGCCTGCGCAACCGGGCGTACTCGGCGAAGTCGCCCAGGTGGCAGGCCATCGCCTCGGCATAGCCGGCCAGCGCTTCGGCGTTGCGGTCGATGCACCGAGCCAGACCCACCACCGAGCGATCCGCCTGGAACTGGGCGAAGGATCGCTCGAGCAGCGCCCGCCCGGCGGCCACTCCGACCCGGTCCACCAGGTTGACGGCCATGTTGTAGCCGGGCCGGAATGAACTGCGAAGCGGGTAGGTGCGCGTCGACGCCAGCCCAGCCACCTGCGCCGGGTCCACGCCTGGCTGCCAGAGCACGACGGCGTGGCCTTCGATGTCGATGCCGCGACGCCCGGCGCGACCGGTGAGTTGGGTGTACTCACCCGGCGTCAGGTCCACGTGGGCCTCGCCGTTGTATTTGATCAATCGTTCCAGCACCACCGTGCGGGCCGGCATGTTGATCCCCAACGCGAGGGTCTCGGTGGCGAACACCGCCTTGACCAGCCCCCGGACGAACAACTCCTCGACAGTCTCCTTGAACGCGGGCAACATCCCGGCGTGGTGCGCCGCGACTCCCCGTTCCAGCGCCTCGCGCCACTCCCAGAAACCGAGCACTCCGAGATCGCCTTCGGGCAAATCGGCCGTGCGGATGTCCACCACCCGGCGGATCTCCTCAGCCTCCTCGCCAGTGGTCAGCCGCAGTCCGCTGCGGACACACTGGTTCACCGCAGCCTCGCAACCGGCTCGGCTGAAGATAAACGTGATCGCAGGCAACAGACCGGCGCGATCCAGCCGCGCCACCACGTCCACCCGGGTCGGTGGCCGGAACCGAACTCCCCCGTCGCGCCGCCGATCCCAGCCGCTGTGGCGTTCCATTTCATGCACCCGCTGGACGAGGTGCGGGTCGACGGTGAGCCGTCCGCTGCTGGACTTCTCGGCGAACAGGTCGAACATCCGCGTGCCGACCATCATGTGCTGCCACAGGGGCACCGGCCGGTGCTCGTCGACCACCACAGCGGTGCCGCCGCGCACATCGACGAGCCACTCGCCGAATTCTTCGGCGTTGCTCACCGTGGCGGACAGGCCGACAATCCGGACGCTATCGGGCAGGTTGAGAATCACCTCTTCCCAGACCGCGCCGCGGAACCGGTCAGCGAGGTAGTGAATCTCGTCCATCACGACGTAGGCCAGCCCGCCGAGAGTGGCCGATCCGGCGTAGAGCATGTTGCGCAGCACTTCGGTGGTCATCACGACCACCGGCGCGGAACCGTTGATCGACGTGTCACCGGTGAGCAGGCCGACGGCGTCGGCGCCGTGGCGGGCCACCAGGTCGGTGTGCTTCTGGTTGGACAGTGCCTTGATCGGCGTCGTGTAGAAGCACTTGCGGCCCTGGGCCAGCGCCAGATGGACCGCGAACTCGCCAACCACGGTCTTGCCGGCCCCGGTGGGCGCGCACACCAGCACGCCGTGGCCCTCCTCCAGCGCCTCGCACGCCGCATCCTGAAAGGGGTCCAGCTCGAAGCTCAGACCGCCGGCGAACTCATGGAGGGCAGGTAGCGCGACCCGCCGGCGCGCGGCTGCGTATGCCTCGGCAGGAGAGTCGGCCACCCTCCCAGGCTGTCACATCACCCCGTTGGCCGCCCTTCAAGTACCGCCAACCCGCCTTCGCGCAGCTCTCAGCCGCTACCAACCCATTCGGTGGCCGGTGAGGTCACGGCCGGACCTGATTACGACGGGTCTCCGGTGTCCTCAGTCGAAGAACCAGCGCCGTCAGCGAGGATCAGGTAGAGCGCGCGCCGCGCGTCGGCCAACACAGACTGAGCCGCATCGACCTGGGCGCGCGTGCCGTTGGCGGCGACTGCCCTGGCCGCACTGTGTACCTCGGTGATCGCGGCTCGCAGGCTGGGCGCCTCGGCATAGGACGCGGTGATCGCTGCGAACGGGTCGGTCACACCATGGCGCGGATCGTCCAGGTAGGCGCGGCCCGCGTCGGTGAGTGACACGAGCTTGCGTCCGCCTTCGACTTCGACGGTGACCAGCCCCTCGTCTTCGAGCTGGGCGATGGTCGGGTAGATCGCGCCGGGGCTTGGTCGCCATGCCCCGCGGGTGCGTTCGGTCATCGCCTGCATCAACTGATAACCGTGCATCGGCTGCTCGGCTAGCAGGATCAGGGTGGCAGCGCGGACATCGCCACGCTGCGCCCGGCCGCGACCACGTCGTTCGCCTCGGAGGGAATGGTCTCGGCCCGGGAAGCGGCCTCTGCCGCTGTGTCTTCGTTCGTTGTGCATCATGTGCAACCTCCTTCTGTTGAAGACACTGTCATGTTA
>DATNDR010000118.1:0-20437 GCA_035606945.1 Pseudonocardiaceae bacterium
CGACACACCGACCTACCGCTGCGTGACTTCGAGATCGGCGTGTCTGGTCAGCAACAGATCGAGGCCGACCTGGACGAGCATCCGCTGATCGCCGTGCTGTTGACCGATTCCGACACGCCCGGCGAGCAGCTCGCTGCGGGTGAGGCAATGCTGCGATTGATGTTGCGAGCCGAGGCGGCCGGTCTTGCCAGCTGCCCGCTGAGCCAGGCCGTCGACCTGCTTGCCTTCCGGGCCCGCGTGCAGACCCTGATGGGCTGGACGGCCTGCCCGCAGATGATGCTGCGAATCGGTTACCCGCCGTCCGATCCGCCGGCCGGCCGTGCACCACGAAGACCGGTAACCGACCAGCTCGACATCAGGCCATGACGGTTACCGTGGCGCAGCGGGCGAGCGCCCCGGTGACCGACATCGTCTCGGCCGCAGCGCGGTCCGGCGACGATGTCCTGCGGCAGTTGGGCGTCTCGGCCGAGACCGGCCTGTCATCCGCCGAGGTCGGCCGGCGGCGCGCGCAGTACGGCCCGAACGCGGTGACCTCGCACCGGGCGCGGCTGTGGCCGGTGTTGTGGCACCAGCTGCGCTCGCCGCTGCTCGGGCTGCTGTTGACCGCAGCGGTCGCCTCCTACTTCGTCGGCGAGCGCAGCGACGCGGTCATCATCGGCGTCATCGTCGCGCTCTCGGTCGGGCTCGGCTTCGTCAACGAGTACCGTGCCGAGAAGGCCGCCGAAGCCCTGCACGACCAGGTCCACCACGAGACGGTGGTCATCCGCGACGCGAGACCGAGCGCGGTCGAGGTCACCGCGCTGGTGCCCGGTGATCTGGTCGAGTTGCGTCTGGGCGACGTCGTCCCGGCCGACCTGCGGCTGCTCACCGCCACCGGTCTCGGTTGTGACGAGTCGGTGCTCACCGGCGAGTCGTTGCCGGTGAGCAAGACCACCGAGGCGGTCGCCGCCGGCGCGCCGCTCGCAGAACTGTCCGGGTGCGCGCTGATGGGCACAGTGGTCAACGCCGGCAGTGGCCGCGGTGTCGTGGTCGCCACCGGCGCCCGCGCCGAGTTCGGCAAGATCGCCGCCGGGCTGAGCACCCACCAACTCGACACCGAGTTCCAGGTTGGGCTGCGCAAGTTCTCGATGCTGCTGGTCTACGTCGCCGGCACGCTGACGTCCTCGATCTTCATCATCAACGTGGTCCTGCACAAGCCGATCATGGACGCGCTGCTGTTCTCGCTGGCGATCGCGGTCGGAATAACCCCCCAGCTACTGCCCGCGGTGGTGTCCAGCAGCCTGGCCGCCGGCTCCCGGCGAATGAGCCGGCGCAAGGTGCTGGTCAAACGCCTGGTGTGCATCGAGGACCTCGGCAACGTCGACGTGCTGTTCACGGACAAGACCGGAACGCTCACCCAGGGACGGATCGACTTCACCCGCGCCGTCCCTGCCGGGCCGGACGAGGACCCGGACGCGGTGCTGCGCTGGGGGTTGTTGTGCACCGAGAACGCAGCCGGCGACGGGCTCGCGGTGGGTGGCAATCCGCTTGACCAGGCGCTCTGGCGATCGACGGCCGCCGCTGGTCAACGCGACCGGCTGGCCGGTTGGGCGCGCCTCGGCGTGCTGCCCTTCGATCACGAACGCAACATGGTTACCGTCTTGGTGCGCGGCCCGGACCAAGCGCTGACGTTGGTCACCAAGGGCGCCCCCGAGACGGTCCTGGACCGCTGCCGGAGCGTTTCCAGCGCGGCGCGGGACGCACTGGGCGCCGAGTTCGCGGCCGGCAACCGGGTGGTTGCCGTCGCCACCCGGGCTGCGACCATCGCGCGCGCGCCGACCGCCGAGGACGAACACGACCTCCAGTTGGCCGGCCTGCTGGTCTTTCTCGACCCGCCCAAGCAGGACGCGGCCGCGGCACTGGATCGGTTGGCCACGTTGGGCATCGCGGTGAAGGTGGTGACCGGGGACAACCCGGCGGTGGCCGGCAAGGTGTGCCACGACCTCGGCCTCGCCGACGGTGCTGCGCTGACCGGTGCCGAGCTGGCCGCGCTGGACGACGCGGCCCTGGCTGCCGCGATCGCCACCACGACGGTATTCGCCCGGGTCAGCCCGGAGGACAAGGCCCGCATCGTGCGCGTCCAGCGCAGCACCGGTGGCGGAGTCGCCTTCCTCGGCGACGGCGTCAACGACGCCCTCGCACTGCACGCGGCTGATGTGGGGATCTCAGTCGACTCGGCCACCGACGTAGCCAAGGACGCAGCCGACGTCATCCTGCTCGAGAAGGACCTCGACGTGCTCGCCGACGGCGTGGCCGAAGGGCGGCGGATCTTCGCCAACACCATCAAATACGTGCTGATGGGCACGTCGAGCAACTTCGGGAACATGTTCAGCGCCGCAGCCGCCGCCGCGGTGCTGCCGTTCCTTCCGATGCTGCCCTCCCAGATCCTGCTCAACAACCTGCTCTACGACGCCAGCCAACTCACCATCCCTACCGACCGGGCCGACGCCGAGCAGCTGCGCGCGCCGTCGCACTGGGACCTTCCCATGATCCGCCGGTTCATGCTGTTCTTCGGCCCCGTCAGCTCCCTGTTCGACTTCCTCACCTTCGGGATCATGATCGGCCTGTTTCACGCCGGCCCGGACCTGTTTCGCTCCGGCTGGTTCGTCGAGTCTCTGGCCACCCAGACACTGGTCATCTTCGCGATCCGCACCCGCCGGGTGCCGTTCCTGCGCAGCCGGCCCAGCATGCCGCTACTGGCAGCGGCCCTGGCAGTGGTGGCGCTCGGAACCGCGCTGCCGCTTTCTCCGCTGTCTGCCGAGCTGGGGTTCCGGGCCCTGCCGATTGGCTTCTTCGGCACCCTCGGTGGCCTGGTCGTGATCTACCTGATCCTGATCGAATTCGCCAAACGGGCGTTCTTCGCCGAGCGGTCCGCCTCGCCGGCTCGTCGGCAGCGTGGCGCCGGGCACCGGGTGCACCGCCGGGCGAGTCGATTCACGCACGCCGGGCGGCTCTAAGCTGCCCACCGTCCGTGACCTGAGGACCTCACATGCGACCGGGGCGTGCCACGCAGCGCCTCGAGCCGCTGGTGGTACTTCTGCTCGTCGATCTCGCCACGCGCGAAGCGTTCGGCCAGCAGGTGCTCAGAGGTGTCCCGGGACGTGGTCGACCGGTCACCGCTGGCCAGATAACGAAACAACCCGATCAACCCGAGGATGATCAGCCCCCAGAACAGCACCATATTGATAGCCATGGTGACGTAGCCCCAGCCGTCCATGGAATTGGGTCTCGAAGGGCGCCCGTTTTTCTCCCCGTTGCTGCACTCGACAGTTTTCCTGCTGATCCGAAAGAGTTCGGTCGTTATCGGCAGGCAGGCAGGAAAACGGTAAGTAAGAGCAAATTCGAGATCGAGACATGCCATAGCCCGGCGATCAGGATCGCAGCGGCGAGAGCATGGCCAGAAAGACGCTGGTGTTTCACAGCTGGCTCCTTTCGTCCTGCAGCGTGCCGATCTCCACGGCGCGTGCGATGTCAGTGCCAGTGAGGACCCCGATCACCTGGTCATCCGCTACTACGACGGCGAGCGCACCACTGCCCACGATGGGCGTGCTTCGCAGTACCTGCTCTAGTGCCAGGTCGGGGGTCAACGAGTTCACCGGATAGCGGGTGGGCCAACTGCCGTACCGGAACATTGCGGCGGTCGGCTGGCGGGCAGCTGGTGAGGTCGACGATCGACCACACCCGCGAGCCGCCCGTCGATGTCGACGAGAGGGAACTGCCGGTAGTGCCGGCCGGACTCGCCGAGCAGGTGGTCGATAAGTGCCTGCACAGTCCACCACCCGGACGTGACCGCAGGTGGAGCAGACATGACGTCCGCGACCCGCAGCCCAGCCAGCCGCCCCACGACGACAGCGGCTGCGCGCTCCGCGCTGGCCGACCCGGCGAGAAACCAGCCGACAAGCAGCAGCCACAACCCGTCCAGGTGCCCATGAAGCGCCAGCAAGACCCCGTGCCAGCGAGCAGCGCGCCAAGAACCTGACCGGAGGTCGTTGCTGTCTGGGTGGCGCGATCCCGGTCGCCGGTGTGCCGCCACAGCAGCCCGTGCAGTACCCGCCCGCCGTCCAGCGGTGTTCCCGGCAGCAGGTTGACACCCCCAGCAGAACATTCATCGTGGCCAACCACGACAGCGTGGCCACCAGTCCGGTGGGGACGGCGACCTCGCGCGCGACCATCAGCGCCGACCAATGCATCCCCACCGGTATTCCGGATACCCGGCCGAGTGGAATCGTGGACCTCACGGCACACCTCCTCCGTCACGCAAAGTGACCCGTGTGCACCATGCTGATCCCCTCGTGCGGACGGACCAGTGCCCAACGACGGTTGGCACCGGGACCGACGGTGCGCCCCCACTGCGCTCACCGCTCGCCGGGGACCGATTCACGCCCCGATGTTCGTTCCGGCCGCCCACCGGCTGCCTTACTCACCGCCGCCATTGCTATTGGGCTCGGGTCGGACAATGACGACTGGACACGGCGCGTGGTGCAGCAGAGCGTGGCTCACCGAGCCCAGCAACAGGCCAGAGAACGTACCCCGACCGCGGGAACCGACGATCACGAGTTGCGCGCCCCGCGCCTGCTTAAGCGGCCGGTGTACCGGACGGTCCCGGGTGACAATGCGCTGCACCGGTACGTCTGGGTACTCCTCGCCCCAACCGGCTAGGCGCTCCGCCAACACCTCACGTTCTTCAGCCTCGATGGCGTCCCAGTCGAGCAGAGAATCCAGCGCTGGATCGACGAGCGAGTCCCACCATGTATGCACCGCGACCAGCGGCACCCGGTGCGCATTGGCGGCGCTGAAAGTGAAGGCGATCGCGGCTTCGCTGTTCGGGGTGCCATCCACCCCGACCACCACCGGCAGCTGGCCCAAGGCATCCAGTGGCTCGGCGCCGCGGACGACGACGACCGGGCAGGCGGCGTGCGCCGCTAGCGCAACGGTTACGGAGTCAAGCAGCAAACCGGCGACACCGCCGAGGCCGCGGTGGCCCAGCACCAGCAGCTGCGCGCGTCTCGACTCAGCCTCCAGAATCGGGATCGGGATCGGGTAGCCAGCCTCTACCTGCTGCTCGAGCTCGACACCGAGGGCCGCGGCAGCAGCCGCGTCGGCCGCCGCGGAAACCTGCTCGTGGGTGGCCCGCAGAAGCACCTCTTGGTAGTCGCGAACCCCAGCCCAGGATCACCAATGTGCCGGGTGTTCGGCCAGCTGAACGCATGGACAAGCCGCAACGGCAGGCGCCGGCGACTTGCCTCCCGGGCGGCCCACCGGACCGCCGTGAGCGCCGATTGGGACCCATCAACCCCGACAACAACCGCCCGCCGGGTCTGCTGTGCCTGCATCGCATCCCTCCTCGCGGGTGTGCTGGTTCCGACGCTTGCACCAGCCGAGCACGTGCGGCAGTGGCTGCGGGCCTGAAACGCCGGAGGCGTTCGGCCCTACTTGCCCCGCCGTCCGTTCCTGCCAAGGCAGGCGGTGATCCGATCGCAACGGCACGGACGAAGGTTCCGCTCCGGGGGACCAATGCCCCTGCCTCCCGCGCGACCAAGCCGCGACACTCGGGATAGCTCTACTCGGGACGCGTAGACAAACAGAGACGACCATGAGCCAGCCCACCGGCCTTGCCGAGGCGGTCGAACACGCGCTACGCGCCCCTTCGGTGCACAACACCCAGCCCTGGCTGTGGCGCATCGGCCCCGGAGTCGTCGAATTGCACGCCGACTGGACCCGACACCTGGCAGCCACTGACCCTGACCGTCGCGATGTCCTGCTGAGCTGCGGCGCCGCGCTGCACCACCTGCAGGTGTCCCTGGGTGCCCGCGACATTGCCGCGCACGTGGACCGGCTGCCCGACCCCGAAAATCTCGATCACCTGGCCACCGTCGTGGTCCAACCGGGCACCGCAGTGCGCATAACGCCGCCCTGGCACCGAGTATCGACCGCCGGCGGACCGATCGGCGCCGGATGAGCCACCGGGTGGTGCCGTCAAGCCACATCAGGAGCATTGCGGAGCACAGTCAGGCCCTCGAGGGCGACGTCACCCGGCAGGAGCTCCAGCACCAGGTGCTCCACATTCCCGAGCACCCACAACTGATCATCCGGATCGGCTGGCCCACCACCGCGGCCGCTGAGCTGCCACCGACTCCCCGACGCGATCTTCGCTCCGTTCTCCTGCCCTCCTCCTGACTGGTAGGCAGGAAAATCCGTGCGTTCGGCGAAAGTGAAGGTCTTTATTCGGGACTCGGAGTTATTGGCTACGGCCCGGGCGGGACCACGGGCAGAGACGTCATGTCGGCCAGCGGGTAAACCTCGAAGTCTGAGAAGACGACGAAAGCCGGCGGTACTATTCCGGTCAGTGCTCAGCTGTTGCTTGTGGTCTCTGCAGCGATGGGCAGCTCGATGCAGTCCGACTCGCAGCCTCGGCCGGTCGCAGTGGCCTGAGGCGGCGCCGGCCGGTGCAGCACTGCCCGGGTGGGAGTGATGGCCAGCTTATCTTCCCGCATCGATCCGACACCGTCCACGATCAATGAGTAATCACTCGGATCCGTGGGTGGCCACACCAAGGTGACCAAGGGATGGGCGGCGAGGTTAGCGTGTGTCTTCCGACCTAGATCTTCAATAACCAGTGTGTCGTTGGCAAGCGTGGAGTGCACAGCTACAACATGTGCACGCTCATTGTCTCCAACGGTTAACAAGTACGCGAAGTGATACCGCGTCAAAGTGTCCGCCAATCGCTGCAGCGATACGTCGATGCTCATGACCGCACCTGTACGTTCCTTCCTATCCTCGTCGAGGATGCCCGTTGCACACCTGGCAACGATGCTCCGCTGCTCCTGGTCTGGCCAGGGCCGTTCGTCCTGCTTCGATGGAGTCGACGGGCCATGGCAGGCCCGGACCAGGGCAAGGATGATGTAGCCGTGTACCTGGCGAAGGAAGGTTGTTGATGACCGTAAGTGAAGACCGTCCCGAGCTGCGGGTGCTCAGCGCTGACGACTGCTACCGGCTGTTGGCCACCCAACAGATAGGACGTCTGGGCGTCAATGCCGAGCATTATCCCCTCATCTTTCCGGTGAACTACGCCATCGATCAGGCCGGCGTGATCGTGATACGCACAAACGCCGGCACGAAGCTTGCCGCGGCCGACCATGCGAACGTGACGTTCGAGGTCGATCAGATCGATCAGCAGACGCGCAGTGGCTGGAGCGTGCTGGTGCGCGGCCTCGCCGAAGAAGTGACCAGCGAGCACAGGGCCGAGTTAATTGAACGGACCAAGGCCAGTGGCGTGGAGCCGTGGGCACCTGGCCACCGCGGGCACTGGATGCGCCTGATCCCCCATTCGATTAGTGGCCGCTGGATCGTACCGGGGGAGCTACCCCCAGTCTTTGAGCCCGGTGCCTACCTGTAATCGCTGGTAAATTCGCTAGGCGCCGCTGCAAACAGGCCGCACCTCGACCGCAGAGGACCTTAGGATCTATTCGCCGACCGGTATCTGTGGAATCTCGATGTGGCATTGGAGGCTGATTACCAACCCCGCCTGAAACGAGGACGAAGCTCACCGGCAGCGTACAAGCACGGAGTGCTCAGCGCGGCCCGGTTACGCGGCCACCCCGCCCTGCGCCGCCAACGAATCTGGAGATGGCTGGCAGCTCACCAACCAGGTCGGAACCGCGTTAGTTTTTGTGGATTTTCACCGTGACGTTCATTCCGGGAACGAGGGTGAGGTTCTTCGGGTCGGCAATTGTGATCTTCACTGGGATCACCTGTGTGAGTTTCTGGAAGTGCCCGGTGGTGTTGTCCTGGGGAAACGGGGCGAATACGCCAGCAGAGCTGCCTTGGATCTCGCGGACATAACCGGTGAAGGTGATACCGGGGTAGGCGTCGACGGTGATGTCGACCTGCCGGCCAAGGCGAACGTCTCCGATGGCTGTGTCATCAACTCGGGCGGTCACGAAGATGGCGGACAGATCGTAGGCGACAGCCAGCTGGGTACCGGTGGTGACGAGGGCTCCTTCGATCCCGTTGTCGAGTGCGACGGTGCCGTCGGCGGGCGCCCGGATGACCTTTTGTGGTTGCCCGAAGCTGTCCCGGATTTGGATGCGCCCGATGGTCTCATCCTTGCGCAGGGTGCTGCCCTGAGTAGCGCGCCAGCCGATGAGAGTGCCACCGGCGGGAGCGATGATCGGGAGCTTGTCGCCGTCGATCTGGGCGTTGTCGGTGTAGACGTAGCCGCGGGCTTGGAGGAGATAGCTCGCTACCAGGGCGCCGCCGGCGAGAAGCGCGACCAGCGGGATGACCAGTAGGGCTCGGCGCGTGGAGCGCCTGAGCGCACCCGTGCGCCGTCGCAGGGTGGACGCGGCCAGCGCCAGTGCGATGATCGCGGTACCGGTCATGATGCCCGTGTCGCGTAGCAGCGTGCCGGTGACCAGCGAGGTCTTGCCCACCTCGCCCAGGGCCTCGATGACGTAGGTCAGCGGTAATGCGTTGCTGATCGTTTGTAGCCAGTCGACCATCTGCTCGCGGGGGACGAACAACCCGCCGAGCAGGATCTGGGGCATGACGACCGCGGGCATGAACTGCACCGCCTGGAACTCGCTAGTGGCAAACGCGCTGCTGAGCAGGCCCAGCGCCATGCCAACGACGGCGCTGTCGATCGCGATCCCGACGACCAGCCAGGGACTTCCGGGCGTCTCCAGGTTCAGCAGCCAGTAGGCGGTCGCGCAGGTGACTGCGGCCTGGGCCGCTGCGGCGAGGGCGAAGGCGATGCCGTAGCCCAGCAACAGGTCCAGTTTGGACATCGGTGTGGTCAGCAACCGCTCCAGGGTTCCGCTGGTCCGTTCCCGCAGCATGGCCACACTGGTGATCAGGAACATGGTGGTGAACGGAAAGATCCCGAGCAGCAGCAGCGCGACCCGGTCGAACGCGGGCCGGGAATCAAACATCTGGTTTGTCAACACCAGCAGCAGACTGGGAATGATCAGCATGAGAGCCACCGTGCGGTGGTCGCCACGTAGCTGCGCCAAGACCCGGCGTGCGGTCGCGCCGGTGATCCGGGCAGAGACTAGGTGCGTCACCGCGCCGCCTTTCGGCGCACCGTCTCGCCCCGCGGAGTGCGGGTGTACGTGGGGAGACCGCCGAGTTCGGCGTGCCGGATCAGGCGTAGGAAGGCCTCTTCCAGGTCATCTGTGCCGGTCGCGGTACGTAGAGCCTGCGGTGTGTCGTCAGCGACAAGACGCCCGTCACGCATCAGCAGCAGCCGGTCGCAGCGGCTGGCCTCGTCCATGACATGGCTGGAAACAAACAGCGTGGTACCCGTGGCAGCCAGAGCATGGAAGCGGGCCCACAGATCGTGACGCAATACCGGGTCCAGGCCCACGGTCGGTTCGTCGAGGACGAGAAGTTCGGGAGCGGCTAACAGCGCACACGCCAGCGATACCCGCGCCCGTTCTCCCCCCGACAACGTGCTCACCTTCTGCCCGGCGCGGTCGGCGAGGGCCACGTCGGCCAGTGCCTGGTCAGCGGCGGCGCGTGAAGTGCCGTGAACCGCGGCGAAATAGCAGACGTTGTCCCGCGCCGACAGGTCGGTGTAGATCGAGGAGGCCTGGGTGACATACCCCACGCGATGGCGAAGTACTGCTGATCCAGCCGGCATCCCGAGCACCCGGATCTCACCGGAGCTGGTCTGTTGGACCCCGACCACGCAGCGCATCAGCGTGGTCTTGCCGCAGCCACTGGGCCCCAGCAACCCCGTCACCTGGCCTGAGGGTACGGCGAAGGTGAGACCGTGCAGGATGCGTCGGCCACCGAGGACGACCACCAGGTCGCGAACCTCGATTGCTCCAGTCACGGCCGTCCTCCCCGGTGTCCACAGTTTCCATTTCCGCCGAACTTTGCCACCCCGGCGCGCATCAGGTCGATCCAGATATCACGGAATATCGCGGCGATCGCGCAAAACAGCGGGCTCCTGTCCTAATTAGCCTGTTTCGAGCGGCGACTGCCAGTGTGCTTATGCCTGACTCGGGAGGTAAAGAGCACGAAGACCCTCATCACAGTGCTATCTGAACCTGGCAGTCGGGTCGGGCTACCGGTACCGCATGGGCCAGGTCACAAGCTGGTGCGCGCCTCCTGGGGTCACCTCGTTGTCTGACGCATCTCGCAGCGGCCAAGGGCGGGAAGCCGCGCTTGGTCAGGCCTTGGGTCTCTATTCCGTTAGCTGGTGGGCAAAGCCGTGCGTCTACTGTCCTGGCTGATTCCCGGCGAGATGCGGGTCTTCCGCACCGCTGAGTTAAACGCAGCCAAGCTGTGGGTGGTCGGTTCGGCCCAGCTTCCACGCGACTGTTAAGTGTGAAGGTGGTCCGTGATGGCATCGTGACGCTGGCCGGCAGTGTGGAGCAGAAAAACACTGTCCCGATTGCCGGGCGGTTCATTCGCCGGGTCGACGGTGTGGTCGATGTGATCAATCACCTGACGTATCTCGTGGATGACGACCGGACCGTCCGTCACTGAATCTCTATTCATTGGCATCAATCGTGCGGATTGCCGTGGCACACAACGACTGGGCAAGTCGCATGGCGTACCACCGCTTGGCTGACCGAGCCGAGAAGTAGTCGGGCGACACCGCCGCGACCGCGGGGACCTACGACGATTATCCGTGCCTGGCGTCCTAGCTCGATGAGGGCTGCAGCGGGCCGTTCGTGGATGACCTGACGCTCAACAACGATATCGAGATATTTCTCCTGCCAGCTCGCGAGCTGTTCGGCGAGCATGCGGTACCCTGCGGCCTCAATCTCGTTGACAGGCAGGGCTTCGGCTGGGGCGATCGGGGAATGCAGCACGCCGAGATCGTCCCAAGCGTGCACGGCCCACAGGACCGCACCTGCACGCGCGGCCGCCTGGAATGCATAGCCCAATGCTTGTTCGCTCGCTGTTGATCCGTCCAAGCCGACGACGACCGGGCCGGCGGTATCCCCTTGTCCGTGCACCACGACAACCGGGCACGAGGCATGCTGGGTGACAGTAGCGCTGGTCGAGCCCAGCAACATCCCGGCGAAACCACCTAACCCACGAGACCCTATGACAAGCTCATACGCATGTTCTGCCTCGGCGAGTAGCCGCTCCCGAGGATCACCGGTGAACGGGTGCACCTGCGCCTGTATCCCCGGTGCGGCGAACTCGGCTGCTTCTTGAGCTTCCTGTAGCCATCGGCGGCCCTGCTCATGCATTTCTTGTGTCCAGTTTGCTCTCAAACCAGCCGGCACTGGATAGCTGACCAGTGGCCATTCCAAGGTATGCACAAAGGAAAGGGGGCACTGTGTACTTCGTGCCTCGACCGCTGCCCAGCGAACGGCATCGAGAGCCGCCTGAGACCCATCGACCCCGACGACCACAGAGCCCGGCGCGCTAGTGGTATTCACGCTGGACTCCTTCTGCGCTACCGAACCACAGTAACAGCGCCACCCCAACAGCGTGGAGCAACGCAGCCGCCCGAATCTGGCGGCGATGGTCGGACAGGAATGCGGCAATTGTGCTCGGAGAGTCGCTCATTGCGGGCACACTGCTGCTCTGCACCAGATGGGCAATGATTGCCGACACCACCGCCCCCAAACCGGCTAGACCACCACAGCGAAGCTCATGACCTTTCCCCATAGGAACCACCTCCTGAGACACAACAGCTTCGCTGCAGACGTTGGTCCCTCCGGTATGTAACCTCTAGGACCGCGGGTCCTGGAGAAAGGGGTCTTTCTGCCTCTTTGTCACTGCTGATGGGCCGCACATGCCACGATTGGCGAAAATTATGGCGACGATCCGCAGATACCGCTACGCCGGCTGGTGGCGCAGGAGTTGATGCCGCCAGCCTTGTGGCGCCGGTGGGGATCAGACGAACCTGCCTAGTAGCCCTCTGTTCGGTCACCGTGCACCATGAACGGCGTGGATCAGGAAAAAGAGGGTGCCGTCACGGTGCGGGTGTTCCTGCTGGATGATCACGAAGTGGTTCGGCGGGGGTTGCGTGATCTACTCGAAGGCAGCGGCGGCATCGAAGTCGTCGGAGAAGCCGGGCGGGCCGACGAGGCACTGCGCCGCATCCCGGCCGTGCGGCCTGACGTGGCGGTGCTCGACGCCCAGCTGCCCGACGGCAGCGGCATCGAGGTCTGCCGGGAGATCCGGTCGTCGCTGCCCTCGGTCGCGTGCTTGATCCTGACTTCCTACGACGACGATGAAGCGCTCTTTGCTGCCATCATGGCTGGGGCCGCGGGATATGTGCTCAAGCAAATCCGCGGGACCGACCTGGTCGATGCGGTGCACCGGGTGGCGCGGGGGCAGTCCCTGCTGGATCCGGCGGTCACCGCCACTGTGCTCGCCCGATTGCGAGAGGGCCCGCCCGCGACTGACCCGCGGTGGGAGGCGCTGTCTGAGCGCGAGCGCGCGGTGTTGGCGCTGATCGCCGATGGCTTGTCCAACCGGGAGATCGGTGCCCGGCTGTACTTGGCAGAGAAGACCGTCAAAAACCACGTCTCGCGGCTTCTCGCCAAGCTGCAGATGCAGCGGCGCACGCAAATCGCCGTGTTCGGGGCAGCGATGCGTGAGCAGGGCGCGCTGCCACCGCCGCAGCAGCACTAAAGCGACGACTTTCGTCCTGCTTAGCCTCGACCTGGGGCCCTTTCGCGGTGGCTGCGTCCGATGACACGTTGGCCATAACAGGAAGTCACCGTGGTGAGGTCGGGACATGATCGCAAACAAGCGTTGGCTCGTCGATATCGAGATCGACGAGCATGAAGGCAGGACCCGCGCGTTGGCGTGGCTACACAACCGCGATGAGACTGCTCTGATCGGAGTGGGGCTCGCCCAGCTCAATCCCGCGGATCGCGACATGCCAGAGATCGGTGACGAGCTGGCCGTGGCTCGCACGCTGTCCGACCTGGATCATCAGCTTCTGGACGCCGCAGCAGGCGATATCGAGCAGATTACCCACCAGCCGGTGCACCTGAGCCGGTGACAACGCCAATAGCGACACGAGGAGGACTGCAGTGACCGAGTCGAATAGCGGCAGGGACCGCGTCGTCGTCGGGGTCGATGGGTCACCGAGCAGCCTGATGGCGCTCGATTTCGCCTTCGACGAGGCTAAGCATCGAGGTACCGGGTTGCTCGTCGTGTCTGCTTTCGACCTTCCGGATGTGTGGTCGCTGACGTACGGGTTGCCGGTGAGCTGCACGGTGGAGGAGATACAGCACAGCGTGCTGCAGAACACCCGCAGGTTAGTCGCCGAAGCACTCGGCAACAGGATGACCGCCGACGGTGCTCCGGACGTTGAGGTCGTGGCCCAAGGTGGGGGTGCGGCGCATGTACTGGCGTCTGCCGCGGTCGGCAGCCCGCTGCTGGTGGTGGGGAGCCGGGGCCTGGGGGGCTTCCGGCGGATGTTGCTCGGCTCGGTGAGCTTGGCCTGCGTGCTGCACGCGCTCTGCCCGGTCACCGTGGTCCGTTCGGCAGCCGATCAGGACCGTGCAGCGAGCTCCGAGCTGTCCGCCGCTCCCGCCGCGATCCTGTGACACCGATGTCTGGCGCGACTCGGCCGGTGACCACCCGGTCGACTTCAGCACAGGATCTTGGCGCGGTACCGGTGACTGCGGTGATGGTCCGTGACGTGCCGGTGGTCGATGGTCAGGATCCGGTGGTCGAGGTATGGCAACGCCTGCATGACCTCGACAGCCCGATGGCTGTGGTCTGCGACGGGACCCGGATTGTCGCGGTTGTCTCCCAGCGCACTTTGGCGATGTGGTGGCCTTCCGGCGGGCCCTGCGAGAATGGTGGCCGCCGGGTGCGAGATGTCATCGACCCCGGCATCCCGACCGTGCACCCCCATACCACTGTGCGCGAGGCCGCTGAGCTGATCAACAACTTCGGGCTCGAAGGGGTGCCGGTGGTGGCCGCCGGCGGGGCGCTGCGCGGTCTGGTCACGCCGACCGAACTGATCCGCCTGCTGGCCGAGGCGACACCGGATGGCCCGGTCGCCGCCCCGAAGGGCTGATCGAATCGCCAGTGGCCTCTGAAGCTCACGAGTCCGCCTGCCGAATGATGGTGATCTTTCCTGGATGGAGGGGCAGGCGCCGGCCGGTGACCTCGGCTGCCGCGATGCGGACGAACACGCGATCGGGCAAGGAGACCCAGGGAGCCAGGTGGAGCCGTTCGATACGGTGAACCTGTGCTGGATCGGTGATCACCTCAGAACATCCGATAACCAGCACGCTCCACCCCGCCTGCAGGGCCAGCTCCACGTCATCAACTTCGAAGGTGAGGGTCCGACCTTCGCGGACGGCGTCGAGCTTGTCACCTTCACTGGTACTGAAGACGATGGTGTCGGAGTCCACGACGAAGTTCACCGGCAGGATCATGGCGCGGTCCTCCGGCGTCGTCCATCCGACGCGTCCGATGCTCACCGTCGTCAGCAGAGCAAGGCAGGTTTCCCGGTCGAGATTCTCGATGGCGCGCTCCTATCAGTGGGCACCCCTCGCTGGGTGCGATTCACAGTGTCAGGTTGGCCAGCACCGCACCATCAGTGTTCGACCCCGTTGTGATTGATCATCTGGTGGCGCGCTGCGGTGACGGCGGTGGCCAGGGATCCGCCGGTAGGGATGGGTGATGCTTGCGGCCACGGGTCGGCGTGCGCCGCAATCGCGCGGCTGATCGCCTCATCGGCATCAGAGATTGACCCGGTCCGCTGGCGCAGCCGCTGCGCAGTCACCTCGGGTGGCGCGGTGCATTCCAGCGCGACAAGTTCAGCGTGCGCGGTGCGGGCCAGCTCTGCGGCCGCGGCGCGGCGTGCGGCGTTGGTCCAGGACGCATCCAGTACTACCGACTCTCCCTGGGCCAGGCATCGCGCGGCGCGGGCAAGCAGTTCGGTGTAGGTGCGCTCGGTCGCTGCCGGGGAGTACAGGCCCTGTTGGTAGGGCGCCGGAGCCGACTGGTGCGGCGCGAGGCCGTGCAACTCCTTGCGCACCCGATCACTGGACAACACCACCATGCCCAGTTCCCCCGCCAGCGCGTTGCTCACGGTGGACTTGCCAGTGCTCGGCACGCCGCCGACGAGAATCAGTCGCACCTGGCTGGCCTGCAAGTGACGCGCGGCAATCATGGCGTAACGGCGGGCCTCTTGCCGGGACGAATCGTGCACTGGGCCGTCGTCCTGCTCGCTGCGCAGGCAGGCCACCTTCGCCCGCACTACAGCCCGGTAGGCGACGTAGTGGTGGCGCAGCGCCGGCGGGGCAGGATCGCCGGCGAACTCGGCATACCAGTCCAGGAACCGGGCAGCTAGTTCCGCGGCACCGCGGTATTCCAGGTCCATGGCCAGGAAAGCGGCGTCATCGAGCCCGTCGAGGTAGCGCAGCCGGTCATCGAACTCCAGGCAGTCCAGCACCCGGGGGCCATCATCCAAGCAGAAGATGTCGCCGGTAAGTAGATCACCGTGGCCATCGACGATGCGCCCGGCGCGCTGCCGGCTGGCCAACAGCGACTCTCGTCCGTCTAGGAAATCCAAGGCTAAGCGCTCGAGTTCGACCATCAGCGCGCCATCCAGGACGGTTTCGTGAAACCGCCGCAGTTCGGCGAAGTTGTCGACCCACCGGGCCCGGAGCGCATCGCGCCCACCCTCAGCGGTGATCTCTGAGGCGCGGCGGGCACCGGCATGGAAGGCGGCCAGCATCCTGGCCAGCTGCCGCACCGGATCGTCCAATAGCGCCCCGGCGTCGAGCAGGGTGGCCAGCCGCCGGTCCTCGGGCATCCGGTGCATCACCACGAGGTGGTCACAGGGGCGGCCATCTACACCAGTAACCTCCGTCACGCCGAGATAGACATCCGGTGCCAGCCGCTGGTTGAGCTTGACCTCGCGCCGGCAGGCCTCCAGCCGCTGTTGCCGGGTGCTGAAATCGAGAAACGCGGTGCAAACGGGCTTTTTGAGCTCGTAGGCCAGCGCGCCGACTAAGAAAACGAACCCCGATGTGGGTCTCCCGGACCGCGGCGAAAGGACCGTTTCCCAGGGGTCTGCGCTCATGGTGGGGACCGTAGTCAGCCGCTGTGGGTCGCTACAGATTCTTGCGGTCCCTCCGGTGAGGACGCCGGAACCCCTGATCGGTGACCAACGACCCTGTCGATGGCCTGCCGTGACGTGCATCGTGCTGGTAGGGCACCGATCCAGGGAGGCCGCCATGAGCACCGTCTGCGTTTCCGGGCCACTGATCCGGCTGGCGCGACGGCATGGGTTGACTGGCTCGCCGCTGCGCCGCAGCACCGATCGCGTTGAGGCCGGGGTGACCGCGGTGCCGGCATTGCTAGCCGTTGCCCTGGAGACCGTCGTTGCGATGGGCAGCTACCAGCGGGCGCAGACCGAAGCAGCGACGGAGGCCGCGCAACAGACATCGGTAACCGCTGTTCTGCTCACCGACGCGGTGGTGCCGCTGACGGACTCACCCGAGCAGGGTGTGGCGGCCGCACCGGCCGCCCTGGCGCGCTGGCCACTACCCAACGTGCAGCAACGCACCGCGCCCCTGTGGGTGGGGTGCCGATCGCCATGCCGGGGACTGGATCGCGACCTGAATAGATCAGCACGGCAACAGCGTCGACCCACCGGAGACACCCGCATCCATGATCGCTAATGCGGTGGCCAACGGAGTGGCCCTGCTCGCCGGCAGTTGGGTGTTGGTCGGGTCGCTGTGGTGGACCGCCTGCCGCGTGCTGGACCAGATCAACGCAGCCTGCAGGAACGTTCAGTGGGCCCGCACCGAGCCAGACTCGAGCCGTCGAACCCGGCGGTGAACAACCGAAGGAGGCAACCGGAAATGCGTGCTGGTGACGTCATGACCCGATCGGTACTGACGACAACCCCACAAGCGCTAGTGAAGGACGCTGCGATCGTCCTGGCCGGACACGGGATAACTTTGCTGCCCGTAATCGATCAGAATGATCGGCTAGTCGGGGTGCTCACTGAAGCCGATGTGGTGCGCGGGCGGATCCCACCCGACCCCCGCCACGGTGCGTGGCGCGGCAGCCAGGCCGGATCGCCACCACCGGCGACCGTCGGCGAGGTGATGAGCAGCCCCCCGCTGACCACCGACCCGCACACGGACGCTGCGGAACTCGCGGCCATGATGATCGACCGGGGACTGCGCAGCGTGCCAGTGGTCGAGGAGGACCGACTGGTAGGCATCATCACCCGCCGGGATCTGGTCCGCACCATCGCCCGGGCTGATGCGCTGATCGCCGCGGATGTTCGCAAGCGGCTGGGCGCATACGGCACCCCAGACCGGTGGACAGTGCATGCCGACCACGGCGCGGTGAGTATCACCGACCAGTTCGCCGATCCGGCCGATCACCACGTTGCTCTGGTCCTCGCGCAAGCTGTGCCCGGGGTGGTGCATGCCCAGGTCGTCTGTTCTTCGTCTACGCCGGCATGACATCAGCCCCATGAGAGAACGTGGCGGGTACAGCGGCCGGGACCGATGCCACTCACCCGCTGCGCCAGGTACGGAGCGCGGCCCGGTCAGCGGCAGGCGAACTACTGATGCAGGTGCTGGCTTGCGGTGTGTGCCGCAGCGACCGGCATGTCGCTGAGGGCGACCTGCCGGCTCATCGACCCGGTGTTGTTCTGGTCACGAGGTGGTCGGCCAGGTCGTCCAATTACCCACCGGCGAGTTCGGCAAGGGACAGCGTGTCGGCATCGCCTGGCTGCGCCGGACCTGCGGGCCGGGCAGATACTGCACCTGCAGGGCAGAGAACTTGCGCCCCACGGTCTGGGTACACCCGCTGCGATGCCGATGGCGGGTACCCCGAATTCGCCACGGTACCCGCCACCTACGCCTACCCGCTGCCCAACGGCTATCCCTACGCCGAACTCGCCCCGTTGCTGTGTGCCGGCATCACCGGATGGCAAGCCCTGGTCCAGCCCAAGTCCTCTACGGATTCGGCGCCAGCACCTACCTGACCGCCCAGATCGCCCTAGTGAAGGCGGGACCGTCCACGTGATCACCCGCAGCCGCAGGCCCATGAGCTTGCCCTCGCATTGGGCGCCACGTAGGTCGTTCCGCTCAAGGCGGCTCACCAACGCGACGGGATGTCCGTTGATGCACGATCGAATCGTCCGGCGGATTAGCCAGCAAGCGGACCAGTTCGGTGCGCGTGACTAGACCAAGCAGCGCTCCGCCAGCTGCCTCCACCGGCACCCTTCGAGCTCCAAGTTGCTGATCAGCTCGGCCGCCTGGCGCACGGGGGTGTGGGCGTGCACGATCGGGGTCCCGGGGTCGATGACATCTCGCACCTGGCGGCGACGCATCTCGTGCGGTCCGCCGGAAGGCCACCACATGGCCAGGGTGCGCTGGGAGACCACCGCGACAATTCGGCTGTCGTCGCGGACCACGGCCACCGGGGTGCCAAGGTCGTGCATGCGCTGCCATACCTCGATGATCGGATCTTGCGCATCGACGACAAGGACGTCTCGGGACATCACCGCAGTCACCGGCACCGCGCCAAGGTCCTGTGCTGAATTCGGCTGGGTAGTCGCCGGCTGCGCCTCGCTAGGCATTGGCGTCACGGGATCGCGGCGGGAGCGCCGGACAGCTCGGAGATCTTTGCGGGAGTCGCGCTAGGTGCCGGACGGACCACGGTGACCGGGCAGAGTGCGTGCAGGACGCAGGTCAGGGCTCACTGAGCCGAGCAACATGCTCCGGAACCCTCCCAGCCCGCGGCTGCCCACCACAAGCAGTGGGCTGCCGACTGCGGCGGCTGCCCGCTGAGCCATCGACACCGACGACGACGCGTCCGCTAACCAATCGCGTCCAGCAGAAACCGGCGCTCGATATAGCCGCGCTCGCTAGAGAACCCGAGGTAGGCCATCCAGGATTCGGGGCTGCGACCGTCTCCGATAGCGAGCCCCTGAAAGGATCCTCGGTTGCTGACTGAGATCGGACGACCGTCGCGGAGGACCGTCCTGGTAGGCGCGGCCGGTGGTTCCACAGTCGAGGTAGTCGAACCGGCCTGCACGATGCGAGCTACGTCGGCACCGACTGCTGAGTCGTTCCGGCAGTCTGGTAGGTGGGTGATCTGGGTTTTGGTCCTGGCGGCGTGTTGAGCAAGTGCCTGATTAATGGCCGCGTAGCGCCGGCAGCTGGCCGTGGGCCGCATGTCACTGCCACGGCCGTAGTCTGCTGTCCGTGAACCACCGGCCGATGATCGCACCGAATATCCTCTCGGCCGACCTAGCGCGCCTGGCCGAAGAAGCGGATGCGGTCTGGGACCGGGGCGGTGAGGGTGCGGACTGGTTGCATATCGATGTCATAGACGGTCATTTCGTGCCCAACCTCACCATCGGGCTGCCCGTCGTCGCGGCCTTAAGATCGGCGACCGACATCCCGTTGGACTGCCACCTCATGATTGAGGATCCGGACCGCTGGGCCCTCGGGTACGCCGAGGTCGGCGCCCGCAACGTGACGGTGCATATCGAGGCGGTTCGGAGCCCGGTCGCGCTGGCTGGTGACTTGCGCTCGGCCGGGGCGCTGGCCGGGTTGGCGATCAAGCCCCGCACTCCGCTGGAGCCCTACCTGACGCTGCTGGGGCACTTCGACACGCTGCTGATCATGAGCGTTGAGCCGGGGTTCAACGGTCAGGCGTTTATCCCTGAGGTGCTTAGCAAGGTCCGCACCGCCCGTCGCCTGATCGATACCGAGAACCTCCGGCTGCTCATCGAGATTGACGGCGGAATCAACGTCGAGACGATCCGAGCCGCCGCCCAAGCCGGCGCGAACTGCTTCGTGGCCGGCTCAGCCGTCTACGGCACCGAAGACCCGGCCTGCGCCGTGCATCAGCTGCGCCAACACGCAACGCGCGCCTTGGCCAGTTCCTGACCGGACATAGCGACAAGTCCAGGCGCGCCACCACCGCGGTGGCGGGATCTGGCGGCCACGAGCCAACGTCGTGTGACTCCTTGGTCGGGAAAGCCGGTTACTTATCACGTGGGTCGGTCACCGTCGGTGGTGCCTTGCTGCACGGTGCCCGCATCCGGGCGGCCATGCGGGGGTAGTGCAGTTCGAAGGCGGGGCGTTCGGAGCGGATCCGGGGTAGTTCGGTGAAGTTGTGCCGCGGGGGTGGACAGGAGGTGGCCCATTCCAGCGAGTTGCCATAGCCCCACGGGTCATCGACGGTGACGAGCTCGCCGTAGCGGTAGCTGCGAAACACGTTCCACAAAAACGGCAGCGTGGAGCCACCCAGCACGAAGGCGCCGATCGAGGACACCATGTTCAGGGTGGTGAACCCGTCGCTGGGTAGGTAGTCGGCGTAGCGGCGGGGCATGCCCTCGTTGCCGAGCCAGTGCTGCACCAAAAATGTCAGGTGGAAGCCGAGGAAGGTGGCCCAGAAGTGGAACTTGCCCAGC
>DATNDR010000016.1:0-113930 GCA_035606945.1 Pseudonocardiaceae bacterium
CCGTCTCGTATAACTGCTCGGACGAGATCTCGGGCGGCGGCGCCTTGTACTGGCGCAGGAGCTCCGGGAAACGGGCGGCGACCTGCGTTGCGCCCTGCACCATCACGTAGCGGCCGACCTGATCCTCGGCGTTCCCGAGCCCGTGCGGCGAATGCTTGCCGGTCGAGTTGAGCAGGAGCCGCGGCGATTCGATCGCGTACCCGCAGACTGCGACGGCCGCGGCGGGCTGAAACGTCTCTCGTCCTTCGTGGACGTAGGTGACGCCGGTGACCGAGCCGCCGCGCGGCGCCGTCTCGACCCTCGTCGCCATCGAGTCCGCCCGCACCTCGACCCCGTGCTCGATCGCGTCCGGAAGATGTGTGATCAACGGCGACGCCTTCGCGTTCACCTTGCATCCCTGCAGGCAGAAGCCGCGGTAGATGCAGTGCGGCCGGTTGCCGAACGCGCCGTTCGTGATCGAGACGGGGCCGACGCGCATCTCGACCCCTCGCCTGCGTGCGCCTTCCCACGCTTTCGCCGCGGCGCCAGACAGGGGATGCGGAGCGTGCGGGTACGTGTGCGGATCGCCCCACGGCCAGTCCTGTCCGGCGACGGGCAGCTCGCGCTCGACCCGCTCGATCGACGGCTTCAGCTCCTGATAGGAGAAGGGCCAGTCGACGCCGACGCCGTCACGCGTGCGCACCTCGAAGTCGGACGGGTGGAAGCGCGGCGTGTAGCCGGCGAAATGCGTCATCGAGCCCCCGACTCCGACGCCCGAGTTGTTCTTCCCGAGCTCGATCGGGTCTGCGCCTCCGACGATGCGCTTGTCGGTCCAGTACAGGTGCGCCGAGCCCTTCTCGTCGCTCACCCAATCGCGGTCCGGGTCCCAGAACGGCCCCTTCTCGAGGATCACCACGCGCCAGCCCTTGCGCGCGAGACGCTGCGCGAGGGTCAGGCCGCCGGCGCCCGCGCCGACGACGACGAGGTCGACCTGGTCGCCCGTGCCGTACCGCGCCATCCGGTCGAGGTTGGCGAGACCGCGCCGTTTCGGATCGAGGAGGAACGCGGAGTCGTTCTCCTCGGGCATCGCGATCGACCCCTTGCGGAGGCTGCGCAGGCTCACGCCTCCTTCGCCTCCCACGACTCGGCCTCGGAACCGAGGTAGGGGCTGCCAAAGGCCGCGTAGCCCCGCGGATAGGCCGGGCCGCCGAAACCGATCTCGTTCCACGCCCAGGGGTGGGAGTAGAACGCGGCGAGCGCGGCGCGCATCACCACCGACCAGGCGCGGGTGACGTTCAGCTCGTCCCAGGCGTCGCCGAGCAGCCGGCCCTGCGCGAACTGCGCCACGATCGCTTCTCGCTGGTCATCGGTGCAGTGCGCGAAGCCGATCTGGTAGCCCTGGGTTGCGGTGTGGTCCAGCCCGCGCAGCACCAGCCGCCAGGTGTCGCGATCATCGGGCATGTCGGCGTACTGGTAGCCGTCGAGCCGCCCATCGGCAAGCTTGCTGTCGACCATCTCAGCCACCGGAACCCGGGGTTCGCAGTCCTGGGCCAGGACGGTGTCGCAGAACGCGCGCAGTATCGGTTCCTCGTCCGGGGTGAAAAAACGCAGCGGACCGGGTGGTTCCAGCCGGGCCAGCACCACCTTCTTGGTGGCCTCGTCCCAGGTGTCGACCGCGTCGAGCACGTCGAAGTCCGGGTAGCGCCCGATCATCTGCGGGGTAGTGCCACGCCGTTGCGGGGGAAGCCACGACGGGTGCGGCGGGGTACCACCCGGACGGCGCTTCGGCAGGTGATCGGGGCTACGCAGATCGGGCACGGCTCACTGCTCCCGACGGAGCACGGCCGCCAGCAGACCCATGCCGCCGACCATGGCCATCATGCTGGGCGCCGAGATGGGGGGACCCATCGGCAGGTTGTAGGAGTACAGCCGCCACCCGCCGGGCTTGCGGGCCACCCCGCGAGCGTGGAAATACTCCCCGAGCAACCCGTTGGCCACGTACAGCGCCGCAGTCAGCGGCAACGCGGTCTTGGCGCAGCGCCGGGAGAACACCCCCCCGATCCCGGCCACCACCAGTGGTGGGGTCAGCACGATCGGGCTCCACATCCATTTGTTGCCGAAACTGGCCTTGTAGTGCTCCAGATAGATCTCGGCGCCGGTCACCACGGCGGCGGCCGCAGTCAACCCGGACAGCGCTCGCTCGAACCGGCCGTGTTCTACATTCCACAGCATCCGGTCGATGACGTGCTCTGCGCCCATCACCGCGCCATGGCGGGCGGAAGTGCCGCGATCCACCTCATGTCTGCTCCTGCGGGGCACGTCGTCACCTCGGCTTCGCTCGTTGCGCCACGTTGGCTGCCGGCGTGCGCCAGGATTCCCCGTGATCGTTGCGGCTACGCACGTGGTGATCTGCGTCACACTATTGCACTGCTGCTGGGCGTGGCGACGAGCCGCATGGCGCCGCCCGGTAGCCGTTGCCGCCGCGGCGGTGAGATGCTCGGTCGATGCCGCTGCTGGACCGGCTTGCCATCGCGTCCGCTGCTGCGTGGGCGTATCTGCTCGCTGGGCACGGCGGCTTCTGGCGAACCTCGACCCGCCTGCCGGTCGATCCGCCTGAACCCGACGGCTGGCCCAGCGTGGGCGTCGTCATCCCGGCGCGAGACGAGGCGGCGGTCTTGCCCGAGACGCTTCCCACGCTGCTTGATCAGCACTACCCGGGCGAACTCGCCGTCTGGCTGGTCGACGACGGCAGCAAGGACGGCACAGCCGCACTCGCACACGCGCTAGCCCAGCAAGGCGCTGGCCGAGCGTCACTGACCGTCCTCACCGCCCCGCCCCCGCCGCCGGGCTGGGCCGGCAAGCTCAACGCTGTTGACTGCGGCGTGGCGGCGGCCGACGCCGCTGAGGTCGACTTTCTGCTGCTCACGGACGCCGACATCGCCCACCACCGATGCTCGGTGCGGCGACTGGTCGCCTCAGCGATGGCTGAGGACCGCGATGTGGTCTCGCTGATGGCGCTGCTGCGCACCCAGACCCGCTGGGAGCGCACCCTTATTCCGGCGTTCGTCTACTTCTTCGCCCAGCTGTACCCGTTTCCGCGGGTAGCCCGACCCGGCGGCTGGACCGCCGCGGCCGCCGGCGGATGCATCCTGCTGCGCCGCATCGCACTGCAGCGCGCCGGGGGCCTGTCGTGCATCCGCGGCGCCCTCATCGACGATGTTGCGCTGGGCCGGTTGCTCAAACGTTCGGGCGCGCGGACCTGGCTGGGCTTCACCGGCGACCCACCCGAGGTCCGCAGTATCCGGCCCTACCCCCGCGTTACCGACCTGTGGACCATGGTCGCCCGCACCGCCTACACGCAGCTGCGGCGATCTCCGGTGTTGCTCGCCGGCACGATCACCGCCCTGGGCCTGCTCTACGTCGTCCCACCCGTCGCCGGGCTCACCGGACTGGCCCAGCGCTCCCCTGTGCCCGCCGTCGCCGGGCTCGGAGCGTGGGCGGCGATGGCCGTCACCCAAGCTCCGGCGCTGCGGCTCTACGGCCTTTCGCCGCTGCGCGGACTTGCACTGCCGGCCGTTGCCACCCTGTATGCCGCCATGACAGTGGACTCAGCACGCCGCCACGCCACCGGCCGAGGCGGCCCATGGAAGGGGCGGTTCGCTCACAGTCAGCTGCAGCCGCTGGTCGAGCCGCAGCCCTCGCAGACATAACACGATCCGGCCGGCCGCATCTTCGTTCCGCAGGTCATGCACAGCGGTGCATCCGCAGCCTTGCCCAACTGCAGTTCCAGTAGCTCCGTAGAGCTGCCCACATAGATCGGAGCCGGGCGACCCTGCACCGGCGGAGCCGGCGCATTCGACTCCACCGAGGCGCGAAGCGTTTCGACATCCATGCCGTTGTCCGCGTCGACGCCATAGTCGGCGGACACCTGCCGGGTGCGCTCTTCGGCAGACAGAATGCCCAATTGCTCACGCTTGTCCTTGGGCAGGTAATCCAGCGCCAGCCGACGGAATAAGTAGTCGACCACACTGGTCGCCATCCGCACGTCTGGGTCATCGGTCATCCCAGCTGGCTCGAAACGCATATTCACAAATTTCGAGACGTAGGTCTCCAGCGGCACTCCGTATTGCAACGCTATCGAAATCGCAATGGAAAAGGCGTCCATTACACCAGCCAGGGTGGATCCTTGCTTGGACATCTTCACAAAGAGTTCGCCGAGCCCATCATCCGGATAACACCCTGCTGTCAGGTAACCCTCGGCGCCACCAACAGTGAAGGACACCGTCTCGCTGGGCCGCTTCTTGGGCAGCCTCTTGCGCACCGGCCTGGCCTCGACGACTGCCTTATCCGTAACGGTCGCGCCGGACTTACCGGTTGACAACGGCTGACCCACCTTGCAGTTGTCCCGATAGATGGCCAGCGCCTTGATCCCCATCTTCCACGATTGAAGATAGATTTCCTCGACATCGGCGACAGTGGCCGTCTCCGGCATATTAACGGTCTTGCTGATGGCTCCCGAGATGAACGGTTGAGTAGCCGCCATCATACGCACGTGACCCATGGGCGAGATGGCCCGTTCGCCCATCGCGCAGTCGAAGACCTCATAATGGTCGGGACGCAGCCCAGGGGCGTCGATCACATGGCCGTGCTCCGAGATGTATTCGATGATCGCCTCAGTCTGCTCCTGCTGATAACCTAAAGCGGTGAGCGCCTGGGGCACCGTCTGATTCACGATCTGCATGGAACCGCCACCGACCAGCTTCTTGAATTTGACGAGCGAAAAATCCGGCTCGATACCGGTCGTGTCGCAATCCATCATGAACCCAATAGTTCCAGTCGGCGCCAAGACACTGGCCTGAGCATTTCGCCAACCATTTCTTTCGCCGATTCGGATACCGTCCTGCCACGCCTTGGTAGCGGCCTTCTGAACGGCGCGGTCATTGTGGGCGTAAGTGCGGATGAGATCGTTGGCGGCGGCGTGCTTGCGCATGATCCGCTGGTGCGCCTCAGCGTTGCGTGCATAGCCGTCATATGGCCCGACCACCCCGGCAAGTTCCGCAGAACGCCGGTACGCGGTACCCGTCATCAACGAGGTGATCGCGGCCGCCAGCGCACGCCCGCCATCGGAGTCGTAGGCGTGACCGGTGGCCATCAGCAGCGCCCCTAGGTTGGCGTAGCCGATGCCGAGCTGCCTAAAAGCCCTCGTGGTCGCCCCAATCGTTTCGGTCGGGAAGTCCGCAAAGCAGATCGAGACGTCCATCGCGGTAATGACGAGCTCCACTGTCTTAGCGAACAGTTCGGCGTCGAATGTGAGATCCGCACGAAGAAACTTCATCAGATTGATCGATGCAAGGTTGCAACTCGAGTTGTCGAGGTGCAAGTACTCACTGCATGGATTGGATGCGGTGATGCGGCCGGATTCGGGACAGGTATGCCAATCGTTAATCGTGTCATCATACTGTATGCCGGGATCAGCGCACTCCCACGCAGCCTGGGTTATATCGCGGAACAGTTCCTTTGCTTGCACAGTCTCGATGATCTCGCCGGTCGTCCGGGCCCGCAACCCGAATTCGCTATCGGTCTCCACCGCGCGCATGAACTCGTCAGAGACCCGAACCGAGTTGTTTGCGTTCTGGTACTGGACTGAGGTGATGTCCTTACCACCGAGGTCCATATCGAAGCCGGCATCACGGAGTACCCGGATCTTACGTTCCTCGGAAGCCTTGGTCTGTACGAACTCGGCAATATCTGGATGATCGACGTCGAGGACCACCATCTTGGCAGCCCGGCGGGTTGCTCCACCTGATTTGATGGTGCCCGCTGAGGCGTCCGCGCCGCGCATGAAACTCACTGGACCGGACGCAGTACCACCCGAAGAGAGCAGTTCTTTCGACGAGCGGATACGAGAAAGGTTGAGTCCGGCACCGGACCCACCCTTGAAGATCAAGCCCTCTTCGCGGTACCAGTTGAGAATCGAATCCATGGTGTCGTCCACGGAAAGAATAAAACATGCAGAAACTTGCTGCGGCGAATTGGTGCCGACGTTGAACCAGACCGGAGAGTTGAAGCTGAACACCTGGTGCAGAAGCATCCAGGTCAATTCTTGCGAAAAGATTTCCTTATCAGTGTCGGTAGCGAAGTATCCATGCTGCGCGCCGGCGGCAGTATAGGTCGTCACCACTCGGTCGATCAGCTGGCGCAGGCTTGACTCGCGCCGGTCGCTACCCACTGCACCGCGGAAGTATTTGCTGGTCACGATGTTGACCGCATTGACCGACCAGAAGTCGGGAAACTCCACGCCGCGCTGTTCGAAATTGACCGTGCCGTCGCGCCAGTTGGTCATCACCACATCGCGGCGCTGCCACGTCACCTGGTCGTAGGGATGACAGTGTTCGGTGGTGTAGACCCGCTCGACCCGCAGCGCTCGCTTAAGCTGCGTGGCGCGCCACGATCCAGCGGCTGCCGCCTCGACGCCAGCCGGAGTGCCGACGGTTTCGGTCATCCCTCATCCCTCTCTATCGCGGTGTGCACGCTTCCGGATCAGGTCTACCCGGCGCGGTCGGATGCTTCGTCGTGCGTTGGTGAGCCGCTACGAGTCGATCAGGCCATGTCACGTCACGTCAGGGCCGCCCTCGCATCGTTGCGGTCGGCGGCCCGGGAGCTCGCGTAGGTCGCGCAGGTCGCGAATCTCCTTTTCGAAGTCCTCGATTGAGGAGAACGACCGGTACACACTGGCGAAGCGCAGATAGGCCACCTCGTCGAGGTCGCGTAGCGGACCCAGGATGGCCAACCCGACTTCCTGGCTGGCTACCTCGGCGCTGCCCATGGAACGAATTGCTTCCTCAACCCGGTGGGCAAGCTGTTGAAGCGCAGCCTCCTCAACCGGTCGCCCCTGGCATGCCCGGCGCACTCCGCGCACGACCTTGTCGCGGCTGAACGGCTCGGTGACCCCCGAGCGCTTCACCACGGCGAGCACGAGTTCTTCCACCGTGGTAAATCGACGACCGCACTCCGGACAGGCACGCCGCCGACGGATCGCCTGCCGGTCCACCACGTCGCGCGAATCGACGACTCGTGAGTCCGCATGCCGGCAGAACGGACAGCGCATGTTCCTCCCTCCGCGTCACACCGCCGAGACGACCCCTCCGGCCTCCGGTGCAATGCCCCAACTTGTAGGCGAACCACATCCGTGTAACTACTATATGTTGTGGTAACACCAAAGTCGAGCCGCCACGGCGAGCACCCGAGAGCTGACGCCGTGCGCCGACCCTACGGCCGGTTCAGCTACTCCCCGCCTTCCGCCCCACGGTTGGGCGCCGAGCCGCTACCGCCCGTCGGGCACCTGCAACTGTTGATCAGGCACCACCTCGGCAGCTGTGAGACCGTTCAGCTGCCGGATCCGTTCCACCACCACCCGCGGGTCGGACTGTGGCGCTACCCGGGCCGCCACATCCCATACGGTCTCACCCGCGCCCACCCTGATCACCGCCGTGCGTTCCGGGATTGCTGGATCTGCGCTCTGGCCCAGCCAACTCAGACCGGCGACCACACTCAGCGTCACAATGACGGTCGCCGACAGGGCGACCACCCGGCCCGCCCGAGGTGCCGGCGGATGCGCAACTGCGGGAGGCCCTGGAGCCGGTGGCACTGGCGCTGGCGGCCGGGGAGCCGGACGTGGCCGGGCACGCACCGCCCGGCGGTCCTGCCTGAGCGTGCCTGGTACGGCTTTCACCGTGGCTGCGGACTCATTGAGTGCCACACAGCGATTGCCCAACTGTGCCCCCCACTCTGACAAGGCCGTCATCGAGACTCCTCAGTACGGGTATCATCGAACGCGAGTTCGATCGAACTGTTGTGCGGTGTTTATCACGGCACCCTGACATTCTCGGCGACCGCGCGGCGTGTTGTTCGAACAAACGTTTGATCTTTGGGGCGCCAGTGGTTAGCGTCAGCGTCGCGACGGACCGGGTGGCGTCCGGCAGTAGGCGAGGAGGAGCCGTGGGACGACAGCGCAGCGACGAGCCGGAAGTGGCAGGTACCGGCGCACCAGCACCGGATCGGCAGGATCGGAGCGCGCCGGGTCCAAGTGACGCCGCGCGACTGCACTCATTCCCCGACCTGGACAGCGGGGCTGATGAGGGGCTTACGCCACGCCAGCGACGGGTTCTCGAGGTGATCCGGGAATGGGTCGAACGGTTCGGTTATCCGCCGAGTGTCCGGGAGATCGGCGAGGCGGTCGGGCTCACGTCCACCTCGTCAGTGGCCCACCAGCTGCGCGCTCTGGAACGAAAGGGATACCTGCGCCGCGACCCCAACCGGCCCCGCGCGGTCGGCGTTCGGCCGGCCGACGACGCACCGGACGCCACCGAGGAGGCCAGGGACGCTGCCGACGGCCAACCTGGGCGCCCTCGTCCGGTCTTCGTTCCGGTCGTGGGCCGGATCGCCGCCGGTGGCCCGGTGCTGGCCGAGCAGGCGATCGAGGATGTGTTCCCGTTACCGAAGGAGATCGTCGGCGAAGGTGCGCTGTTCCTGCTGCGAGTAGTGGGTGACTCCATGGTCGAGGCGGCGATCACCGACGGGGACTGGGTGGTGGTCCGCCAGCAACCCAGCGCCGACAACGGCGATATCGTCGCTGCCATGATCGACGGGGAAGCGACGGTGAAGACGTTCAAGCGCCGTGACGGCCATGTATGGCTGCTCCCGCACAACCCCGCCTACGAACCGATACCGGGTGATGAAGCGACCGTGCTCGGCCGGGTGGTGGCGGTACTGCGCCGGCTGTGAGGCCGCCGGGAACCGGCCAGGTATCAGGCCTGCACGACGTACTCGGCCAGCGCACCGGCAAGATCTGGGCGTACCCGGGCCCGCAGCCGGGTTCCGTCCTCGGTGTGGTCGGTCGCCAGCAGCTCACCCTCGGCGTGCACCCGGGCCACCAAAGCACCCTGGGTCCACGGAACCAGCGCGTCCACCTCAACCTGCGGTTGCGGCAGCGCGTCGCCGATCCGCTGCACCAGGCCGGTAATGCCCGCACCGGTGCGCGCAGAGACGAACGCGGCGTCGGGCAGCAGGCAGCGCAGCCGGGACAACACGAACTCGTCGGCGTGGTCGATCTTGTTCACGACCACCAACTCCGCCGGCATTCTGGTGTCGCGTCCCTCGGTGATCTCCGCAAGTACCTCTCGCACCGCCTCCACCTGCCGTTCGGGCATCGGGTCGGCACCGTCCACCACGTGCAGCACGAGGTCTGCGTCGGCCGTCTCCTCCAACGTGGAGCGGAAGGCCTCCACCAACTGGTGCGGCAGGTGCCGGACGAAACCGACGGTATCGGTGAGCGTGTACTCCCGCCCCTGCGGTGTGGTGGCCCGACGCGTGGTCGGATCCAGGGTGGCGAACAGCGCGTCCTGCACCAGCACCTCGGCGCCGGTGATCACATTGAGCAGGCTGGACTTCCCCGCGTTCGTGTAGCCGACGATGGCCACGTTGGGCACCTCGTTGGCGCGCCTGCGACCCCGCTTGGTGTCCCGCACGGTACGCATCGCGGCGATCTCACGGCGCAGCTTGGCGATCCGACGGTGGATGCGCCGCCGGTCGGTTTCGAGCTTGGTTTCCCCAGGGCCGCGGGTACCCACTCCGCCATCGGCGCCACCACCGGCACCGCCGGCTTGCCGGGACAGCGACTCACCCCAGCCCCGCAATCGCGGCAGGAAGTAACTCAGCTGGGCCAGCTCGACCTGCGCCTTACCCTCCCGGGACCGCGCGTGTTGCGCGAAGATGTCCAGGATCAACGCGGTTCTGTCGATGACCTTCACCTTGAGCTTGGCTTCCAGCTGCCGTAGCTGCCCCGGAGCGAGCTCCCCGTCACAGATCACCGTGTCGGCACCGGTACTCAGGACGATCTCGCGAAGCTCGAGGACCTTGCCGGAGCCGATGTAGGTAGCCGGGTCGGGGCGGTCGCGGCGCTGGACCAGCGCATCGAGCACCTGTGACCCGGCCGTCTCGGCGAGACGGGCCAGTTCGGCCAGCGATGCGTCGGCCTGAGCCGCGGAACCGTCGGTCCACACCCCGACAAGTACCACGCGCTCCAAGCGCAGCTGCCGGTACTCGACTTCGGTGACATCAGCAAGTTCGGTGGACAGCCCCGGCACGCGACGTAGCGCGGAACGCTCCTGCAGTTCCAGCTCACCGCGGGACGCAGGGCCGGGATCGTGGGTCGGATAGCTCGGTGACGTTGTCATACGCCTCTCATCGTCATTCGTCGTGATGCGCAGTCTGGATGCAGACTGCGCTAATCCGCGACCTAATAACAGCAGTCTGCATCCAGACTGCGGTCGATGCAGCAGTCAGTAGGCCGACCACCAGTCCAGGGCCAGGCAGCCCCGTGCGACGAGCACCGCGGGGCCGGTCAGCGCGCTGCCGCCCTCGACGATCGCCGCGTGCAAGCGGCCTCCCGGGGTCTGGACGTCGGCCTCGCCGGTCCGCCGGCCCTGCGCCGTGAGCGCCGCGGCCAGGGCAGCCACCGTTCCGGTGCCACATGAGCGGGTCTCCCCCACGCCTCGCTCGTGCACTCGCATCCGCAGCTGTCCACGGGCGAGCACGTTGACGAACTCGACGTTGACGCCGTGCGGAAAATTCCCGGGGTCGTGCCCGGGCGGTACAGACAAGTCCAGTTGCCCCACCGGAACCTCCGTCAGGCAGGCCAGATGGGGGTTGCCGACATCGACTATGCACCCGGTGAACGCCGCGCCTTCGACAGTCACCATCGAGGTGCCGTCGACCTGCACGTGCCCCATCTCGACAGTCACCGTTCCGTCGTCGTTGCTACGTACCTGGCGCGGGCCGGATCTGCTGCCGATCTGGAACTCGGGACCGGAAACCAGGCCGGCGTCGGCCAGGTAGCGGGCGAAGACCCGGATCCCATTGCCGCACATCTCGGCGCTGGAACCGTCGGCATTGCGGTAGTCCATAAACCAGTCCTGGGGGGAACTACCCGGTGGTGCGTCCGTGACCAACGCACCCGGCACCACCCGCAGCACCCCGTCCGCGCCCAGGCCCCGGTGCCGATCGCACAGTGCGCGCACCCGAGGCGGTGTGAGATCCAGCGCGCCGGTGGGGTCGGGAAGCAGGATGAAGTCGTTCTCCGTCCCGTGCCCCTTGAGGAACTCGATGCCCTGTTCCATTACTGGTGAGCCTAGCCGTCCAGTACCTGCACGAGTGCGCGCTCGAGCAAGTCGGGCCGCTGGCAGTCCAGCCAGCTGACCCGGTCATCACGCCGGAACCAACTGCGCTGCCTGCGGATGAAGCGCCTCGTCGCCGCAGCGATCGGCGCAGCGGCGGCAGCGGGATCGGCACCCGCATCCAGCGCGGCGATGATCTGCTGGTAACCCAGCGCCCGCGACGCCGTCCGACCCGCACGCAGGCCGCGCGACAGCAGGTCACGGACTTCGGCGACCAGCCCTTGCTCGAACATACGATCCACGCGGGCGCCGACCCGTGCGTCCAGAACAGCGGCGTCGGTGTCCAGCCCGATAAGCACCGCCCGGTAACGCGCCGGGCCAGACGGTGGCAACGCCGCAGAAAACGGGCGTCCGGTGATCCGGATCACTTCCAGGGCACGCACCAGCCGGCGGCCGTTGCTCGGCAGGATCCGTCCAGCCGCCACCGGGTCGAGTCGATGCAGCCGCTCATGCAGGGCCGGTGCGCCCTGTTCGGCCAACTCACCCTCAAGCTCGGCCCGAAGCTCAGGTGCAGTGCCCGGAAAGTCCAGCTCATCGAGCACCGCACGCACATACAGGCCGGAACCCCCGGTGAGCACCGGCACTCGGCCCGCGGTGAGCAGCTCTTCCACGACGCGGCGGGCATCACGCTGATAGGCGGCCACCGAGGCGGTCTCGGTGACGTCGAGAACGTCGATGAGATGGTGGCGTACTCCGCACCGGGCGGTGGCGGGCAGCTTCGCAGTGCCGATGTCCATGCCCCGGTACAGCTGCATGGCATCCGCGTTGACCACGTCACCACCCAGCTCGCGGGCCAGCTGGACTGCGAGGTCGGATTTTCCGGTGGCGGTCGGGCCGACCACCGCGACGACCCGCGGATTCATGTCGGACTCGCCGGCGAAACGGCATCCCACAGTGCAACGTGGTAAGCGACCCCGTACGGGGCAGCCGAGTACAGCAGCTCACCCCGGTACGCCGAAGCCAGCGACTGGGCCGCTGCCGCCGCGACTTGCCAGGCCTCCCGGCCGGCGACCAGCAGCTCGCTGGCCAGCGCCGCGTCGAGGTCCAGCAATGCGTCGGGGTTCGCCGCACCGAGCGCTTCGGCCACCGCAACGTCGAGTTGGTGCGCCCTGCTGTCGAGATATCCGGGAGCCCGCAGGGTATGCGTGGCCGCACCGTCGCCGAGCACGAGCAGCCCGACCGGATCGCCATCCCGGCGTAACCGCTGCGCAAGCTCGGTGCCGATCCGGCGGCACTGCGCCGTACTGGATCCCGGCGGCACCGGCCACACCGCCACAGAGACGCGCGCCGCGCCTACCTGGCCCCGCAGCCAACCCGCAATCAGCAGCGGCAGCGGCAGCTCAACGCGATCGGCCGCAGTCGCCTTCGGACACAACGCCACGTCGACATCAGCGCCGTAACCGGCGAAGCTGCCTGCGGCACCCGTCACCCCGGCCGGATCGACCGCTGCCACAGCCACCCAGCGCGGGCACTGTTGCGCCAGCGCACCCGCCGCCACCAGGCACGCGTCGCGTAGCGAGGCGGTCTCCACGGCAGCGCCAGCTGCTATCTCCGGCACCAGGAGTGGTGGATGCGGCACCACCGCCACGCGTACGATCACCGCTGCAGGTTAGTGCCCACTTTGCCCCAGCTCTCCCGCCCGCGCACCTGAACTGCTTCAATGCGGCCATAGCCGGGCAATTCGGGGCAGCCCGGGCGAAGTGCACAGCTTGCGCAGTCGGGGCGCCCGCACAAGGCGGCAGCGGGCACGAGGTCGAGGAAGGCCACCATGACCGAGCATAACCACACTGAGCAAGATCTGGCTTCCGGTTATCCAGCCGGTCCCCCACCCGGCGTCGCGCGGGCCTGCCGCGATCCGCAACGCTGGGGGCGGGTAGCCCCAGACGGCACCGTGTACACGCACACCGCGCAAGGCGAACGAGCAGTCGGGTGCTGGCACGCCGGGACCGCCGAAGAGGGTGTGGCGCACTTCGCCCGCCGCTTCGACGACCTGCTCACCGAAGCGGAACTTCTCCAAACCCGGCTGAGCTCCGGGGTAGGTGATCCCAAGCAGGCGCTGTCACGGGTCCGCGCGCTGCGCGACGAACTCGTCGAACCGGCCGTCGTGGGCGACCTCGCCGGACTGACCACACTGCTGGATCACTTACAGCGGCTCGCCGAAGAGACCCTCGCCGGCGCCAAGGCGGCCAGGGAGCAAGCCAGGGCTCGAGCTACCGCCCGCAAGGAAGCACTGGCGGAGGAGGCCGAGCAGATCGGCGCCGAATCCACCCAGTGGAAGGCCGGCGGCGACCGGCTACGCGCGATCCTGGATGAATGGAAGACGATCAAAGGTGTCGACCGGAAGAGCGACGAGGCATTGTGGCGCCGGTTCTCCAAGGCACGGGACACCTTCGTGCGGCGCCGCGGCGCACACTTCGCCGAGCTCGACAGACAGCGCATCGGCGCGCGTAATCGCAAGGAGGAGCTGGTCGTCGAGGCCGAGAAGCTGGCCAGCTCCACTGACTGGGGTGCCACCGCGAGTCGCTTCCGGAACCTGATGGCGGAGTGGAAGGCAGCCGGGCGCGCCCCGAAAGAAGCCGACGACGCATTGTGGCAGCGGTTCCGCACCGCGCAGGAATCTTTTTTCAGCGCTCGTTCGGCAGCATCGTCCGGGCGGGACACGGAGTTCGACCGCAACGTGACGCGTAAGCAGGAACTGGTCGCTGCCGCAGAGCGGATCGATCCGACCGGTGACGTCGAAGCGGCCCGGGCACAGCTGCGCAGTATTCAGGAACGCTGGGACGCCATCGGCAAGGTTCCGCGGGAACGCGTCAGAGAGCTCGAAGGCCGGTTGCGGGCTGTCGAGGAGCGCATCCGCGCGGCGGGCAATGCCCAGTGGCGGCACAGCGATCCCGAGTCCGAGGCCCGGGTGGCGCAGTTCCGGGAGCGGGTGGAGCTCTACGAGGCCCAGGCGGCGAAGGCTCGCGCGGCCGGGGACGCCCGACGGGCCAGCACCGCGCAGGCCCAGGCAGATCAGTGGCGCGAGTGGTTGGCTGCCGCCGAGCGGGCGGTGACCAGCCGTTAGCCCAAGCGGCTACTTGCGGGACAGCGCGAGCTTGAGCCACTGCACGGCGAGCACCGCCATCGCCAGTACCGCCAGCACCAACCCGATGCCGGGTCCAGCCCCGTGCGCGGTCTGCCGCGACCAGATCGCCCAGACCCCGTCGAGCACGCAATAGGCGCAGCCCAGCCCGCTGGCCCAGACCAGCCCCCAGCGGCGGGTGACCAGCGCGAGCAGGGACAGGCCGATCCCCGCACACAGGGCCACACCTCCGAACATTCGGGGCAGCAGCCCTACCCGATCAGCGGGATTGGCGAGGCCGCTCAGCACATCCCAGCCGCTGGCGTCCCCCACCCAGGGCAACGTGACGGCGAGCAGCAGCACCATGATCGCCCCGGAGATCGCGACCGCCCGGCCGCCCGGCTCCACTCGGCGCAGCGTTGCCCGCTCTACCGCGTCGATCTCGGCGCGCAGACCGGCGAGGCCGTCCGGATCGGAAGTCATCTCGCCGGCCCGCCGAACGAGGGCAAGCCGAGGGTGACGCCGGGCGTCACGGGGCGGCGGCCGGCTGCCCACGCATCGCCCGCGGCCGTCCGCCGGTGCGCCCGCAACGCCACCCCGGACACCAGATGGTGCGGCGCACCGTAAGTGACCTCCGCGTGTACCACGTCGCCCGGCCGGACCTCGGCACCACCGGGTTCGAAGTGCACCAGCCGACCGTCCCTGGCTCGCCCGCTCATTCGCTGAGTCGCCACGTCCTTGCGGCCCTCGCCTTCTGACACCAGCACCTCTACCACGGTACCCACCAAACCCCGGTTGAGCTCCCAGCAGATCTCCTCCTGCAGCGCCACCAGACGTTCGTAGCGCTCTTGGACGATCGCCTTGGGCACCTGCGCGGTCATCTCCGCGGCCGGCGTACCCGGACGGCGCGAGTACTGGAAAGTGAAGGCCTGCGCGAACCGAGCCTGCCGTATCACGTCCAAGGTCGCCTGGAAGTCGGCTTCGGTCTCGCCAGGAAAACCGACGATGATGTCGGTGGACAGCGCTGCGTCGGGCATCGCGGCCCGTACCTCATCGACGATCGCAAGATAGCGCTTCGCCCGGTACGAGCGGCGCATCGCCGCGAGAACCGCATCCGACCCGGACTGTAGCGGCATGTGCAGCTGATGGCAGACGTTCGGCGTTGCCGTCATCGCCTCAATGACGTCTGAGGTGAAATCCCGGGGATGCGGTGAGGTGAAGCGCACGCGCTCCAGGCCGTCGATGCGCCCGCAGGCGCGCAGCAGATCACCAAAGGCCCGCCGGTCCCCGAACCCGACGCCGTAGGCATTGACGTTCTGCCCCAGCAAGGTCACCTCGAGCACTCCCTCGGCCACCAGCGCCTCGATCTCGGCGAGCACCTCACCGGGCCGCCGGTCGACCTCCTTGCCGCGCAACGCGGGAACGATGCAAAACGTGCAGGTGTTGTTGCATCCCACCGAGATCGATACCCACGCGGAATGCGCCGAGTCGCGCTTGGCAGGCAGGGTGGAGGGAAATACCTCCAGCGCCTCGACGATCTCAACCTGGGCGGCGTTGTTGTGCCGGGCGCGTTCCAGCAGCACCGGTAGCGAGCCGATGTTGTGGGTGCCGAAGACCACGTCGACCCAGGGCGCCCGGCGAGTGATCTCGCCGCGATCCTTCTGCGCCAGGCAGCCACCGACGGCGATCTGCATCCCGGGATGCTCGCTTTTGAGCGGCCGCAACTGACCGAGGTTGCCATAGAGGCGGTTGTCAGCGTTCTCCCGCACGGCGCAGGTGTTGAGCACGACGACGTCGGGGGTGGCGTCCTGCCTGGCGGGCACATATCCCGCCGCCTCGAGCAGCCCGGCCAGCCGCTCGGAATCGTGCACGTTCATCTGGCAGCCGAAAGTACGCACGCGGTAGCTGCGTGGACACTGCTCAGTGCTCGCCGTCATCTACTGATCGTTCCTTCCTCACCTCCCAGGGTAAGGCCGGTCGAAGGGACCGGCCTCGGCAGGTAACGCAGAGCAGCACCGGCCACGATGAAATTTCATCATGATGAAGTTCCGGGGGCACCTCATGGTAGGGATGACTTCAACGCCCTCTCCCTCCTGGAGGATCGGATGAGCTCGCCCGTCATGGCCGCCACGCCGATGATCCGGATGGTCGGAGTCCACAAGCGTTTCGGATCGCTGCGGGTGCTGCGAAACATCAACCTGGAGGTCGCCCGCGGCGAGGTGGTGGTGGTGCTCGGGCCGTCCGGGTCGGGTAAGTCGACCCTGTGCCGCACGATCAACCGGCTGGAACCGATCGACGAGGGCAGCATCGACGTCGACGGGGCACCGCTGCCGGTAGAAGGGCTGGCGCTGGCCCGGTTGCGGGCCGACGTCGGCATGGTCTTCCAGCAGTTCAACCTCTTCGCACACAAGACGATCGCGCAGAACGTGGCGCTCGCTCCGGTGCTGGTCCGACGGGCTGGCAAGGCGGAAGCTCACGGGGCCGCGATGCGATTACTCACCCGGGTCGGGATCAGCGACCAGGCTGACAAGTACCCAGCACAGCTGTCTGGTGGGCAGCAACAACGGGCCGCGATCGCCCGGGCACTGGCCATGCGCCCCAAGGTGATGCTGTTCGACGAGCCGACCTCAGCGCTGGATCCCGAGATGGTCCAGGAGGTTCTCGACGTGATGACCTCGCTGGCCGCCGACGGCATGACCATGTTGGTAGTCACCCACGAGATGGGCTTCGCCCGCCGCGCTGCGGACCGCGTGGTCTTCATGTCCGATGGCGAGATCGTCGAGGATTCGGCGCCCGACCAGTTCTTCACCGCACCGCGCTCCGAACGTGCCAAAGACTTCCTCGGCAAGATATTGACGCACTGACGTGCGGACCATGGGCATGAGCCCACCGATTCAAGTGACAGGAGTGGCCAGATGAAGCTGCGTGCTATGGCAGTCGGTCTGCTGGTCGGTGGCCTCGTGCTGGTGGCCTGCGGCCGAGAGACCGCATCGGGTCCGAGCAGCACCCAAGTTGCGGCACCTAGTGTGGCGCAGAACGTCACTGTCGCCGGCTCGCCGACCTTCGAAAAGATGACCAAACGCGGCACCGTCATCATCGGCGTCAAAAACGACCAGCCGGGTCTGGGCTATCTCAACCCGAAAACCAACAGATATGAAGGCTTCGACGTCGAAATCGCCCGCCTGATCGCGGCCAAGCTTGGGTTCGATCCCGAAACCAAGCTCCAGTACACCCCGATCCCATCGGCGGCTCGCGAACAGGCGATCATCAACGGGCAGGTGGACTATTACGTGGGCACCTACACCATCAACGATGCGCGCAAGAAGCAGATCTCTTTCGCGGGTCCCTACTTCATCGCCGGACAGAGCCTGCTCGTCAAAGCCGCCGATCAGACGATCACCGGCCCTGCGACACTGGCGGGCAAGCGGGTCTGCTCAGTCACCGGATCGACACCCATTCGCCGGGTCCGGGAGCAGAACCTCACCGACAAGATTGTGGAATTTCAGAACTACTCACAATGCGTCGATCAGCTGCTTGCCGGTCAGGTCGATGCCGTGACCACGGACGACGCCATCCTCAAGGGCTACGCCGCGCAGGATCCCCAGGAACTCAAAGTAGTCGGCCAGCCGTTTTCCCAGGAGCCCTACGGCATAGGTCTCCCCCACGACGACAACGCGCTTCGAGCCAAAGTCAACGACATACTGGAAGCCGCCGCGCAGGACGGCACCTGGAAGCGGATCTATGACGGCACGCTGGGGATATCAGGGTCGAACGCCACACCCCCAGCCGTCGACCGATACTGACGAGGCGCTGGCTGTGGCGAGCCTCCCGGTCCGGGCTTCCCATCACGGCGCAGAATAAGGCCGCCGCGTGCTTGGGGTCATCGCCGATAACTGGGATCTGTTCATCACAGGATTCCGAAACACAGTCTTCCTATTCGTCCTCGCGGGTGTCGGCGCGCTGCTGCTCGGCATGCTGCTCGCCGCGATGCGGGTCAGCCCGGTTCCGACGATGCGCCTGCTGGGCAGCGGCTACGTCACCATTTTCCGAAACACGCCGCTTACTCTGGTGTTCTTCTTCTTCGCCTTTGCCTATCCCCGGCTGGGCTTGATCGACGTCTCGTTCTTCGTCAGGGCCGTGCTCGCCTTGACCGTCTACACCGCAGCGTTCGTGTGCGAGGTTGTGCGGTCCGGCATCAACACTGTCGACGTCGGGCAGGCCGAAGCAGCGCGGGCACTGGGTCTGACCTTCACCCAGACCCTGACCGAGATCGTGATCCCGCAAGCCATCCGGTCCGTAGTACCGCCGCTGACCAGCGTGCTCAACGCGCTGCTGAAGAACACCACCGTCGCGGCCGGCTTTGCGGTAGCCGAGGCGGGCCAGATCATCCCGACCCTCTCCGAACGGGGCGCACCGGTGCTGTTCGGAATGGCCTGGATCGCGATCGGATTCCTGATCCTTGTGTTCCCATTGACCGCGACCCAGCGGATCCTCGAAAAGCGCTGGAGCGTGGCCCGATGACCTCGGTGCTTTACGACCTGCCCGGACCTCGGGCCCGAGTCCGAAACCGGACATTCGGGTTCACGGCAGTGGTCGGGCTCGTTACGCTAGTCGGCTTCATCGGCTACCGCTTCTGGGTGACCGACCAGTTCGCGGGCAGGAAGTGGGAGTGGCTGCTCTACAAGGATCTCCAGCTACAGCTGGTTGCTGCCCTGGGCGCCACCCTGGCCGCATTCGCCGTAGGAGCACTGCTCGCCCTGGTCGTCGGCTTGCTGTTCGCGATCGCACGACTGTCCGAACACGCGTGGGTGCAGGCACCAGCGGCCACCGCCGTCGAGTTCCTCCGGGCGATCCCGCTGGTCGTGATGATCTTTTTCCTGTTCTACGGGGCCCCGCAGGCAGGGCTGCGGCTGGGGGTTTTCTGGTCTCTGGTGGTGGGTCTGACCGTCTACAACGGCTCGGTGCTCGCGGAGATCTTCCGAGCCGGTGTGCAGGCCGTGCCGCGCGGCCAGCGCGAGGCGGCGTTCGCCCTGGGAATGCGGAAAAACCAGGTGATGCGCGCCGTGTTGCTGCCCCAAGCGGTGCGGACAATGTTGCCGACCGTCGTCAGCCAGCTCGTCGTGTTGCTGAAGGACTCTGCGCTGGGCTTCCTCATCACCTACCCGGAACTCCTCTTCGATGCTCGCTACATCGGCAGTCTCGCCGAGTTCGGCCGCCCGATCATCCCCACCGCAATCGTGATCGGCACGGTCTACATCACGCTGTGCGTGGCGCTCTCGCTGCTCGCTGGCTACCTGGAGCGGCGCAACCGTCGCCGCCGGCACAGCGGTCGGGAACTGCCGACAACGCACGTCCGCGGCGTCACTGCCAATCTCGGCGCCTAGCACCTGCGCGCACCCGCACGGACCACCACATCGTGCAGACCATGTGTCATCACACCATGCTCATGTGCGGCGTCGAGAAAGGAAGAAGGCTCCGCTGCGCCGGCGTTGTTCTTCGGGACAGCTCTGCGGCTATCGTCCACGACACCACGTATCAGGATGGGTGACGAGGTGAGGGACAGTATGCGGGTCCGTCTTGGATCATGAGGCTCAGGAGCTCCCGGGCGCAACGATCCCCCGTGCTGCACCGATCGCTGGGCAGCCGGGTCTGGGCGGCGTTGGGGCTCATGCGTCGACACGGATGGCTACGACCGAAACGGGTCGGCTGCCTGCTGGTGGTGTTCGTGATCGCTGCTCTATGGCTCGGGGGCCAGGCCGTCGACAGGATCAACACCCTGTTCGCTGCGCCCGTGGTGGCCGGCAACCCGTTCGGCACCGTCGCCCCGGCGCGCCCAGCCAGCAGCGGCTCGCCGACCATTGACCGGATCACCCAGCGTGGACGGCTCATCGTGGCCATCCAGGACATACCTGGGCTGTCCCAGCGTTCCTCGAATTCGGGGAGCTACACCGGTTTCGATGTCGCGCTGGTTGAGCTGGTCGCCCATGACCTCGGGGTTGATCCCGCGCGCACCAGCTTCAAGCCGCTGCCCGCAAGTGTCCGCGAGGCCGCATTGGACCGAGGAGAAGCGGATCTTGCGCTCGGCGGCTACCAGATCGGCTACCAGAGCACTGGCGGACAACATGCGACCGTGGCCGCCGCGGGGCCGTATCTCGTGCGTGCGTTGCAACTGGTGGTGCCGGCGACTAGCAGGGCGACCGGCCTGAACTCGTTGGGCCACGGGCAGGTGTGCGCACCCGACGGTTCGTCAGCGGCCGCAGTGCTGATCGCCCGCGGTGCTGCAGTGCAGACCCGGGCGACCCTTGCCGGCTGTGCCGACCTGCTGGGCGGCAAGGTCGAGGCCATCGCCGGGGACCAGGACGCGGTCGCCGCTGTGCTATCGCAGAACCCAGGCGCGCTGCGGGTGCTCAACGAGCCGCTGGGCACGACCGAGTACGGCGTCGGTCTTGCCCCTGGCGACCCGGTGCTGCATGCACGGATCACTGCGGTGCTGCGGCACGCGATCGACGATGGCACGTGGGCTCGCCTCTACGCCCAGTATCTCGGCAGTCCGGTGCCCAACCCGCCTACGCCCCGCTGATCTATCGCCGGTCGCGGCGCAGCAGGCGCGCCAGCGGATCGAAGCGGAGACTGACCACCCGTTCCTTCATCGGGATCAGCGCGTTGTCGGTGATCTTGATGTGTTCCGGGCACACCTCGGTGCAGCACTTAGTGATGTTGCAGAAGCCCAGGCCATGCTCGTCCTGCGCAGCCCGTTTGCGGTCCACGCTCTCCTCGTCGGCTGCGTCGAGTGGGTGCATGTCCAGCTCAGCAATCCGCATCAGGAACCGTGGCCCGGAGAAGTGGGCCTTGTTCTCTTCGTGGTCGCGGATCACATGGCAGGTGTTCTGGCACAGGAAACACTCGATGCACTTGCGGAACTCTTGCGAGCGTTCCACGTCGACTTGCTGCATCCGGTACTCGCCCGGCTGTACCCCTTTGGGCGGCATGAATGCGCGAATCTCGCGTGCCTTCTGGTAGTTGTACGAGACGTCGGTGACAAGATCTCGGATGACTGGGAAGGTACGCATCGGGGTAACCGTCACCGGCTGATGAGGCGGCAAGGCGGACATCCGGGTCATGCACAGCAGGCGGGGTCGCCCGTTGATCTCGGCACTGCACGATCCGCACTTACCGGCTTTGCAGTTCCAGCGCACGGCGAGGTCGGGAGCCTGGGTGGCTTGCAGCCGATGGATGACGTCGAGGACCACCTCGCCGTCATTGACCTCCACATCGAAGTCGACGAGGTCTCCCGCGTTCGTGTCGCCCCGCCAGATTCGGAACCGTCGCTGGGTGCCCATGTCAGTCCGTCCCTCCGGGAAGCTCGTCGCCGGTGAAGTACTTCTTCAGCTCATCGAGCTCGAAGAGGCCGGCCAGGTCCGCGCGCATCGGAATCTGCATCTTGCGCTCGACGCGAACACTTCCCTCAACGCTGTCCGGGTCCAGGGCGCACACCAATAGCGCATGTCGCCAGTCAGCATCCATTACCGGATAGTCGTCCCGGGTGTGTCCACCGCGACTCTCGGTGCGTTCCAGCCCCGCCCGCGCCACGCATTCGCTCACCGCGATCATGTTGCGCAGGTCCAACGCGAGGTGCCAGCCGGGATTGAACTGGCGGTGACCCTGCACGACGACGTGCTCGGCTCGCCGGCGCAATTGTGCGAGTTTCTTGAGTGCGAGCTCCATTTCGTCTGCCCTGCGAATGATGCCGACCAGGTCGTTCATGGTCTGCTGGAGTTCTTGATGCAGGAGGTAGGGGTTTTCGCCCCCGTCCTCGTCAGTATCCGCGCGAAAGGGACTGATCACGCGCTGCGCGGCGGCCTCGACGTCGACCACGCGGACCGGCGGCCGTCGCGCGCCCAGCTTGTCAACGTAGATCGCGGCCCCGAGGCCGGCCCGCCGGCCGAACACGAGCAGGTCGGACAGCGAGTTACCGCCTAGCCGGTTGGAGCCGTGCATCCCGCCGGCGACCTCACCGGCGGCGAACAATCCGGGTACCGACGCTGCCGCGGTGTCCGGATCGACCTCCACACCGCCCATCACGTAGTGGCAGGTCGGGCCGACCTCCATGGGCTCGGCCGTGATGTCGACGTCGGCCAGTTCCTTGAACTGGTGGTACATCGACGGGAGGCGCTTCTTGACCACCTCAGCGGGCAACCGGGTGGAGATGTCGAGGAATACCCCACCGTGCGGGGACCCACGGCCCGCCTTGACCTCGGAGTTGATCGCACGGGCCACCTCGTCCCGAGGCAACAGCTCCGGTGGTCGCCGATTATTGTCCGGATCGTCGTACCAGCGATCTGCTTCCTGTTCCGAGGTCGCGTACTGCCCTTTGAAGACCTCGGGTATGTAGTCGAACATGAAACGTTTTTGCTGCGAGTTGCGCAGCACACCACCGTCGCCGCGCACCGACTCCGTAACCAGAATCCCCTTGACACTGGGCGGCCACACCATTCCCGTGGGGTGGAACTGCACGAACTCCATGTTGATCAGTGCTGCACCGCACCGCAGCGCGAGCGCGTGCCCGTCCCCGGTGTACTCCCAAGAGTTGCTGGTGACCTTGAATGCCTTTCCTATCCCACCAGTAGCCAGTATTACCGCCGGCGCATCGAATCGGACGAAGCGACCGGTCTCGCGCCAGTAACCGAACGCCCCGGCGATCGCGCCGCCATCTTTGAGCAAGTCCGTGATCGTGCACTCAGCGAACACCTTGAGATTGGCCTCATAGTCGCCGTACTGGGCGAAGTCCTCCTGCTGCAGCGACACGATCTTCTGTTGCAGCGTGCGGATCAACTCCAGGCCGGTGCGATCACCCACGTGCGCCAGCCGCGGATACTCATGCCCACCGAAGTTGCGCTGGCTGATCTTGCCGTCCTTGGTACGGTCAAACAGCGCACCATAGGTCTCCAACTCCCAGACCCGCTGCGGTGCTTCCTTCGCGTGCAGCTCCGCCATCCGCCAGTTATTGAGGAACTTGCCCCCGCGCATGGTGTCGCGAAAGTGGACCTGCCAGCTGTCCCGCGAATTCACGTTGCCCATCGACGCCGCGATGCCGCCCTCGGCCATCACGGTATGAGCTTTACCGAACAAGGACTTACAGATCACCGCGGTGCGCTTGCCCAGTTCGCGCACCTCAATCGCGGCACGCAGCCCGGCACCGCCTGCACCGATCACCACAACGTCGAAGTCGTGCTGCTCGATCTCGGTCATAGGGGATCCTTATCAGCTAGACGCATCCAGTCAGTTGAACAGGCGCAGATCCGTGATCCAGCCTGCAGCGACGGCCATGATGTAGAAGTCCGTCAGCATCACCGTGATCAGCGATGTCCAGGCGAACTGCATGTGGCGCCCGTTGATCTTGGATAACTGCGTCCAGAACCAATACTGGACGGGATGGGCGGAGAAGTGTTTGAGCCGGCCACCGAAGATATGGCGGCAGGCGTGGCACGACAGTGAGTACAGCCACAGCATGGTCACGTTGACCAGCAGGATCAGCGAGCCCAGACCCACGCCGAAGCCACCGCCAGCCGGGAAGAATGCCAACACTGCATCATACGTATTAATCAGCAGCAACGCTGACGCGAGATAGAAGAAGTACCTGTGCAAGTTTTGCAGAATCAACGGAAACCGGGTTTCCCCGGTGTATTTCTTCGCCGGCTCGGTTACCGCACATCCTGGCGGCGACAGCAGGAATGCGCGATAGCCGGCTTTACGGTAGTAGTAGCAGCTCGCCCGGAACCCGGCGAGAATCGGGAAAATCAAGATCGGCAGCGGCAGCGCCAGCGGGAACGCCGGCAGCGGGGTGCCGAGATGCGACGAACCCGGCGCGCACGAGTCGCTCAGGCACGGCGAGTACAGGGGCGTGAGGTAGCGATACTCACCGACCCAGTAGTCACTTCGCATGAACAGCCTGACCGCGGTATAGACGATAAAGATCCCCAGCACGATCGCGGTCACCAACGGTGACACCCACCACCGATCTGTGCGCAACGTCCGTGCTGAGATCGCTGCTCGTGCAGCTTGCATCCGGCCGGGTGGCGTTACCCCGGACGGCGGGGACGATGCGGTCGTGGTCATGGTGTCGCTTCCGATCGGGCACGAACCAGTGGTCGGTTCCACTTGCCGTGGTTTCGGCACTCCGGACGAACACCGCGGTGCGCAATCGTCGCGGCGTTAACTGACAGTAAGCCGAGTCCATGGCACACGTCCAAGACATGGTAGCGCTGGTTTCGATAGCCTTAAGCTATCAAGATGCAACTGCAGCAGCTGGTGTACTTCTTAGCCGTTGCGCGGACCTGCCACTTCACACGTGCGGCCGAGAGCACTCACGTGGCGCAGCCGTCGCTGAGTAAACAGATCCATTGCCTGGAGCGGGAGCTGGGCAGCGAGTTGTTCCACCGGGCCCGGGGCAACGTGACCCTCACACCCGCTGGTGAGGTGCTCGTCCCTTTCGCCAAACGGATCTTGGCTGACGTCGAGACCGCCCGGTTACAGGTGCACGAGTTGGCCGAGCTTCGACGGGGTCGACTACGGCTAGGTGCCACACCAAGCCTGTGCACCGGGCCCTTCGCGCATGCCCTGGCACTGTTCCGTGGGCGTTACCCCGGCATCCAACTCCTCATCGACGAGAGCGGGTCCAGGGACCTGGTCCGGCAGCTCGCTGAGGGAGCCATCGACCTGGCGATGATCACTTCGCCCGCGCACCGAGGCGACCCCACCCTGGACACCGTTCCGATTCTGCGCGAGCAGCTCGCGGTCGCCGTGCCGCGCAGCATGAATCTCGAGCTCGACTCGTTTCGGATCGAAGATCTGCGCGATCACCCGCTGGTCATGTTCCGGGAGGGTTACGACCTCAGATCGATGACACTTACCGCCTGTCAGCGCGCTGGCTTTACGCCACGGTTTGCCATCGAGGGAGGCGAGATGGACGCGGTACTCAGTTTCGTCGAAGCGGGACTCGGGATCGCGGTGGTCCCCAGCATGGTTCTCCAAGATCGACCCAAGCTGTGTGGTGTGCCGTTCGCGCCTCCCGTGCCAATCCGGACGATTGCACTCGCTCACCGAACCGACGTGCGTCCCACCCGAGCCGCCGAGGAATTCCGCTCCACGCTGTTGCAACTGCTCACCGATGCCCATCGGCGGGGCAGCCTTCCCGCTGGAGTCGAGTTCATCGCGTCTACTCAACCAATTGAGGATCAGTCCGGGCACGACTCGATCTCACCAGGCCAATTCCCCGGGCCAAGCTCATCACGCACCACCCGCCACGCAAGCCCTTCGGAATAGCCTTTCCGTACCAACATCGCGCACAATCTGCGGGCCAGGGTGCTGGTGTCCCGCACAGGATTGGTGCGCAACTTGCGCCGAACCAGTTCGTGCGCCCGCTGCTCTTCATCTTCGGGACGCACCTTCGCCACGGCGTTGTGGACGACCTCATCGGGGACTCCCCGGCGCCGAAGTTCGTTGCTCAGTGCCCGCCTGCCCAAGCCGCGGTGACCATGATCGGAATACACCGTCGCGTCGGCGAGAGCGGCGTCATCCATGAGACCCAGCTGCCCTAGTCGGTCGAGCACAGACTCGCCGACTTCTTCGGCAATCCCGCGCCGACGCAGGGCGCCGGCCAGCTCAGCCCTGCTGCGTGGCCGCGCAGTGAGCAGCCGCAGGCAGATGCCCTGCGCTTGCGCCGCTGGGCTCATGACCTCGCGCTCCGGGCAGTCCCCCATGAAAGGTTCGTGGGCACCAGAATCGCGGTTGCTCTTTGCAGCTTCTCGCGCCGCTGTACGGGTTCGGACCATCAGAAGTCCACCGGAGCCGGCACAGTTTGATCAACGTCCAGCTTCGCCCCAATACCTAGCTTCTCCTTGATCCGTTTTTCGATCTCGGCAGCGATATCCGGATTGTCGGCAAGGAATTTTCGTGCGTTCTCCTTACCCTGGCCGAGCTGATCACCCTCATAGGTGTACCAGGCACCTGCTTTGCGAATGACACCCTGCTCCACGCCCAGATCAATCAGCGAACCCTCCCTGCTGATTCCATGGCCGTACAGAATATCGAATTCTGCTTGTTTGAATGGTGGGGCGCATTTATTCTTTACCACCTTGACGCGGGTCCGGTTGCCTACTGCATCTGATCCGTCTTTGAGGGTCTCAATGCGGCGGATATCCAGCCGTACCGAAGCGTAGAACTTCAGCGCCTTGCCACCGGTGGTGGTCTCCGGCGAGCCGAAGAACACTCCGACCTTCTCGCGGAGCTGGTTGATGAAGATCGCGGTGGTGCCCGACGTGCTCAGTGCGCCGGTGATCTTCCGTAGTGCCTGACTCATCAGCCGGGCTTGCAGGCCGACGTGCGAGTCACCCATCTCGCCTTCGATCTCCGCCCGCGGTACGAGCGCTGCCACCGAGTCGATGACCACGACGTCCAGCGCACCGGAGCGGATCAGCATGTCAGTGATCTCCAGCGCCTGCTCCCCGGTATCGGGCTGGGAGACCAGCAGGGCATCGGTGTCCACGCCGAGCGACTTCGCGTAGTCGGGATCCAGTGCGTGCTCGGCGTCGATGAACGCGGCGATCCCGCCGGCCCGCTGGGCGTTGGCCACCGCATGCAGCGCGATCGTTGTTTTTCCGGAGGCTTCCGGGCCGTACACCTCGACGACCCGGCCCCGGGGCAGACCGCCGATGCCCAGCGCCACGTCCAGCGCAATGGATCCGGTGGGGATCACCTCGACGGGCGCGCGGCCCTCCTCACCGAGGCGCATCACCGACCCCTTGCCGCACTGCTTCTCGATCTGAGCCAACGCGATCTGGAGCGCCTTCTCCCGATCCGGTACTGATGCCATCTGACGGTCCACCTCGCTGGTTGAGGATCTTCTGAGTCGGCGCCGACGCTAGGCGGTAGGACCGACATTCAGCGAGGGCACACGGCCGGATCTGTGGATAAGGGTCCGACTGTGGACAACAGCTTAGACGAACAGGTGTTCGACACCCTTAGTGACACGCCGGGGTGTTATTTTCCGCGTCCAGCGGCGCGCACCACGAGTCGACACGCCGAGCAGGAGAGAACGACACGCCGTAACGGGGGAACTGCGTGCTCAGCGTCGCTCTTCGGGGACGTCGAAGGCGGCGCACACAGCGGCCCACACCCGCTTCGTGTCAATCCCCGCCTCCAGCGCCCCCTCCACCGTGCGACCGCCGAGATCGGCGAACACGTGATCATGAGCCAGTGCAGCCGCCCGGACCGGACCGAATTCCTCGTCCATCCGCTGCCGGAAGTGGGTGATCCGCATACGTCCAGATTAGGTACCTGCCACGAGCTATCGTGATGAGATGTTCACCCCGGACGACCCGACCGGGCTGTCCTCCACCGCTGGGCAGCTGGTGATCCTGTTCGGCCTACTGTCTGCCCTGGTGGTGCTCATTCGCTGGTGGTGGCAACAGCGGAACCGCTGACCGGCCCGCTGATCGGCATTGCACGAATCTGGTGGCCCGCCGCAGTGAGGCAGCGACCGGTGGCCAGATCGAAGCGCCAGCCGTGCAACGCGCAGGTGAGGGTCCCGTCGGACACGCTGCCGAACTTCGCCAGGTCGGCGCGCAGGTGCGGGCAGCGGCGTTGCACCCGCCAGCCGTCCAGGGAGATGTCCGCGCCGTCGTCGTTGCGCTCGTCGTACCAGTTCTCGACGTAGTCGATGCGCTCCGGCGACAGGCACTTGAAGAACACGTAGACGAACTCGTTGTACTGGCCGACCCGGCTTGCCCGAAACCGAAGCGACAGAAACAAGCTGTTCGACCAGTCCACCTCGCGGCGGGCCAGATTGGTAGCAACCAGATCGGCCGCGGTGGACAGCCGGTAGCGGCATTGTTCGCCGGCGAACTCGCGCACCTCGCGAGCGGTGAAGTCGATCACTATGGAGCGCTCGCCCACGTCCAGGCGGACCGGACCACCGATCCCGGTGCAGATGTTCTCCGCCCGCTTGAGCAGCGGCTCCCACCACCGCTTGAGCTGCTCAAGCAGGTCAGCAGGTACCGGCGCCCGGCCGGCCCGCTCACGGCCCAGCGCCGGCTGCGCGCGGGCCTGGTAGTCGCGCAGGTAGGCGGTCTTCTCACCGAACATGTGGGTGATCTCGGCGGATGAGTACCGGTGGGTCAGCTCGCAATGTGCGCCGTCCATCTCGGCCACGCTTCCCGGCAGCAGCAGCTGCGCCGACACCTCGGGACGTGCCGCGGCCAGTTCGCTGATGAACTCCATTTGATCAGTGAAGATGCTGCCGCCGTCGCGACCCTGACCGTTGAACTCGAACAGCTCCTCATCGAGGAAGCAGGGTGGGCCCGCGGTGGGGAACACGTGCGCGGCGCCCACGGCGTCGATGTAGCGCAGCGCCCGGTCGGTCTGGCCGGCCCGCTTGCGGCGAGCGAACTCCCGGCGCGCCCCGTGGGGCAGGTCGTAGACCATCGGCCACCAGATCGCGCCGGAGAACTGGGTGAAATACCCGTGGATGTCGCCGAAGTCCAGCAGCTGCTCGATGTCCAGTGGGTGAGCGTCGTTCTGGTTGAGGATGACGGTGCGGCCGTCGTCCAGCGACAGCGCCGAGTCGCCGATCGGCCCGTCGCTGGGCCCGGTCAGTGAGGTGATCATGATACGCAGCCCGTCGCGGTGTACCGGAACGCCCGATGCCGTGCGCAGGAAGGTGTGGAATCCCAGGCCGGCGAGCGCACGCTCCAGCTCGTCGGTGGGGTAGTCCGGCAGCAGGACCGTGGTGTCCTTGCGCACGTGGCAGCGCAACAGCTCGGGATCGAAGTGGTCCCGGTGCAGGTGCGAGATGTACAGGTAGTCGGCCTGCCCGAGGGTGTCCCAGTCGAGGTCGCTGTTGTCCGGGAAAGGGAACCACGACCCGAAAAAAGCCGGGTTCACCCATGGGTCGCACAGCACGCTGCCGGCGGTGGTTTCGATGTGCAGCCCGGCGTGCCCGACTCCGGTCACCCGCATGATCTCTCCCGCGTTTCGGTGGTCCGATCTCCTGCCCGGGGAGATGGTGCCATCCGCCGACTGCGTCCGATCCGCCCGGCGCAGGCATACGCTTCCCACAGCGGCGCCGCCAACGGACGAGAGGGGGCCACCACGTGACCGACGTGTTCGGATCCGGCGACCACGAGCAGGTCGTCTTCTGCCGCGATGAACCCTCGGGGCTGCGTGCGATCATCGCGATCCACTCCACCGCGCTGGGGCCCGCGCTCGGCGGGACCCGGTTCCACCCTTATCCCAGCGAGGACGACGCCCTCCTGGACGTGTTGCATCTGTCTACAGCGATGTCGTACAAGAATGCGCTGGCCGGTTTGGATCACGGCGGCGGCAAGGCCGTCATCCTCGGTGATCCAATCCGAGACAAGACCGAAGCGCTGCTGCGCGCCTACGGACGCTTCGTGCAGTCGCTGGGCGGGCGCTACATCACCGCGTGCGACGTCGGTACCTACGTCGAGGACATGGACGTCGTCGCCCTGGAATCCGGGTTCGTCACCGGGCGCTCGTTATCCCACGGCGGCGCCGGCGACTCCTCGATCCTGACCGCCTTCGGGGTCTTCCAGGGCATGCGCGCTGCCGCCCAACACGTCTGGGGGTCGCCCACCCTGTCCGGGCGCCGGGTGGGCATCTCGGGAGTCGGCAAAGTCGGCAAGCTACTCGTGGACCATCTGCTCGCCGACCGCGCACAGGTGGTTGTGGCCGACATCAGCGACCAGGCGATCGAGCGGGTGTGTGCGGCGCATCCCGAGGTGGCCGTGGCGCCGGACACCGAGACGCTGGTACGCGAACCGATCGACGTGTACGCCCCGTGCGCGCTGGGCTCGGCCCTGGATGATCCGACCGTCGCAGTGTTACACGCCAAGATCGTGTGCGGCGGCGCGAACAACCAGCTGGCACATCCCGGCGTGGAAAAGTTCCTCGACGAGCGCGGCATCCTCTATGCACCCGACTATGTGGTCAACGCCGGTGGGGTCGTTCAGGTCGCTGATGAGATCGGGGGCTTCGATTTCCAGCGAGCTCACGCCCGGGTCGCTAAGATCTTCGACACCACCCGGGAGATCTTCGAGCTGGCCGACCGCGACGGTGTCCCACCCGCCGTCGCCGCCGACCACCTAGCCGAGCGGCGGATGGCAAAGCCCGGTTTTTTGCATTCAGCGGGCTGAGCGGGGTTATTCGGGTGTCGCTTACCCCGCTGAGCCCGCTCGATGCGGAAGCAGAGTGTCAGTGGGGCGGGCCATGATGAGTGGCGTGGATGTGTTGGGGTTGTTCTCGCCGGCTACCCGGGAGTGGTTCGAGGGGGCATTCGCCGGGCCTACTGCGGCTCAGGAGGGGGCCTGGCGAGTGGCGGCGGCGGGCGAGCATGCGCTTGTCGTGGCTCCCACCGGATCCGGGAAGACGCTTGCCGCGTTCTTGTGGGCGCTGGACCAGCTGGCCGTCACCGGACCTGCGGCGGAACCGTCGAAACGCTGCCGGGTGCTGTACATCTCCCCACTCAAGGCCTTGGCAGTGGATGTCGAGCGCAACCTGCGCTCCCCATTGGCCGGCATCCGGCAGGCCGCGCACCGGCTGGGCCTGCCCCAACCGGACATCAGTGTGGGAATGCGCACCGGTGACACCCCTGCCGAACAACGCCGCGCCTTCGTCCGCATGCCCACCGACGTGCTCGTCACCACGCCGGAGTCACTGTTTCTGCTGCTGACCTCCGCGGCCAGGGAGTCGCTGCGGGGAGTGCGCACGGTGATCGTCGACGAGGTGCACGCGGTCGCGGCCACCAAGCGCGGCGCGCACCTGGCGCTGTCCTTGGAGCGGCTGGACGCCCTGCTGGACAAACCCGCGCAGCGGATCGGGCTGTCCGCCACCGTGCGACCGGCCGAGGAGGTCAGCGCCTTCCTCGCCGGCGGCCGGCCGGTGCGCGTGGTGCAACCGGTATCAGCCAAGACGATCGAGGTTGTGGTGCAGGTCCCGGTAGCCGACATGGCGACCTTGGGGGAGCTGACCGAAGGTGCCGACGGGGCGACCGAACAGCGCGCCTCCATCTGGCCCGCGGTGGAGCGCAGAGTGCTGGATCTGGTGCGTTCGCACCGCTCGACGATCGTGTTCGCCAACTCGCGGCGGCTGGCTGAGCGGCTCACGGCGCGGCTCAACGAACTGGCCGTCGAGGCGGGGTGGGCGGGTCGCGTCGCAGCGCCCCGGGACCGGATGCCGGCCGAGCTGATGGGCCAGGCCGGGCTCGCCGGCGGCGCTCCCGTCGTGATCGCCAAGGCCCACCACGGTTCGATGTCGCGCGAGCAGCGAACCCTCGTCGAGGAGGAACTGAAGTCGGGCCGATTGCCGTGCGTGGTCGCGACATCCTCGCTCGAGCTGGGTATCGACATGGGAGCAGTGGACCTCGTGGTGCAGGTGGAAGCACCTCCGACGGTCGCCTCCGGCCTGCAGCGGATCGGCCGCGCCGGGCACCAGGTAGGCGCGGTGTCCCGGGGCGTCATCTTCCCCAAGTTCCGCGGCGACCTGGTCTCGTGCGCGGTGGTCGCCGAACGGATGGCAGCCGGGGCGATCGAGGCCCTGCGCTACCCGCGCAACCCGCTGGACGTGCTGGCCCAGCACGTGGTGGCCATGGTGGCGCTGGATACCTGGCGAGTCGACGACCTCGCCAGGCTGGTCCGGCGTGCCGCACCGTACTCGGCGCTACCCGATTCGGCGCTGCACGCGGTATTGGACATGCTCGCGGGGCGCTACCCGTCGGAAGAATTCGGCGAGCTGCGCCCTCGGATCATCTGGGATCGGGTCAGCGACGAGCTGCGCGGCAGACCCGGAGCCCAGCGCTTGGCGGTCACCTCCGGCGGCACCATCCCGGACCGCGGGTTGTTCACCGTCATGACACCCGGCGGTGCTGAGGGAGTCGGCTCGCGAGTCGGTGAACTCGACGAGGAGATGGTCTACGAGTCCAGAGTGGGCGATACCTTCCTGCTGGGTTCGACATCGTGGAAGATCGTCGACATCACGCACGACCGGGTCATCGCACAGCCCGTGCCCGGCGAGCCGGCCCGGATGCCGTTCTGGAAGGGCGACGCACCGGGACGGCCGTTGGAGTTGGGGCGGGCGCTGGGCGCGTTCGTCCGTGAGCTGGGCGCCACCGAGGCCGACGCGGCGCGCAGCCGCATCGAGGGCATCGGCCTCGACACGTGGGCCGCCGACAACCTGCAGTCGTATCTGCGCGAGCAGCGCGAGGCCGCGGGCCACATACCCGACGACCGCACGGTTGTGGTGGAGCGCTTCCGCGACGAGCTGGGCGACTGGCGGATGGTGGTGCACTCCCCATTCGGCGCGCAGGTCAACGGTCCGTGGGCACTGGCAATCGGCGCTCGGCTGCGGGAGCGCCGCGGCGTCGAGGCACAGGTAGCCAGCGCTGACGACGGAATCGTGCTTCGGCTGCCGGACGCGCTGGACGCCGACGGCACCGAGGTACTACCCACCGCTGAGGACGTGCTGTTCGACCCGGATGAAGTGGACCAGATCGTGATCGCTGAGCTGGGGAGCTCGGCGTTGTTCACCTCCCGGTTTCGGGAATGCGCCGCCCGGGCGCTGCTGCTGCCCCGCCGCGACCCCAGGCGCCGGACGCCACTGTGGCAGCAACGGCAGCGGTCGGCCCAGCTGCTCGCTGTCGCGGCCAAGTACGAGCAGTTCCCGGTGGTACTTGAGGCAATGCGGGAGTGTGTCCAGGACGTCTATGACCTCCCCGGACTGCGCGAACTGATGTCGGATGTGCGCGCTCGGCGGATCCGCGTGGTAGAAGTCGCCACCCGATCGCCATCCCCGTTCGCCCGCAGCTTGCTTTTCGGTTATGTCGGGATGTTCCTCTACGAGCTGGACGCCCCGCTGGCCGAGCGCAGGGCCGCGGCACTCGCGCTGGACTCCACGCTGCTGGCCGAGTTGCTCGGCTCCGAGGCGATCCGCGAACTGCTCGACCCCGGGGTGCTCCTGGAGATCGAGTCGCAGCTGCAGCGGCTGGATCCCGACCAGCAGGCTCGGGATTTGGAGAGCACCGCGGACCTGCTGCGTACGCTCGGCGACCTCACCGAACCTGAGGCCGTGCAGCGCGGGGCTGCCCCGGACTGGCTCGCCGAACTCCGTTCAGCCCGGCGCGCGATCATGGTTCGGATCGCCGGCGATCACCGGTGGATCGCGATCGAGGACGCTGGGCGTGTTCGTGACGCGTTGGGTGTGGCCCTGCCAGTGGGCGTGCCTGAGGCGTTCACCGAGCCGGTGGCCGATCCGCTAGGGGATCTGCTCCTGCGGTATGCCAGAACTCACGGACCGTTCACCGCAGCCGCGGCCGCGACTCGCTTCGGGCTCGGGGTCGCCGTGGTGGCCGCAGCGCTGGATCGGTTGACCGCGCTCGGGACTCTGGTCCGGGGTGAGCTTCGCCCGGTTGAGCTGTGCCCGATTGGGCCTGGCGGCGGCATGGAGTATTGCCACGCAGAGGTGCTACGGCGGGTGCGGCGGGCGTCGCTGGCCCGCTTGCGGGCCGAGGTGGAGCCGGTCGAGCAGGCGGCGCTGGGTCGGTTCCTGCCGGCCTGGCACGGGGTCCGCTCCTGGGAGAACTCCAGCACAGAACCGGTGCGGCGGCTGCGCAGTGCGCCCACACCGGAGGACGTGCTCGGCGTAGTGGAACAACTGGCCGGGGCACCGATGCCTGCGAGCGGGTTGGAATCGCTTGTGCTCCCCGCCAGGCTTCCGGGCTATTCGCCCGCCCTGCTCGATGAGCTCACCATTTCCGGCGAAGTGAGCTGGATCGGGTGCGGGTCGCTACCCGGAGGCGACGGGTGGATCGCGCTGGCTCCCACTGACCTGGCCGATCTGGTGCTACCCGACCTGGATGAGCAGCTCGCGCTCACTCCGGCACACCGCGGTGTGCTGCGTGCACTGGGCTGGGATCCAGCCGGTGGTCCGCCCGCGGGTGGCGCGTTGTTCTTTCGTCAGCTCGCCGACCGAGCCGGTCAGTACCTGCTCGCTGACGGCGAACCGGCGCCCGGCGATGCCGACATGGTCGCCGCGGTATGGGATCTGGTGTGGGCCGGCTTGCTAACCAACGATTCGCTGGCGCCGGTGCGAGCGGTCGTGTCCGGCCGCTCAGCCGCGCACCGGCCGCGCCGGTCCGCTCCGCGCGGCAGATACGCGCGAATGCGCGCGGCGCGGCCGCCTATGCCCCACCGCGCCGGTCCGCCGACCGCCGCGGGACGCTGGTCGCTCTCGCCGATGCTCCCACCGGCCATGTCGCCGCCGGTGCCCCCATCGGCCATGTCGCCGCCGGTGCCCCCATCGGCCATGTCACAGCCGTCCCCGCCGTCATGCGAGCAGACCCGCAGGGCACACGCTCGGGCCGAGACATTCCTTGAGCGTCATGGAGTACTCACCCGAGGCGCCTTGGACACCGAACGAGTCGCCGGCGGGTTCGCCGGGATCTACAAGGTGTTGCGCGCGATGGAGGAGTCCGGCCGCTGCCGGCGCGGATACGTGGTCGAGGGACTCGGCGCTGCGCAGTTCGCCGTTCCAGGCGCTATTGACCGGATGCGTGCCGTCGGCCAGCCCGTCGAAGGACGCCTGGCGACAGTGGTCCTCGCCGCTACCGACCCTGCCCAACCCTACGGGGCTGCGCTGCCATGGCCGTCCACCGTAGGTGAGGTGCGACACCGGCCTGGTCGTAAGGCCGGAGCGCTGGCCATCCTGGTGGACGGCGCCGCTGTGCTCTACATCGAGCGAGGTGGCCGCTCGCTGCTGTCGTTCACTGAGAACACCGACACCTTGCGAGCTGCTGTGGGCGCACTCGCCGGCGCGGTTGCGCAGGGTTGGTTGGGGTCGCTGTCCATTGAGCGCGCCGACGGCGAAGCGGCACTGGGATCTGCGCTGGCCGAGTTGCTTCGCGACGCTGGATTCCGCGCCACGCCCCGCGGATTGCGGTTGCGCGCGTGATGTCGCGGTGGTCGGGATCGGCTCACTGGGTGGCAGGACGCAATAGCGTCCAGAGATGGGCGACGGCTTCCTGGTCACCGGAGATCTGGACCGACTGATCCGGCAGGCGTCCCCACGACCAGAGGTACACGGCCATGGGGTCGCCGCTGACCATGGCGTCAGCGGACCTGGCCTCGGCCTGGCTCACCCGCCGGGCGATGGAGCGACCACGCTCGAAAATCGCCAGCCAGCGCCGATGCGCCGCTGATAGTGCGACCGCCCCCTGGCGCGGTGACGACATCCGAAGCTCACCGAGGCGGTGACCGAACCAGAGGAACAGCAGCTCATCGATGCCGTCCAGGGCTACGTCGGGATCAATGGGATTCACCGGACCGCCAGCCGCAGCTTGCACATCGACACGGTGCACTGTGGTCTCGTGAGCCATCCGACGTCGCCAGAAGCCGTGGGTACGGTCTGCGGGCCACCAGGTGTCGCACGGTTGCGCCGGGTCGTGCAGGCGCAATTCTGCAAGTAGCTCCGCCAAACCGATCCGTACAAAGCCCACTAGGTCACCGTCCGATGGCGATCGCTGCCAGTGCTCGGGTCGATGGCCATCGCGCACCCATAGCCGGGCCACCCGATGCACACTGCCCACGTGCCGCAGGGTCTTTTCCAGGGTGAGATCGGGGCAGCCAGGTACCTCAGCCTGAGCCGCATCAGGTAAGGCCGAATCCGCTGTATCGAGGATCAGTTCACCCTCTATTCCGATCACGTTGAGCAACCGGCCGTAGTCGATTAGTGACCGCGGAGCCGTCATCGGAGTGTCCTGGTCGCCGACCGCCACGCCAGCGTCAGGAACTGACCGGACTGGCGCACCATGTCGTCGGCGTCGCGGTGGGTCACGAGGCGATGTACGCCCGCCTCGGCGGCGGCGCGGGTGGCGGAGGCGGACGCGAAAAAAGCCGCCCACTCCGAGAGTTCCGGCGCAACTGTGCTGAGCAACGTCCAGGCGCTGGTCGGCACAGCGCGGCGGCGCGGCCGGGCGCGCGCCGCGAGTACGGCGGCCGCCCCACGTAGCGCCGCGAGGTGCGCCTGGACGTAGCGTTCTACGGGGTGTGTGGCGTACTCGGCGTCGATCAACGTCTGCCGAGCTTGTTCGAGCAGGACACGCGCGTTGGGCGGGCACTGACCATTGCTTTCTGAATCACAGTGGCGGGGGCCGTCGTACCGCGGTCCAATGGATGGGGTGTACGAAGCAACAGCGGGCACGTCAGCCTCCGGGTCGGGAGTCGGATGGGCACCATGGGGCGACTCCGCCGTGGGGAAGCCGGCGGAGTCCGGCGGCGACGCGCTTCCCCCGCGCCACCACCGGACTCGTGTTCGAACGTATGTTCGACACCGTTAAAGGTTAACCCCTCGAGATGAGGGTGCGTCAAGTGCCAATCTCGGAAAGTCGGCAGGTCGAGACCAGTCGTGGTGTCATGGGAGTCGTGCACCGTGCCGACTCCGCCCGTGTCGCAGGAACCCGGCCAACTCAGGAGGCCAACTCAGGAGGTCGGCGGTGACCGCAATGCCCGTCCGCGAACCAGCGCGGCTGACCGAACTGACCGCCGCGCAGTTGCGCATGCGGCTCGATGAAGCGCTGCGCATCTACGTCACCGCCATGCGCTACCCGCCCGGCACGGCGGGACATCGCAGCCCGATGTGGCTGGAGCACATGCTGCGGGCAGGCTGGTTATGTATCGCCGCCTTCGAGGGGGAGAGCCTGATCGGCATCGGTTACGGTTACCGTGGCGCGCCCGGACAGTGGTGGCACGACGAGGTGCACCGCGGGCTGAGAATGATCGACCCCGCCGCGGCACAACGTGAGCTCGCCGATTACTTCGAGTTGACCGAGTTGCATGTGCACCCCGACGCCCAGGGCAAGGGAATCGGCGCTGCTCTGCTCACCGAGCTGTTGTCCAAGGTGGACGCTCCCCGAGTGTTGCTGTCCACCCCCGAGGGTCCGACCAGGGCGTGGCGGCTGTACCGCCGGTTCGGGTTCACCGACTTGCTGCGCCACTATCACTTCACCGGGGATTCCCGAGACTTCGCCGTGCTGGGCCGCACGCTGCCGCTCTAGACGCCTGAGGTTGGTAGTCGTAAACGACGCCGGTCAGACGGGTTGGCGGTAGTTGAAGGGCGACCAACTGAACCGGGACGCTGTCGTGGCCGAACCGGGGCACGTGTCGGCACGTACTACCCCTATCGTCGGCAGGCACAGTGGGTGCGGGCCCGGCTACGCGGTGCCGTCTCCCGGATGGCAGGAGGTTCGATGGCGCAGCGCAACGCGCTCCCAGTCACCGCTCGCGCTGGAACCCGATCCCTCGATAGACGGCCGGAAGATCAGCCGGTTCATCCACTCGATCACGGCTTACGCGCCGAAGTACATCGCGAATTGGCCACGTTTCTGCAAGGCAAGCGCGACGAGGCGCTGCAGATCGACCCGCAGTTCGTTGCTGCGGTGGATTCGTTGAGCGAGTTCGTCCTCGGCGGCGGCAAGCGGTTGCGCCCGACGTTCGCCTGGTGGGGTTGGCGTGGCGCCGGAGGTTCCCCCTTCGACCCGCAGGCCCACGCGGTGCTGCGGGCCGTCAGCTCCCTGGAGCTGATCCAGGCCTGCGCGCTGGTGCACGACGACCTCATGGACGACTCCACCAGCCGACGCGGCGCGCCGACGGTGCACGTCGAGTTCACCGCCCGCCATCGCGCGGCCGGTTGGCTCGGTACCCCCGAGCGATTCGGCGCGGCCACCGCCATCCTGCTCGGCGACATCGCCCTGGCCTGGGCCGACGACATGCTGCGAAGCGCGGATCTGTGGCCCGACCAGCTAGGCCGGGCGCACACGGTGTGGCAGGCGATGCGCACCGAGGTGCTCGCCGGGCAGTACCTCGACATCCTCACCCAGGCCTGCGGCGACGAGACACCCGAGACCGCGCTACAAATCGACCGGTACAAGACCGCGGCCTACACCGTGGAACGTCCCCTGCACCTGGGCGCCGCGATCGCCGGAGCCGACCCAGCACTCATCGGCGCCTACCGCCGCTTCGGCGCCGACATCGGTATCGCGTTTCAGCTCCGTGACGACCTGTTGGGCATGTTCGGTGACCCCTCTATCACGGGCAAGCCCGCCGGCGACGACCTGCGCGAGGGCAAGCGCACCCTGCTGTTGGCCTACGGCCTGCGCGCCGCCGACGAAAAAAGCCAGACCGGAGCCGCCGAGATACTCCGCAACGCAATCGGGAACCCGCAGGTGGACGAGGACACTGTCATCAAGGTCCGCGAGCTGCTGATCGAGATCGGCGCGGTGGCCGAGGTGGAACGCCGGATCAGCACGCTCACCGACTCAGCACTGCGCAGTCTGGGCACCGCTGACCTCGGTGAGCCGGCTGGCACCCGGCTGGCGGAGCTAGCCGCCCAGGCCACCTGCCGGGTGCAGTGAACGACCGCGCGTAACGTGCCACCCATGCGTACCGTGCCCGGACCCACCGATCACGTCGTCGTCGTCGGCGCCGGACTTGCCGGCTTGTCGGCGGCACTGCACCTGCTCGGATCCGGTCGCCGGGTAACCGTGCTGGAGGCGCAGCCCCACCCGGGCGGTCGAGCGGGGCGGATGGATCTCGCCGGTTACCGGGTGGATACCGGCCCCACCGTGCTCACCATGCCGGAGCTGGCCGACGAGGCGCTCGCCGCGGTGGGTGACTCACTGGCCGCGCGGTTGGACCTGGTGGCGCTGCACCCGGCCTACCGAGCCCGTTTCGCCGACGGGTCGGTGATCAACGTGCACACCGACGCTGAGGCCATGGAGGCGGAGATCCGGGCGGTGGCCGGGCCCGAGGAGGCACTCGGCTACGTGCGACTGCGGCGCTGGCTCACCAGGCTCTACCAGGTCGAGATCGGCCGGTTCATCGGCGGCAACTTCGACTCCCCGCTGGACCTGGTGGCCGGCCGCGACGCGGTCCGCGATCTGGCCACGCTGGCCGTCCTGGGCGGCTTCGGCCGGCTCGGAGCGCAAGTAAGTCGCTTTGTCTCCGACGACCGGCTGAAACGAATATTCTCCTTCCAATCGCTCTACGCCGGAGTGCCCCCACAACACGCCCTCGGCGCGTACGCGGTGATCGCCTACATGGACACGGTGGCGGGAGTCTGGTTCCCCCGCGGTGGAATTCAGGCGCTGCCCCAGGCGCTGGCCGACGCGGCCGACGGCGCCGGCGCCGACCTGCGCTACAACACGACCGTTACGAAGCTGGAGCGTCGCGGGGAACGGGTCACCGCGGTACACACGGCCGACGGCGACCGGGTGGCCGCCGATGCCGTGGTGCTCACGCCGGACCTTCCGGTGGTACACCGGCTGCTGGGACGCGCGCCACGCAGGCTCGTGCCGCTGCGCTGGTCACCTTCGGCGGTAGTACTGCACGCCGGCGTCCGGCCCGGCAGCGACCCGGGGTGGACCGGGCTGGCGCACCACACGATCACCTTCGGGCAAGCCTGGGAACGCACCTTCGATGAGATCATCTACCGTGGACGACTGATGACCGATCCATCGCTGCTGATCACTCGCCCGACCGCCACCGACCCGAGCCTGGCCCCCGGCGGCCGGGAGCTGCTCTACATCCTCGCGCCGTGTCCCAACCTGCACACGGCGCCGCTGGACTGGGCCACCCTCGGATCTGCCTACCGCGATGAGCTGGTCGGCACTCTGGAGCAGCGGGGCCTGACCGACCTGAATGAGGCCATCGAAGTCGAGCAGCTCATCACGCCGGCGGACTGGGCCAAGCAGGGTCTGGCAGTCGGCACACCATTCTCCGCGGCGCACACCTTCGCCCAGACCGGGCCGTTTCGCCCCGCGAACCTGGTGCGCGGGCACAGCAATGTCGTGCTTGCCGGTTGCGGCACCACTCCCGGGGTGGGCGTGCCCACCGCGCTCATCTCCGGCAAGCTCGCCGCTGCCCGGATCAGCGCGACGGGAGACCGCCAGCGGACCGCTGCGGGCCGCTGACACCAACTAGGTCACTAGAAGGTCACGACAAGGTCACCGCTGGTCGGGGTGGCGTCACGCTATGGGACCATACGGGCCGCTATGACGTCGAACCCCGGACCTGCCGCAGGCGCTTCTGGCCACGCGCTTCTCGAGGCAGCCGGAAGGCAGCGGCCAATTCAGGGCTCAGACCACTACGAGCACTCACTGCTCCTCGACCGGCTGCGCACGACGGGGCTGTTCTCCGGCACGGCGCTGCTCGGATTGATCGGGTCGCTGCTGCTCGCAGCTATGGCGGTCGGTGCAGGCGGCATCCTCGTCAACGACCCATTGATCGATGGGGGGTCACTGTCCTGGATCCGTTACGGGCACGGGCATGACCTGGCCACGGTAGGGCTATATGCCGGCGTCGCGATGCTCGTGTGGGCGTGGGTGCGGCTGGGCCGCGACGTGCTCGCCGGTACCGCAACCGCCCAGCAGGTGACCGTCGCCGGGGTGGCCTGGGCGGCTCCGTTGGTGCTGTCACCGCCGCTGTTCACCAGGGATGTCTACAGCTACCTGGCACAGGGTGCGCTCGCCCTGCGCGGGCTGGATCCCTACCTGGTCGGCCCGTCCAAGCTGCCGCCCGGAGCCGTCGCCGACAACGTGCACTACGTGTGGCAAACGACCCCGGCACCTTACGGCCCGCTGTTCATCTACATCGCCAAGATGATCAACGCCGCGACTGGTGACCACCTGATCCTCGGGGTCATCGGTATGCGGCTGGTCTTGCTCAGCGGTTTCGCCGCGTTGGTCTTCGCGCTGCCCCGGCTTGCGCACCGGCTCGGCGGCAATCCCGCCGTCGCGCTGTGGCTGGTGATCGCCAATCCGCTGACGGTGGTGCATCTGGTCGGTGGCCCGCACAACGATCTGCTGATGATCGGCCTGCTGGCGATGGGCACGCTGCTGGTGTTGGAGCACCGGCACGCCGCCGGGATCGCGCTGGGAACCATGGCGATGGCGATCAAGGCGTCGGCCGGAGTCGTGCTGCCGTTTCTGGTGTGGATCTGGGCGACTCGGCTGCCCGGTACCCGGCGCACCCAGCTGCAACGCGCCAGCGCGGGCAGCATGGTGGTCTTCGCCACGGTCTTTGCCGGCATTACCTTGGTCTCCGGCGTCGGGCTGGGCTGGATCCCCGCGCTGGATGCCCCGTCACTCATCGTGAACTGGATGTCATTGCCCACCGCTGCCGGCGAAGTCGTGCACGCCGTGGTCGCCCCATTCGGTCAGGTGAGCGACCACCCGTTCATCATGGTCTGCCGTTTGCTGGGCTCCGCGGTATTCGTCGCCATCCTCATCCGGCAGTGGTGGCTTGCCAGAAACGACGGGCCGCCGCAGACCATCAGCCGTGCATCGACTGCGTTGCTGTGGGCGGCGCTGCTCGCCCCAGCCACCCTTCCGTGGTATTTCAGCTGGGCTCTCGTGCTCGGCGCGGTCCGGCCGTGGCCGCGACGTACGCTGGCGTGGGTGGTCACCGGTTGTACCTGGCTGGTGGTGTGCACCTACCCCACCGGAGAAAGCGCCTACACCTCGTGGCCGTACCAGCTCGCGGTGGTGGCCGTGTCGTTGATCGCGGGTGCCTCGCTGCTGCGCCCCGATCCTTGTGGACTACGGGCGCGCGTTGCCTTCACCTGCCCGGCACGGGCGGGCACGAAATGAGCCGCGAGCTCGATGCCGCGGGCATCACCGAACCTGCGTTGCGCGCCTCGTATACCCGCTGCCGGGAACTCAACGCCGCGCACGGCCGTACCTACTTCTTGGCGACCCGGCTGCTGACACCCGCCCAACGGCCGGCGATCCACGCGCTGTACGGGCTGGCCCGGTACGCCGATGAGATCGTCGATGACCTGTCCGACACGCGGCCGTGGGCCGACCGCGTCGCGGAATTGGACGTCCTGGCGCAGCACCTGCGCGACGGATTGGCGCACGGTCATTCGGATCACCCGGTGCTGGCCGCGCCGGTGCACGCTGCGGTCCGTTACCAGATCGATCCGCAGCACTTCGTCGATTTCATGGTCTCGATGCGGATGGATCGGCCGGTGGAGCAGGGCGGCGTTGCCGGCTATCGGACTTTCGACGAACTCGCCCGTTACGTCTACGGCTCAGCGGCGGTGATCGGGCTGCAGGTGCTTCCCGTGCTGGGCACCGTGGTCCCACGGGCACGTGCCGAGCCACACGCGGCTGCGCTGGGCATCGCGTTCCAGATCACCAACTTCCTCCGCGACGTCGGAGAGGACCTCGACCGCGGACGGGTTTACCTGCCCGCCGACGAGCTGGCGTCGTTCGGAGTGGACCGGGAGTTGCTGGGGTGGTGCCGCAGTACTGGGCACCCCGATCGCCGGGTGCACCGCGCGTTGGCCTACCTGGTGGCGCGCACCCGAGCGATCTACCGCAGGGCGGCACCGGGGATCCCCATGCTCGCCCCGGTCTCGCGGGCCTGCGTGGCCACCGCGTTCCGGTTGTACGGCGGCATCCTCGATGAGATCGAGGCAGCCGACTACCACATCCTGGCTCGCCGCGTCGCGGTACCTAACCACCGCCGCCTCGCCGTGGCGTTGCCCGGCCTGGGTCGCGCGTTGCTTGCGCGGGTGCAACTACCGGGCTGATTCCTCGCGCAATGTCGGGCATCAGGTCCCTTCCCCAGCGCACCCAGGCGCCGCCAGACCGTAGACGCGTTTGGCGTTATCGGTACCTACCATCCGCGCGACGCGCACTGCGTCGGCGGCCGACCACTCCCCCGACTCCACCCACACTCCCAGCACGCTTGCCATCGCCCGTCTCCACAGCAGCGCACCGAGATAGTGCAGCTCAGCCGGACCCCACGCGTCGGAAGAGAACAGCAGTTTGCCGAACGGGGCTACTTCCAGTGCTTCCGCCACGATGGCCCGCGACCGCGCCCCGGTGTAGTTCACGGCCAATCCGACATCGAGGTACACATGCGGAAAAACGTGGGCCAGATAGCCTGCGCTGCGGTGATACGGGTAGCAGTGCAGCAGCAGCACCGGAACCCGGCGATCCTGCACCCGGCGCAGAAACTCCGTCATGAGCGACGGGTCACAGCGGTGCAGGGTCAGATCAGGGTCGCCGTACCCGACGTGGAACTGAAGGGGAAGCCCCCGGGCAGCGCCCACTGACAAACCCGCCCACAGCACGTGGCGCAGCAGTACCGGGTCGGTCAGGCGCAGTTGGGCGGTTTCCCGTTCGCGCAGCCATTGCCCAGCGGCCTGACGCACGGCAGCTGGGCTCGGCGGTTCGGGATCGAAGTCCAGGCCGTACCGGTAGGCGATGACGGACTTGAGCCCGGCGGCGTGCCGGACACGATCGTCCAGCGTCGCGGCGAACCGGTCGGCGAACCCGGCGGCATCCACGCCACTGGCCGCGACCTGCTCGGCCACCGATTCCAGGCGCACGATCTCCGACGCCGCCGCGCCGGAGACGGCCGCCATCTCGCTGTGCCCCAGGATGTGCCCAGTCCGGTAACCGGTGTCGACCAGGAACCGCTCGATGCCGCTGGCCGTGAGAAGACGGCCAGTCACTTCATAGGCACCGAGCTCTCGTCGGCGGTCGATGTAGGCCTCGACGGGCGCGTGCGCAGGCAGATCGAGTATCGGGGCACACCAGCGGCGGACCGCAAAGCCCAGCTGGGAATCCAAGTGCGTGGTACCCGCGGGCGCCGGCCACGGAGATTCAGTGAAGCCGGCTTCGAACAGACCAGCGTCGAGCGTCGCAATCGTCGCGCCGTGGACGTGGTGGTCTACCAGCGGCAGGCCATCAATTGTGGCGCGCAGACTGTCAACACTCACGAGTGGCTGTGGTCTGTGCGTAGCCCGCCAGCCCATCGGCGCATCGCCGGGCAAATCTTTTGATCGCCCACCGTAACAGCCAACCGGTGCCGAAGATCACCGGTCTGAACAAGATGGGCCAACCGATTCGGGTTTCTTGCTCGGTGGGTTCCAGCTCGACGTCCCCGCGGTAATCACGGACCGGCAGCCCGGACAGGTGCCGGTAGGCGAACCGGCGACCGGGGATCATCTCGACCACCTGATCCCGGCCGGTCACCCTGCCCTTGCGGAAGATCCGGATCGCACCGTCTCGCAGCAGCGCGTACACGTCTTCCACCTCCGCACGCGTATGCACCTGGACATCGCGTCGCTCGGCGGTTCTGGCGGCGGCTGGCCGACCCGGCGAACTGGCCACACGGGCGACTGTTCTTCGAACTCTACGGCCGAGCGCTGCAGGGCGATCCGTGCGCAGCGCCCTTGCTGGACGGCATCGTCGAAAGCTGGTTGGCGCCGCTGAGCGAATGGATCATTTGCCAAGGTGTGCCGCCACCGGCGGCCCGTTCCACCGCCCGCCTGGGCGTCGCTGTGAGCCGGGGCTTGCTTCTCGACCTGCTGGCCACCGGCGATCGTGAGGGTGTCGACGCAGCCATGGACCAGTTCATCTCGATGTACCGGGCGATACCGGAAGATCATGCACAGGCCTGAAAACCGGCGGTCGCCACGCCCAGTCAATGCAAGTCGATCCGGCCTGCCGCACCCTCCACGGTGATCCGTTGCCCGTTGGTGATGCGCTCGGTCGCATCGGGTACCCCGACCACGGCGGGAATGCCGTACTCGCGTGCGACGACGGCGCCATGTGAGTTCGCCCCACCCATCTCCATCACCAGACCGCCGGCAGTGAGGAATAACGGGGTCCAACCAGGATCCGTGGACGGAGCGACGAGAATCTCACCCGGCTCCAGGCGCGCTGCGACTGGATCGAGGATCACTCGCGCCGTTGCGGTCACCGTCCCGGCCGATGCCGGAGTGCCAGCCAGCTGACCCCCAGCCAGCTGCTGGCCGGGGGCGGCGAGCGTCTCCGGCTGGGTACCGTCGGAAAGCATGATCCGCGGCACCTGCCGGCGTCTCAGCTCACGGTCGTACTGTTCGCGGCGCTGCGCGACTACTTCGCGCTGATCCGCGCCCGCGAGTGCGGCTCGAGCCCGGCCGAGGTCGAGAAAGAAGATGTCCTCCGGCTGTGCCAGCGTCCCGTTCTCGGCGAGCTCGGCCCCGACGGCGGCCAACTGCTGTCTGACGTGGGCCAGTACGCGCACCAGGTAGTCCTTGTGCGTCTCGCGCAGGCCGGCCAGCTCGCGCACCCGGCTCAGCGCGAAGCGCACCACTGCAGCGCGCGACCGGCTGCGGCGGCGAACTCGCGCCACCACGCGGCTCGCCGCAGCCTGCGCCACCCGGCTAGCCCGGGAGAACTGCACGTCGGGGGCTTGATCCGGGTCGTCCAGGCGCAGGTAGTTGGCCAGCACACCGAGGACGTAGGTCGGGTCGTCAGACCACCGCGGCATGCCGAGGTCGATCTCGGCGACCGCGTGATGACCGTGGCGGCTCAAGAACTCCGCCAATCCCTGCTGCAGCAGTGGCGGGAGGTCCCGGCTGGCGTAGCGGTGGGCCAGCGCCGCTGGGGCCACCTCGTACAGTGCGGCGGCCGCCGGCGCGTCGGCGCGAATCCGGGCAGCCAGCGCCCACAGTTCCAGATCCATCTCGGTGGTGACGTTGTGAGGCAGGCCTCGCAACACCTCGCCCAACTCGCCGGGCTTGATGTCCTTGCGGGCGAGCTTGCCCGCCAGCGCCAGCGCGAGGAAGCCGGCACCCGCGGACGGCACGACGGTGGGCATGATCGGGACGACCGCCACGTGCAGCAGGCGTTGCGCCTGAGCCAGCCGTTGGGCGGCGCTCGCCCCTGCCGGCATGGTGAGCTGGGTGTGCAGCCGCCGGCCGACCAGGTCCACGCGCCGCCGTTCGGCGGCAGGCCAGATCAGTCCCTGGGCGACGTGCAGCGGAATCCGGTAGCGAACGGCCACGGCCAGTACTCGCCGGACGAATGGCCACCATGACGTGCTGCGCACGGTGAGCCGGGAATCGTCATACAGCTTCCGGAGCACGACCGCCGACCGTGCCTCCATCACGTCCAGAATCCGCGGCACCAGCACCCGGCCGACCCGGCTGCGCAACACCGGTGCCACATCGACGAAGGGCCGGCCTCCGGCTTCGGCGAACACGGCCGGGCCGACCAGCGGGTCGGCGACTGCCACGCCGAATAGGAGCTCCGAACCGCGCGATGCGAACAACCGGGCGGCCGCGATACCCATCGGCGTCATCGGACGGGTGAGGCCCTGCGCAAGGCTGACGCAGAGGTAAACGTGCAAACCCTCGTCCAACCGGCGCGGCAGCGGGTACAGGGTGGTGATCGGGCGGGCTTGGGTCAGCCACACCGCGCCCGCGGCATCCAGGGCCCACTCGATGTCCTGCGGCACACCGAAGTACTTCGCCACGCGCTGCCCCAGTGCGGTCAGCGCACTGATCTGCGCATCGCGCAAGCAAGACTGCTCGGCGTCCACGGCCAGCCCAACCTGCTCGGTGCCGCCTCCGGGCAGCGAACGGACGGCTAGTCGCTTATCGCCCAGGCGGCGTTCCACGACTGCGCCGCTAGCAGAGTCGATGGTGAAGTGATCGGGGTTTACTGCCCCGGATACCACCGCCTCACCCAGGCCAGGGCTGGCATCGATGACCGTGTGCCCGCGGTGACCGGTCACCGGATCCGCGGTGAACAGCACCCCGGCAACCTGCGGGTCGATCATCTGCTGGACGACCACCGCGAGCCGCACGGTGGCGTGATCGATGCCGTTGGTCGCCCGGTAGCTGACCGCGCGATCGGTCCACAACGATGCCCAGCACCGGCGCACCGCATCCAGTACGGCCGGCGCACCGACGACGTTGAGGAAGGTGTCCTGCTGGCCCGCGAAACTGGCCCAGGGTAAGTCCTCCGCGGTCGCCGACGAGCGCACCGCGACAGGCACGTCGTCACCCAGGGCGTGGTAAGCGCGGACCACCGTCTCAGCAACATCGGCCGGTACCGGCGTGGTAAGGATCCCAGTGCGGGCACGCTCGGCGAGAGAATCTGGATCCGGCGCCTCGACGTCGAACGCATCCGCTGCCACCTGCTGGTAGGCCGCGGTGGTGATGCAGAAGCCTGGTGGCACTGGAAAACCTGCACCGATGAGCTCACCGAGATTCGCCGCCTTACCGCCCACCACCGTCAGCAGCTCCGCGCCGAGACAACCAAGATCGAAAACTAGCTCCTGATCGACCGAATCGGGAGCCTGCACTGTGGCCATACCCGACGGTAACGCCGCCAGGGTAAACACTCAACAACCGATGAAAAAAACTCCATGACGTCGAACCGGCCTGAACCTGCAAGCTGGGCGGGTGACCACCGTTAACCATCACGCCGACCATCCAGGCTTCGCCGGCATCACCGGACTGCTGGCCGGACTTACCATGATCCCCGGACGGGGCGCGATTGCGCGCCTCGCCGCTAACCTGGCATCGGTATCGGCTACCGACCGCGTTATCGACGTCGGTTGCGGCCCCGGTACCGCCGTCCGGGAAGCCGCCCGCCGGGGAGCACGAGCAATAGGCGTTGATCCGGCACCCGTCATGCTCAAACTGGCTGAGGCGTTGACCCGGCAACAAGGTGGGATCACGTGGGCCGAGGCCACCGCGGAAGACCTCCGGCAGCCGGATGAGTCGGCGACTGTGCTGTGGTGCGTGGCGACCGTGCACCACTGGAAAGACGTCAGCGTGGGACTTGCCGAAGCCCGGCGAGTGCTCGTCCCTGGGGGGCGGCTGCTCGCGATCGAACGGCGGGTGCGTCCCGGCGCCACCGGGTTGGCCAGCCACGGCTGGACCGACCAACAGGCGCAGTCTTTTGCGGCGCAGTGCCGGACGGCCGGATTCGACGACGTGCGTGTCGAGGCACACTCCTCCAGCCGGCGTGTGCTCTGCGTCGTGCGCGCTCGACGACCGTGAGTCCGCGCCGCAGAAAGGCGCCAACCCAGCGGAGTACTGCGCACACCGAGTATGGAAGATTCAGAAGGGTGGCAGCCCATCTGGATCGGATGTGGCGCGACTGAGGAGGGGTTCGGGATCGGTCAGCGGTGGGGGTTGTGAACGGTAAATATGGCCACTTGGAGTGACCCACGTTGTACAACCGTCTGAATGTTGAGTTACCGCCCAGCCCGGAGTTTGCTTGATCTGATGGTGCCTTCGACACTTGGGACCTAGATTGTTCTCACTTGTCGAACCGGTGCCATTGGCTGGATCATGCGGCACGCCGTGGTCGATATCGCAGCGGTGAGCCGGCACCCGGCATCCCGGGAACTGGCAGGTCTGGTCCCGGGTGATCACCAGACCAGCGAGGTGCTCCGGCGGTCGGTAACGGGTGGTGCCGTAGTCAACTGGCCGGCCCGATGCCGGATCAGTGAGAATTCGCCGCCAAGTGCCGGCAGCCGCGAGGTCCCGCGCCACGGCGGCCGGGATCGGGCCGTATCCGGCGAGGTCTCCGGGCAGATCATCAGCACCCAACAGTACGGTGTAAGGAATGGTGACTTTCACATCGACCCCGCCGCCGCGTCTGCACAGCCCGCACTGACAGCGGCAGCCAGCCAGGCCACCGGTGCCTGCAGCCGCAACGGCCTGGTCTGTTTTGTTCGTATGCTCTTGGGCAGCCTTGGTTCCCGCGCTGCAGTAACCGGTGGGGCCCAGCACCAGATCTACCAGGGCATCGCCGCGGCGGGCATCCATCGTTCGCTCATCACCGGGAGATCCGGCTCGGCGAGCGTGATCATCCAGTACCACGAATACGCCCACGGCGTCGGCAGCCGGCAGGTAGGCGGACAGGGTGGCCATCCCATCCGGTTCTGGCCACATCTGGACACCGCGGTCCCGCCGCGCCTGCTGAGCGCGTTTACGTACCGCTGCAGGGTCCGTCGACAGCACCGCCCGGCGGGTTGCGACCCGAAGTTGCCCAGGCGTCTGCCGGTGCGCCTTGACCAGCACCTGCTGCTCGACCTCCGCGGTGCGCTCATCAGGCAGATTCGCGGTCTCCGCGTGCAGGATTCGGGCCTTCGACAGGGTGATCCGACCTTGTTCCAGCGCCACCAACGTAGCGGGCAACCGGTGACACAGCGACCAGGCGTCGTCGACCCGGCACGATGCGGTCCGCGCCGACACCCGCAGCATGAGCCCCACCTCGGCCACCGCCGAGTCCTGTGCCTGCGATGTGCTAGCACCCAGCGCAGCATTGCGAGCTTCCGCGCCGCGCATGAACGAGTCGATCGCCCGCAGCTGACCAGCCTGCGCCCAGGCAATAACCCGCTCCCAAGCTCCAATGCGCTCCAGCGACTCAAACTCGCGATGTTCCGGCCCGGTATCGGCAGGATGCGCCAACATGTCGGCCAGCAGACCGTCTGGAACGTATTCCGACCAGCGCACCGGCTCCGCCGGGCCGCTAGGCCGATCCTCGCCGAAGCAATCGACGAGGCCCTCAGGCGGAACAATGACCGGAATATCGAACATATGTTCGATCATACTCGCGCGTCGGTAGCCCGGCAAGAGACAGGTTCGCCGCTAGCCTGCCTACATGCGGGCCTACAAGTTCACTGCGGATGACGCCGTGAGCGTGTTCGCCAGGTTCCCATGGCCGGTGCCCGCTCGGGGGAACCCAGGCGCATGGGTTGACGCTGCCACAACGGCGAAGGTGTGCGAGACGGGCGTGCACGCTTGCCGCGCCGCAGACCTGCCGTACTGGCTGGGACGGGAGCTGTGGGAGGTGGAGCTAGGCGGGAACGTGGTCGAGGCTCCCTACAAGCTTGTCGGCAGCCGGGGCCGGTTACTGCGGCGCGTCGCCGGTTGGCCCGAGCTCGAGCGTCCCTTCGCCGAAGACTGCGCCGCGCGGGTACACAATCTTGCGGTGTCGGAACTGGAACGGGCAGGCCGCGCCGATCTCGCTGCGGCCATGGCCGCGGCTGGCACGACCGCCGAATTGGCCGCAGTGGCCGAGCAGGCCAGAGTGCAGGCGCCGGCGCTGGCTGCCACGTTGGCCGGCTACGCGTCGGATTGCGCCTGGGATATCAGTAAGGGCTACTACGCCATGTGCGCCTACGTCGCGGCCACCGCCTTCGGTAACTGGTCGACCGGCGATGAAGTGCAGGACATGACCTCCGACGGCTGGAACCAGGAGCGGGCCCGCCAAGCCGGCTGGCTCGCCGCGCACCTCGGCCTGCCCGAGAAGTCCTGAGGTCTACTACCCGGTGACGCGTTCCCGTTCAGCTCGGAACGCCAGCGCCAAGGAGTCGACCAGCGGAGCCGGCACGTCGTCTTCCCGCAAGCCGCCGAGCACGATGAGGGTATGGCGCATCTGGTAGAGGTAGGTCTCACACCAGGTGCACATCGCGATGTGCCGTTCGAACACGTCGCGCCGGTCTATGGCCAGGGTGCCCTCGAGAAAGTCAGTCACCAGCTCGACCACCTCGCGGCAGCTCACGTTCTCCATGGCCCGCTATCTCCCACCGAGATGGTCTTCGAGTCTGGCCCGCACCCGCGATCGGCCCCTGTGCAGCAACGCGCCCTGCTCGGGCTCGCTGATACCGAGCAGGGCGCAGACCTCTGCCGTCTTCCAGCCCTCCACGTCTCTCAGTGCTACCACCGCCCGCGGTCCGGGTGGAAGCTCCTCGATGGCATTCACGACGGCGGCCACCGCCGCCTCGCCGATCAGTCGCTGGGCCGGTGAGCCAGTCCAGGGAACGGGTGGTGCGCACCAATGGCCGGCCCACCGCTGACCCTCCGGCGTGAAGCGGTCCGGGTCCACAGCCGGCGTTGCGCGAGCCCCGTCCGGGTCAGGCGACAGCGCTGTCCGGCGCTGCCCCGCTCCACAGCCGCGGGCCTGGTTCAGCGCGATACCGAAGATCCAAACTTTCAGCGATGATCGACCGTCGAAGTCCCCGATGTCGCGGATCACTTGCCGCCAGGTGTTTGTGGCCACCTCCTCAGCCGCAGCTGGTGAGGCCACGCCGAGGCGAACCAGCCGCACGATCGCGGCGTGGTACCGCAACACGAGGTCTCGGAAGGAACTCTCCTCACCGGCGTGCAGTCCGGCGACGAGAGCTGCCTCATCGACCGCCGGCTCAGCGCCGTCCATCACGAGACGAGATTACGGTCAACGGCTGGTAGCGGCGATACGAACGCCGAGCCCGATCAACACGCTGCCGCTGATCACGTCCCATCGTCTGCGTACGCAGGCCTGGCGAACCAGTTCCTCGCTCGGCCAACGCAACCAGCCAGCGCAAGGTAGAGAGTGGTCTCGAGGAGAACCTGCACGACCGCCAAGCCGGCGGTGGTCACGAACAACGGTCGATGTGCCGGCACGAATTGCGGATAGAACGCCATCATGAATCCGGCGGCTTTCGGATTCGCCAGCTGTACCATCGCGCCTTCACTGAACCTCCGCCACCACCTCGGCGCAGGACGATCACCAACCGCCACACCAGGGCCATTGTTCGCACGGTGAGTTCGCCACGCCGACCACCAGGCGCGGGCGCCGAGGTAGACCAGCACCACCGCGCCGACGACCCGTAGCACCAAAAAGGCGCGAGTATGCCGATTGGTAGCCTCGAACGCCTGTAAGTCACCCACTCCATGATCGGGCTCGGCCCGGAGACGAGACTGACCTCACCGATGCTGGACCGCGCGGTCATCGACGCCCTGTTCCCGGCTGACCTACCGGAACCCGAGTACTGGGAACGGCGCTACCCATCTCGGTCGCTTCCGGAGGGTGCTCAGATCACCCGGTTCGGTCCCTCCCCGACCGGGTTCGTGCATATCGGCGGCATCTATGTGGCCACCATCGACCGCGACATCGCGACCCACTCCGGGGGTGTCTACCTGGTGCGGGTGGAGGACACCGATCAATCCCGCGAGGTCGAAGGTGCGCTGACCCAGTTCGCCCGCGCGTTCGACTACTTCGGTATCCGCCCCGACGAGGATGACGAACACGGGGCCTACGGCCCCTACCGGCAGTCCAGGCGCGACCGGATCTACCTGACCTACGTGCGGGAACTGCTGCGCCAGGGCAGGGCCTACCCGTGCTTTGCCACCAAAGAGGAGCTGGCCGACATCACCACCCGCCAGCAGGCGGCAAAAATTCCCACCGGCTACTACGGATCGTGGGCGGTCTGGCGCGACGCCGACGTCACCGCCGTAGCGACCAAGCTCGCCGAAGGTATCCCGTATGTGGTGCGCTTCCGCGCCCCCGATGATGCCGCGAGGCAGCGAGTCCGTTTCACCGACACGATCCGGGGTGAGTTGGAGCACGAGGCCAACCGCAACGACACGGTCATCCTCAAATCATCCGACCAATCCCCTCGGCTGCCTACCTACCATTTCGCACATGCAGTCGACGATCATCTGATGCGCGTCAGTCTGGTCATCCGCGGCGACGAATGGATCTCTTCGGTGCCGCTGCACCGCCAGCTGTTCGACGCGCTGGGTTTCGAGCAGGTGCGTTATGCGCACGTCGCCCCGCTGATGAAGCAGATTTCCGGCGGCAAACGCAAGTTGTCCAAGCGCGCAGATCCCGAAGCCAGTGTCGACTTCTACATCGAAGCCGGCTATCCCTCCGATGCCATCCTGTACTACCTGCGGGGACTGGCCAACGGGCGGCTCGCCGACATGCCGCTCCAGCAGGCCCTCGCCACCCCAATCCAGCTTGAGCAATGCGGCGTCGCCGGACCCCTGGTGGACCTGGTCAAGTTGGAAGACATCAGCGCCGATTACATCGCCACGCTGCCAGGAGATCAGGTTCTCGGCGCAGTGCGCACCTGGGCTGCGCAGTATGATCCCGGCCTGGTCGAGGTGCTGGACACTGAACGCGATCTCGCGCTGCGAGCGTTGGCCGTGGAGCGCGACGGTGTTACCAATCCTCGCAAAGACCTGCGCAAATGGTCTGATTTCCGAGCCACCTACGGATTCTTTTTCCCGCAGCTGTTCGACACACTGTCTGGACCCACTGACGAACGCCTGGCGCCCCTCGGTGTGGACGCCGCCGTCACCGCAAGTTTCGCCCATGACCTCATCGAGGGTTATCAGCATATGGACGACTCCCAGGAATGGTTCAACCAGATCCGCGAACTAGCCGCGAAACACGGCTTTGCGGCTAACGCCAAGGAATACAAGAAGAACCCCGACGCTTACCCGGGTTCGATCCGCGAAGCGTCCCAACTCGTCCGCGTCGCCCTCACCGGCTCCACCCGAAGCCCCGACCTGCATGCCATCACCCAGGCACTCGGCGAGTCCGAGGTGCTGCGCCGGCTGCGCGCGCTGGGTGGCTAACGCAGTTCACGCAGCGGAAGGCGAATCTGGAAGCGGGTGTCGCCTGGTTGAGAGTGCAGCTGCAAGTCGCCGTGGTGGCGGTTGACCACGACCCGCCAGCTGACGTCGAGGCCGAGACCGGTGCCCTGGCCGACCGGCTTGGTGGTGAAGAACGGTTCGAAGACCCGCTTGGCCACCTCGGGCGCGACACCGCTACCGGTGTCGCCGATTTCTACCAGGGCGAACTCACCGTCGCGGGCGGTGCGCACAGTGAGGGTGCCTTCCCCCTGCATGGCATCGGCGGCGTTGTCGATCAGGTTGGTCCACACCTGATTGAGCTCAGCCGGGTAGGCGGGGATGGCGGGCAACTCCCGGTCGTAGTCCTTCACCACCTGGATGCCGTCGCCGAGCTTGCGGGCGAGCATGACCAGTGTGGCGTCCAAGCCGTCGTGCAGATCGATGTCCTGGTGCGGTGCGCGGTCCAGCTGTGAGTACTGCTTGGCGGCGGCGACCAGCGCGGTGATCCGGGCGGTGGCGTCGCCGATCTCGCGGAGCAGGTTCTCGGTGTCCACGGTGTAGGCCAGCCAGCGCAGCGCCCCCTCCAGCGACTCGGCCGGCGTGGTATCCGCGACCTCGGCCAGGTCGGCGACCCGCAGCCCACCTGCGACGAACACCGGCGCCAGCTCCCAACCTTGCGCCACTTCATGGTTATCGAGCCAGTCGGCCAGCTCGTCTTCCAGGTCACCGGTCTGTACCGCGGTCAGGGCGGGCGCACTGTGACCGGCCGCTACGAACCGCTCCTGCAGAACCGTCAGGGTTTTCAGGACATCACGATCAAGCCGGCCCTCGGCGAGCATCGCCAGCTTGTGCCGCATCCCGGCCAGCCGCTCCCGCAGCGTGTCAGCCGCCCGGCTGGCCGCAGCCGCCGGATTGTTCAGTTCATGGGTCAGCCCGGCGGACAGCTTGCCCAGCGCCAGCAACCGCTCGCGTTGCCCCACCAGCACGTTGGTGTTGGAGATCCCGACGAACATGCCTTGCAACAGGTGCACGGCCATCGGGTACCAGCGGCGGAACACCTCGTTGAACTCGCGACTCGGCAAGGCGAGGACCTGGCAGTCGCTCAATGCCCGCACCGATGCCGAGTAATTCTGATCAACCTGGTCACCGAGGTAGAACTGGGTGGCACCGAAGTAGACTCCGCGCTGGTCGCTCCGCAAGATCTCGACCTGGTCGCCGGCGACCAGCCGGGTCATCTGGATTGTTCCCGACAGCAGCACGTAGAAGCCACCGGCCGGCTCGCCCTCGGAGACGATGATCTCGCCGTCGCCGATGTCGATCATCTCGCTGTGTCCGCGGATCCACTCCAGCTGAGTGTCGGTCAGGTCGGTGAACAAGAACAGCTCGCGCAGCTCGGTATCCGTCACTGATCCTCCAGGTAACGGTGCACCAAGGTGACAGCCATCGCGCCCTCACCCACCGCGGAAGCGACCCGCTTGACGGACTCGGCGCGCACGTCTCCGGCCACGAACACTCCCGGCAGGCTGGATTCGAGGTAGTAGGGGTCCCGATCCAAGGACCATCCCGCGGGGCGGCGCCCATCGATCACCAGGTCCGGACCGGTCCGGATGAACCCGCGAGCATCCCGGGCCAACACACCGTCGAGCCAGCCGGTTCGCGGGGCGGCGCCGATGAACACGAACACGTGACCGGTGGGCACCGTGTCGGTGGCGCCGGAACGGGTGTGCCGAAGGCTCAGAGCCTCCAAGTGTGCCTCGCCGTGCGCCGCGGCAACCTCGGTGCAGGCCCGTATCGTCACGTTGGCCAGCGCGCCCAACTGCTGGATGAGGTAATGCGACATCGAGCGCTCCAGAGAGTCCCCGCGGACCAGCAGGGTCACCTGGCGGGCGTGACGGGAGAAGAACACCGCTGCCTGGCCGGCCGAGTTGGCGCCGCCTACCACGTAGACGTCCTGGCCGGCGCACGCCGGGGCCTCCGTCATCGCCGAGCCGTAGTAGACGCCGCGGCCGGTGAGCTCGGCCACGCCGGGTGCGGCCAACGCGCGGTAGGCGACGCCGGTGGCGAGCACCACGGCATGCGCAGCGATCTCGCTGCCGTCACCGAAGTGCACCACCCGCGCGGAACCGCGCGCCTCCAGACCGACGACTTCCCGGGCCGACAGCGCTTCGGCGCCGAACTTCTGGGCCTGCCGCCGCGCTCGGTCGGTCAGCTGCGCACCGGACACCCCATCGGGGAAGCCCAGGTAGTTCTCGATGCGGGAGCTTTGCCCGGCCTGCCCGCCGCTGGCCTTCTTTTCGACGAGTACCGTGCGGAGCCCTTCGGAGGCGCCGTAGACCGCGGCGCCGAGACCGGCGGGCCCGGCACCGACCACGATCAGGTCGTAGAACTGCGCCGCCGGCTGGGTAGACAGCCCGACCGCGTCCGCGATCTCGGCGACACCGGGCTGCCGTAAGGTGCGCCCGTCTGCAGTGATCACGACCGGGATCTCCGCGGCGTTAGCACCGGCTGCGTCGAGCAACCGTTGACCTTCCGGGTCGTCGACGCTGTACCAGCGGTACGGCACCGCGTTGCGGGCCAGGAAATCCCGCGTGTGGTAGGACGGCGCCGACCAGCGGTGCCCGATCACCTTGATCTGCTCGACGGCGGTCTCCCCCATCGCCCGCCAGGTCTCCACCAACGCGTCGACCACCGGGTAGAGCTTCTCCTCCGGTGGGTCCCACGGCTTGAGCAGGTAATGGTCGACGTCGACGATATTGATCGCCTGAATGGCCGCGTCGGTGTCGGCGTATGCGGTGAGCAACGCCCGCCGGGCCCGCGGGAACAGATCCATCGCCTGCTCGAGGAACTCGATACCGTTGAGCTGCGGCATCCGGTAGTCGGCGAGGATCGCCGCGACTGGTTCGCCCCGGCGCTTGATCTCCTTGAGCGCGTCCAGGGCGTCCAGCGCCGAGTCGGCCCGCACCACCCGGTAGTGCTCGCCGTAGCGGCGGCGCAGATCTCGCGCCACTGCCCGGGAGACACCCGGATCGTCATCCACGGTCATCAGCACGGGCTTCGCCATTATTCCCACCAACGCCGTTGAGCGAACTATCTATTTCTCTTCAGCTGCGGCTTCCATCGCCGCCGGCTGAGTTGATGTCTGCGACCGGAGCAGCCGGGACAACCGAATCAACGAGGGCGGCCATGCGAATCAGCACAGTGTCGACGGGTCGGGTTCGATCGACACCAGCGTTTCCGCCTCGGTCGGTACCTTGAGGCTCATAGCCGTCAGGTGTCCCCAATGTGGGATAAACCCGCTGAGCGCGACGTACCCTAGCTTCTCAGCTCGGGCGCACGCCTCGGGCGAGCAGCCGGGCCACGTAGGTCGCCAACTCTGCCGCGGTCCACGGGTAGCGCTCCACCACCAGCATGCGGGCGCACGATTCGGAGACAGCGGCGATCATTTCCGCGACCACCGGCGCCTTGCGGTCGATGTCCTCAATGCCGCCGGCCACCATGTACTGGCGCACCAGCTCGCGTAACTGACCCACCACCATTTCTCGGACGCGTCGAACCCGCTCCGCCACCACGGAACCGGATCCCCAACCGGAATCGAAGACCACCCGCCATGAGTTCGGCGCCTGAAGCGCGCCGGCGAGAAAAGCGGTGAGCCCGGCCGCCAGTACGGCCTCCACATTGTCGGAGACGAGATTGCTCGGCAGCGACTCGGTGATCGCGCCCAGCAGGCGACGCTCCTCCCGGTCCAGCAATGCCAGCAGCAACTCGTCCTTGTTAGCAAAGCACTCGTAGACCACCGGCTTGGTCACCCCGGCCGCTTCGGCCACCGCCTGCATCGAAGTGCCCTTGTAGCCGTGCTCGACGTAGACCTCCAACGCCGCGTCGAGAATCAGCGGACGCCGGCGCTCGGGGCCGAGGTGGGCAGCCCGCGCGCGTCCGCCGCCGCGGCGCCGCACCTCGATTGGAATCACCGTCGGCTTTTCCACTTGACAAAACTACCATGACGTAGGAACTTCCTACTATGGAGTAGGAACCTTGGTCCGTAGGGGACCCCGGGAGGTGGCTCCAGGGAGGTGACACAGTGGCTGGAACAGCGCTGACTGATCCCGCCCAGCTGGCGAAGTTCCGTGCGGTCCAGCAGCTGGCCTACGCGGCGGCGGAGTCGGTCGGGCAGGCGCTGCAACCGGGTGTCACGGAGCAGCAGGCCGTCCAACGGATCCGTGACTACCTGCTGGAACGAGGTGTGCAGGACTGGTTCCACACGCCCTTCGCGTGGTTCGGCGACCGAACGGCATTTCGCAACTTCTGGACTCCACTGAAGTTCTTCCCCACCCAGCGCAGGCTGGAAGAGGGCATGCCGTTCATCCTCGACTGCGCACCGGTACGCGAGGGGTACATGGCCGATATCGGCTACGCCGGCTGCCTGGGCACCAACCCGATCTACGAACAGCTGATGAACGACCTAGCCGAGTACCGCACGCTGATCGTCACCAGGGTGCGTGACGGCGCGCCGCTACGGCAGATCTACCGCGACGTCGACGCGCTGCTCGCCCGGCACGGGTACGACAACCGGCACCGGGTCTATCCCGGGCGGGTCATCGCACATCAGATCGGCATGGTGCACTCGCGGCTGCCGAAGTTCATCGCCGCCGGGTTCGGTATCCGTGCGCTCCACACTCTCGTCGGCGACCTGATCGTGGAACGGATGCATCACCGCTCGCCGCTGTGGGCCGATGGCGAGATCTCCAACCATCCGGCCACGCCAGGATTGTGGGCAGTCGAGCCGCACATCGGTTTCCGTGACGTCGGGGTGAAGTTCGAGGAGATCCTGGTGGTGCCTCCCAGCGGCGACGCGTACTGGCTCGACGATGACCTCCCGCACGTGCGCCGCTGGCAGCGAGCGGCGGCCGCATCATGACTGTCACGACTAAGGACATCATCACGACCGATGGCGTGCCGCTGCGCGTGCACGAATCAGGCCCAGCCGGCGCACCCACGGTGGTCTGCGTGCACGGCTATCCCGACGACCACACCCTGTGGGACGACGTGACCACCGAGCTGGCGGCCCGCTACCGGGTCGTGAGCTACGACGTCCGGGGGGCCGGCGAGTCCGGGAAGCCCCGCAGCCGCCGGGGCTATCGGATCGACCAGCTCGTCCGGGATCTCGCCGCGGTGATCGACGCGGTCAGCCCGGACCGCCCGGTGCATCTGCTGGCCCATGACTGGGGATCGGTCCAGGCCTGGCATGCGGTGACCGGCCAGCGGCTGCGCGACCGGATCTCCTCCTACACCTCGATCTCCGGGCCGTGCATCAACCACGCCGACCACTGGTTCCGGGCACGACTGCGCCGGCCGACGCCGCGAGCGCTACGGGAACTGGTCACCCAGCTGCGGATGAGCTGGTACGTCGCGTGGTTCCAGCTGCCGCTGCTGCCCGAACTGGCCTGGCGCGCCGGGCTCGCCCAGCGGCTGCTCGCCCTGGTTGACGACGCCGGTGTCTGTGCTGTGGCGGATGCGGTGAACGGCCTACAGCTGTACCGGGCGAACATGATGCCCCGGCTCACCGCGTCCAGGCCCCGCACGACTGACATCGCCGTCCAGGTGCTTGCGCCCCAGCGAGATCCGTTCGTATCGAGATCATTGCAGACGGAAATCCGGCGTTGGGTACCCAACCTGGCCGTTCGCGAGCTGCCCGCCGGCCATTGGTTGCCGCGTACCCACCCGCACACCGTGGCACGCTGCGCGAGCGAGCTGATCGACCACGTCGAGGGTGGTCCGCCAGCACGCGGCCTGCGCCGCGCCCGGCGCACCGACCGCAAGCGGCAACGCTTCGACGACACCCTGGTGGTGATCACCGGCGCGGGCAGCGGCATCGGCCGGGCCACCGCACTGGAATTCGCCGAACACGGTGCCGAGGTGATCGTCACCGACATCGACCAGCAGGCAGCCGAGCGCACCGCACAACTGGCCGGCACGCTCGGCCCGCGCGCGAGCGCGTACCTGCTCGATGTCTCTGATTGCGGCGCGATGGAGAAGTTCGGCACCGTGCTGCGAGAAAATCACGGCATCCCGGACATCGTGATCAACAATGCCGGCATCGGCGTCGCGGGTCCGTTCTTCGACACCACGGTGGCCGACTGGGAACGGATCATCGACGTCAACTTGTGGGGCGTCATCCACGGTTGCCGCGTTCTGGGCGGCCTGATGGTCGAAGGCCGTACCGGCGGCACCATCGTCAACATCGCCTCCGCCGCCGCCTACCTGCCTACCCGGTCACTGCCGGCGTATGCCGCCACCAAAGCCGCGGTGCTCGCACTGAGCCAGTGCCTGCGCGGCGAACTGGCGCAGGCCGGCATCGGCGTGGTGACGATCTGCCCCGGTTTCGTGCACACCAATATCGCCAACAGCACCCGGTTCGTCGGGCGCGATGCCGCGCAGGAACAGGCCACGAGGCAGCGCGCGACCACGCTGTACCGCCGCCGCAACTTCACCCCGCGCCAGGCGGCGCGGGAGATCCTGCGGGCGGTGCAGCGCAACACCGCCGTCGCCCCGATCACCGTCGAAGCCAAGGCCGGGCTGCTGATCTCCCGACTCACTCCAGGGCTGCTCCGCTCGCTGGCCCGCACCGATCTCATCCCTCGATAACGTCCCAGCTCGGAAGGAAGGCGCTCGATGTTCCGCCGCAGCCACGCCCCGGGAACCAATAACGTGGACAACCTCGTGCTCCGACCACGAGACGTCGCCTTCGATTGGAACAGCCTGCCCACGCATTGGGTGCCGGGCCAGCCGTTCGTCACCCACACCATCAACGTGCTGCACCTGCTGCTGCCGGCGGGGGAGCGGTGGTTCGTCGACGTGTTCACCCAGGCTCTTCCGTTCATCAAGGACGACAAGCTGCGCGAGGAGGTGCTCGGCTTCATCGGCCAGGAAACGATTCACGCCCGTTCCCACCAGGGCGTGCTCGATCACTGGAAGGCCAGGGGCATCGACACCGATACCTACGTAAAGCAGATCGACTGGATGTTCTTCACAGCGCTGGGCGATCGCGACCTGATATCCAAGCGGCGCGAAGAGTGGCTGATCGAGCGACTGTCGATCATCGCGGCGATCGAGCACATCACCGCGATGCTGGGCAACTGGGCACTCAACTCCCCCGCACTCGATGCGGCCGGCGCCGACCCGACCATGCTGGATCTGCTGCGCTGGCACGGCGCTGAAGAGGTCGAGCACCGTGCGGTGGCCTTCGATGTGTTCACCCACCTCGACGGCCGGTACCTGCGCCGGGTGCGGGGCATGACGGTCACCTGGCCGGTCATGTTGTGGCTGTGGGTGCGGGGTGTGGTCTTTTTGATGCGGATCGATCCTGAGCTGACCGGCCGGCGCAGGAAGGCGCGCTGGCGGCATTACTTCCGTGCCAGCCGCCGGCACCTGCTGCCTCCGGCGAACGAAATCGTCCGCGGCGTGCTGAGATACCACCGACCCGGGTACCACCCATCGAAGGAGTTCTCCACCGGGCAGGCCGTCGCCTACCTCGCCGGCTCCCCTGCGGCGACCGCTGCGGCGGTGTGACGTGGAAGCAGCCGCACCACCCGACTTGCGGGGCCGCCAGCGTCCCGACCGGATGTTCAAGCTATTAGGGAAACTGATCACCAGTCTCGAGTGGCTCGCCAGCGGTGGCTACATCCGGCGCCGGCAGCCGCAGCAATTAGATCGAACGCTGCATCTGGTGGTGGACGAGGTGCGCGCCGAGGCACCCGACGCCCGCAGCTTCCGGCTGGTCGCCGCGAGTGGCACCGAATTGCCCCGCTGGCAACCCGGCAGCCACCTCGAGGTGCTGCTGCCGTCTGGCCGGCGCCGCCACTACTCGCTGTGCGGCGACCCGGCCGACCGCCGCTGCTACCGGATCGCCGTGCGGCGGATCGCCGATGGCGGCGGCGGATCGCGGGAGCTGCATGACCTGGTCGGCCCCGGCAGCACGCTGGCCGTGCACGGCCCGCGCAACGCCTTCCCCTACGTGCCTGCGCCTGGGTACCTGTTCTTGGCGGGCGGGATCGGCATCACTCCGATCCTGCCGATGGTCAAGCAGGCGGCCGCCGGCGGTGCACCATGGCAGCTCGTCTACACCGGGCGTTCGCGGGCGTCGATGCCCTTCCTTGACGAGCTCAGCGAGTTGGACCCAGGCCGGGTCCGGATCCGACCGTACGACCAGCACGGCTTTCCCACCGGTGCCGAGCTGCTGGAGTACGCGCCGCCCGGGGCCACTGTGTACTGCTGCGGCCCGACTCCCATGATCGCCGGGGTCCGCCAGGCCTTGCCGGCCAGCGCAGCGGCGGCGTTGCAGTTCGAACGGTTCTGCGCACCGCCCGTGCTGGACGGCGTGCCTTTCGAGATTGCGCTGCAGCGCAGCAACCGCATGCTCACCGTGCCCGCCGACGTCTCCGCCCTCGACATCATCCGGCAGGCACTGCCCGACGTCGCCTACTCCTGCCAGCAAGGCTTCTGCGGGACCTGCCGAACCCGGGTGCTGTCCGGTGATGTCGAGCACCGCGACCGGGTGCTGACCGATCAGGCGCGAGCCGACACCATGACCATCTGCGTGTCCCGGAGCCGGGGCGGCCGGATCGTGCTGGATATCTAGGGACCGTCAGCGAACGCTGACCAGGTCCACCACGAAGATGAGCGTCTCGCCGGGTTTGATCGCAGTCCCCGCGCCACGGTCGCCGTAGCCAAGGTGTGGCGGGATGATGAGCCGGCGGCGACCGCCTACCCGCATGCCGACGATCCCGTCGTCCCAGCCCTTGATCACCCGGCCGGTGCCGAGCCGGAATTCCAGCGGCGAACCGCGATCCCAGGACGCATCGAACTGCCGCCCGTTCGAGTGCGCGACGCCGATGTAGTGGGCCCTGATCTGCGATCCCACGACGGCCTCGGGCCCGTCGCCGATCATCTGATCCTCGATCACCAATTCGGTCGGCGCCGGCCCCTCGGGGACCTCCACGGTGGGGCGCGTCAGCTCGCTCACGTCTTCCTCCTCATCCTGCCCGCCGTGTCCGGCGGGCCACCTATCCTCGCAGCCTCTAGTACCGTGCCCGGGCCCGCAGGGTCTGGTGGAGGCGCCTGCACCTAAATCGTGACGCGTGCCGCTGAGTGCGTAGAGTTTTGGCATGGCGCACGTGCGAATCGGCACCCGCTCCAGCCCGATGGCGCTCCACCAGGCTGAGCAGGTCGCCTCCGCCTTGGAAGCACTGGACCCGGCGGTGACGACCGAGCTGATCAAGGTGACGACCAGCGGTGACCAGTGGATGGGTGATCTGGCGAAGCTGGGCGGCAAGGGCGCGTTCGTCCGCGAGATCGACCGCAATCTCCTGCAGGGTTGCGTCGATCTCGCTGTGCACTGCCTCAAAGACATTCCCGGCGACGTGCCGGCGCCCCAGGGCCTGAGCTTTGCCGCCTACCTGCACCGGGAGAATGTCCACGACGCGGTCATTTCGCGCACCGGTGCACCGCTAGCCGAACTGCCTGCGGGCGCCGTCGTCGGCACCAGCGCGGTGCGCCGCGCCGCTCAACTGCGCCTGCACTACCCGCACGTGGAGATCAAGCCGTTGCGCGGCAATGTCAACACTCGCCTGATGCGCCTGGATGAGGGCCACTTCGATGCGATCGTGGCCGCGGTGGCGGGCCTGCACCGGGTCGGCGAAGCCGACCGGATCACCGAGATCCTGCCGCTGGAGACGATGTGCCCGGCCGTCGGTGCCGGGATCATCGCATTGCGCTGCCGCAGCGAAGATGCCGAGATCAGCGCACTGGGCGCTCAGCTCAACGACGCCGAGACCGACCGGCACGCCACCGCTGAGCGCGCCATGCTGCATGCCCTGCAAGGCCACTGCAACTCCCCCATCGCCGGCTACGCCAACACCGAGGCCAACGGCAAGCTGACATTGCGCGGCAAGGTCTTCTCCCTCGACGGCAGCCAGTGGCTCGACTCCCACCACTGGGGCGTGCCCGAGGACCCCGCGGCTCTGGGTTACTTCGTCGGCGCGGATCTGTTGCGCCAGGGAGCCCGGGCACTCATCGACGCCATCGCGCACTAGCTCGGGCAAGTTTGCGCTGCCGCGCAGTGTGTAGTCGACCGAAAGGGTCGGAGCCGGCACGACCGCCGATGAGCAGCGAGCAGGGTGCGGATCGTGCGCACCGGATCAGCGGCATGCTCGTCATAACGCCGGTAGCCGTTGGCTGATCGCGTCGGCGTCCGCCACGGTGCCCGTCCTGCAAGTCCGGGTGATCGGACTCGCCGACGGTAAGTATCAACGTGGCCGCGTTCAACCTCACTAACACATGACCACTGAACCGAGCGCCGACTACCGGTCCTTCCTGGTCGCCCGGGATTTCCTGCTCGCGGCCCGTCAGCAGTACGACACCGCCTACGGGGAGTTCCGGTGGCCACAGCTGACGGAGTTCAACTGGGCGCTGGACCACCTCGACACTTTGGGGGTGGACTCACAGTGGGCGCAGCGCCCGGCGCTGTGGATCGTCGAGGCGGACGGTTCGCAGCGGCGTTGGTCGTTTGCAGAGATGTCGGCGCGGTCCAACCGGGTGGCCAACTGGCTGCGAAGCGCGGGCGTCCGGCGCGGGGACCGGCTGATCGTCATGCTTGCCAACCAGGTCGAGCTGTGGGAAACGATCCTGGCGGCGATGAAGCTGGGCGCGGTGCTCATCCCGGCGACGCCACTGCTGGCGCCGGCCGACCTACGGGACCGGATCGATCGGGGCAACGCGCGCCACGTCGTGGTACGCACCGCCGATGTGGGCAAGTTCGACGACGTGCCCGGTGACTACACCCGGATCGCGGTGGGCGAGCCGGTGGCGGGCTGGCATCACTATGCCAACGCCTACGCAGCACCGGTCCAGTTCTGCCCCGACGGGGTGACCAAGGCGTCGGACACCCTGTTGCTCTACTTCACCTCCGGCACCACCGCCAAGCCCAAGCTGGTGGAACACACCCACGCGTCCTATCCGGTGGGGCACCTGTCCACGATGTACTGGATAGGGCTGCGGCCGGGTGACGTCCACCTCAACATCTCCTCGCCGGGGTGGGCTAAACACGCCTGGTCGAACGTGTTCGCGCCGTGGAATGCCGCGGCGACGGTGTTCATCTACAACTACGCCCGGTTCGACGCCGACGCCCTCCTTGACACCTTGGCCGGCTGCGGTGTGGACACCGTCTGCGCGCCGCCCACGGTGTGGCGAATGCTCATCCAGGCCGACCTCGGCAGGGTGCAGGTCGGCGTCCGGGAGTTGGTGAGCGGGGGCGAGCCGCTTAACCCGGAGGTTATCGAGCGCGTCGAGAAGGCCTGGGGGATTCGGATCCGGGACGGGTTCGGCCAGACCGAGACGACGCTGCAGATCGGCAACACACCGGGCCAGCCGATCAAGCCCGGCTCGATGGGCCGCCCGGCGCCTGGCTACCGCGTCGTGCTGGTCAACCCAGTGACCGGCGAGCCGGCGGACGAGGGTGAGATCTGCCTGGATCTCTCCGCCCGCCCCCTGGGTCTTATGGTCGGCTACCGCGACGACGAAGCAGGCACCGCAACAGCGATGGCCGGCGGCTACTACCACACCGGTGACATCGCCCGCCGAGACGCCGATGGCTACATCACCTACGTCGGGCGTACCGACGACATCTTCAAGGCCTCGGACTACCGGATCTCCCCGTTCGAGCTGGAGAGCGTGCTGATCGAGCACGACGCGGTCGCTGAGGCCGCTGTGGTGCCCTCACCTGACCCGCTCCGGCTGGCCGTCCCCAAGGCGTACGTGACCCTCGCCGCCGGCCACCAGCCCTCCCCCGAAACGGCACTAGCAATCCTGCGCCACGCCCAGGACCACCTCGCGCCATTCAAGCGCATCCGCCGGGTGGAATTCGCCGAGCTGCCCAAAACCATCTCAGGCAAGATCCGCCGCGTCGAACTACGCCACCGGGAAGCCATCTTGCACGCCAACCCGCACGCCCAGCCCGACGGCGAATTCCGCAACGAGGACTTCCCGGAGCTGCGCGCGGAGATCGGCCACCACTAAGCGCCAGAAGGTGGGCCGACCTGCCCGCTAGCGCCTTTACGAACGGTGCGCCGGAGCTGTCCAGCACCTACGCCGCAGGCTTGATCCACCTGCGGCAATAGACAGTCTCACCCACTGTGGCCATGGTAAGAGGAGTACAGGCAAGCGTGAGCCCATGTCACCCGAGTTCCGGGGCGGGGGTATGGCACTGCGGGTGAGGTGGCCTGACTTGCTGGCCCGCGCGACGGCCCTTGCCGGCGGCGGCCGGCGGATCTTGGGCATCACTGGAGCGCCGGGGGCCGGCAAGTCAACGCTGGCACAGCGACTGGTCGACGCACTGGGCGGTGCCGCAGTGCTGGTCGGGATGGACGGGTATCACCTGGCACAGGCAGAACTGGAGCGGGTGGGCCGCGCCGAACGAAAGGGCGCGCCGGACACCTTCGATGCAGCCGGTTACGTCGCGCTATTGCGCCGGCTGCGCTCGCCCGACGCCGGCACCGTGTACGCCCCGGAGTTCCGGCGCGCGATCGAAGAGCCGATCGCGGGTGCGGTTGCCGTGCCGCCCGAGGTCGCACTGGTCATCACCGAGGGCAACTACCTGCTGCTCGATACCGAGCCGTGGTCGGCGATCCGCGGGTTGCTGGACGAGGTGTGGTTCCTCGCGCCTGACGAGGAAACCCGCCGCGCGTGGCTCACCGCCCGACATCTCCGGTACGGGCGCACCGCGGAACAAGCGGCCGCGCGCACCGCCGGCAGCGACGAGCGCAATGCTCGCCTGATCGCGCAAACCTCAAGCCGCGCCGACCTGATCCTCGACCCAACCCTGTGGCTTCGGACCCCCGATATGGAGACATATGGGGGTTCCGGGACAGTGAATTAGCCCGATATGTCTCCATATCGGGGGATGAATGGGCGGGGAGTCAGCTGCCGAACAGGGCGGGGATCTTGATGAGAAGCTGGTACAGGCCGTATCCGAACGGCACGATCACCCAGGCCCACGCCACCGCGGTGAGAAACGGGCGCGGTGTGGCAACCGATCCGCCCGTCGGGGTACTCATGGCGCGCTCACCACCTCTCCGGACGCCCGCTCGGGCACCGGCTCGTAGAACCTCCGGTTGACCGGGCGGATGAACTCATTGCACAGGAAACCGATGACCAGCAGACCGATCATGATTGAGAAGGACGGGGTGTAGCGGCCCGGTCCGGTCACTCCCGCAGCGATCCGGCTGTCCGCGATCGCGTTGACGATCAGTGGGCCCAGCACACCAGCAACCGACCAGGCCGTGAGCAGCCGGCCGTGAATCGCGCCCACCTGGTAGGTACCGAACAGGTCACGCAGGTAGGCGGGCACGGTGGCGAATCCGGCGCCGTAGAACGACAGGATGAGCAGGCAGCAGACCAGGAACACCACCTTGTTGGAGTTCGTGGTGAGTGTCACGGCCAGGTAGAGAAGCGCGCCGACGCCCAGATACATCCGGTAGATGTTCTTGCGACCGAGCAGATCCGACGTCGACGACCAGACGAAACGGCCGAGCATGTTGGCCAGCGACAGGATCGCGACGAAGCCGGCCGCGGCAGCAGCCAGCCCAGTACCACGGGGAAAGAAGTCGGAGTAGATCGGTGCCGCGCGCTCCAGGATGCCGATGCCCGCCGTCACGTTGAAGCACAGCACCACCCACAGCAGCCAGAACTGCGGCGTCCGGATCGCGTTACGTGCCGAGACGTCGCCATCGCTGATCAACCCGCCCGCCGGCTGCAGTGCGGGTATCCACCCGGCGGGCCGCCAGTTGTCAGCCGGCACCCGGATCAGCAGCCACCCCATCGACATGAACACCGCGTAGACGATGCCGTGGATTCCGAACGCCTTGGCGATGCCAACCGGATCGGCATGCGTACCGGTCGCGCCGAATGCGATCAGCATCGAGGCCGACCACGGGGACGCGATGAGCGCACCGCCGCCGAACCCCATGATCGCAATACCGGTGGCCAGGCCTGGCCGGTCGGGAAACCACCTGATCAACGTGGACACTGGCGAGATGTAACCGATGCCCAGGCCGATGCCGCCTACGACGCCGTACCCGAGGACCACCAGCCAGTACTGCCTGATTGATACTCCCAACGCTGAGATGAGGAAACCGCTGCAGAAACAGCACATCGAGATGAACATCGCCCAGCGCGGGCCATTGCGATCGACCCTGGTACCGAATAGCGCCGCCGACAGGCCCAGCATCACGATCCCCAACGTGAACGGCAATGCGCTGGCCACGCCGGAGATGCCCAATGACGTCTCCAATGGCTTTTTGAACACGCTCCAGGCGTAGGCCTGCCCAATCGCCAGGTGGACCGACAGCGCAGCCGGTGGCACCAGCCAACGGCTCCAGCACGCCGGGGCCACGATCCGCGAACTATCGAGGTATCTGACAGCCACCGATGCCCCTCTCTAGTACATGCCGAGTACTCGCGCTACTGATGAAGAGCTCACGAGGTGGCACGTTAATACTTGTGAGCCGTGATTCTGCAATTGGGGTGAAACGGATGAATAGCCCAAGCGGCGTCATGGGGATGCGCCGGGTGGCACTTGCCAGTTGCGTGGGTACCACCATCGAGTTCTATGACTTCTTTATCTACGGGACGGCCGCCGCGCTGGTGTTTCCGAAGGTGTTCTTTCCCGCGCTGGGTGCGACCGCCGGCACGCTAGCGTCATTCGCCACCTTCGCGGTGGCATTCGTCGCCCGACCGATCGGGGCCATGATCTTCGGACACTACGGCGACCGGTATGGCCGCAAACGGACACTCATCGCGACGCTGCTGCTCATGGGCACGGCGACCGTGCTGATCGGGCTGCTGCCCGGTGCGGCGACGATCGGGATCGCAGCACCCATCCTGCTGGTGGTGCTGCGGTTCGGGCAGGGCCTCGCGGTCGGCGGGGAATGGGCCGGCGCGACGCTGCTCGCCGCGGAGTACGCGCCGCCAGGGCGCCGGGGCTGGTATGCGACGTTTCCGCAGCTCGGTACGCCCATCGCGCTGGCACTGTCCAGCGCTACGTTCCTGGTGACCGGCCTTACCCTCGGCAACACCGATCAGACGTTCGTGGACTACGGATGGCGGGTCCCCTTTCTGATCAGCATCGTGCTACTCGGCGCGGGGCTGTATGTCCGGTTGAAGATTGCCGAGACGCCAGTATTCCGGCAGGCCCAGGGACAGCAGCCAACCACGCGCACCCCGCTGCGGGAAGCATTGACCGAAGCGCCGCGACAGATCCTGCTGTCAGCGGGGACGCTGACCGGGATGTTCGCCCTGTTTTACATCGGCACGACTTATCTCACCAGTTACGGGATCAGTCCCACCGGCGCGGGTCTGAGCCGGGCTCTGGTGCTGTCCATCGGGATCGGTGCCGGAACGGCGATGGCGGCCGGCGTCATCCTGTCAGCCGGCGCTTCCGACCGGCTCGGCCGCCGAGCCGTGGTAGTGCTGTGCAGCGCTGCGGCGGTGGTGTGGTCGCTGCTGATGTTTCCCGTGCTCAGTCTCCACACCCCGGTTGCCTTCGGGGTCGGCGTGATCGTCACCCTGGCGTTGATGGGTCTTGCCTACGGCCCCGTCGGAGCATTGCTTCCCGAAACTTTTCCCACCCATTTCCGCTACACCGGGGCTGCAACCAGCTACAACCTGGCCGGCATCGTAGGAGGCTCGATACCGCCGCTGATCGCCGCGCCATTGGCGGCGGCTTTCGGCAGTTTCTCCATCGGCATCATGCTGTGCGCGCTGTGGCTGCTCAGTCTGCTGTGTGCAAGAAGCCTCGTGGAAACGAAAGACCGGGACCTGCTGGTGCCCCAACCGAGTGTCAGCGAGCGGTACTGATCGGGAAGGTGGCGCTGGACTTGCCCGACTGCGCCGCTGGGATGACAGGAAATACCAGCGCCGACGGGTGCTCGGCGTCGTGCAGGACGGTCTGGTGGGCAACCTGGGTCGCCGTGCTCTCGCCCAGCCACGACCCGGTGTTGGGGTTGGGATCGAACTGGGGGAAATCGCTGGAGGAGATCTCCAAGCGGATGCGGTGGCCGGCGCGGAAAAGATTGCTCGTCGGCCAGACGGTGATGGTGTACTGGTAGACCTTGCCCGGCTCGATCGGCGTCGGCGCGCTGCTCGACTCCCGGAAGCTGGCCCGCTGGATGCCGTTGTTCAGGTTGACGGCAGTGCCGTCGGGGTGCACATCGACCAGCTTTGCCGTCCAGTCGGTGTCAGGAGCCGACGAGCTGGCGTAGAGCGTGACGCTGACCGGCCCGGTCACTTCGGTGTCGGTGGCCAGCAGCGGGGTGGTGTACACCAGCACGTCCGGTCGCTGCTCCACGACATGTTGATCATAGGGTCCTTGTGAACCCGACACCGCGGCGCAGCACGAGTGGCCGCCCACGCTGGCCACGGGGTTGTGCGGATCGTAGTCGTAGGTATCAGGCTGCTGCCCGGTCGACGGCACGGTAGTGACCAGCTTCCCGTCACCCATGAGGCTTGACGCGTGGCCGTCGCTGGACAGGTAGTAGTTCGTCCACCGGGTGCCGGGCAGCGGCCAGGCTGTCGTAGTTTTCCAGACATTGGCTCCCATCTCGAAGTAATTGACCGTAGGGCCATTACTCACACCGTTGTCGACACCTTTGAGAAAGTGATCCCACCATGCCAGCATCAATTCGTTCACCGGGGAATTGCCCGCCGGCCCGATTTGCTTGAGCATGGGCGCCGCGAGACTATCGGGTCGGCCCCAGCCGATGTGGTCCCAGGGGCCGATGACGAGCCGCTGATTGTTGCGGGCGAATGCTGATCCACCGGAGTCGACCATGCCGGTGAAGTTGCGTATTCCACCCGCGAGAAACGCGTCGTACCAGCCTTCGATATCCAGCACCGGGATAGCGATCTTGGGGTAGTACTGCTGTGGCGCCCACTGCTGCCAGTACGGGCCGTCGGCCCGGTGAGAGATCCAGTCGTAGAAGTACGGCGCCACCGCACCGTCACCCGGGTGAAACGGCGGAAAGCTTCGGTACGGGGTATATCGCAGCCAGCCGGCGATGTTCAGAGAGTCCTGCGTGAGCTGCTGGACGACCTTGGTGTCGTCACGATTGGCCGCCGCAGACAACGCGATCGTTTCCATCGCCCACGGCTCGATGAAGTTCAGCCGGAACGCGCCGTTCTCGTAGGTCCAGCCCTCATAATAGTCCGATGAGGTGTTGGCCGGCACGATGGTGGCCAGATGCGGCGGAGCGGTCTCAGCGGCCAACCACTGGGTTGCGCCGACATACGAAGATCCGTACATACCGACTTTCCCGGACGAACCGGGCAGCTTGGCAGCCCATTCCACGCTGTCATAGCCATCGTTGCGGTCGTCGGTGAACTCGGAGAAGGTGCCCGCCGAGGCGAACTGCCCCCGGATGTCCTGGACCACCACGAGATAGCAGTGCGAGGCGAACCAATCCGGACGCTGGTAGCGGGACGGCGCGACCTGCGCGGCCTCCTTGCCGTACTGCGTACGCATCAAGATCACCGGAACCGGCTGGGAGCTGGCCGGCCGGTAGACATCGGCGCGCAGTACCGTGCCATCGCGCGTCGGGACCGCCACGTTGGCCGTCTTCGTCACCGTGCAGGCGCCGGCACCCGATGACGGCGGCGGGGCCGCTGCACAGGCCGCGGTACCAGCCAGCACTACCGCGGCCGCCACGGCCGCAGGGCTTCTCAACCAGCACGAGCTCAACCAGCGCAAGTCGCTCCCCCAACGTCAGTGTTCACGTCTACCTGGTCAGCAGCCGGACGACAACGTGGGTAGTCCAGGGCTAACACCACCCAGCTCGGACTACCTACGTAGTGCGGATCCATTGAGTAAGTATCAATCCCCCATTCCAGTCAGTACTAATACGTCATCCGGGGCATATTGGGCCTTGTAGACCTCTCTGTCATCACCTAGTGTTACTCTTCGTAAGTCCGTAGCCCCCATTGAGGGGCAGTAGCTGGGTACGATAGGGCAGGGGGGCCTGGCCGTGCTGGCGACAATGGCGGTTGCATTTCTCGTGGTCACCAAATCGACGTCAGCGATAGCGAACCTAGCTGCGCCGTAGCGGCACGCGCGACATCGGTCACCTTTGCCAGGTGGCCGCATCGTTCGCCGCCGCATCATCTGGCGGACCCGGGTGATCACCGAGGGGGACCACCCGGGTCATCCAAAGCCTGCGCACTGCCGACGTGCCCCGCCACGGCCGGCGACCAGTACGGACCACCGGGGCTTGCCCGCGTACAGGAAGGACGAAGCCAAGGATGAGCAGGCTGCAGGACCGAGAGCTGGTGGTGGGGATCACGCCGTTCGAGGAGCCCAATGCCGCTCTCGCGGTGGCGCTCGCGCGGGCCGGCTCGGTAGGCGTCCTTGACCTGGGGCGGGATCACATCCAGGCACGCGCCGCGCTGGCGGACGTCTGCCGGTGGTGGTCGGGCACGTTCGGCGTTCGGGTGCCAGCCGGGTGCCCACTATCGCCGACCGATCTGCCGGAGCAAGTCGATGTGGTCGTGCATGGTGTCGGTTCGCAGTGGCCGGCTGTACCGGGCCGGCGATTGTTCGTTGAGGTCACGTCGGTCGCGCAGGCACATACCGCGATCCGAACCGGCGCCTCTGGACTGATCGCCAAAGGCGCTGAAGCGGGTGGCCAGGTCGGTCTCACGACGACGTTCGTGCTACTGCAGCAGCTGCTGGCGGACCCGCTGATCGAGATTCCGATCTGGGCGGCCGGCGGGATCGGACCGCATACTGCGGCCGCCGCGATAGCCGGTGGCGCGGCGGGAGTAGTGCTGGACGCGCAGCTGGCGCTGGTAGCCGAGGCCGATTTCCCGGCCGAGGTCGCTGCGGCAATCCGGGTCATGGACGGCACCGAGACCGCAGTCATCGGCAATCACCGCCTCTTCACGCGGCCGGGCCTGCCGGTGGCGGATCCCGAGTCCGTTGCTTCCCGGTTGGGCGCCCGGCATCTCGGTGCATTGCCCATCGGCCAGGACGGTGCACTGGCCAATCCGCTCGCTCGGCGGTACGTCACAGCCGGCGGCGTGGTGGCGGCGATTCGCGTGGCGATCACCGACGCGCTGCGCAGCGCGCAGTCGCTATCGGCGCAAGGCTGGCGACCCCTGGCGGTGCAGGGTCCGATGACTCGGGTCAGTGATCAGGCCGGGTTCGCCGCGGCCGTGGCAACAGCCGGTGGGCTGCCGTTTCTGGCCTTGGCGTTGAGCGATGGTAACCAGACCCGGGCATTGCTGGAGCAGACCGCTGCGGCCATGGATGGGCGGCCATGGGGGGTGGGGATTCTCGGCTTCGTCCCACCGGAACTGCGGGAGGCGCAGCTGGCAGCCGTGCACCAGGTGCGGCCACCGTATGCGTTGATCGCCGGAGGACGGCCGGCTCAAGCGGCACGGTTGGAGACGGCCGGGATTGAGACGTTCCTGCACGTGCCTTCACCCAGCCTGCTGGATCGGTTCCTGGCCGAGGGCGCGCGGCGGTTCGTCTTCGAAGGCCAGGAGTGCGGTGGACACATCGGGCGGCTGGCCAGCTTCCCGCTGTGGGAAATGCAGCTGCAGCGGCTGCTGGACTACGACGACGCACACGGCTGCACCGGCGAGTTGCAGGTGTGGTTCGCGGGGGGCATCCACGATGAGCGTTCCGCGGCGATGGTGGCCGCGCTGGCCGCTCCGCTAGTCGAGCGAGGTGCTCAGGTCGGGGTGTTGATGGGCACCGCGTACCTGTTCACCCAGCAAGCGGTCGCCGCCGGCGCCATTGTCGCCGGCTACCAAAGGGCGGCCCTGGCCTGTGCGAGCACCGTGTTGTTGGAGACCGCGCCCGGGCACTCCATCCGTTGCGCGGATTCGCCGTATGTCCGCACGTTCGCCGAGAGCAAGGCACGGTTGTTGGCCGCCGGAATCCCGCGCGATCAAATGTGGACTGAGCTGGAACAGCTCAACATGGGCCGGCTGAGGATCGCCAGCAAGGGGCTACGCCGCAGGGGCGACGTTCTGGTTGCGGTGGATGCAGAAGTCCAGCGTCAAGAAGGCATGGTGATGCTCGGCGAAGTGGCCACCTTGCGCACGGCCATCACCACGATCGAAGGGTTGCACACCGAGGTGACCGAGGGCGCAGCGACGTTCCTGGCCGCAAGGGCCGACGAACTGGGCATCGGACCAATTCACGATGACCAGGCAGCTCAGACGTCGGAGGCGTCGCCGCTGGACGTGGCGATCGTCGGCATGGCCGGTGTGCTCCCGGGTGCGGCGGACCTGACTGATTACTGGGCGAATGTACTGGCCGGGGTGGATGCGGTCACCGAAGTGCCTACCGGCCGATGGGATCCGACGGTATACAGCGGGACGGCGAATTGGGGCGGTTTCGTGCCGGACATCCCATTCGACGCGCTGGCCTACGGCATCCCTCCAGCGGCGTTGGCAAGCATCGATCCAGTCCAGTTGCTGGCACTGGAGGTGGCTGCCCGGGCCCTACGGGATGCCGGCTACGAGCGGCGAGACTTCGATCGGGAGCACACCTCGGTGATCTTCGGTGCTGAAGGCGGCACTGATCTGGGCAGCGCGTACGGGTTCCGCTCGATGTACCCCGCCTACCACGGGACGCTGCCAGCCGGGTTGGATGAGCAGCTACCGACGCTGACCGAAGACTCCTTCCCCGGTGTGTTGCCTAACGTGGTCGCCGGACGGATCGCCAACCGGTTGAACCTCGGCGGCACGAACTACACGGTGTCCGCGGCCTGCGCCTCCTCACTGGCCGCCGTCAACCTGGCCTGTAAGGAACTGCAAGCCGGAACCAGCAACATGGTGCTGGCCGGTGGCGCCGACGTGAACAACAGCATCCACCACTACCTGCTGTTCGCCTCGGTACAGGCGCTCTCCCCGACCGGCCGATGCCGCCCGTTCGATGTCTCCGCCGATGGCATCGCGCTGGGGGAGGGCGTGGCGTGTGTGGTGCTCAAGCGGCTGGCTGACGCCGAACGCGATGGCGACCGGATCTACGCGGTGATCAAGGGAATCGGCTCGGCCAGCGACGGGCGGTCGCGAGGACTGACCGCACCCCGCCCCGAAGGGCAGCGCCGGGCATTGGAGCGGGCCTACCGGATGGCCGGAATCTCACCCGCCGAGGTCGGCTTGGTGGAGGCGCACGGTACCGGCACCGTGCTCGGAGACCGCACCGAGCTGACAGTGCTGACCGAACTGTTCACCGAAGCCGGCACACCGGCTGGCAGCTGCACCTTGGGCTCGGTCAAATCGCAGATCGGCCACACCAGATGCACCGCTGGACTAGCCGGACTGATCAAGGCAGCGCGCGCGGTGTACACCGGAGTGCGGCCACCGACCGCCCAGCTGCGCGAACCTAACCAGTACTGGAACCGCGAGAGCAGTCCGTTCGCCTTCGATGTGACGGCACGGCCCTGGACCTCCTCGGCACGCCGCGTTGCTGGGGTGAGCGCTTTCGGGTTCGGCGGCACGAATTTCCATGCCGTGCTCACCTCATATGACGGGGCGCCCGAGCCCCGGCACGGGGTCGACACCTGGCCAGCTGAGCTGTTCCTGTTCACCGGCACGGACCGGACCGCGGCGATCACGAGAATGGACCAGCTAGCCGCGCTGCTCGTAGCCAACGACACCGCCGGCCGACCGTGGCGGTTGCGCGATCTCGCCCGGACGCTTTCGGACGAGTCCGGTCGCAACCGGGTGTGGCTCGCTATCGTGGCCGAGGACCTCGATGACCTGGCGACAAAGTTGGCACGGGCCCGGACAGGTGCCCCGGCGGATGGTGTATTCGTCACATCCGAGGATGCTGAGGCCGCGGGTCAGGTTGCGTTCCTGTTTCCCGGGCAGGGCAGCCAACGACCAGGCATGCTGGCCGATCTCTTCGTGGCGTTTCCGCGGCTGCGGCGGGTCCTGGAGCACGGCGGACGCTGGGCCGGCGCGATGTTCCCACCGGCCGCGTTCAGCAAAGAGGAGTCAGCGCGGCAGCGGGCAGCGCTCACGGACACCCGGGTCGCCCAGCCAGCGCTGGGCATCGCCGGGCTGGCCATGCACGAGCTGCTCACCTCGCTGGGCGTGCAACCGGACCACCTAGGCGGGCACAGCTACGGCGAATTGGTCGCGCTCGCCGCCGCTGGCGCAGTCGGCACCAGCGAGCTGCTGGAGCTCAGCGAGGTCAGAGGACAAGCCATTCTTGCGGCGGCCGGATCCGATCCCGGCACCATGGCCGCGGTCACCGCCACCGCTGAGCAGGTGCGGGCCGTGCTCGGGAACGGACCGGTCGTGGTAGCCAACCACAACGCGCCAGGCCAGTCAGTAATCTCCGGCCCTGCTCCCGCGGTGGAGGCCGCATTGGGACGGCTGGCGGAGGGCGGGTTGAGCGGCACACGGATCCCCGTGGCATGCGCGTTCCACAGCCCGGTAGTGGCCGCAGCCACCCAGAGCTTCGCCGCTGAGCTGGATCGCCGGGCTCTAGGTTCACCGCGGCTACCGGTGTGGTCGAACACCACAGCCGCGCAGTATCCAGGCGACCCAGGCTCCATCCGGTCGATGCTGGCTGCGCACGTCGCCGAACCGGTCCGGTTCGTCGAGCAAGTCGAAGCGATGTACGCGGCTGGAGTGCGGGTCTTCGTTGAGGCGGGGCCAGGTCGGGTGCTCACCAGACTGGTCGACGAGATCCTGACCGGCCGGCCGCACACCGCCGTCTACACAGACGCACCGGGCGAGCCTGCACTGCGGCGACTGCTGCTAGCGCTGGCCGAGCTGGCCGTCGCCGGCGTACCGATCGATCCGGCCGGACTTTTCCACGGCCGGGATGCCCGCCCCGTGCCGACTTCGACGTCGACACCGGTTTCGGGTTCCGTCGCTCCTCGACGCGCCGGATGGGTGGTGAACGGCCATCTGGTCAAAACCGCTGACGGGCAATACCTGCGGGGTGGTTTACGTCCAGCCCGACAGGTGCCGGCACCAACCTGCGAGCCTGTCTCCAACGCTGGGAGTGCACCCGGGCGCGAGGCGGCCGTCCTGGAGTTCCTGCGCAGCACCCGGGAGCTCGTCGCTGCCCAACGCGAGATCATGTTGGGCTATCTCGGCACCACAACTCCGGCAGCTGCCGGAATGCCAGTTCCCGGCTTGCCGCCCGCAGCTATGTTGCCATCCACCGTCGCTCCGCTCGCCCCGGCGCCGGACCCAACGATCGATACGAGGGTCGATTCTGCTCCTCCAGAACAGGTCGAACCGGTTGAGCTGACACCCGACGCGGTGTTGGCCACAGTGCGGACCCTGGTGAGCGACCGAACCGGCTACCCGGTGGACATGCTCGGAGCTGACCTCGATTTGGAAGCGGACCTCAGTATCGACTCGATCAAGCGCACTGAGCTGGTCGGCTTGCTCACCGACCAGCTCGGGCTGGCCTGCACCGGCAGCCCGCTGGATGACTCAGTCGCCGAGGAGCTGAGCCGGCTTCGCACACTGCGCAGCATTGTGGACTGGATCGTCAACAGACTTGGTATGCGATCCCCGTCCACTCGAACCCACCCCATCCTCGCGCAGCCCAGCACAGCAAAACGGGCCCGGCGCTACCTCGTCGAAACCACCTCTTCGCCCGTGCCTACCGGGCCGGCCGCGACATCCCTCGCCGGGCGCAGGGTTACCATCGTCGGTGACGGCGGAGGCATCGCGCTGGACTTGTCCGTCCTGCTGGAGCAGCACGGCGCCGAGGTACGCCTGCTCGGCGTGGACCAAGTCGCCCAGAAGACGAGCACCGATGCCCTCGTCTACCTCGCCGCGCTGGATCGGGGTCGGGCAGCGATCCTGCCGGATGGCTTCGTCGCGCTTCGCGATGCCATCCGCGGTGGCGTTAGCCATTTGCTCGTCGTCACCGGTTCTGGGGGCCGATTCGCTCGGGCGCACCACCCCAACGGTGTCGCCGGGGTCGGGCTGGCGGGTCTGGTCCGCACGATCGCACGTGAATTTCCCGAGCGGTTCGTCCGGGTCATCGATATGGATCCCAAGGAGGAGCCGGCTCAACTCGCCAAGCACCTGCTCACCGAGCTGCTCACTCCTGATGCCCCAACTGCGGTGGGGTACACCGCCGGCGAACGAGTCACCTTGCAGGTCGTGCCCGCACCGCTGGAGTACGGGGGGCTGGGCGTGGCCGGGCTAGGCCCAGAGTCGGTGGTACTGCTGACCGGTGGTGCTCGCGGCATTACCGCACAGGTCGCGGTCGGCCTGGCCCGCGCGAGCGGCTGCCACCTGGAGCTGGTCGGTCGAACCCCGCTACCGCGCGGCGATGAGGAGCCGGTAATCGCGGCGGCGGCTGACCGCGTGACGTTGCGACGGGTACTCGCCCGGTCCAGGGGCGGTACACCGGCCGAGATTGAAGCAGCGGCCAACCGGCTCCTCGCCGAGCGGGAGGTCCGTACGACGCTGGGCGAGCTGCGTGGACTGGCCTCCTCGGTCCACTACTCGGCGGTCGATGTCCGCGACCCGCTGTCGGTCACAGCGCTGGTGAATGACGTGTACCAGCGGCATGGCCGGCTCGACGGAATCGTGCACGGCGCGGGGGTCCTCGCTGACCGGTTGCTCGTTGACAAAACTGCCGAGGACTTCACGCGGGTGTGGGAGACCAAGGTCAACGGGGCGCGGGCGCTGGCTGAGGCGGCCCGCGGGGACCTCAGGTTCCTGGTGTTGTTCGGCAGCGTGTCGGGGGTCTTCGGCAACCGCGGGCAGGCCGACTACGCCGCGGCGAACGACGCGCTCGACACCTTGGCCCGGATCTGGACGCCGCGGGCCTGCGGCCGGGTGGTCGCGGTGGACTGGGGGCCGTGGGCGGCGTCCGAGAACGGGACCGGGATGGTCTCGGCCGAGCTCGAGCGCGAGTACGCCAGGCGAGGCATTGGTCTGATCGAGCCCGAGGACGGCGTCGCCTGCCTGCTCGCCGAACTGGCCGCCGGCACCGAGCCCCAGGTGGTGTATATGTGCGCCGAGCCGGACGCGTTCGGGGTCGGGCAGGATGGCTGAGCCGGTCGAGGTGGCCATTGTCGGGATGGCCGCGGTGTTCCCCGGCGCCCCCGACTTGGCCACCTACTGGTCCAACATCCTGGCCGGCGTGGACGCGATCGCCGAGGTACCCGCCTCCCGCTGGGACCCGTGTTTCTACGATCCTGCGGCCGCGACCCGGCACAGCGACCGGATGTACTGCCGCCGCGGTGGTTTTGTCGACCAGGCCACGTTCGACCCCATCCGGTACGGGATCATGCCCGCCGCGGTCCCCGGCGCCGAACCCGACCAGCTGCTCGCACTGCACGTCGCCGCGGAGGCACTCACCGACGCCGGTGGAGACGACCAGCTCGGCGACCGATCCCGGGTCGGTGTGATCATCGGTCGGGGTGGCTACCTCACCCCCGGGCTGGCCCGGTTGGACCAGCGGATCCGCACCGCGAACCAGCTTGTCACCACCCTGCACGAGCTACTCCCTGGCCTCGCCGACGAGGAGCTGGACCGCATCCGTAGCGCGTTCCAATCCCGGCTCGGCCCCGAACGGCCGGAAACCGCGATCGACTTGGTCCCCAACTTGGTGGCCTCCCGAGTGGCCAACCGGCTCGATCTGGCCGGCCCTGCCTACACCCTCGACGCCGCGTGCGCCTCATCGTTGCTCGCCATCGACCACGCGGTCGCCGAGCTGGTCGCCGGCCGCTGCGACCTGGTGCTCGCCGGCGGGGTACACCACTGCCACGACATCACTCTGTGGAGCGTGTTCAGCCAGCTCGGCGCGCTGAGCCGCAGCCAGCGAATCCGGCCTTTCCACCGCGGCGCCGACGGCCTGCTCATCGGAGAAGGCACCGGCATGGTCGTACTCAAGCGCCTTGCCGACGCCGCCGGGGACCGGATTTACGCGGTGATCCGCGGAACCGGCATCGCCAGCGACGGTCGAGCGAGCAGCTTGATGAGTCCGCGCGCTGAGGGACAGGTGCGGGCCATTGAACGGGCTTGGCAGGCGGCTGGGCTGGACCCCACCGAACCAGGCTCGCTCGGCCTGCTCGAGGCGCACGGCACCGCCACCCCGGGCGGCGATAAGACCGAGCTGAGCTCGCTCACCCAGGTCTTCGGACCGGCCAACGGCGCTGGCCGCGATATCGGCATCGGCTCGGTCAAATCAATGATCGGCCACACCATGCCGGCCGCCGGCATCGCCGGTCTCATCAAGGCTGCGCTCGCAGTACACCATGGCGTGCTGCCGCCTACCCTGCACTGCGAGGACCCGCACCCGGCACTCGCCGATTCCCGTTTCGCGCCGGTCACCGAGGCCCGACCATGGCCTTCCCGCGGTGACACGCCCCGACGAGCGGGAGTCGACGCCTTCGGCTTCGGGGGCATCAACGCGCACGCCATCCTGGAGCAACCACCGAGCGCCCGATGCTCTCGACGAGTGAAAACGGCGGGTCCCGAGCGGGTGCTGCTGTTGGCCGCAGCCACACCGGCCGAGTTGGAGCGGCGGCTCCAGGTGCCGGACACCGGTTTGCTCGACCGCGACGATGCAAGCATGCCGCCAGCCGGAAGTCCTTGCCGGCTGGCGATCGTCGCGCCGACTGCGCGCCGCCTGGCGCTGGCCCGCAGAATCGTGCGACAGGGCACGCCGTGGCGGGGCCGCGACGACATCTGGTTCACCGCCACGCCACTGAATCCCGAAGACGCGCCGGCTCGGCTGGCGTTTGTCTTCCCGGGGTTAGAGCAGGGATTCGACCCCCGGACCGACGACGTGGCCGACCATTTCGGGTTGGCCCGTCCGGACCTCGGAGACATCGCCGTCCTCGGTCGGCACAGCCTCGATGTGTTGGCCGTCGGCCGGCTCCTCGATGCGGCGCTGCGTCACCTCAACGTCATGCCAGACCTGGTCGCCGGGCACAGCATCGGGGAGTGGAATGCGATGACCGCGGCCGGCATCTACCCGCACAGTGCGGTCGAGGAGCTCATCGCCTCATTTGATCCAGCAACACTGCAGGTTCCCGGGCTGGCCTTCGCCGCACTCGGATGCGGTGCTGAACTCGCCGCCCAGATTATCGATGAACTGGACCGGGTCGTGGTCTCGCACGATAACTGCCCACACCAGTCGATCATCTGCGGTGAGGAAGCTGTCGTGGTCGCCGCCCTGGACCGGCTGCAGGCGCGCGGAGTCAATGGTCAAGTGCTGCCGTTCCGGTCCGGGTTCCACTCACCGATGCTCGCGCCGTATCTGAAAGAGATCCTGGACATCTTCGCCTGCCTTCCTGTGCGGCCACCGGCCCTTCCGATCTGGTCAGCCACCACCGTCGATCGCTATCCCGACGATCCCGACCGCATCCGCGACCTAGCCGTCCGCCACCTTCTCGAACCGGTTCGTTTCGGCCCGCTGGTCCGGCGCCTGTACAGCACAGGAGTGCGGGCTTTTGTCCAAGTGGGGACTGGGAGCGTGCCTGCCTTCGTGTCCGACACGCTGGCCGAGCTGCCGCACCTTGCGGTGACCGCCAACACACCCCGGCGGTCCGGCCTGGACCAGCTACGGCGGGTTGCCGCCGCATTGTGGGTGGACGGCTGGGCGCCCCGCTTCGATCAACTACCCCTTGCGCCGCGAGCCCGGTCCGCGTCACACAGACCTGCCGTGCCCCTCGGCTTGGGGGCACCGCTGGTCCGGCTCGGGGATGACGTTGCGCCGCTCACTCAAGCGCGGGGCACTCCTGCGTTGCCAGCAGAACTGGCCACCACGGGGCATCCGGTGCTAGCAGAGTTCGAGGCGGCACTGCGGGACGCCGCGGGCGCCGCGACCGACATCGTGGGTTCGTGGGCACGAGGTGGCCCCAAGCAGAGTTGCACGACCCGAACCCTGTCCCTGGCAACCATGCCAGAACTCGTCGACCACTGCTTCTACCGGCAGCCGGACAACTGGCCTGAGCTGGCCGACCGGTATCCGGTGGTGCCGCTGACCACGATCCTCGAGCTGATGGCCGATGCCGCCCGAGATCTGGTCCCTGGCCGCATGGTCGTTGGCTTCAAGGACGTCCGAGCAATGCGATGGCTTGCGGTTGCACCACCCGTCGATGTGACGACCACAGCGTCGTTGGGTTCGGATGGCAACGCGACTGTAGTGCTCGACGGCTACGCGCGCGCCACGGTGCTGCTCGCCGACGACTACCTTTCTGGCGACCCGACACTGCCCGAACCGCCGCTGTCCGGGTCCTGCGAGATAACGGCGCAACAGCTCTACCGGGATCGCTGGATGTTCCACGGCCCTGCATTCCAAGGTGTCGCAGAGCTTGGGCCGATCACCGACGACGGGATCGTCGGGGAACTGCTTGTCCCGCCAGCACCTGGGGCGCTGCTAGATAATGCGGGGCAGCTGCTCGGTTTTTGGATCATGATGCGGGCCGCGCGAGATCGGCTCGCATTCCCGGCTGGGATCGACCAGCTGCACTACTACGGCTCACCTCCTCGGCCCGGCGAGCGGATGCGATGCGTGGTCCGGATTAGATCAGTCTCCGCCACCGAAGTGGTCGCTGACCTTGAGCTGCGGCGCGCAGACGGCCGGCTGTGGGCCCACATCGATCGGTGGAGGGACCGCCGATTCAATACCGACGAGGTGACTTGGCCGGTCTTTGTCTTTCCGGAGCACAACTGGATCGCGCAGCGCCAGCCGGGTGGGTGGTTCCTGGTCCAGGACCGGTGGCCGGATCCGGCCACCCGGGAACTCATCATGCGTCGCTATCTCAGCGCCGCCGAGCGCGCGGACTACCAGCGGCACACCCCACGAGCAGCACGGCAGTGGCTGCTAGGACGCATCGCGGTCAAGGATGCGGTCCGGCAGTGGCTCTGCGACACCGGCGTCGGCCCGGTGTTCCCGATCGAGATCACGGTGACCAATGACGCCGCGGGACGGCCGCGCGTGGTGGGCCCATTCGCAGGATTGCCGGAGGTGTCGCTGGCGCACACCGGATCGGTGGCCGCCGCGCTGGTCGGTGATCCCGGTCACGGGGGCGGCGTGGGCATCGACATCGAGCAGATCACAGACCGGGATGACCGCACCGTGGCCGCGATTTTAACCGCGGCAGAACGACGGCTGCTCGATGCTCAATGCCTATCAATTGCCGACCGACCGAGCTGGGTAACCCGATTCTGGGCTGCTAAAGAAGCCGTTTCGAAAGCAGCGGGTACTGGGCTGGGTGGGCAGCCACACCGATTTGTCGTCGAACGGGTTGACAAAGGTCGGCTGCTGGTAGCGACCGAACAACCGCCACTCGGCCGATGGGTGCAAACCGCAGTCGGCAGCCAGCCCGAACCGCACGCAGTGGCCTGGACCTCGCCGGGCGTTGCAGGTCTGCAATACAACCAACTACAGCGCACGCAGGAGGGGGCAACCTGATGACGCCCGACCAGGTCTTGGCCGACGTTCGCGTCATGTTGATCGACATCATAGGCGCAGAGTACGCACTGGGTCTGGACATCAGTATGGCCACGACATTCGAAGCGGACCTCGAGTTGGAGAGCATCGAGTTCGTCAAGCTGTCTGCGATGCTTACCGAGCATTACGGCAATCGCATCGACTTTGTCGGCTTTCTCGCGGACAAAAGCCTAAACGAGATCATCGACATGACGGTCGGCGAGGTGGTCACCTACATTGCGGGTCGCATCGATGCCACCACCGCGGTGACCGTCGATGCCTGAGATCATCGCGAATGGCGTGCGGCTCCATGTCCAGCGGCTGACGCCGAGCCACCGATCGCGCACGCCCGCCCAGCCGGTCGTGTTCATCCACGGGCTCGGCATGGACAACATGTCGAGTTACTACTACACGTTGGCCAACCCGGTAGCTCAGACCGGCGCCGAGGTGATCATGTACGACCTGCGCGGGCACGGCCTGTCGGAACGGCCACAGGCGGGCTATGGGGTGGCCGATTCAGTCGCCGACCTCGCCGCATTGCTCGATGCGCTGGAGGTTGATGGGCCTGTCCACCTGGTCGGCAACAGCTACGGCGGGACGGTGGCGCTGGGCTTTGCGGTCACCTACCCGCATCGGGTAGCGAGCATGGTGCTGATCGAGGCCCATTTCACGGTGGCCGGCTGGGCCGAGCAGGTGGCGGCCGAGCGTGATCGGATCGGATCCGATGCGGCTGGCGGTGATTTGCGCAGTTGGCTCGAGCAACTGGGCCGCAAGGTTACCCGGCTGCTGGCGATGGCTGACGACCTCATCAACCGCACGACGTTCCTGGACGACTTGAAAGCGGTACAGCCGATCCCGATGAGCCGCCTGCGCACCCTGACCTGTCCGGTGCGGGCTATCTACGGCGAACATTCCGACGTTGTCGATTACGCGCGCGAACTTGACGCATACCTACCACACTGCGAGCTGACCGTGTTGGCGGGTTGCGGCCATTCGGTGCTGATGGACGCGACTGCGGCGCTACGCGAGATCGTGCTGGACTGGTTAGCTATACAGGCCTCCGTGATCACCCCATGAGCCGGTTCCTTTTCGTCGTGCCACCGCTGGTCGGACATTTCTTCCCCACGGTGGCAGTGGGGCAGGAGCTCATCGACCGCGGCCACCATGTCGCGTGGGCCGGTCATGCTCAGACCATTGGCCCGCTACTACCGCCCGGGGCAGAGTTCCTCCCAGTTGCCGCAGATTTCGGCGGCGATACGCTAACCGAACTACGCCGCCGATCGCTGGGCCTGCGCGGCGCAAGGGCGTTCCGTTTTCTGTGGGCAGATTTTTTGATTCCGCTGGCGGTCTCGATGCTACCCGGAGTGATGGTGGCGGTGGACACGTTCCAGCCGGACGTGCTGATCGCTGACCAGCAGGCGTTGGCCGGCGCGCTGGTTGCGCACCAACGCGAATTGCGGTGGGCGACCACCGCTACCACCTCGGCGGAACTGACCGACCAATTCGTCGGCATGCCGCAACTCGGCGCTTGGGCGCGGCAATGTCTAATCGATTTCCAACGCGACCTGGCCGTATCAGAACCCATTGATTTGCGGTGGTCTTACGATTTGGTGCTGGCGTTCACAACCGAGGCGCTGGTTGGATCACTCAGTACATTCCCCAGTCACTATGTATTCGTCGGACCATCGATCGGTGCGCGGCCCTGCACGGTCACGTTCCCCTGGGACTGGCTGGATCCCGGTAGGCAACACGTGCTCGTGTCGCTCGGAACGATCAGCCCCGCGATCGGGCAGCAATTCTTCGCCACAGCGGTGCAGGCGGTTGCACCACTCGCACACCGGCTACAGATGATTCTGGTGGCGCCGCCCGGCCTCGTTGGCGCGGCACCCGAGCACGTGCTGATCCGCGAGTTCGTCCCGCAACTCGATCTGCTTCCGTATCTGCACGCGGTGGTCAGTCACGCCGGCCACAACACAGTATGCGAAACGCTCGCACACGGCGTGCCGCTCGTAGTGGCCCCGATTCGCGACGACCAGCCCGTGATTGCCCGCCAGGTCACCGACACAGGCGCCGGGCTCCGGGTCCAATTCGGGCGAGTCGGTGCCACCGAACTGCGGGGCGCGATCACCCGCATTATCGACGACCCGTCCTATCGGGCCGCAGCGCGGCGCGTACAGACCTCATTCACCACCGCCGGCGGTGCCACCACTGCGGCCGATCACTTGGAGAAATTTCTGTGAGCGATCCCTTCCAGGCCAGCGAGTCGTACTATCAGGGCGAGCTGTCCGCGGGTGTCGAACGATTCCTGGAACCACGCCGGGACACCTGTCCCTGGTGTGGCTCCACTGATCTGTCGATACGGCTGCGAACCACCGACCTCATCCAGCGCAAGCCGGGCCGGTTCACTCTCGAACAGTGTCAGACATGCCAACACATCTTTCAAAACCCACGACTCACACCAGCCGGCTTGGATTTCTACTACCGTGATTTTTACGACGGTCTCGGGCGGCAGATGGCGGAGGGGGCCTTCAACGCGGCCGGCCGCTCATATCGCGGGCGAATCGAGATGCTCAGGGCGTTCACCACTCCCAAAGCCTGGCTGGACGTCGGCGCCGGCTACGGCCACTTCTGCCAACGTGCCCGCGAGGTTTGGCCGAACACCGTGTTCGCTGGGCTGGACCTCAGTGTCAGCGTGGAGGAAGCCCAGCGACGTGGCTGGATCGACCGCAGTTACCGCGGAGAGTTCGTTGCGTTGGCGGATGAACTGGCCGGCCATTACGACGTAGTCAGCATGCACCATTATCTGGAACACACCCGGGAGCCGTTCGACGAGCTGGACACCGCTGCCAAGATCCTTCCTAGCGGGGGCTACCTGCTGATCGAACTGCCCGATCCTCAGTCGTTGCTCGGCCGTATCTTCGGCCGCTGGTGGATGCCTTGGTTTCAGCCGCAACACCAGCACCTGATTCCGGTGAACAACCTCGTACAAGCGTTGGCCAACCGTGGGTTTTCGTCGGTATCCATCGAACATGGCGCGGCGCACCAGTACGTCGACCTGTTCCTCAGCCTGTTGCTCGTACTGATCGCCATCGCCCCCGACCCGAGCCTGCCGTGGTCAAAGACCACGCCCGCGCGCTGGCGGCAGTTGCGGCACGCCACGGTCTGGTCCGCAGGTCGACCGTTGTTACTGATCGCCTACTTGCTCGATCAGCTGGTTGGCCGCGTTATACGTCGCACCCGGGGAGGCAATACCTACCGGGTATTAGCTCGTAAGGACAGCTGATGCAAGCCGAATTCGCTGACCGGGTTGCATTAGTTACCGGTGCGGGCTCGGGTATCGGCGCCGCGGTCGCCATCCGACTCGCATCCGAAGGCGCCCGGGTCGCGGTGGCCGACATTGACGATATCGGCGCCGACCGTACGGTCCACCTGATCCGCGAAGCCGGTGGTCATGCGGAAGCGATCGCGGTCGATGTCAGCGATCAAGCCTCGGTAGAAACCGCGGTTACCAAGGCCGTCGCTTGCTTCGGCGCCCTGCACCTCGCGGTGAATAATGCCGGCGTGACCGGGATGGCCGCGCCTACCGCGGAATACGATTTAGCAGACTGGGAGCGGGTGATTGATATTAACCTCAGTGGCGTTTTCTACTGCCTGCGCTATGAGATCCCCGCCCTACTCACCGCCGGCGGAGGGTCGATCGTGAATATCTCCTCCGTGCTGGGTACCAATGGCTGCCGCCAACAGGCGGCCTACGTCGCAGCCAAGCACGGCATTGTCGGCCTCACCAAGTGCGCGGCGCTGGAGTACGCCAGCCAACGCATCCGGGTCAACACGGTCGCTCCAGGCTACATCGAGACACCTCTCATCACCGAGGGCCTCAGTCCGCTCATCAGCCGGTCGCTGATTCGAGCTCATCCGATAGGTCGGCTTGGCCTCCCTGCCGAGGTTGCCGACATGGTTGCGTTTTTACTCTCAGAGCGTGCGTCGTTTGTCACAGGGAGCTACCACCTCGTCGATGGCGGATACTCGGCGCATTGAGGTCTGCGGCTACCGCGCATCACCCTCGCCTCGCCGAAGGTGGCCCGGCCGATGGCCGGGTGCTACCCGGTTTGATCAGGCCAGGGGCCTGGGGAATCGCAGCGCCACAGTGGTGCCGGTCGGGCCGTTATGGGTAGTCAGAACGTCGGCGAGGTGGCGCGCCATCCAGATGCCTCGGCCGCGTCTGGCGTCGGTAGGCGGGCGCACGTAGCCGGTGGTCGCGGGAATGCCGGTCCGGCCATGGTCATCGACGCGGACGAAGACAGCGTCGGCTGTGGACCAGCCCCGGACCCGGGCAGGCGGCTGGCCGTGCTCCAGCGCGTTGGTGGCGATCTCGTCCACCGCGATGACGATGTCATCGGTGTCGCCGTCGCTCAACGCTGTGCTAGTACCCCAGGAACGCAACCGCCGGCGCAGTTCAGCGAGGCCGTCAGCAGACTCGAGGCGCACGTCGAGGTCGAGATCGGCAGGTGCGGCCGGGGCTGAGGTTACGTTGGCGGTGAGGTAGTCGATGGGGTCACGGTACTCGGTGTTGATGATCGTGCCATCGCCACCGAGCAGTCGTGGGTGGACTGCACGGACCTGCGCCAGCACCTCGGGCGGGTAGCGGCGCTGATCCCACAGAAACAGCATGGGATACCCGTACGCCCCGTAAATCTCGTAGGCCATGGATACATACCGCAAGTACTGGCTCAACCGGTCGGAGCTGAGGTCGCAACCTGGTTCCCCTATCACGCGAGTGGGCACGCCCGCGCGTTGCCACTGCGCCAGGTAGTCACCGAAGGACGAAAACATCCGGCCCAGGCGGTTGCCGGACAGCCCGGCACCGCCCCACTGGACGTGGTCGGCAGCCTCGCCCAAGGCGTCCCGAAGCACTCGCTCGGCGGGCTCCGAGATCACCACAAGAAGGTGCTCCTGACGGCGCAATGCCTCAGCGAGGTAGGGCGACAACAGATCACAAAGTTGTTCATCAGAGCTATAGAGCACTCCGACGTGCGCGAACCCCACCGCATGCCCCCCCGGATCCGCGGCAGCGCTCACGACGGGTTCGGCGTTTCGCTGAGCTGAAGATCGCCTTCGTCCGCTACCCCGGCTGGATCACCACAATTCATAGATTTACCCAATACCCACTACCGGCATCCTTAAACACCCCGGGAGGATCCGCCCATGGGTTCCGGTCTCCTGGTTCATCTGTGCACCCCGGTGACATGGCGGTTGGCGCTGGCCGCGGGCAGCCTGGCGCCGCCGTCACTGTTGCACGAAGGCTTCGTGCATCTGTCGACCCCAGCCCAGCTGACCTGGCCGGCCAACGCGCTGTTCAGGGGGCGCACCGATCTTCTTTCCCTGGTCATCGACCCAGCGCGGCTGCCTGGTGAGTTGCGGTGGGAACCCGCGCCGGACGCCCCCGCCGAGGCGCCTTTTCCGCATCACTACGGCCCGGTGCCGGTGTCCTCCGTGGTGGCGGTCATGCCGTACCAACCGGGTCCGGATGGGCGCTTCACCGAACCGATCGGGCTGCCCGCGCCCGAGGACACCGTCGCACGAGTACGCCTGTTCGATCGTGCGCTGGCCCAGCGGCGTGGCGCCGCCGTACTGCCGGTAAACGGTGGAATTGCGGTGCTCGACCCGAGATTTCCGGCATCCCACGAGCACAACGCGTTGTGGATGGACGCGCGCAGCGACGCCGCTACGGTGGCCGCCGAGGCTGATCGGGTGCTCGGCGCCGCCGACCTCTGCCACCGGCGGGCGGTGCTCGATGACCCCGCCACCGCGACCGCACTAGCGAGCCAAGGGTGGCACATCCTGGAGCTGCCCCTGTTGTTGTACGGCGGCGCGCAGCCAGCAGTGACAGTGCCGCCCGAATCCATCACCGTAGTGCCCGTGACGCATGAGGTCGTCCGCACGTTGTGGCAGCGGGCCTGGCGGCGCGATCAGCCTGGCCTCGATGACGATGCGGTGCGCCAGCTCGTCGACTGCGAAGCGCTTGCGGATGCGGTGCTTCGCGTCGTCAACCTCGCAGTCCTCAACCAACGCGGCGAGCCGATCGCAGGCACGCAGCTACGCATCGATGGCGCGACCGCCGCAATCGAGGCTGTGATGACCGAACCGGCACACCGGCGCGCCGGCCTCGCGCGGGCGCTGGTACTCGACGCTCTCGCGCGGGCCCGAACGGCCGGGTGCGATGCCGTCTTTCTCACCGCTGTGGCGGGCGGATGGCCACACCGCTGGTATACCCGTCTCGGATTCACCGACGTCGGCAGTCGCTTCCAGGCAACGTGCTCGACTATCCCGAATTAAGCTGCAGCCCTAGCATTCGGGCCATGAGCGATCGCTCCGCTACCAGCCCGGCCGTTGCTCAGGAGGATAGCGAGCGCACGTTCGACCGGCTGGTGGACGAGGGCACGCAACGCCTTGGTCGGTCCTGGTCCGGGCTACTCGCAACCGGGTTTCTCGGTGGTCTGGACGTCGGGGTCGGCGTGCTGGCCCTGCTGTTGCTGGAAGAGGCCACCCATAGCGTTATGCTCGGTGGTCTCGGCTTATCTCTGGGTTTCATCGCGCTGACGTTGGCGCGTAGTGAACTGTTCACGGAGGACTTTCTTGTTCCCGTGGCAGCGGTCGTAGCCAAGACCGCGTCGTTGGCCTCCCTCGCGCGGCTGTGGCTGCTGACCACAGTGACCAATTTAGCCGGCGGCTGGATCATCACCGGCCTGGTGATGGCAGGTTTTCCCTCGCTACGTGCCACTGCCGTCGAGTCGGGAAGGTTTTATATCGACCTCGGTATCACGTGGAAGGCTTTCGCACTGGCACTTGTCGGGGGCATGCTGATCACGCTGATGACTCATCTCCAGCACTCCACCGAGTCCGACGGTGTGCGGCTGGTACCTGCCATTGTCGTGGGTTTCCTGCTGGGCGCAGGCAAGCTCAATCACGCGATCGTCGCCTCGCTGATCTGTTTTGCCGCATTGCAGGTCGGAGCGCCGTTCGGCTATGCCGACTGGTTGGGGTTGCTCGCCTTCGCAGTGCTCGGCAATATGATCGGTGGGCTGGCACTCGTCACCCTGATGCGCCTATTGCAGGTCCCGCACAAGGTATTGGCCGAACGCCGGGGTAATTCCACCCACACCAGGGGACGAAAGGCCGCCTAGCCAGCGTCATCCACGTCGTACACGTCGGCCGCCGGAGTGGCCAGCAACAGCTTCGCCATCTCGCCCTTCAGTACGGTCAGGCGGTTCTCCTCCTGCTCGCTCCGATTCTCCGTCCGCGCCAGCGCGATGAACTCGTCCCCGACATACCCTTCCCGCAGCACCACCGTGACGCTGCGCGCCCGGTAATCGAGCCGGAAAATGAAACGTTCGCGTGTTGAACCCAGCTCGGGACGCGCCAAGGCATCATCGACGACATACCGGCCGTCGGTCACTGCGCGCATGGCCATCTCGAACGCGTCGCGGGCACCTGGACCGGCGAAAGCCGTGTGCACCTCGATCTCGCGCCGCTGCGCCAAGCCGTCGGGCTCGAGCAGCGGCAGGGCTCGTTCCATCACCTTCAGCGCGTGCGCCACCCCGCCGGGAGAATCCGCACCGTGGTAGCGCATCAGATCCTCGAACGTATAGGCGAGCGCGCCTGCCTGGTCCGCGACCTCGATCGTGTTGATCACCCGAGCTCCTCCGTTGCATGACGCGGTCACGTCCATAACGGTACGTCGAAGTGGGATCATCGACCTGGTGACACCTGGACGGCGTTGGCGATTCGACGGTGAGATCGCCGCCTTCGGCACGGCCGCGGGCCACCGCATCGTCGTTGGACGGTGGCCGGTGTCACCGTTCGGCCCGATCAGCGATGTCATGGTCGAGGCGCCTGGCGGTGGCAGGCTGCTCATCGCGCCGAACGATGAGGTCGCCCGATTCCTTGCGGGCACTTACCGCTTCGATTCCGTCGCCGTCACACCGGTCGAGGCAGTTCGCCGCCCCGAGCGGCTGCACGTGGTGGCGGGGCCGCTGCGCAGCGATCTGATCATCGGAAGACGCGGCTGGCTCGGGTTGCTGCTCCGCGCTGTGCCGCGCCGGGTGGCCACCGCCCCTGCTTGGGCGGCCCTGATCGACCCGCTGGCTCGAGCCGCGCTGCCCGGCGTGCGGACCCGCGGTAGCGCCGGTTCCGGACGCCGGGAGTGGTACGGAGCCTGGGATCTTCATCAGCTGCTCTCGGTGACCGCCAGCTGGCAGGGCATTGACCTCGGCGCCATGGCGGACGTATGCCCGCCGGTCCGGTTCGGATTCGGCTCCACGCCGCGCCGGCCGTCACTGGTGCGCCTCACCACCACCATCCAGCTGCCCACCCCGCCGCTCGATCTCACCGCCCGACATGGAGACATATCGGGGTGATGACGGCCCTCACAACCCCGATATGTCTCCATGTCGGGAGGCGGGCGAAGGCCGGCGGTCCGGCGGGACGCGAACGAGTAGCCATGGATTCCTCCTGCTGAGTCGTCACAGTGTGTCGATGCTGGTAGCGCAGTGCGAGGTAGCGGTACAGCCGCCAGGCCCACAGTCCGGGTGCACCCCAGCTGTCGCGGCGCTGCGCGGCGTCGAGCACGTAGAGCGCACGGGCCAGCTCCGCGTGGCTCCACACCAGAGGGGTATTGCCGAGCATCCGCCCCGAGTGCGGCTCGACCTCCTCCGCGAGCAGCCGCGGCAGTCCGCGCACAACCGATCAGCCGCGCTCCGGCCTGATCCACTCGGCCCAGCCTCGCCAGGGCGGTGACGGCCAAGAAGGACACCGGCAGGAACGCGCCCTCGGTGCCCGGTCCCGGCCCGAGCTCGGGTGGGTAGCGGTACAGGTAGGGTCCGGCGCCGAGCCGGGCGATCACGGCGTCCACCAACCGGCCGGCCCGGGGATCGTCCCTGCCTAACAACCCGAATGCCACCGCCAGCAGCGCTGACGCGTCAGGTGTGCGGTCAGCGTCCTGGTAGCTCTGCGGCAGCAGGCCCTCGTCGTCAAGCGACGCCAGGATCCGTCTGCAGATGGTCTCGCGGGCAGCCTTCCAGTGCCGCCGGCGAGTCCACGGCCGCCATCCGCGAGCGATCCACAGTGCCCGGTCCAGCACCAGCCATCGGCCGATGTCGCCGTCGACCAACGGCTTGGGGTCGGCGAACTCTCCCGTTGCTGTTTTTGACCCGGTCCGGTCGGTCGCCGCCCACCCCGTCGGCGAGCCGGGTGACCAGCCGCCACGTCGTCGCATCCAGCCGGCCGCCGACTTGCAGGTAGACCGAGACCGCCTCGACGAGCAGCCCCGGCCCGTCGTATTGCCGCTGGTGGCGGGCCGAGTTTCCGATCCGGATCGGCCGTGAGCCTGCCCAACCATCGATCCCTGGCAGCTCACGCTGGTCCGGTACCTGCTCCCCACGAACATCGAGCACTGGGGTGCCCACCATGTCTCGCTCGCCCCACACTCGGTGCACAAGCTCGAGGTGGCGTCGGGCGTCTTCGTGCTGCCCGAGCAACGCCGCGACCGCCGTCGACACCGACGCATCCCGCAGCCACGTGTAACGGTAGTCGAACTGCCGCTGGTCGCCCGGCGCCTCGGGCAGGCTGGTAGTCGGGGCCGCCACCACCGCGCCACTCGGCCGGTACGTGCAGGCCCGCAGCACCGCCAGCGCATCCACAGCCCGCTCGGGGTGCAGCCGCGGCAGCCACGACACCGCGAGCCGATCCCGTTGCACGGCATCGCGCGACTCCAGCCGCGCTACCAGCTGCTCAACGTCGGGCTTGAGGTCACCGTCCACGGTGATCACCAGCGCCGCCCAGCCGTGCTGCGTCAACCGCACGGTGCTGTGCAGCGCCCCATCGCGAACCTGGTGCCCATCGGCATGAACGGTGACCGGTCCGGGCCGTTCGCCGGCTGGCCTGGCTGCCCAACGCGACTGCGCCGTCGACGTGAAACTCCAGCCAGGGGGCGGCAAAGCCGCCTAGGCGCAGGACATGCTCTACGGTCTGCGGACTCGCCGGCCGGCCGTGGCCGGACCGGTGCGGCCGTAGCAGCCGTACCAGAGCCACCCTGAGCCTGCGTCCAGCAGCGCGTCCCACACCTCGACGAGGAGGCCCGCAGGCGCGCGCAGCAGTGTCCGCGTACTGCTACCCGCCGGTGCGCTGTCCGCCTCGACGAGGGCCAGACCGGGAAAAGTCGCGACGCCGCCGTCGGGATCCAGCAGCTGCCAGCACAGCGGTGGGTCGTCGAAGGTCGGCGCGCACCACCAGTCGACCGTGGCGTCTGGCCGCAGCATTGCGACCGTGCGACCATTGCCCACCAGGCGCGCAGCGCCCAGATCGGGAGCCCATCGGGGCGCCCGCTGACCCTGTCGCTCCAGCTTGCACATCCGCGTGGCGACACTCTCGTCCCCCGCCAGGCCGAGCCGGCACCACAGAGATTGCCCGCTCATCAGCGAGGGCAATCTCCGCCTGCCGTTCATTGCTTGCGAACCTTTTTCTGACCGATGCCCGAATTCGCTCATGTTGATGGAATCGGATCGGCACCCGGCTGGTGCGAGCTCACGCTGTCGAGCACCGCCCGCAGGCGTCTGGCGGTATCAGGATCGAGAGCTCAGGGTTCTTAATCAGTAGGTCAGGCTAAGTCGTGAGATCGAAAATCCAGACCATGGAGGAGAGCCCGTGAGCAGAAGGCTCGCAGTGCTGTTGTCCGTGCTCTCGATCCTCGCGCTTACCACCGCTGGACTCGCTCATGCGAGCGGTGCTCGCGCCCCTCACATCATCACGCTGGCGGTCGACGCGACCGATGCTCCGGGTAAACTTTTCCACGCGCGGGAAGTCATTCCCGCCAACTCGGGCCCGCTCACGCTCTACTACCCGAAGTGGATTCCGGGTGAGCACGGGCCGACAGGGCCGATCATCAACTTGGCGGGCCTGAGGTTCAAGGCGGGTGGAGAGAGCCTCACGTGGCGGCGGGACCCCGTTGACATGTACGCCTTCCACCTCGATGTGCCGCAGGGCGCGACCACTATCGAGGCCGACCTCGAGTTCCTGGCACCTACCTTCGCCGGCGGATTCACGTCGGGTTCCTCGACGACCTCGCACCTTGCCGTCTTCGCCTGGAATTGGATCCTGCTGTCCCCTCCGGTGCCGCACACCGACGACCTGCTGTTCGATGCCTCGCTGCGACTGCCGGCCGGCTGGCGATACGGCACCGCACTGAGTGTGCAGCAGGAGTCGCATGGCGAGGTGAAATTCCGGACCGTTAGCCTCACCACCCTCATCGATTCGCCAGTGCTGGCGGCCCAGTACTTCCGTCGCTTTCCGCTCTCGGCAGGCAAACCACCAGTAGAGATGGATGTCGCCGCCGACAGCCCCGCCGCACTCGACGCAAGCCCGCAGTTCACCGATGCCATGCGCAAGCTCGTCGAGGAGGCGGAGGCGCTTTTCGGGGCCGAGCACTACGACCACTACAACTTTCTCCTCACCCTCAGCGACCACGTGGCGCACTTCGGCCTCGAACACCACCAATCCAACGACAGCCGCGTCGCCGAACGCGCATTGATCGATGAGGCACAGGGCCGGCTCGCGCTCGGTGTGCTCCCCCACGAGTACGTCCATTCCTGGAATGGCAAGTACCGTCGCCCCGCCGGGCTGGCCACACCGAATCCCCAGACGCCGATGCAAGGCGAGATGCTGTGGGTCTACGAAGGGCTGACGCAGTATTACGGAAATGTGCTGGCGGTGCGCAGCGGCCTGTGGACGCCGCAACAGTACGAAGACACGCTGGCACAAGCCGCCGCGAACCTGGACCACACGCCCGGTCGCCTGTGGCGCCCACTGATCGACACGACCGTCGCGGCGCAGCTGCTCTACCAAGCTCCGCCAGAGTGGAGCGCCGAGCGGCGTGGCACCGACTTCTATAACGAAGGCGTGCTCATCTGGCTCGACGCCGACACGCTCATCCGCCAACTCACGTCCGGCCAGCGCTCGCTCGACGACTTCTGCCGCAGGTTCCACGGCGGGCAGACCGGTCCGCCCGCGGTCAAGCCGTACACCTTCGATGACGTGGTGGCAACGCTCCATGAGGTCGCTGCCTACGACTGGCAGGGTTTTCTCAATCAGCGCCTCTACAGCACCGACGGGCACGCTCCCCTAGGCGGTATCGAGCGTGGCGGGTGGCGGCTCACCTACAACGCCGAGCAAGGTCAGCGGATCCAGGATCTGGAAGCAGCCCGCAAGCAGGTTGAGATGGGCTTCTCGCTGGGGTTACGCCTGAACACCGACGGCCTCATCACCGACGTGATTCCCGGGACCCCGGCGGCGCAGGCCGACCTCGGACCGGGCATGACCGTTGTCGCGGTAGACGGTAACGGATTTTCACCCGACATCCTGCGTGACGCGGTCAGCACGGCCAGGACCTCCAACAAGCCGATGCAGCTGCTGGTCAACAATGAGGGCGCGCTGATCACCTATCCGATCGCCTACCACGGCGGCCAGCAGTATCCGCACCTCGTGCGCGACGGCGCCAAGCCCGATTCGTTGAGCCAAATCATCGCGCCCCTGACCCCGAGGCGGTGAAGGCCGTCAAGTACGCGATCGACGACGAACGATGGAGCGTGCCAGCACTCGCCAGCCAAGCAGCAACAGCGCCAGGCCTAAGGTGACAACCACCACGAACGCCAGGGGCAATCGGTGGGTGAACGCTGCGCGAACACCGAGCCCGACCACGGTGGCGCTGACCCACACCGCGGTTCCGACGGGCAACCGTAACGGCGCGCGCCACGCCCGGCCGACCAGCCACCCGATGACCAATCCCAGCAGGAACGGCGACGCAGTGGTGAGCAACTCGAACGCATCAACCACCTCGCCATGCAAGCTGCGCCCTATGGCGGTGAACACCAGTACCGCGAGCACATCGGCTCCCGCGGCGAGGGTGACAGTTGCTGGTCGAACGCTCGGCGCACGCTCGAGTTCGTAGTGCGGTGCCAAGCTACGTGGTCCGCGCTGATGCCCGAGCCGCATCTTCGAGCCGCTTAACCACGACGTCCGCGTGGATCGGAATGGAATTCTCTCTCAGCGGGCCGGTACCCCGTAGCTGCGCCTTGAACGGGAACTGGTGCTCGGGGGACTCTCCGGGCTCTTCGCGGTCGAGTTCACCGTCAACCACCGGGTATACCTCGCCCGTCCACACAGTGTCGTCGGGAAGATGCAACTCAACAGTCACGTCGCCCAACGCACCCGCCGGCGAGCTGACGCGTGTGCTAACGCACCAGCTCACCAGCGGAGCAACGCGTTGAGTGACCACCAACTCGCCTGGCCTGAGCGCGCCATCGGCGATGCGGCACATCACCTCGATGTTCAGGACGTTCATGCTGGACCTCCCTTGCCTGGTGCCATCCTTGCCTGACGCCAGTCCCGGAGTCGTCCGTCCCCGCTGTGCCGCCGAATTGAGGCTACGGCACGCGAGTGATGCCCGGAGGTACGCCGGCCAAGCACCGTGGCAGCGAGCAGAATCCATGCGTGGGAGCGCGCTCCGTCCTCGCGGTGCGCTCAGTAGCGGGAGTCGCTCTCGGGCAGATACGGGTCTGCTCCCACTCCGTACTGGTCTCGGGGTGGAGCAGCGATGGCGCGGTTCCGCCAGGTCAGGGCAAGGCTGACGAGTAATCCCAGGAGACCGACCGCGGTGAGAATCCACCCCACCAGAGTCAGATCGATCCCGCGCACGTTGACGCTCACCGCGAGGGCGAGGATCAGGCCCAGTGCGATCAAGCCGATGCTCGATCCGATTCTCATAGTGCTTATGTACCCGTCGCGGCGACGGCGCACACCTCCTAGCTCCGCTGGCGAGTCCCGGGCCTGGCGGCTTGTCGGCCTGATTCAAAACAGGCGAGCGTTTTCGTGGTGACGTATGATCATCACGGCTCTGGCCATAGCCAGGGTCACGGATCGCCTCGACGTGCGCCTCGAGGATCTCGTCACCCTCTTGACCACGTCGGTGCTCAGCCGGGTGCCGATCACGGGGAGGCAGCGTGCGGTTCGACGAGGGCTCTGAGCTGGATACGTCGCAGGTCGACGATCGGCGCAGTGGTGGCGGCGTCGGGGGCCGCGTCGCGCTGGGTGGTGGTGGTGTCGGCATCGTCGGTCTGCTGCTCTACCTGCTGCTTTCCCAGCTCGGCGGCGGCCCGGGTAGCCCGCTGCCCGACGGCCTGCCGGGTCTCGGTGCCGGGCAAAGCGTCAACGACACGCAGATCAACGAGAGCTGCCGGACCGGCCACGACGCGAACACCAAGCTCGACTGCGAGGTCGTCGGCGTTGTCAACTCCCTCGACACCTATTGGACCGACGCCTTCGCCCGCTCCGGTTACACCTACCGCAAGCCCAGGATCACCTTCTTCAATGGCGGCGTGAACACCGGCTGTGGCAGCGCCAGCTCAGAAGCCGGCCCGTTCTACTGCCCAGCCGACCGCGAGGCCTACATCGACTTACGCTTCTTCCAAGAGCTCGAGCAGCGCTTCGGAGCAGAGGGTGGTCCATTCGCCCGTGCGTATGTGGTCGCGCATGAGTACGGCCACCACGTGCAGAACCTGCGCGGCACCTCACGTCGGGTCCAGCCGGGCGACTCCGGGCCGGCCTCCGGCTCGGTGCGGCTTGAACTGCAGGCCGACTGCTACGCCGGAGTTTGGGCGAAGAACGCGAGCACCACCCCGGGACCGTCCGGCCGGCCACTGATCACCAACGTGACCGACGCTGACGTCAACGCCGCACTCGACACCGCCGGCCACATCGGGGACGACTTCATCCAATCCCAGCTCCGCGGCGGCCCCGTCAACGAAAGCCAGTTCACCCACGGAACCTCCGAGCAGCGCCAGAAGTGGTACAGCACCGGATACCAATCCGGGGACCCTGCGAGCTGCAATACCTTCGACACCCCCGACCTCGGCTGAGGCCGGCTGCATGCACCGGCCACTCGGCCACAGATTCGCCACTGCAAGCAATCAGAAGCCCGGCACCACCGCCGGCGCCGGGCTCTGATTGCTTGCAGTGGAAAACCGTGATCACGCATTCACCCGGCCGAAAAGCCGACCGAAGAACCGTTTCAGCGCGGTCATCGCCGCCTGCATGCCGATGCTGAAACCCTTCACTGGTACCGCATCGCGTTGCACGGCTGCCTCGCCACGGGAGGCACGCCCGATATCATCCGCGATGCACTTGGCGAAACTTCTCATCAGCACGCTCGTGACGTCCTGGACCATGCCACGGCCGAACTGGGCAGCAGCACCGGAAAGCTGGATATCCTGAGCCACCTTCACGCGGGTTCCGCTACCTGAAGGCGCCATCGTCGACGTCACCTTCATGGTGGCCTGGCCCTTGCCCTTCTCCTCCGACCCGGATGCATCCATCACGATCCGCTTGGCCGCCTCGTCGCGCTGGACGATCTTTGCGGTGCCCAGGAACTGGAGCTTCACCGGACCCATCTTGGTCGTCACGCGCCCCTTGTACACATCGCCGTTGACATCGATGAGCTCAGCACCGGGCAAGCAGGGCGCGATCCGCGGCACGTCCTGCATGTGCTTCCACACCTGCTCGAGGGGGGCAGCAACCTCGAACTCGTTCTCGATCAGCATTGATTACTCGCTCCTTAATAATCCTCGCGAGGCTCGAACACGGACAATCAGCGCCTATGGCACGGCTTCCTCATCGTGATGACCCAGCATGGCCACCAGCACGAGGGAGCGCTCATCGACCCCAACGGCCTTGAAATCAAGTCCGCTGACGACGCGTTGCGCCGACGGATGACTCTCACGGAACCGCCATCGGGGTTCCACGAGCGTCGGGATTCCACGGGCACTGTCCGCCATCCGATCGCCTGACCCAATCGACGAGAGTGCCAACCATCGATGATCGTTAAACCTCGGGCCTGGTTGGTTGCAGACATGCCGGCCGTGGCGCTGCGCCTGTAGGTGTGACGCGGCTGGGAATATGACTGTGGCAACGCCACGATGCGGTCGATGATTGGCGTACTCGTCAAGAAGACCTTCGCATCGAGGAGCGGCGTCATGGATCTCAAGCTGCGGCCCGGTAAGCCCGAAGACGCCGAGACCTGCGGACGGATCTGCTACGAGGCATTCGCTGCGATCGCCAGGCAACAGAATTTTCCTCCGGATGTACCCTCTCCCGAGGCTGCGGTAGGCCTGCTGTCGATGATGCTGGGCCATCCGGGTTTCTACTCGGTAGTAGCCGAAGCCGACGGGCACGTGGTGGGCAGCAACTTCCTCGATGAGCGCTCGCGCATTGTCGGCGTCGGCCCTATCACCGTGGATCCCGCCGTCCAAGACGGTGGAATAGGCCGAGCCCTCATGCAGGACGTGATACGGCGCGCCACTCAGCGCACCGCCCCAGGGATCCGGCTTCTTCAGTCCGCTTACCACAACCGTTCGTTATCCCTGTACGCAAAGCTCGGCTTCCAGGTGCGTGACCAGCTCGCCTGCATGCAGGGCGCCCCTCCCAAGGGCATGATCTCCGGCTACGAAACCCGGCGCGCTGAGCCGGCGGACATCGAGGCGTGCAACGCCGTCTGCCGTCATGTTCATGGCCATGACCGGGCTGGCGAGCTGACCGACGCCCTAGCGCAGAACACTGCGCTGGTGGTCGAGCACGACGGGCGAATCAGCGGATACGCCACCGACCTGGCGTTCTCCGCCCATGCGGTGGGCGAGAGCAACGAAGAACTCAAAGCGCTGATCATGGCTGCCGATGCCTTCGGAGGCCCCGGCATCCTCGTCCCTACCACCAATGCCGACCTGTTCCGCTGGTGCTTGGAACGGGGTCTGCGGGTGATGCAGCTGCTGACTCTGATGACGGTGGGCCTGTATTCCCCACCGCACGGCGCCTACCTACCCAGCATCCTTTACTGACTTCGACCCACCCAATGGGCCTGCCGCAAGCTGCCTGATGCAGCGCAGCATCGGCCGACGACGTATGTTTGCTGACAAACCGTGACGGCCGGGCGAGGGTGGACGCGAGATGGCGCAGGCCACGAAGCGCACGAAGGAATTCGGCGACCGGGGCTTCCTGCGGCGGTTGACGCTTGCCACGGCGTGGGGCGAGGGCCTGGACGGGTTCGACCTCGGAGTGCTCAGCGTGGTGCTGGTGCCGCTGTCGAGGGAGCTCGGGATCTCGCCGGTGTGGGCCGGCTTGATCGGCGCGTCGTCGCTGATCGGCATCTTCTTCGGTGCGCCGATCGGCGGTTTTCTCACCGACCGATTCGGCCGCAAGCAGCTGTTTCTCATCGACATCTGCCTGTTCGTCGTCCTCGGCGTGCTGCAGGCGTTCGTGGCCGAGGCGTGGCAGCTGTTTGTGGTCCGGCTGCTACTCGGTATCGCCATCGGAGCCGAATACTCCATCGGCTCGTCGATGCTCTCGGAGTTCGTGCCAGCGCGTCGGCGTGGCCGCCGGGTGTCCTACATGCTCGTCTTCTGGTACGGCGGCTATCTGGTCTCGGTGGCGGCCGCCTATGGCCTGCTGGAGGGCCTGGGCTGGAGCTGGCGCTGGACGCTGGCCACCAGCGCGATCCCGGCGCTGGTGGTGCTGGGGCTGCGCATCGGACTGCCCGAGTCGCCGCGCTGGCTGATGCTGCACGGGCGCACCCAAGACGCGCGCGCGATCATCGACCGCTACCTCGGCGGCGACGAACACATGGCCGAGGCCGCCTACGACTCGGACGTCAAAAACGAGGCCGGCTGGCGGCAGCTGTTCGCCCCGGGCATGCGCTCGCGCACCTTCTTCGTCAGTACCTTCTATATCTGCGTGGTGACGCCGTACTTCGCGATCTTCACCTTCGCCCCGAAGGTGTTCGAGTCGCTGCAGCTCAACGAGATGGCCGGCACGATCTTCGCTAACAGCATCGCGTTCATCGGGGCGATCGTCGGCATGCTGACCATTGAGCTCATCGGGCGCCGCAAGCAGCTGATCGGCCCGTTCTGGATCATGGCGGGTGCGCTGCTGGTCATCGGGCTGTGGGCCGGTGCGCCGCCGATGGCGCTGGTCGGTGCCTTCGCGGTGTTCGCCTTCTTCAACGCCATGACCGGCAACCTCACCGCCGTGTACCCGATCGAGGTGTTCCCGACTGACGTACGGGCTACCGGGGTGGGCATCGCCAACGCGTTCAGCCGCATCGGGGCTGCGGCGGGTACGTTCCTGCTCCCGGTCGGGATCCAGGCCATCGGCCTGCCGTGGTGCATGGTGACCGGGGCAGCCATGTGCGTGATCGGCGCCACGGTGTCCCAGCTGCTCGCCCCGGAGACCACCGGCAAGTCGCTAAGCCACACCGGCCTGGTCGCCACGCTTTCGCCAAAGATCGCCCCAGCCTGAAGTTTCGCTTCGCCGGCCGCCGCTAGCAGATGATCATTCTGTACGAATCCTCGCGCCTTCACTGGCGCGTTGGCCCGTGCTGGCGATCGCCGCTGGGGTTGGCTTCGTGCTGTTGCTGACGAGCGAACGCGTCGGCTACTGCGCTTCCACCGGGCCACTATGACCACCGGCTTTGACAGCGCTTCTCGATTCTTCCAACTCGGCCCCGCACAAGCAGATGCAGATCGTTCCGGCAATCCGAGATGCACGTAAAGATCATCGAGTTCGTATTGAAACGTTCGCCACTTGGTTAAAGAGGGCCGAACAGTCCTTGATCATGGTTTGGGTGCCGGAAGCGGCACATCGTGTCGCCCTAGGCACCGAGACCGTGATCATGCTTGCTTGACCGACCACCAACTCAGCGGCATTGCACCGAGACGGCGCGTTGGTCCAGCCACCGATGACACCACAGTGGTGTGCGCAACGCTAAGGTCAACCGGGCCGCTCTTCCCGCCGCCGGCCGTCCGGTGCCTTGCCCGGCGCACCTATCACCCATGTTCCACACGGGCAAGTGTTTGCGTAACAAACCTGCTGCCGGGCGAGATATAGACGACATGGCGAGTGACTCGGGTGGCACAAGAATTGCGAAGTGATGCGCGGACGCGTTCGGCGGCGCATCTTCTACTACGCAAACACTGTTTATGCGCCACAATGGCGGGCGTCGAGAGAGGCACGCATGGTCAGGCTCCGGCATCAGTGCCGAGCTGCCGCAGCGGGCGTGATACTTGCCGCGGCACTGCTGTTGGCCGCCGTCACCGTCCCGGTGAGTGCGGCCGAGGAAGCCTTACCTCCCGGCGGCCTGCCCGGTATTCAAATACCCTCCTTGGCCTGGCAGGATTGTCCTCATAACGATAACGGCTTGCAGTGTGCAACCGCACAGGTTCCCCGCGATTACCGGAATCTAGGCAGAGGTTCTCTTTCGTTGTACCTCAAACGCCACCTCGCCACCGACTCCGCGCACCGGATCGGTTCGCTATTCGTCAACCCCGGTGGGCCGGGTGGCTCTGCCGCCGACTTCGTCAGCGCCGTGGTGGGCAGATTGCCGGCGGAGGTCGCTAGCCGCTTCGATATCGTCGGCTTCGATCCCCGGGGTGTCGCCGCGAGCGGGCAAGTCAGGTGTATGACCGTCCAGGAGACCCAGCAGGCCTGGGTGGGTGCGTCCGCGAGCGTTCAGCCGGGGGCCTTTGAGCGCGGTCAGCGGGCCGCCGAGCAGTTCAACGCCGCCTGCCAGATGCGCAGTGGTGATCTCTTGCCTTATCTCGGAACTGAGTATGTCGCCCGCGATATGGATCTATTACGTGCCGCGGTCGGCGATAAGAAGCTTAATTATTTCGGGGTATCATTCGGTACGTTCATCGGCACCGTCTACGCCAACCTATTTCCCACTCGGATTCGGGTGATGGCCCTTGACGGCGCCTACGATCCCGAGGCATACGCCAACAACCCCTATAAATACGATTACTGGCAGTACGTCGCGGTTGAGGGAGCGTTGTATCGCTTCCTGGACTGGTGTGCGTACAGCCCGGATTGCCCGTTCGGACACGGCGACCCAGTAGCTGCCTACGACGCGCTGGTATCGGATTTAGATGACAACCCAGTGCGCGATGCCCACGGTGACGTCGTCGCGAACGGGGCGACGCTGACCTACCATGTCATGTTCGCCCTCAACGGTGGTACGCCCGGTTGGCCAGGAATCGCCGAGGACTTGAGCGCTGCTCAACAGCGCGGCGGATCGTACGTCGACTCCATAGCTTCCAAGTCGAATTTCTTCGCCGCCAACGTTTCGGTGGAATGCGCCGACCGAGTGTATCCAGCCGGCGAACTGCTCCTGCATTACCATCTGGCCCTTACGACCGTTCCGGCGCCTCGGACAGGCCCGGTGGCCGCGTACGGACCACCTGGCTACGACCACTCCCACGCTAACGCTTGCCAGCAATGGCCGGCCGAACGCGCCAGTCGCTACGCCGGGCCGTGGAGCGCGCACGGCTCAGCCCCCATTCTCGTGGTCGGCACGACCGGCGATCCGGACACCCCGTACCAGGACGCCGTCACCCTTGCCGCCACGTTGGAAAACGGCCACCTGCTCACCTTCGTCGGCGAGGGTCACTCCGGTTTTGCTCACAGCCGCTGCGCACGAGCCGCTGAGGTCGCATACCTCATCGACCTGACCTTGCCGCAGGGCGAAGCCCGTTGCACCGATGACCCACCCGCGCATCACTCGATACCGCAGCCCTCTGCGCGGTCAGCCGTCGGCCGAGCTCTGCCGGTTGGAAGATAGTGGGGTGACTCGTCCCCGTGACTCCGAACGCCGACGACGGATGGCGCGCCGCATGGGACTCATCACCGCAGTGTGGCTGATAGCCACCGCCATCAGTCTCGGCATCGCGGCGAAGACCTCAATCGGACCCGTAGTCCTGAAGCTCTCCAAGAACCACGGGGTGCACGCCGGCGACCTCGTCGGCTTCGCCGGGTGCTATCTGAGCGCTCTGGCTGTCACCGCCAAGATTCTCCGCAAGGTCCACTCGTAACGAGTGGTTTCAGAGCCGCAGACCAGGCTCGAGGAGGCCACCCGCCATGTCACCCATGCCCGCTGCATCGGCCGCCGGAGCGACCGTGGCGATCGGCCGATGCGCGGTGCGCGGCGGCTAGATGGTATGCGAGGAGCAGGGTGACGAGCACGGCGATGATCAGCACGGTCACCGGCAAGGTGATGACGGGGGCGGTCAGCGTCGCTAGCAGCACGAAGATTGCGGTTATGGCGATGAGTCCGGTGCCGACGGGTCCGCCTCGGCGGGTGCCGGGGGTGAGTATTCCCAGCACGATCAGGAAGATCGCGACGGGGAGGGCGACGGTAAACGCGGCGAATACCGGGGACACTGGGGTTTCGTGTCGTACGGTGCCGATGACGACCTGCAGGCCGGCGCCGAGTGCGGCCACGGCGGCGAACACGGCGTAGTGGGCGTACGCCCAGGCGAAGGTGACGCGCAGCGACTGCCGGACCCGCCGTGGGGAGGCATGTTTGAAGTACGACCACCACAGCGCGAACACCAGCACCAAGCCCGCGACCGCGGCGAGCAACAGCCCACCCGAGATCCCGCCGGCGGCCATAGCCTGCTGGACGGCGGTCATGGTGGCGGCGACGACCTCGCCGAGCACGATGATGGTGAACAGCCCGTACCGTTCGGTGATGTGGTCCGGGTGCCACGGGGTGGACCGGCCGGCGAACTCGGCCCAGGCCGGCACCGCCAGCTCGGCGGCCACCAGCACGACAAACCCGATCACCCCGGCCAGCCCGGGAAGCCACAGCCGTCCGATCCAGCACAGTTGCACCAGCGTGACCCCACCCGCGTAGCGCAGCGTGCCCGCCCGCCCCGCGGGGTGCTCGGCGGCGGCGCGCAGCCACTGCGTGACCAACGCCACCCGCATGATCACGTACCCGATCACCACGATGGTGAAGTCGAAGCGCTCGAACGCGAGCGGGATACCGGCGGCGAAGACCAGTACCCCGCCCATCTGTAACAGCGTCAACAGCCGGTATGACACATCGTCGGTGTCGTAGGCCGAGGCGAACCAGGTGAAGTTCACCCATGCCCACCAGATCCCGAAGAACACCAGCACATAGCCGGCCACCGCGGGTCCCGGGTGTCCCGCTGCGAGCGCGTGGTGTAGTTGGGTGCTGGCCTGGGCGACCGCGACCACGAATGTCAGGTCGAACAACAGCTCCAGCGGGGTCGAGGCCCGGTGTCGCTCGTCGGGATCGCGGCCGGTCATCCGCCGTCGCCACGACAGCCGGAGCAGGGTCTCGCTCAATCGTGTCTACCCAAGTCGTGCGTCGTCCATCGCATCGGCGCTCGTCCTGCTTGCCGCCGCGCCGAGCACACGCGAACCAGCGGCACGCGGCGCTTCGCAAGGCTACTTCATGTGGGTGTCGAACCACTCGAGCATCAGCTCGGGGTGCTCGCCGCGGCCGGTGGAACGCTGCTGCTCTCACTGCATGCCGCGACCATCGCCGGCCAGATCATCGACGCCGAGGGCGGATTCCGGCGCTTCACACCCCTGACCCGATTGCACACCCCGCCGACGGCAGAGCCCACACCACCCTCGGTCTGTGCACGGCGCGCAGCAGATCGTTGTTCTCTCTCTGGAAACTACGAGGAGGCCTAGGCCTAGTACTCCAGCCGTAGATTGTGATCATGTGAGTTGTGCTTGTTGGCGTTGGTAGTGACTGGTGCGTGAGTGGTGTTGGTGTCGGCGTCGCCAGCGTGACCAGGCCAGCGGGTTGGTGTGTTGGCGGTTGGGTTCGGTGGCCAGTCTGGTGAATAGGTGCCGGATTTCGTTGCAGGTCAAAGCGATCAGGTTGTCGGATCCGGGACGCTGGGTGTGTTCGGTGGCGGCGATGACCGCGAGTAAGGCGTGCGCGAGCATCGCGAGCAGGGTCCAGCGTCGCCAGGCCAGCCATCGGCGGACTTGGTGTTCATCGAGTCCGGCTAAGCCCTTGGCGGCTTGAAAGCTTTCCTCGATGGTCCAGCGGCGCCCCGCGACGCGGACGAGCTCACCCAGCGGTACCGGGCTGGGGGCATAACAGCGGTAGAAGGCGAGTTCGCCGTGGCGGGGATGGCGGCGAATCAGCAGCCAGTGGTGTCCGGATTCGGCGGTCAACGCGATCCACGCCCAATCGTAGTAGCGCTGCCCCTTGGCACCTGCACCGGCCGAGATCCGCTGCCAGACACCGTCGGGCAGGCTGGTGGCCAAGGCATCGGCGCGCTGGGGGCCGACTGCGGTGGGCACCCGGCGATCGCAGCCGATGGCCAGCACGTAACCCAGCTGGCGGGCCTGCAACTCAGCGCGCAGTCCTGGATCGGCGCCATAGACCTCATCACCGGCTGCCCACCGGGCCGGTATCCCGGCATCCAGCGCGCGGCCAATCATCGTCTTGGCTAACGCTGGTTTGGTCGCGAACTTGACGTCGTCGGGTATTCCGGCGGCCGCGCATCGCTGCGGGTCGGTGGTCCAGGATGTCGGCAAGTACAGCTCACGGTCGATCATCGCGTGCCCAGCCTGCCCGGCGTAGGTCAAATACACTGCGACCTGGGCGTTTTCCACCCGGCCCGCGGTCCCGGTGTACTGACGTTGGGTCCCGACCGTCGCGGTGCCCTTCTTGACATCCCCGGTCTCATCGACCACCAGGACCGCACCCGGATCACCCAGGTGCTCCACCACGAAATCGCGCAGATCATCACGGATCCCGTCGGTGTCCCATACTGCGCGGGCCAGCAGGTGCTGCATGCCATCCGGACTGGACTGCCCGGCATGCTCGGCGATCGTCCAACAATTCTTGCGCGGCAAATCGGCCAGTAACCCCAGCACGAATCCCCGCATTCGCCGCCGCGGCTCGACTCGACCAAACCGGTTGGCCACCCGACCGAGCAACTCCTCTAACAACCCTGACCATGGCTCTACCGCTACGCTGCGGCCCACGGCCACCGCGTGATCTTCTGACGTCGACACAACCGAGGATGATCAAGCGGTGGCCGCCCTCTGTTCGGGACCAACACGCCGAAGATCACGATCTACGGCTGGACTACTAGGAGGCGAAAGGACCGCGACGCGCAAAAAAGGGGGACTGAAGCCGCGCAGCGAAAAGGGGAAGCGCGTGAAACTTCAGTCCCCCGTCACAAAGGCAGGAGGATGACATCATGACAACCTGAATATCGATCCCGGGCACCGGAAAGTTAACACATAGCATGAGACAACTGGCGGTCACCAGCGAAACGCGCAACGAAATCCTGCCCAAGAAGTGGTAACGTTTTCCTGCCGCCGTGCCGATAAACACATTTGGCAGCCGTGGACACACAGTCCCCTACGTTTCCTAAGCCCAACGTCAAGCATCACCCGTGTGTCGGTACCGCTGCCGGCGGCCCTGGCCGCGGCGCAGCACCTGAACCCGGATCAGCCCAGCCACTTGGCCCAAGTGCTCGATCGCTGCACCGTCCTGAGCGTGGCCCGGCCGTCAACGATGACGAGTTAGTGATGGGCACGGTGCTGGTCGCACTCCCAGCGCGGCATCTGCTGATGATGTCCGAAGCTCGGGTCAGGCTGATCGAATCCGACGCGCTGCCTCCCTGGCGACCGTCGGCGGACCTGCCACGCTGGCGGTACCTGCGGCCCCCGCGCCTGGCGGTAGTGCTCACCGGCAAGGGTCACGACGCCCAAGCCGGGATTCGGGCGGTCTGTCACCGCGGCGGTACCGTGCTCGCGGGATCGAGGGTACGGCGACCAAACACGTGACGAGGCGAGTGTCCGAGCCCACCACGGCACACAGATCGTCTGATCGATCGTGTCGTAGGTGACATCCGGGGTCTGCCCATCCGGTGTAGGTACTTAGTGCCTCCTGCGCCACCACTGCTGGGCTGTAAGCAGGATCCAATCCCGGAGGAACCAACACCAGGACAACACCGCAACACTCAGCAGAACTCGCCTTGCGCGCCGCACGGTAACCCCCTGTCAGCGATCTACCACCCATATACAGCATTGAGTATTAGGACAGTGAAAGTCTATGGGATCCCTCGACTATGACGTCCAGCTGCGCTCAGGTGCCTCTACCTCGTCACCCGCTCGCTGGACCGACCGGACGCTGCCAGATGGAGGGCTCAACGGGGACGCGGGACCCGGCCGTGCGTAGTCGGCCGTAGTGCATAGCTAGGCAATCGAGAGCGAGGTAAGCACTGCGGGTCTCTTGTCGGGGGCGTTAAGCAATGCCGTGGTGTCGGTCGGGTTGACATCACCCAACGTCTTGACGGCCTTGATCATGTCTGCCCACAGCGCTTTCCCGGCGGGGATGAGGTACTCGGAGATAATCGTGTGCGCGCCGTCGCGCACGGCGCCAGCCAGGTCCTGAGCTGGACGCTCTCGTATCCTTGCCGTATGTCTCGCCTCATCACGGCCGGGCTCGGCGAGCAGGAGTCGTTGGCCACAGTCTGTGCACATCGATGGATAGGAAGGCGCCAAGATGCCAGGGACACGTGCGCGCCTGTTGGCGCCTGGTTCCGCGCAACTCAGCCATGGTTGCAGGGTGCGGCATCGTCCGGCTCGTGGGGCTCAGCTCAGATCAGGGTTGATCATGGCCGGCCGCTCAGACAGGTGCAAGATAATCGACGTGCACGGTGGCACATCGGGCACAACGACATGAAGGGATGTTATGGCCACCCAGACCCTGACTGAAGCGAACTTCGATGAGATAGTCACCGGCAACGATGTAGTTTTCGTCTGTTTCTGTGACTACTCGTCCAACGCCTGCCGCAGATTCGCGCAGACGTTCGAGGCGTCCTCGAACGAGCACCCCGACGTCATCTACGGCACGGTCGATGTCGAGGCAGAGCAGGGCTTGGCGGCCGCTGCCAACATCAGCAGGCGCCCCACCATCATGGCGTACCGCAAGGGTGTGCTGGTGTACTCGCAGCCGGACGGACTGCTCCGGGAGACGCTGGAGAACGTGGTCGCCCAGGTGAACGCCATTGACATGGACGAAGACCGCAAGGACCTGGACCAAGCGCGCAACCAGCTTGCTTGGGAGTAAGCAAACACACGGTCGGTTGGCTGTTTGGGGACCTTCCCCGAGGCGTGGCCACGGGAAGAGTGAAGTGCACGGTGACCGCAGCACCAAGCCGGAGATCATCTCATCGCCTGCGAAGTCATCGGTGAACGCGATCATCCCCTGACCGGTCGCCACATGATCTACGTCGCCCGCCACCAGTGGACAGGACAGAGGTGATCCGGAAGAGCTGGTGGAGTGACGTAGCGCACGCTCGCGAACCGCGATGAACTGATGCCGCACGGGGGTGTTCGAGCCGTGGTCCAGCATCTACAGCGCGTTTTGCCGATTACCTGGATCCAGAAAGTAAGGCAGGGTCGTGAGTGAGCGAGGCAGCGGCGATCCTGGAGGCTGCGGTGAACATCCGCGAAGTCATCGAGAAACTGCAAGAGGTAGCGACAAACCTGCCCAACGGGCTCGACACCGAGGTTGAGATCCAAATCTGCAACGGCCACGACGCCCCGGGGCTGCGGACGACCTCCGTTGAAGTCAACGCCGTATGGATGATTGACAAGGAGATGCGCACCCCGAAAGAGGCCTTCGCCCAGATCCAGGGCCACCCTCACCGCGATGAGGGCAGTGGGGAAACCATGCCGATGACAGCGCAGATCGACGACCTCGTCGAGAACTGGGCCACCGAGGAGCAGGAAACCGGAGAACAGTCCGCGTCAAGGGACATGATCAGGATCAAGGCGGACGACGAGGAATACGTGCTGCTGCCTTGGGCGGAAGGCACGTATGTGAAGCTGCCTTACGTGGCCGGGGTGCCTCTCCTGCCGGGCGCGCCGAATGCCACCGAGGCTGGGTGTACCTGTAGCCCTGAGCGGAATAACTACGGCCGCGGTCACCGGTGGGGCGATGACGGCGTGGAGGTGGCCGTGAAAGACGACTGTCCGGTGCACCTCAGGGTCGAGGGCCCTGTGGATCCGGATCAACAGGTTCAGGGCTGACCAAGCCTTCACGCAGTGCAACGTCCGCCCGGGAATGGCCCAGAGGTTGTCCCGGTCCTCGCCGAGTTCGGAGACGCCACCAACCGTTACACCGACGCTCAAGCACGCCGCAACTACGCCGGAACCTCCCCCATCACCCGCGCCTCCGGGAAGAAAACCCTGGTCTGTCCCGTTACGCGCGCAACAAACGTCTCGCCGACGCACTCTTTCAGCAAGCGTTCTCCGCGCTCACCGCCTCACCAGCGCCCACGCCTTCTACGACAGTCTCCGGGCCCGCGACATCGGCCACTACGACGCCCTCCGCAGGCTGTCTGACCGCCTCGTAGGAATCCTGCACGGCTGCCTGCGGCACGGCACCACCTCCGACGAGGCCACCGCGTGGCCCCCGCCCCACAAAAATCAACACGCCGCCGCTTGACAACTCAAAAATCAACACGCCGCCGCTTGACAACTTACGACCATGGGATGTCTAGCCCCAACATCAAGCGTCAGCGGGGACCAGACAGACCTGTGCAAGCCGCGCTGTAGTAGTTGCGAGGCGTGCCGCCGTCAGCCAGGGATTGCAGAACCAATGCAGTTGGGGTTCGCGCAAGCTTGCTCTCCACAGCCAAGCGCGGCTGCTGCGCGCCGGGCCTCGGCGGCGCACCACCTGTAGGCCGCCACGCGGCCAGCGTAATACAGCGACTCGGCGACGTCGGCCTGGCTGTATGCAGCGACATTGCGCTCGATCAGCTCGGCTAGCCGGATTAGTTCGTCGGGCGCGTTCACTGGCGCGTTCACAACCTGTGATCCTTGCTGTAACGGTACGTGTTCGTCGAGTGTTGTGTCGTGTTTCCCTGACGGATCAAATCTCCGCAGCCCGGCTGCTGGACCAGCGCACGGCCCGAGTACAGCGCACGATGTCCGCCGCGTCGCATCAAAGTCGCCGACGCCACCCGGCGCCTCTACAACCAGCACAAGTGCACGAAGCCTTGCGCGGCCGGTGACAGCTTCGCCATCGCCTCGGCGAGTTTCTGGTTCGCCGCGGCCTGCTGCTCCGGCGACCCGGACTCCGCGTCACTGACCCCGGTGAAGGTGGCCACCAGCGCCCTGACCAACGCGGCGACCCGCGATGATCGTCGGCAGAGCTGCCAACACGGCAGTCGGCGCGACGCTGGGGCTACCCACCGCTCGCCGCCGACATCGCGCTGAGCATCAAGCTGGCGCGCTGACCGTTGACGTTGGACGTTGACGTTGCGGCCGTCGAGCCTGTTGGCTTGGCGTTGAGAGTGCCCATCTCCGCTCGCGGCTATAGCTGCTAGCCGCGTATCCCTTACCCCCCAACCGAGTTTGATCCTCACGACAGCTCCCTAGATTTGCGCACCAGACAAGAAAAAGAGCCGAGCATCCACAAACCACCTCCGACAGGGGGTCATTCGTTGATCGCTCGGCTCTTCGTCACGAACTTCTCAGCATGTGGCCACCAGGTGTCCGATGTGATCGTGTCCGCGTGGGCCGTGCACGCGGCTCTGTCTCTGGTGAAACGAATCTATACGCACCCGACAAAAGGATCTGGAGAAGCGCCGCGACGTCCTGTCCGTGTTCCTCGCTAGATCAACTTATAGTGTGACATTTCGCGACATTCGGGGACCTTCTGACAGCCGTCAGTGCCCCACTCACCGAGGTGAGCAAGGCCCTACACCTGACCTTATGACCGTCGGGACGACAGGATTTGAACCTGCGACCCCTTGACCCCCAGAGATTGGCAGCGCAGCTGCATGAGGTTTCTTGCGCAGGTCAACGATGGTTGCAAGGTCCGGCATCGTCTGGCTGGTGGGGCACGGTTGCTGTACTTCTCAGCTGTACATGTGCAGACGATCAGTTCAGATCAGGGTTGATCATCTTGTGTCGCTGGTGCGGCATGTGACCTCTGAAGTCACATCCAGGACAGACGTCCTCGCCTTCGATGTGGCCTTCGTACCAGGCATGCACTGCCGCATGGAGGATCGCACCTTCGGCGTCCACCTCTCTCGATAGCATCGCGGCGATTGCGTTGTTGACGATCAACTTCAGAATCTCCGAGTCAGGGTTGGGAAACGGAGGGTGAGGCATCGCTGACATGCCTGTCAATGCTAGACCCGGGCCGTGATCTGCTCCGTACGATCGCGATAGTGGACGCCTGCTGGTCGGACGTGAACCGTTGCCTTGGCCGGACATTGACCAATGATCAACACGTCATCATCTTCTGTCGAGTATGCTCGCAGATTATAATTGGACAATGTGGACAACGCTGGGTGCGTCTGCATTTATGTTAATGGTGATGTGGCCCTTGGCTGGCAAACATTCAGCCCTGATGGTCAGCGCATGACGTTGTCGCCGGTCGGCCTGTGGGCGTCCGGTGGTGGTCGGTCGGGACGTCGTGTCAGGTGGGTGCGGGTAGTGCGGGCATCCAGGGTTGACCGGTCAGCGCGTCGCGTAGCGCCGTGATCTTGTCGAGGCCGTGTTTGGCGGCGGTGGAGAGGTAGCCGAGGATGGTGTAGCGGTCTCGGGTGCGATCCACGCTGGTCAGGCGCCCGGAGATCTTCTGTTGGATCTTGCTGGGTCGTAGGTCGCGTTCGGCCTGATTCGAGGTGGGGGGCACCTTGAGATCGTGGACGAAGCGCAGCACGTCGTCGGGGCGGTCACGCAGGACTTCCAGCAGCAGCCGGGCCTTGCGTTGTCCGGGGCGGGTGCCGGCCGAGGTGGTGTCGGACAGCCCGACCAGCATCCCGTTGCGAATCCGGGTGAGCAGCGCGTCGCGGATGTCGGCGGCGATCGCGGGCAGGCCCTGTTCGCGGGCGAGGTTGGCCTGGTGGATCAGCCCACGCAGCGCGTCGGCGATCTGGGTGGGCCACACCGCGTCGGGGTATACCTGGGCGGCGTCGTCAAGATCACGTAGGAGGTGGGCACAGCAAAGCTGGTGGACCAGCGTCCCGAGCTGGGCGGAGTCATAATTTTGGTAGCGGTCGTGCACGATCACTGAGTTGGTCAGGTCCTTGACCACGAACGCCGTGAAGGTGTCCATGGACCGGTCACCGATCAGGTAGTGGGTGTAGAGCTCGGTGCAGGCCACCAGCAGGTACCGCTCGGCCTTCTTCTTCCCCGCTGGTGGCTGCTGGGGGCCGACCCGCAGTGGGGTCTCATCGCAGCACACCGCATACCCGCGGGTGATCAGCGTCCGGATTCGCTGGTCCACGCCGGTGCGCAGCCCCGCCGCGCGGTTGATCATGCCGTGGACGAACCCGACCGAAGGTGCCGCGCCGGTCAGCGACTCCAGCAGCGCGACGACGCGGTGCGCGGGGATGAAGTGCACGACCATCAGGTACACCGCGAACGCGGCCAGGTGGGGGCCGTACCCGACCGGCCCGCAGCGGGCCCCGTCGGGCCGCTGCGCGGTGTGGACCTTCCCGCAGCCGCATTCCACCTGGTGCTGGTCGTACTGCGTGACCTTCACGGCGACCTGCGGGATCTCGTGTTGCTGATAGCGGTCCACGATCCCCAGATCCCGGGCGCCGTCCAGGTCATCACCGCAGTCGCAGCGGCCCTGGGGGAACCGGTCGCGGCGGTCATCGGGGTTCTCGGTCCATGCCAGATGCGTCCCCGCAGCGCCGGGCTGCTTGCCCCGCGCCCGCTGGGGCCCACCCTTGTGGCGTTTGTTCTTCTCCGGCGGTGCGGGCTTGCCCGGATCATCGTCTTTCGACGGAGGGTTCGAGGAGTTCCCCGAGTTGCGGGACAGCAGGTGCTCCAGCCGGGCCAGCTTCCCCGCCAGCGCCTCGTTGGTCTCCATCAGCTCCGAGAGCTGCCCGGCCATCGCGGTGATCTGCCCGGCTTGGCGCCGCACCACGACGATCAGCTCGTCGCGCGACATCTCCTCCGGCCCGGACACCCGAAGATCAAACCGCACACC
>DATNDR010000104.1:0-2549 GCA_035606945.1 Pseudonocardiaceae bacterium
CAGGTCACGGTTCACGGCAAGGGTCACCGGGTGGACCAGCTGCCGTTGCCTGTCGATGTCGGCGAGGCGATCGCCGCCTACCTGTGCCGCGGCCGGCCCCGCACGGCCACGGTCCGAGAGGTATTCGTGCGGGTGCGGCCGCCCCACGTCGGCCTGAGCCGTGGCGCGGTGACGACCATCGTCGCTCGCGCCGCCGGCCGTGCCCGGCTTGGCGCGGTGCGTGCGCATCGGCTGCGCCACACCGCCGCCAGCGACATGCTGCGGGCTGGCGCTTCGCTCGGTGAGATCGGCCAGGTGCTGCGACAGCGCTCGCCCGGCTCCACTGCCGCCTACGCCCGGGTCGACGTCGAACGGCTCCGCACCATTGCCCGGCCCTGGCCGACCGGGGCGGCGTCGTGAGCACCCTGGCCGAGCAACTCGATGACTACCTGCGTCTGCGTCGCGGGCTGGGCTTCCAGCTCGGCCAGCACGGCAGCGTGCTGCCCGGGTTCGTCGCCTACGCCGCCGCCAGCGGGGCCGGGACCGTCACCGTCGAGCTGGCGGTGACCTGGGCTCGCCTGCCGGCAGGGATCAAGCCGATCACCGCCGACTTCCGGCTGAGCGAGGTACGCGGCTTCGCCCGCTACCTGCACGCCATCGACCCCGCCCACGAGGTCCCACCGCCCGGCCTGCTGGGGGTCCCGCGGCGGCGGCCCACGCCCTACATCTACACGCCGGGCCAGATCGCCGAGATCCTGCGCGCGACCCAGCGGCTACAGCCACCGCTGCGGGCGGCCACCTACCGGACGCTGCTCGGGCTGCTGGCAGCGACGGGCATGCGCCTGGGGGAGGCGACGGCGTTGACCCGCGCCGACGTCGACCTCGCAGAGGGCATGGTCACCGTCCGGCACGCGAAGTTCGACCGGATACGCCTTGTCCCCTTGCACCCGTCGGTCACCGCTGCCCTCCGTGCCTACGCCGCCACGCGGGACCGGCTCTGCCCCACCCCGCGGGTCGATCGGTTCTTCGTGTCCGTCACCGGCCGGCCCCTGCGGCGGGGAGAGGCTGACCAGGTCTTCCGGGTGATCACCGGGCTGATGGGAATTCGCACCGACACCGTCCACCCGCGCATTCATGACCTGAGACACAGCTTTGCCGTGCACAGCCTCATCGACTGGCACCGCCAAGGCGCGGACATCTCGGCCTTGCTGCCAGTGCTGTCCACCTACCTCGGGCATGTTGAGCCGAAGAACACGTACTGGTACTTGTCCGCCGTCCCGGAGCTGATGCAACTCGTCGCCGCCCGGCTCGAACACGGGGCAGGTGAGTCATGACCACGCTGGCGCCGGTGCTGCAGGCGTTCTTCACCGAACGGCTCATGGCTCAGCGCCGGGCCTCGAGTCACACCATCACCGGTTACCGGGACACGCTCCGGCTGCTGGTCGGCTTCGCCTGCGCCAAGACCGGCAAGACGCCCTCCGCGCTGGACATCGCCGACCTGGACGCGCCACTGGTCGCCGCCTTCCTCGACCACCTGGAAGCTGACCGGCACAACACGGTGCGGACCCGCAACTGGCGCCTCGCCGCCATCCACTCGCTGTTCGGCTACGCCGCACTGCACCACCCCGAACGCGCCGCCGTCATCCAGCGGGTCCTGGCCATCCCGGCCAAGCGCCACGAGCGCACACTGCTCACCTGGCTCACCGCGCCAGAGGTCGACGCCCTGCTGGCCGCACCCGACCGGGCCACGTGGACCGGCAGGCGCGATCACGCCATGCTCGTGCTCGCCGTCCAGACCGGGCTGCGGATCTCCGAGCTGATCGGCCTGTCCCACGGCGACGTCGTTCTCGACGCCGGAGCGCACGTCCGTTGCATGGGCAAGGGCCGCAAGGAGCGGGCCACGCCGCTCACCGGACTCACCGTTGCCGTCCTGCGGGCCTGGCTCACCGAGAACCCGGGTCAGGCCCATGACCCGCTGTTCCCGACACGCACCGGGACACGGCTCAGCCACGATGCCATCGAGCACCGCCTCGCCGTCCATCTCGCCACCGCGCGCGCCAGCTGCCCGTCGCTGCGGACCAAGCACGCCACCATGCACACCCTGAGACACACCTGCGCCATGCGGCTGCGACACGCCGGAATCGACGTCGCCGTCATCGCACTCTGGCTCGGCCACGAGCAGATGGCCACCGCCAACATCTACCTGCACGCCGACATGGCGGAGAAGGAGCGAGCCATCGCCCGAGTCACCCCGCCCGGCACGGCGCCTGGCCGCTACAAGCCGCCCGACCCGCTACTTGCCTTCCTCGACAACCTCTGATTGTTCCGACCTGCCGCCAGTCGATAACCCTGCCACGCACACCAATCCGCGCTCAGGTCGGAACAATCACGACGTCGGATCAATCGGCGTTGTCCCGACATCGGAACAACGCCGAATAGGTTCGGCCGGTTGACACGCCGAATGATGACGGGCTAGGCACGCAGATGATCCAGTTCGGAACCCGCTGCAGTCGCCTGCATACGACCTCATCGGGGGTATGAGCTCGCGTTTCGTAACGTGTGCTGAGTCG
>DATNDR010000067.1:0-6514 GCA_035606945.1 Pseudonocardiaceae bacterium
GAGCGTGCGGTCCGGATGGTCGCCGAGGTACGAGCCAGCTAGGGCTCGGAGTGGGCCGCGATCGAGGCGGTCGCCACCAAGTTGGGTATCGGAACGGCGGAGACGTTGCGCAGCTGGGTGCGCCAGGCCGAGGTGGATGCCGGTGCGCGGGTCGGGGTGAGCAGCGAGGAGCACGCGGAGATCGAGCGGCTCAAGCGGGAGCTGGCCGAGCTGCGACGAGCACGCTTTATCCTCAAGGCGGCCTCGGTTTTCTTCGCTTCAATGTCAGGATGATCGCCCCCGATGGGGTTCGCTCGTTTCTTTGCTGCCCTGGTCTGGGGCTGGTGGCTTGTCCGGCGATGTGCGGCCCGCCGGGTCTGCGCCAAGCGGCGGCATGGCTTGATAGGAGCCTGCCTGTGCCCGATTGAGGCGTGCCCGCGCTGCTTGGTCGCGGTCTCCGTACCAGTCCAAGCGCGGGCTGGGATTGGCTCTGCGCAGCACCGTGACTTCGTGGCGCAAGACCAGGAGTTCGACATCCGTAGATGCCGACGAGCGACGAAGCAACAACAGCAGGCTCAACAGCCTAAGGAAGATCAAGTAGGCAGACGGAACGACACGAGTCACGATCATGCCCCGACGGCTGACCACATCCATCCCCCTGGTCAGGGGCCTAAGCCGACTTCTGGAATCCCTCAGGCACCCAGCGGGTAGGGCGAGCCAGGCCAGATGTGCACGCCAACCTCCCACAGAGTCCCCAGCCGACGCCGGCGTCAGACGACCCGCCGCCACCGGCGATGAGCCTGTCTACCGTCCAACGGACCGCGACCGCCACCACAGAAATCGCCCCATCAGTTGTTGGGCGTCACGCCAGTCGATCGTGTCCATTACTGAGGCCTTTCGGACAGCCGGTCCCCGCACGTTCTCGCCCGTGAGCAGCTGAAGATCGCGAAGCAGGTCTCCAGCGGGCACAGCGCGCGCACTAAGGCGGCCATGAACACGTGCTGCGCCAAACCGTGATCGCGCTGACCGCCGGCCACAAGCCCGATGAGCACGACAACCCCAGCGAGGACACCGTGCACATGGTGCACGGGCGGGTACGCCTCGCGGGGGACGTCAGCTGGGAAAGAAGCGCTCGAAGACTCCGCTGTGCTGCTCACCGTGGCCAAGCACAGCTGACAGCAGTGGCGGGCCTCCCGACCGACCAGCAATAGCCGTCAGATTATCTTTCGAAAATGCGGTTCGCGTTGTTATCTGGATGCCCACACTGGTCTCAGACGCGGAGTATGCTCAAGCTACTGAGGACATTTCGAGCGTCAGCGTCCATGTCGGCGTCGTCATCAGCGCACGGCGATTCCGGTCTCGCGTGAGAGCCGGAGACAAGGAGCGCCGACATGACGTCGGTTCTCGGGAATCAGCACACCATTTCAGATCCTGGCGCAGTGTCCACGCGCCGGGACCCGGGGCCGGTGTTTCCGGGCTCACCCACAGCCTGTGGCGTCTTGGATCCAGAGCAGGTCAGCCGCTGGGAGACCGACGGCGGACGTACCCGGGAACTGACCTAACCCTGGTCGGGCATGACCGCGGTCCCGCCGCCCGCGGCGCCCAAGGATCGAATTCAGCTGACCTGAGCGACAGATCTGGAAGTGAACCCCGTCATGAATCTCTTAGCCTTCCTCATTCCCGCCGCTATTGTTCTTCTGCTGCTGGTGGGGAGCAGTGCACGGATGGTGCAGCAATACGAACAAGGAATCGTGTTCCGGTTCGGTCGGCTCCTGCCCGGTTACCGCGGGCCCGGGCTGGCCTTCGTCCTGCCACTCGCGGACCGGATGGCGAAGGTCAGCATGCAGACCGTGGTGCTTGGCGTTCCCGCGCAGGGCGCGATCACCCGCGACAACGTGACCCTCACCGTGGACGCGGTGGTCTACTTCGCAGTCATCGACCCGGTCAAGGCCGTCGTCAACGTGCGCAATTACCAGAACGCGGTCTCTCAGGTCGCCCAGACCTCGCTGCGTTCGGTGATCGGCCGCGCCGACCTGGACACCCTGCTGTCGGACCGGGAACAGATTAACGCCGAACTCAAGGCGGTCATCGACGGACCGACCGAGGAACCGTGGGGCCTGCACATCGAACGGGTCGAGGTCAAGGACATCTCACTGCCCGAATCGATGAAGCGCTCGATGTCACGCCAGGCCGAAGCCGAACGTGAACGCCGTGCCCGGGTGATCGCCGCCGACGGTGAGTTCCAAGCCTCCGCCCGGCTCGCCGACGCCGCCCAGGCGATGGCCGCCACCCCCGGTGCCCTGCAACTGAGACTGCTACAAACCGTTGTCGACGTCGCCGCCGAGAAGAACAGCACACTGGTGATGCCCTTCCCCGTTGAACTGCTCCGGTTCTTCGACCGCGCCACCAACAACGCTGGCTCCGAGGCCCACGATGTCCTCGCAACCCCGGTCACCCCGACACCCACCACCACGGCACCGCTGACAGCCGGGATCGTCATGCCCGACACACCGGCCCCCCTCAGCCAGTCCAACGGCGACCGCTCCTGAACACCCAATCAGCGCAGCACCGTGCCAGACCTGCCCGTCCCCGACGGGCGGCGCCGCGATCAGGGCAGGCTCCGGTCGCAGCCCCCAGGATGAAGAGGCACCATTACTCACGGCCGGCCAGTCGTTGACCGACAAGGTGGCCCAGCAACTGGCTGAGGTAGCCGACCAGTTGCGCCGGGAATTCGCCCCGGCCGGTGGGATCGCCGCCGAGGTGGTGCGCGGGCACGTGCAGCAGGTCCGGGCCGGTTTCGGCTCGCCCAAGGTACTGACCTACCTTGTGGGGCTCGGAAACGCGTTGCAGTGTCCTGACCTGCGCTCCTCGCGTGGTGCCTGAGCATGGATGATCGTCGAATGCTGCTGCCGTCAACGCTCACAGATCTTGTACCGGTTCGTGTGCTGTCTACTCGGCCTGACCACCGTGCTGATGCGGCGAGATCTAAGCAAGGACGTCGAGCTGCTGGTGTTGCGGCACGAGAACGCCGTGTTGCGCCGCTAGGTCGCGCGGGTGCGCTATACGCCCGCGACCGGGCGTGGCTGGCGGCCTTGTCCCGGCTCCTGCCGCGCGGCCGCTGGGCCGCGATCTTCTCGGTCACTTCCGCCACGATCCTGGCCTGGCACCGCCGGTTGGCCTCGCGGACATGGGACTACACCGCACACCGCCGACCTGGACGTCCGCCAACCGCTGCGGCGATCAAAAGCATGGTCATTCGGATGGCTGCCGAGAATCCCACCTGGGGACACCGGCGGGTGCCGGGCGAGTTGCTCCGCCTCGGTCATCGCATCGCCGTCTCCACGGTGTGGCAGATTTCTGCATGACGCCGGTATCGATCCCGCGCTTCGCCGGTCGGGTCCGACCTGGCGCCAGTTCCTCACCGCCCAAGCTAAGGCGGTCCTGGCCGTGGACTTCTTGCAGATGGAAACGCGAAATTCGGCCAGACCTACGTCAACGGATTGCGTCGGCGCCGGGCACGTCCGGGGGACAAGTGGCACCTCGACGAGGTGTTCGTCAAGATCAACGGCACGGTTCATTATCTTTGGAGGGCGGTGGACCAGCACGGCAACGTCCTGGACATCCTGGTCACCTCCCGCCGCGACGCCAAGGCCGCTACCAGGTTCTTCCGGAAGCTGCTCACCGGTCTGGAGTACGTGCCGAGGGTGCTGATCACCGACAAACTGGGTAGCTACGGGGTGGCTCATCGCCGGCTGATACCCAGCGTGGAGCACCGTCGGTCGAAGTATCTGATGAACAACCGGGCGGAGAACTCCCATCAGCCCACCCGCTAACGCGAACGAGCCATGAAACGGTTCACCTCACCCGGGCACGCCCAGCGGTTCTTATCCACCTTCAGCGGATATCACCACACTTCCGGCCTGGCCACCACCGACTCGCCGCCGAGGAGTACCGACGCGAAATGGCCGACCGATTCACCACCTGGAACCAGGTCACCGGCACGGCCACGGCCGCCTGACACAAGCTCCGCAGACCGACCCGACCGATCCAACCATGCCCGTACCGCCAGACAAACTCAGCAAGTTGACGGTGCCCCCTCGAATACGTTTCGTACCTGCTTCGCGTGCTCTTGTCGTCGTCATCGGGGCGCGAATCGTCATCGTCACCGTCGACGGCGCGGACCACGTTCTATACCGTTCGTCGTCAGCGGTGGCTGACAGCTTATCGGTCTACGCCTCCCATCACCGGGTCGATCGAGGCCACTGCGGCGATGACATCGGCCACCAGACCGCCCTCGGACATCGCCGGCATGGACTGCAAGTTGACGAAGCTGGGGTCGCGGATGTGCACCCGCAGCGGGCGGGTGCCGCCGTCGGAGACCAGGTGACAGCCCAGCTCACCGCGCGGGGACTCCACCGGGCAGTAGACCTGACCCGGAGGCACCGCGAAACCCTCGGTGACCAGCTTGAAGTGGTGGATCAGCGCCTCCATCGACTGTCCCATGATCTTGCGCACGTACTCCAGCGAGTTGCCCATCCCATCGGCGCCGATGGACAGCTTCGCCGGCCACGCGATCTTGCCGTCCGCCACCATCACCGGACCCGGCTCCAACTTGCCCAGGCACTGGGCCACGATCTTGAGTGACTGGTGCATCTCCTCGACACGCAGCAGGAAGCGGGCGTAGCAGTCGGCGTCGGTGGAGGTGGGAACCTCGAAGTCGTACTCCTCGTACCCGCAGTAGGGCTCGATCTTGCGCAGGTCCCACTCCAGCCCGGCGCTGCGCAGGATCGGGCCGGTGACCCCCAGCTGCAGGCAGCCATCCAGCGGCAGGTAGCCCACGTTCTGCAGGCGCTGCTTCCAGATCGGCTGCCCGGTGAGCAGCTTGTCGATGTCGGGCAGCCGGGAGTCCATCACCTTCAGGAAGGTTCGGATCTTGTCCTCGGCGCCCTCGGGCAGGTCCTGGGCGAGCCCGCCGGGGCGGATGAACGCGTGGTTCATCCGCAGACCGGTGAGGAACTCCAGCAGGTGCAGGACCTCCTCGCGCTCGCGGAACCCGATGGTCATCCCGGTCAGCGCGCCCAGCTCCATCCCGCCGGTGGCGATGGCCACCAGATGCGAACCGACCCGGTTGAGCTCCATGAGCAGCACCCGGATCACCTGCGCGCGGTGTGGCGCGGTGATGCCCAGCAGTTTCTCGGTGGCCAGGCAATAGGCGGCCTCGTTGAACAGCGGCGACAGGTAGTCGGCTCGGGTGACGAAGGTGACGCCCTGGGTCCAGGTCCGGTACTCGCAGTTCTTCTCGATACCGGTGTGCAGGTAGCCGATCACCAAGCGGGCCTGGGTAACGACCTCCCCTTCCAGCTCCAGCACCAGCCGCAGCACGCCATGCGTAGACGGATGCTGCGGCCCCATGTTGACCACGATGCGTTCGTCGTGGCGCCAGTCCTCGAGTAGCTCGTCCCAGTCACCACCGGTGACGGTGTACACCCGCCCCTCCGTCGTCTCCCGGGAAGTGGCGGCGTAAGGGTCTAATCCAATGGTGTCGCTTGCCGTGTCCCTGGTTCCGCTGGCGACCGTATGCGCGGGCTCTGCGTCACTGTGCTGTCGCCGCGTCATCGGGAGTACGCCCTTCGCTGGTCGGGCCGAGATATCTCGGCACCCTTGTACTCCACCGGGATCCCACCAAGCGGGCTGCGCTGCGGACCGAAGCGGGCCAGGTCATAACGAGGCGCCCCGGTGATCATCATCTCGATCGCGCCGCAGGCAACCCGAACGTGGCCGGCCAACGCGACGACTTCCACGTCCAGTTCCCCAGCAGTCGACTTGACCAATGGGTGATGCCCGACTCGGCCGGCGGCCGGGTCAGCGTGACCGAGGTCGGTCCACTCGTCGGCGCGGACCAGGGTGAACCACCACTCATGATCGCAGGTGGTCAATAGGGTGGGCGTGGAGCGGTGCTGAACGTCGATGTCGGTGAAGCGCCAGTAGCGCGGATCGCACCAACCAGGGTGGGCAGACTGCATCAATTGCCTCCGGAATCTTGACTGGTGGTCGAGGCGACAACGGCCCCGATCAGGTACCTGACGCACCGATCGGAGGCTCTGGCCGGTGGTATTCGGCCTGCCTGGTGACGCGCTAGCGGCCGCGGTTGTGGCGCAGGCCCGATGAAACCGTCGATCAGTTGGCGGCGGTTGCGATCAGGGAATTGGCTAGGCGGTTGCCAACGGCGTCGTCTCGCCGGATCTCCCGGGACGCTCATCACGTTGCTGCGTTCTGGGGCCGTATCCGCTGGGCCATCGCGGCCCGGTCGGTAGCCATTTCCCGGAGCAGGTCTACGTAATAGCCAGGGCCCAGGGCCTGCTCCTCCTGGATGGCCCGGTGGCGGTAATACGCCGCCTCGGCGTCCAGACTATCCGCGCGGCGGCGGGCGAAATCGTCGGTGATGACCGGATCGCGTACCACCACGCCCTCAACGCCGGGCATAGCACTGATGCTGACCAGTGATACGCCGCCGGGAGTAACTCCCCGCCATGCG
>DATNDR010000068.1:0-28537 GCA_035606945.1 Pseudonocardiaceae bacterium
ACGCGAGGAGACACGATGGCATTCGTCCGCCGGTTCGCGTACTGGCTATGGCAATGGTAACTGTATGCGCGCTGTTGTACACCCGCGGTAGCAACGCTGGGGGTTGTTTCGACGGATCGACAGCACGGCTTCAACGATAACCAGCTAGCGCCCGGCGGGCCGACCCCCGCGAGCACGGCCGCCAGGCCGCGCGCAGCGAGCGGGATCGGCCCGGCGGGCAGGTGAGTCGGACAACCAACTAAGGCTAAGCCACGTCAGCGTCGCCGTAGGCGGCGCGCTTGATCCCATAGAGACTTATTCGGCAACACACATCTTCGTAACGCGGTGTAACCCAGGGTGATACGAGCGAAACGTGGCAGCAGTGTCACGTTTAGGAGACAGGTACAGTCGAGTAGGTTCGCCACGGCGTCGTTCGGCAACTGTGGATCTTCGATCGCGCCAGGTCAGACAATATAGGCAACCTCTCGCGCGCGTAGGCCGCGGATGAACCGGGCCGCGGTATGAGGCATATCGTTCACCTGACCGGGGCTGTTGCCTGAGCTGACGGTCGCATGCAGCCAGAGACCGCATCAGGTGAGCTATGGACTTAGCAACCTCAGCACAGCTTCATGATAAATTGCTTGGACTACTGGAACGGTGGCTAATTCAATTCTTTCGTTGGTGCCGTGGAGGTCTTTGTACCGCACCCCGAGGCCCGCGGTTGCGTCTATGCCTAGCTTGGCGAGGTAGTTGCCGATATTGGACGGGCCAGCGACCTTGGCAGGCACATGTTTCTTTAAGTGACGTTCAGCTGCACGAGTTAGCGCAACGCGAACGTGCGCGCTTGCATCGAGCCGGTAGGCTGGCCAGCTTTCGTAAAAGGTAACAGTCGTTGGTAAAGTCGTCGATAACCACTCGTCAACTTGTGTCACAGCTGCTTCGATTATCTTTTTGCCGGAGGATTCATCGAAGGTTGTTGTCAGTCGCGCATCGACACCAACAGCGCAAGTGTCCGGAACGATCGAATATCCTTCGCCGCCAGCGATCTTGGTGACAGTAATCTTTGGAGGAAGTCCTAGTGCTGGATCGACTGGTCCAGGTGTACGATGACCGCAAATTAGTCGTACAAGTTCGGCAGCTTTTTCCACGGCATTGCCGTTATCTACTGCGCGTTGACTGCCCGTGTGGCCCGCTTCGCCGCGTGTGGTTAGTTCTGCACGTAGAAATCCTCGCCCACCGATGACAAGTTCGTCCGCACCGGGGTATCCGATCATGACACCGAGGACGTCACAGGGCGCATCAGGCGCTCCGAAATATCGCTTTGCTCCCCCGAAATTACCCGTATGCTCGTCAGCGTCAAATAAGAGCGTAAGGTTTCCGTGCAGCTTCGACGCGACGCCATAGAGATGTGTCGCGATGTGCATGAATATCGCGATTGCCGCTTTGCAGTCTGCGCTTCCTCGGCCATACAACCAGCCGTTTTCCGTTGCGGCCGACGTTGGTTCATGTTGCCAGGTTGATGCATCACCAAAAGGTGCGGTATCTAAACACGCGTTTAGAACGTAACGTGGCCCCGAATGGTGCCCGGTTATGTCACAGACGAGCGCTACGGCTCGACCGGTATCCATATCATGTAGGCGTCGGGACGGCAGGTCATGCTCTGTGAGCCACTGCGATACACAGTCGATGATGGGCTCACAGGGGTCGACGCCGCCCCGCGTTGGTATTCTTACGAGTTCTTGAATTAGCGAGACGACACTTGCCTGGTCCCCATCAGCGAGGCTCCGAACTGCGTGCACGTTATCCGCCGACTGCGACCGTCGAGGTTCGGACGTCATTCGAGTACCTCTAAGAGGTTTATGGCGTCGAACGATTCGAGTCGGTTTTTGCTGTAGAGCGCCTTACCGTGTTGCAGAAGCCTGTGAACATACTGTGGTTCGCGAACGATGATGGCCGTGTCAAAGTTCATAGGAGAATTTGCTGATGGAAGTATGATAACCGCGGCTTGTTCACTCGCGACAAAAAATCTCTCAGGGTAACGGGTTAAATCATTGAGGATGCTGACATGCACCGTCTGCTCAGCGCTGCCGTTGACCTGTGCCGGACGAAGTGTCAGTAGACGTAATAGATGGTCCTTGAGTACCTGGCTGTGAGGTGGACCCAACAAGATCCGATAGTGAACGAGTCGTGGTTTATCTTGTATTGCCCGTTCGATTTCTTGCAAGTATGATATTTCGCTCGAACGTGATCCGACCGCTACCAGGTATTCTTGGGCGTTCCGAACGACATCCACTAAGGCGGCGGTGAGCTCGCCTCCGGAAATAACGAGATGCCCACTTGGACCAGTTGGGCTATTTAGTTTGATTTGCGAAACCGGTGTAGATCTCGGAGCTTGCTCCTGCTTCGTGGGTGGTTCGGGTATAAAGTCAATCCCACCATCGTAGAGCTGGAATAATTGATCAACTTTCCAGTCGGGAAACATTTTCTCCAGAATGCGACAGTGGTCGGGATAGGGAACCCCAACCAATTCACCGGAAAGCCACCGGTAGAACTGCGCCTTGCTCGGCCACCCTCCTCGTAGAGTCGGATCCGCTTTCGCAGCAACCCTGTCGTACTCGCGACAAAAAGCTCGGTGAGTTTGCAGGTGACGCTGCTGGAGTAGCACCTTTCAGCACGACTGGCTTGGTGTCCAACAGTGTTGACCCTTCGTTCGAGACTGGGCAAGACGAGACTACCACATTCGCGAGACTGCGCGAGACCAGAGGAGGAACAGAAGTTGGAGAAGAGACGATTGACGAGGTCGAGAACGGACCTGACCAGGCCGAATCTAGTGATGTCGCCCGCCGGCCGGGGGGCGGCAACCACACAGACAGTCGAGCCAGAGGAGTAAAGGTTCATGGCGATCCCCCGGGGATACCGATTCGACGTTGAGTTCGACAGCGCATTTCCGCAGGGCTTGGTTCTAATCGGTGACGTCGCTCCAGACAACGACTATCAGACGCGCGAGGATAAAGCCGCTGGACGGCCAGTGCGGCAGAAAATTGATCAGGTGACGGGCCAGCGACAGTGGAAAGCCACGGTCACCGACCCGGACGAGCCGACCGCCAAGCGGGCCTCGTTCGAAATCACCTTGATCGCAGAAGTCCAACCGGTTCCGACGACCACGGAAGTCTTGCCGGGTATGCGTCCAATTCAGCTGGACGGGCTGACGGCGGAACCCCGAGTCGCCGGCAACGGCGAATTCAAGTACCAGTCCTACCTCTACCGGGCCACCGGCTTCACCGTGACACGGAGTGGTGCCGGGACTCGGCCGTCGCCGTCAACCAAGCCTAGCGGTGCCGCCGGGAGCGCTGAGCAGCCCGGCAAGGCCGCGTGAGCCTCGGGATGAGCCGCGGCGAGCCCGCGCGAGTCCGGGGTGCTGGCCGGGAGGGTCCTCGGGCCACCCGGCCAGTCTCCGGCCTCCCCCACCACGGTGCACTCGTGTCGGGCTCTGCGGGCGAGGTGATGGCCTCAGAGACATGTACGCGGGTCTGGGAAGCGGCCTACCGGCAGTACGGCCGCGCGTGGGAATGGAGTGCTCGGTGCGGCAAAGGTGACCCCGCGGCATCACGAGAGATGGCTGCCGCGTCCTGGGCGGTGGCGGCGGCCTGGCGACAGATCGCCTCCGCTACCACGTTGCCGTGGTGGGCCTTGGCGGCTATCGAGTCTGCCGCCGGCGCCTTCGAGTCCCAAGCACGTGACTACGAAACCCGGGACACCAGCGAGGGCACATGACCGGAGACGAGCCCGCCAAACCGGTGATGCCTCAGACGTTAGGAGAGGCTGATGAGGCATTGGCACGGATTCGGCGCGCTCGGCAAGCGCCGCTTGCGGAGTGGCTTGCGTATCACCAGCGCTCTGCCGCGTTGTATGCCGAAATCGCCGAGATCGATCGAGGACACCACCACGAGAGCCTCTATTGGGCAGACCGCGAACATGAGCGCGCGAAGGAGATCGAGAGCCAGCTCCCCGCGGGTGATGACCAACCAGACCAACGGGATGAACTGCGGTGAGCACCGGAGATGAAGGCTGTGAAGAAAATCATTGCGACAGGGCAACTGAGGACGTTGATGCAGGCCCACCGAGAGCTGGTGCGTATCCGACCGAGTCGGGACGCGTCATCGGTCGCCTGGCTTGCGTATTACCAACGGTCGGCGTCTGTGTACGAGCAGATCGCCAAAATCGATCCGGGACACGACGGGGAAGCCCTGTACTGGGCGCAGCGGGAGCGAACCCGAGCAAGGAACATCGCCGCACAAATAAGGGCACAGCCCAGCGAGTAATGGTCGACCTCGGATCACACTGTCAAGCGGGGAGGTGGGTGATGTAGGAGACTAGACGTCGGCGGATGTTAATACAGCCAGCACGCCAACACCGTCCATCGAATTCGCCGACGTGACACAATCGCCCCACTGCTAGAGCAAGTCGTATCTTCGACCGGCGAGAGGAATAAAAGGAAATTAACGCGCCGGGGTCGCGCGGTAATGCCGCACGCCCTCATCAACTGCAAGACCAACGTACGCGCAGAAGCGGAATCTCTGGCTACCAACCTTGTCCGCTTCTGCGCTGTCCACCCGAGTCAGGAGTGAACAGTAGTGAGGATACGCATACCCACTGGGACGGGCGCAAGCCCCTCCCCGGTCGGAATGAGAACCGGACAGAACAAAAAGCCCATCACGATCGCCCTGTTGGGTGTTGGCGGTGATCGGTAATGGATGCCACCAACTTCGATGTCGCGCGGATGACCCGGGCGCAGCGAGCCGCGCTGCCGCTCAGCGCCGACGTTGCACACGCCTTAGCCGAGCAGCACGGTGTCTGCACCCGGCCGCTGGCCATGCGCCGCATCGACACCACCACCGGCCGCACCGACATCGTTCCTGTACCCTGCGGATCCACCCGGGAAGACCAATGCCGTCCCTGCGCGGAAAAAGCCCGGCGGCTGCGGATGACCCAATGCCGCCAGGGCTGGCACCTCGACACCGAGCCGGTCACCAGCCGGGCCAAGCCCAGTGAGGACCACAAGGAGCTGATGGCCACCCGGGCCGATCTCCTCGCCGCCTACACCGAATGCAAAACCAACGGCGACGAACTCACCTGTGAGCAGATCGCTGACTCAGTCGCCGAGCTCGACGCCGAACTCCGTGCCGCCGGGGTCCGCGGCCGGCTCACCCCACTTGATACCCCACCTAAACCCGTCAAGCGCTCTACCCGGCGTCGCCAAGACACCCCAGAACTGCCCCGCCGACCAATCGAGAGACGGACGGTGGGGCGGGTGTTCGCCGGTCGCTACCGGCCCTCAACCTTCCTCACCCTCACCCTCGATTCCTACGGACGCGTAGACAACGAGGGAGCGGCGGTTGATCCCAACCGGTATGACTACCAACGCGCAGCGCGGGACGCGATCCATTTCCCAGCGCTGATCGATCGATTCTGGCAGAACACCCGCCGCTGCGTCGGCTGGGATGTGCAGTACTTCGGCACCGTCGAACCCCAAAAACGCGGCACTCCCCATTTCCATGCCGCCATCCGGGGAGCCATCCCCCGCAGCGAGCTGCGCGCGATCACCGCGGCGACCTACCACCAGGTCTGGTGGCCCGCACACGACCAGCTCCTCTACACCGACGACCGGCTCCCGATCTGGGACACCAGAGCCAAGACCTTCACCGACCCCAACACCGGGACGCCGCTCCCAACTTGGGAACAGGCCTGTGACCAGCTGACCGAACCCGCACACGTCGTCCGCTTCGGCACCCAAGTACACGTCAAAGGCATCCTCGGCGGCACCGAAGAAGCCGGACGACACATCGGCTACCTCACGAAATACCTGACCAAAACCATCGGCCAAGCCGCCGGGCTCGGTGAGCATGCCACCGACGCTCAGCGTGAGCACGTCCACCGCTTACACGCCGAATTACAGATCACGCCCTGCTCACCCCGATGCGCAGTGTGGCTCCTTTATGGCATCCAGCCCAAAGGCGCCCGACATTCCATGACACCCGGGCGGTGCAAGGGCAAGGCTCACAAGCCCGAACATCTGGGCATCGCCGGACGGCGCGTGCTCGTGTCCCGGAAGTGGTCGAACAAGACGCTGGATGATCATCGAGCGGAGCGTAGCGCATTTGTTCGGCAACTCCTCGAACAGGCTGGCATCCAACCCGACCACGGCCCCCAAGACGGTCCCTACCGGTGGGAACGCACAGCACCCACCGATCCCGATGTGCCAGCCCGGCCGGTGCTGCTCCTGCACGCCGTCGCCGAACGGCAGCGCTGGAAAGCCGAATACACCGCCGCACAACTCGCCACCAGCGGATCACCACCAACCACAAATTATTCGACAGCTGCCAATCAAGCCGCGTGAACCCCGAATGGAGAACCACCATGGAGAACGTGACGCCGCTGTGGGCATTCGACGTTCCCGCTGAGGATCCGGTCTCGCTCAACGACTTTCTCCGCGCGGACATCTACACCGTGCGGCAGGAGCTAACCACCAAGGCCCGCGATGCATCGGCTACAGCAAATTCATCGGTTACCGCGCTGATCAGGCAAATAACTGGAGTAACCGAAGTAACCGCCACCACCAACCCGACCGCAGGAGGACCGCGACCGTGAGTACGCACGCCACTGCCTCCCCTACCAGCAACCACACCCGCACCGCCGAAATTGCCGACCTGCTAGCCCGACTCGCGGTCCTCATGTCCAACCAGCGAGCCGCCCCTGAGATACCCGGAGCGCGGCCGCTTCCTACGCGTGTTCTGCTAACGATCGAAGAAGCTGCTGAAAAGCTCGGGGTCGGCCGGACGCTCATGTGCAAACTCATTAGGACCGGAGACGTCGAGTCGGTATTAATCGGCCGGTTACGCCGAATCCACGTCGACGCAGTGAACAGGTACGCGGCACGCCTGGTCGCCGAGCAGCATGCCGCCTAGAAGGGACCTGATCCATGAATAAGAAAACTCGTAAGCCTAACGGTCGTTCAAGCATCTACCTAGGTAGTGATGGCTACTGGCATGGACGGGTCACGGTAGGGGTCCGAGACGACGGCAAGCCGGACCGACGCCACGTAACCGCCAAGTCCGAGGCTCTTGTTACGCGGAAGGTTCGGGAATTAGAAAAACAACGCGACAGCGGCCGTGTCCGCAGGGCTGGTGACTGGACCGTAGAAGCGTGGCTAACTTATTGGGTTGAAGAGATTGCGCGACCGGCGGTACGACCTACAACACTTGTTGGGTATCGCGCGGCGGTGTACAAACACCTGATACCGAAGATCGGTGCGCATCGATTGGATACACTGAAGCCCGAACATCTAGAGAAACTATATTCACGAATGATCACCACCGGAAGCGCACCGGGCACGGCCCATCAAGCACACCGCACCGTCAAGACTGCGCTAAATGAAGCTGTCCGACGCGGCCATACTGCACGGAATCCAGCACAACTTGCGAAAGCGCCACGAGTAGAGGAAGAGGAGATCGAGCCATTTACCGTCGAGGAAGCTCGGCGACTGCTGACCGCTGCGGCCGATCGAAGGAACGGAGTTCGCTTTGCAATTGCGTTGTCACTCGGGTTACGTAAAGGCGAGGCACTGGGCCTGAAGTGGCACCGGCTGGATCTTAACAATGGACTGCTGCGCACACCGAAACAGCTTCAGCGGCACAAATGGGAACATGGTTGCGCTAACCCGCATGCCTGCGGTGCCCGGCTTCACAAAACGGAACACTGCCCGAAAGACTGCCAGCGCCACGTAAGACCTTGCCCCCAGCCATGCCCACCGAATTGCGTTCGACATGCCAGCGCCTGCCCTCTGAGGCACGGCGGCGGATTAGTCGAGGTAGACGTAAAAAATCTCGTGCCGGCAAGCGAACAGTTGGAATACCGGGCCCTTTACTGCGGGCACTGCGTGAGCATAAGGCAGCACAAGATAGGGAGCGCGAGCATGCAGCGGAACTCTGGCAGGAAGGTGGTTGGGTATTCACCCAACCCAACGGCCGCCCGATCGATCCACGGGCTGATCATGACGAATGGAAGGCACTGCTCAAGTCCGCAGGGGTGCGAGATGCCCGATTGCACGACGCGCGTCACACGGCGGCGACTATGCTCCTTGTTCTCGGTGTGCCGACTCGTGCCGTGATGGAGCTCATGGGATGGTCCAAATGTCCATGACGACACGGTATCAGCACATCCCGCCCGAACTTGTCAGGGGCATCGCACAGCAAGTCGAAACCTTGCTGTGGACGACGGAATGCGATCGGAGTTGAGACAATGGAGGCCGCTGACTCACCGGCGGGCTCATTGTCTGCTGACCGGGCAGTGGGTGCAGCAGGGTTCGAAATTGGTGACCTGTCGGTTGTAAAGCAGGTCCATTCGATGCCCGCCCAACCTGCGGCGGGAGACAGATAAAGAGCAAGGATCATTAGCGACTCACCCGCACCGAGGACATCGCGCACCATGCCGTGTAGATCATCGGCGTGGCGGCACCTGCTCCAGGGTGCGTGGTCGGGACCACTCCGGTTACCCGCAGCGATGCCGTCCACGCCTGGCACAGCAGTCCCTACGTATGGACGAGCAGCGTCAACACCTACTCCACATCTCGTAGTCGAGCTGCGGGTTCGTCACCAGATCCACCTCCAGACGCGGACGGCCGGACCCACCACTCGGCGACCAGCCGGACCGACTGCCCGCCGACCAATCCTGGCCGGCTTCTCCCTAAGCGCGCCGGTCTGCCGCCATGTCACCAGACCCTCAGCATCCGAGAAGTCCAGGATAAAACCGATCAAGAGCGTCGAGGCTCCGACATCCCGCTGCGCAACGCCCGTCAGCGGCCTGAATCTGTCGAGTCGAACGACGAGGATGTTGTCCCCCAGTGCCGGATCTTGTCGTCGTGAGAGGGTGACACCGACAGCGGCAAGCCGTCCAGGACGGCGGCCGTCTCCGCGTCAGGACACTCAAGCCGCAGATCTTTGACGATGGCCACGTGCGATCCGACGTCTCTAAGATCGCGTAGAACGTCATCGGGTCAGTGTCCTTCGACTCGATATTGACCTCCAGGCTCGGCCGCCTAGCCAGCCCTATCGCCACTGCTGCGCGGCGGACGGTCGCCTCGGTATGAACTGTGGTCCGGCGGGACGCGATCGAGCTACGCCACGAGGCAATGGCGGCGCGCATCGCAAGCGAGCGATCTTAGGATCTGTAACCACGGGACCAGATCCCTCATGCCGACTCGATGAATTGGGTGGCGTCCTGTTCGGCGAGCACGGGCCGCACGCTGCAGCAGGCCGACGCACCGTGGGCGGTCGGCACCCCGTCGGCGATCAGGCGCTCGACGATCACACGGAGCGCCGAACGGACGCCGCACCCGTTCACGATGCGCGCACCGGTACAACGGGGGCAGTCAGCTCCGTACCCAGTGGCTTCGCTAGTGGCTACTCGAAGAAAAGCGATCTTGTGACCTCGTAAGTCGACTCACCGGCTCGATGCAGCCCCAACCTCTGGCGTCTGGAACCTGAATGAGACCAAATCTGAGACCACAAAGCCGTCGGCCGCCCAGTGCACCGTATTTTTCCTAGTCATCGGGTGGGCGCAGCAGGTTTCGAACCTGCGACCTCTCGCTTGTAAGGCGAGCGCTCTACCGCTGAGCTATGCGCCCGATGCCACCCGGGTGATCCGAGCGGCGCGGTGTTCAGGTTGGCAATGCGGCCAGGGCCTGCTTCCAGACGGCCTGGTCACGACCTTCGCCAGGACCGTTCATCCCGGCGAAACGGATTATGCCGTCAGTGTCGACCGAGAAGGTGCCTCGGTTGGCGATGCCAGCCTTGTCGTTGAAGATGCCGTAATCCTGCGCGACGGTGCCGTGTGGCCAGAAGTCGGAGAGCAGCGGGAAATCATAGCCCCGTTGATCAGACCAGGCCCTGAGAGTGAACACCGAGTCCACCGATACCGCCAGCAGCTGCACGTCGGCGAACTCCGCGAGGTGGTCGCGCAGGTGGTCCAGCTCACCGGTACAAATCCCGCTGAAGGCAAGCGGGTAGAACACCACCAGCACGTTGCGGTCACCGCGGAACTCCGACAGCGTCCACTCCTGGTTGTTCTGATCTTTCAGCGTGAAGTCAGGCGCTTGGTCCCCGACAGCCAGCGACATGGTGCTTAGACCCTTCCCCTCGTCCGCGACTTGCTGTGTTCGCCAACCCAGTCACGGGCTCAACGCTTGGCCTTAGCAGCCTTCGGCGTGGCCAACCTGGTGGCTGTCCAATCGTCACTCACGCTGATGTTGGACGTCTGAGCCAGGCCAACGGTGGGCGCCGCCTCGGCGATGTCCGAGGGCTCGACATGACCATCGCGACCCGTCTTGGGCGTAAGTACCCAGATCACTCCGGTCTCAGCCAACGGTGCTCGAGCGTCGACGAGGGTGTCGACCAGATCGCCGTCCTCGTCGCGCCACCACAGCAGCACCACATCGACGATCTCGTCGGAGTCCTCGTCGAGCAGGTCAGCACCGATCACCTCCTCGATCGCCGCCCGCACGTCGTCATCGACGTCGTCGTCCCAGCCGAGTTCCTGCACGACCATGTCCGATTCGATCCCGAGCCTCTCGGCAACGCCGAGCTTGCCGGTGTCTCCCGCCGCGGCGGCGACCACGGTGTTCACCCCTCCACACATGTCATGCCTGGCGGCGTCCGCCCGGCGTGCTATTACTCGATGGCGTCCAAGCGAACACTGCGGTCCTGCCATAGCGCAACTGCCAGCAGCAGGACACGCCGATCCGGAATTGCCGAGATGCTTCCAGACGGGTGGCCCGGCGGTAACGCGGCACCGATCGCCAGGCCCACCATCATGCGGCACGATGGCTTGCAGACGGCCGGTCCGATACCCGGCTGGAGGCCGGTGGGTGCCCCAGAACACAGTGCCCCGATACCCAGTGCCCCGTAGAACAGGGTGTATCAGTACAGCTCGAGGCGAGGAGATGCCTTGGCCACGCAGAACGATCGCCGGCCCGCGAGAGTGCGGGTCATCCGTGACGGGGTCGCGGCTCACCTGCCGGACATCGATCCCGAAGAAACCGCAGAATGGCTGGAAGCGTTCGACTCCGCCGTGCTGTCCGGCGGCAAACAGCGCGCCCGGTACCTGATGCTGCGGCTGCTCGAACGGGCCCGCGAGACCGGCGTCGGGGTGCCGGCATTGACCAGCACGGACTACGTCAACACCATTCCCACCGAGAACGAGCCGTGGTTCCCCGGTGACGAGGAAACCGAGCGACGCTACCGCGCGTGGATCCGGTGGAACGCGGCGATGATGGTGCATCGGGCGCAACGTCCCGGGGTGGGCGTCGGCGGTCACATCTCGACCTACGCCTCCTCCGCCGCGCTCTACGAGGTGGGCTTCAACCATTTCTTCCGCGGTAAGGACCATCCCGGCGGTGGGGACCAGGTGTTCATCCAGGGCCATGCGTCCCCCGGTATCTACGCCCGCGCATTCCTGGAGGGCCGGCTGTCCGCCGACCAGCTTGACGGATTCCGGCAGGAGTTCTCCCACGCCGGCCCGGGTGGCGGCCTACCGTCCTACCCGCACCCGCGGCTGATGCCGGACTTCTGGGAGTTCCCCACCGTCTCGATGGGGTTGGGCCCGATCAACGCGATCTTCCAGGCCCGGCTCAACCGCTACCTGCACGCCCGCGGCTTCAAGGACACCTCCGACCAGCATGTGTGGGCCTTCCTCGGCGACGGGGAGATGGACGAGCCGGAGTCACGGGGCCAGATTCAGGTGGCCGCGATCGACGGGCTGGACAACCTCACCTTCGTGGTCAACTGCAACCTGCAGCGCCTCGACGGCCCGGTCCGGGGCAACGGCAAGATCATCCAGGAGCTGGAGTCGTTCTTCCGCGGCGCCGGGTGGAATGTCATCAAGGTGATCTGGGGCCGCGAGTGGGACGCCCTGTTGCACGCCGACCGGCAGGGCGCGCTGGTGAACTTGATGAACGTCACAGCCGACGGTGACTACCAGACTTACAAGGCCAACGACGGCGGCTATGTCCGCGAACACTTCTTCGGGCGCGACCCGCGCACCAAGGAACTGGTCAAAGACCTATCCGACACCGACTTGTGGAACCTCAAACGCGGCGGGCACGACTACCGCAAGGTCTACGCCGCCTACCAGGCCGCCACCCAGCACCACGGCCAACCCACCGTGATCCTGGCCAAGACCATCAAGGGCTACGGCCTGGGCCGGCACTTCGAGGCCCGCAACGCCACCCACCAGATGAAAAAGCTCAGCCTGGAAGACCTCAAGCACGTCCGGGACGCCCAGCGCATCCCGATCACCGACGCGCAGCTCGAGGAAAACTCGGCGCTACCGCCGTACTACCATCCCGGGCCGGACGCACCTGAGATCCGGTACATGTGTGAGCGCCGCCGGGCACTCGGTGGATTCGTGCCCGAACGGCGCACCAAATCCAAGACCCTGGTGCTTCCTGGCGACAAGGCCTACGACGTGCTGCGCCGCGGATCGGGCAAGCAGGAGGTCGCCACCACCATGGCGTTCGTCCGGCAGCTCCGCGAGCTGATCAAGGATCCCGAGATCGGGCCGCGGTTCGTGCCGATCATTCCCGACGAAGCGCGCACCTTCGGCATGGACTCGATGTTCCCCACGCAGAAGATCTACAACCCGCACGGGCAGCTCTACACCTCCGTGGATGCTGAGCTGATGCTGGCCTACCGGGAGAGCGAGCAGGGCCAGATCCTGCACGAGGGCATCAACGAGGCCGGCTCGGCCGCGTCGTTCACCGCGGCAGGCACGTCGTACGCCACGCACAACGAGCCGCTGATCCCGATCTACATCTTCTACTCGATGTTCGGCTTCCAGCGCACCGGTGACGGCCTGTGGGCGGCGGGCGACCAGATGGCCCGCGGATTCCTGCTCGGCGCCACCGCTGGGCGTACCACGCTGGTTGGTGAGGGTTTACAGCACAACGACGGGCACTCCCAGCTGCTCGCCGCGTCCAACCCCGCTGTGGTGGCCTACGACCCGGCCTGGGGCTACGAGATCGCGCACATCGTCCGCGATGGGCTGCGACGCATGTACGGCGATGACGGTTCGCGCGATCCGAATGTCTTTTACTACCTCACCGTCTACAACGAGCCGTACCAGCAGCCGGCAGAACCCGAGGATCTGGACGTCGAGGCGTTGCTGCGCGGCCTGTACCGGTACGCACCGGCCCCGGCACCAGACACCACCGGACCGCGGGTACAGCTCGCCGCCTCCGGTGTGGCGCTGCCGTGGGCGTTGCGAGGCCAGGAGATGTTGGCGCAGGAGTGGGGCGTGCAGGCCGACGTGTGGTCGGCGACGTCGTGGACGGAGCTGCGTCGCGAGGCTGTCGAGGTGGACCGGCACAATTTGCTGCATCCCTCGGCCGAACCGCGGGTGCCGCACGTGACCCGGGTGCTGCAGGATGCGGCGGGCCCACTGATTGCGGTGTCAGACTGGATGCGTGCGGTACCCGACCTCATCCGTCCCTGGGTACCCGTCGAGCTGGTCACGCTCGGCACGGATGGCTTCGGCTTCTCCGACACCCGGCCGGCCGCGCGGCGTCATTTCCTCGTCGACGCCGAGTCGATCACAGTAGCCGCGCTCGCGGCGCTGGCCCGTCGCGGCGAGGTGGACCACTCCGTGGTCACCGAAGCGGCGCACCACTACCGCATCGACGACCCGCAAGCCGCCGGGCCCCAAACTTCCGACCCCGGCGTCGCCTAGCGTGCTTGGCCGTTGCTCCATGTCGGGGTGGAGGGGGCGCGGGGTGCAGGGAGGCCTACGCGTTTATCAGGCGGGCGGCCATTTCCCAGACGAGGATCTCGGCGCCGGCGGAACCGGCGGTGACGCGCTGGCCGCCGGCGGCGGTCAGCCGGGCGGCGTCGCCGGTGTCCAGCGGGCCGGTCCCTTCCAGATCCACCGCGCCGCGGGCGACGAACAGGTGCACGAACGCAGCGGCTGGTAGCTCGACGCCGGCACCGGGTTGCAGCCGAGCCGCGTGCAGGGCCGCATGCTGCTGCTGGATGGAGATCGCCCGGCGGTCCCGGTGGGCTTCCATCCCGGACGCGACCACCACGAGCTCACCCGACCCCGCATCGACCGGGCCTAGCTCTTGGTTGATGTCCAGCTGCTGGTAGCTGGGTTCGATCGAGCGGGCATCCGGCAGCACCCACATCTGCACGAAGTGCACGTTTTGGTCATGCTGCTCACCATTCAACCGCCAGGAGTCGTTCTTCTCCGAGTGCGTGATTCCGGTGCCCGCGCTCATCCGCTGGGCCAGCCCCGGGTAGATCACCCCGCAGTTGCCGTTGGAATCTTCGTGCACCAGTGACCCGTCCAGAACCCAGGTGACGATCTCCATATCGCGATGCGGGTGGGTCTCGAACCCCAGACCGGGCTCCACCACGTCGTCGTTGTTCACCAGCAGCAGCCCGAAATGTGTATTCGCCGGGTCGTAGTGCCGGCCGAAGGAGAAGCTGTGCCGCGAGTCCAGCCAGTTCAGCGCGGTGTGCCTGCGTTGCGCTGCCGGGCGCACATCGACCTGGGGCGTGAGCCTTGGTGGCGAGTTGACCATGCGTCTCTCCTCGACCGTCTTTCCTCGACTGTGTCGCTTCGCCGGAAGACTGTGTCCTGACCGGTCTTCTGGCTTCGTCAAAACACTATCGCGCGAAGCCATATTCCGTTGGCCTTGCGTTGTTGCACTGTTGTCCGGCAGTTGTGCCTAGCGTTGCCGTGCGATGCTGGCGCTATGACCGTCCAGACGAGTACCCACCCGCTGTCCGCCAGCACGCTACGCAGGCTGGCACTGGCCACTGGTGGGCTCGCCACGGCCAGTGCGGCCGAGATGGAGATGCGTTATCCCTGGTTTCGCCGGCTACCGGCCGATCAGCGAGCCGGAATCCTGCTGGTCACCCAGACTAGCCTGGCGAATTTCGTCGAGTGGCTCACGGATCCGCAGCACTCGATGAAGCTGTCTGCCGGCCCTTTTCGCACCGCTCCGCGTGATTTGAGCCGCTGGGTCAGCCTGCGCCAGACCGTCGACTTGGTCCGGGTCGCTACCTCGGTATTCGAGCAGCAGCTGCCCGAACTCGCAGGCGACGACGTGGAGCGCGCTCTGCTCACCGAGGCCTCGCTTCGCTACAGCCGGGAGGTGGCCTTCGCCGCCGCCAGCGCCTACGCCGGTGCCGCTGAGGCGCGCGGCGCGTGGGACGCGCGGCTGGAGGCATTGGTCGTGGACGGCATCATGCGCGGTGACGGCGAGGAGTCGCTGCTGTCCCGGGCAGCGGCGCTTGGCTTAGAACCCACTGCACCAGCAACAGTCCTGGTGGGCAACCCGCCCCCGGACGGGGATCCGGAGTTGCTCTCCGACATCCGGGGTATCGCGGTGCGCACCGGGCGTGGGGTCCTCGTCGGGGTGCAGGGTTCCCGCCTGGTGCTGGTGGTCAGCGGCTGCCCCGCGCTGCCGGAGGATCCGGACTGGATGATCGGCGCCTTCGGGACCGGTCCGGTGGTCGTCGGGCCGACGGTACCGTCACTGGCCGAGGCGCACCGCAGCGCCGCCGACGCCCTGTCGGCACTGCGCGCAGTGGCAGCCTGGCCGTCGGCACCGCGCCCGGTACCGGCTGCGGAGCTGCTGCCCGAACGTGCGCTCGCCGGAGACCCGGAAGCAGAACGGCTGCTGGTGGACCAGGTGATGCGCCCGCTCACGGCGGCCAGCGGTGGGTTGGTCGAAACGCTCGACGCGTATTTCGACGCAAGCGGAGTACTGGAGGCCTGTGCCCGGCGGTTGTTCGTACACCCCAACACGGTGCGCTACCGGCTGCGCCGCATCGCCGAGATCACCGGACGGGTGCCCGGCGATCCCCGAGACGGCTTAGTGCTGCGAGTGGGTCTGGCAGTCGGCCGGCTGGCCCGCTCGCGCGGCCTGTGGTAGCTCACCGGTTCGCCCGGGCGGCCGCGTGACAGGCCGGGTACCACAGACGTGCTTGTAGACACTCCACAAGAATGGCTCGGTGGACTTCGTGACCGCCAGCATCACCGCCATGGCCAGCCAGGGTGTTCAGTGGACACCGATGATCGCACTGCTCGCCCCCGGCCAAGGCGCCCAGGCCCCCGGCATGCTGACACCCTGGCTGGAGGTGGAGGGTGCGCAGGACCGGATCGCCGCCTGGTCGGGCAGTGCCGGGCTGGATCTGCGGCGCCTCGGCACCACTGCGGATGCCGAGGAGATCAAGGACACCGCGGTAGCCCAGCCACTGATCGTGGCACTATCGCTGCTGGCCGCCGAACAACTGCTCCGGCGGCTGGACCTGCCGACCTCGATCGCGGCAGCTCCAGCCGCCGGTCATTCAGTCGGCGAACTGGCAGCGTCGGCGATCGCCGGGGTACTCACCAGCGATGAGGCCGTCGAGCTAGCCACCGTCCGGGGGCGGGAAATGGCTGCGGCGTGCGCGCTGGTCTCCACCGGGATGTCTGCCGTGCTCGGGGGGGACCCCGATGATGTCGCGGCTGCGCTGGCGCAACTCGAGTTGGACGCTGCCAACCGCAACGGCGCCGGACAGGTCGTCGCTGCAGGCAGGCTCGACGCGCTGGCGGCACTGGCCGCGCACAAGCCGGCTCGAACACGGGTGATACCGCTGCCGGTCGCCGGAGCGTTCCACACCCGCTTCATGGCGCCGGCCGAGCGAGCCCTGACCGAGTACGCCGCGCAGCTCACCGCCAAGAACCCGACTCGACCGTTGCTGTCCAACACCGACGGACAGGTGATCTGCGAGGGTGCCGAGATGCTGGCAAGGCTGGTCGCCCAGGTGACCAGGCCGGTCCGCTGGGACAGCTGCATGGCCACGCTGCGCGCCCTGGACATCACCGCAACGATCGAACTTCCACCTGCCGGCACGCTGTCCGGATTGGTCAAACGTGACCTGAAAGGCACGGCTACGCTGGCGCTCAAGACACCTGATGACCTCGACAAGGTCGCTGATCTGATCGCCGATCACTCCAGGGGTGCGAGCCGGGCCGACTATTCAGGAATCCCCGCGTGAGGCCCCACCTCCGGCAGCTCACCACCATCGCCGGCGCGCGCATCCTGGGCTTGGGCACCAGGCAACCCGAGCAGATCGTGACCAACGCCGACATCGCCACCCGCGGGGTGGACACCAGTGACGAGTGGATCCGCGCCCGGGTGGGAATCGAACAACGGCGCGTGGCGCGCGCCGACGAGTCTGTCGTCGACATGGCGGTCGATGCAGGTTCCAAAGCACTCGCCGACGCGGGGCTGGCGCCCTGCGACATCGACGCAGTGCTTGTTGCCACCTGCACGATGCCGTCGCCTATCCCTAATGCGGCTGGCCAGGCCGCGGACCGCATCGGGGTGCGGGCCGCCCCAGCCTTCGACATCAACGCCGCGTGCGCAGGTTTCTGCTACGGGCTGGGCGCCGCCTCGGACATGATCCGCGCCGGCTCCGCGCGCCATGTGCTGGTGATCGGTGCCGAGAAACTGTCCGACTGGGTCGATCCAATGGATCGCTCCACCTGCATCATCTTCGCCGACGGTGCGGGCGCGGCCGTGGTCGGCGCGGTCGACCACGGTGAGCGGCCCGGGATCGGTCCGATCGCGGCGGGTAGCGCCGGGGACCTGGTCGACACCATCGTGATCGCCGACCGCCACTCCTCCATCCGCCAGGAAGGCCAGGAGGTGTACCGCTGGGCGATCACGAAGATCGCTCCCGTGGCGCTGCGCGCGTTGGAGCTGGCCGGGCTCGCCCCCGAAGATGTCGATGTGCTGGTGCCGCACCAGGCGAACCTGCGCATCGTCGAGGCCATCGCCAGGCGTATCCGGGACGCCGGAGGCCGCAAGGATATGGTGGTAGCCGACGACATCGTCCACTCGGGAAACACGTCCTCGGCGTCGATACCCCTCGCGCTTGATCACATGCGAGCCGAGGGTCGGGTCCGTTCCGGGGATCTAGCGCTGCTGGTCGGGTTCGGCGCCGGACTGTCCTATGCAAGCCAGGCGGTGGTCCTGCCGTGAGACCCAATCTGGGCAGCTGGAAAATGCATCGCCGCAGGGGCGCTGCGCCCCGATCACCGAGACCCGACAGAAGGGACAGACACCAGTGACCAACGAGGAGATCCTCCACGGCATTGCCGAAATCGTGAACGAGGTAGCAGGCGTCGAGACCAGTGAGATCACCCTGGATAAGTCCTTCGTGGACGAGTTGGACATCGACTCGTTGTCCATGGTCGAAATCGCGGTACAGGTAGAGGACCGTTTTGGTGTCAAGGTGCCCGACGACGTACTGGCCAACCTCAAGACCGTCGGCGACGCGGTGGACTACGTAGCCAAGACCACATGACGCTGTGCACTCGTCGGCGCTACTTCATCTCGGGCTGAGGTGGACATGACCACTGAGGTTGTCATCACGGGGCTGGGTGCGACGACCCCGCTCGGCGGCGACGTCACATCGACCTGGGACGCCTTGCGGTCCGGCAAGAGCGGTGTCGTGGCGCTGACCGAGGACTGGGTTGATCGCTTCGACCTGCCGGTGCGGATCGCCGCGAAGCTGGCGGTCGATCCCAGCGACTGCCTTCCGCGGGTCCAGGCTCGCCGCTGGGACCGGTGCGAGCAGCTTGCCGTGATCGCCGCCCGGGAAGCCTGGCAGCACGCCGGCGCACCCGAGGTCGAGCCGGAGCGGCTGGGCGTGGTGATCGGCACCGGTATCGGTGGGGCGCTCACCCTGCTCGGGCAGGACGACCTGCTCGAGAACGCGGGGATGCGCAAAGTCTCGCCGCTGACCATCCCGATGCTCATGCCCAATGGGCCCGCCGCCCATGTCGGCTTGGACCTCGGTGCCCGCGGTGGTGTGCACGCGCCCGTCGCAGCCTGCGCCTCCGGCGCCGAGGCGCTGGCTATCGCCTGGCGAATGCTACGAGCCGGCGAGGTCGATGTGGTGGTGGCCGGTGGCGCGGAGGCATGCATCCTGCCCATCACCCTGGCGGGGTTCGCCCAGATGCGGGCCATGAGCACCCGCAACGACGAGCCTGAACGGGCCTCCCGACCCTTTGACATCGCCCGGGACGGGTTCGTCCTGGGCGAAGGCGCCGGAGCGATGGTGCTGGAACGGGCGGAGTTCGCCGCAGCTCGCGGAGCCGCCCGGCACGCTCGGCTCGCCGGGGTGGGCACCAGCTCCGACGGGTACCACATCACCGCACCCGAGCCGGAGGGCATTGGAGCCGGCAGGGCGATTTCCGCCGCGCTGCGCACCGCAGGGCTCGCCAAATCCGATGTCGGACACGTCAACGCGCACGCCACCGCCACCCCGGTCGGCGACGTCGCCGAGGCAGCCGCGATCCGGACCGCAATCGGTGATCACCCTGTGGTCACCGCACCCAAGGGCGCGTTAGGTCACCTACTCGGAGCCGCCGGCGCGGTCGAGGGTCTGACCTGCGTCCTCGCGCTGCGCGACGGTGTCGTACCGCCGACGCTGAACCTGGAGGATGTCGATCCGGGTGTGCAGCTCGACGTCGTGACCGGCTCGGCCCGAGAGGTGCAATTGACCGCCGCCGTCAACGACTCCTTCGGGTTCGGCGGGCACAACGTGGCACTCGCCTTCACCTCGACGTGACCGCCTCGCCGGCGAGACACCGCCCTCAAGGAGACCATCCGATGACAGCCGTGGCCCATCGTTCCCGCGCAGCAACCCGTTCCGAAGGCGGCACTGTTGGCCAGGCCGGCAACGGGCAGGTCGCGGACCCGCGCGATCCGGAACGACGGCTGAAGTGCCTGTTCGATCCGGCCACGCTGGTGGCACTGCATGCCCGTGACAGCAGTGGAGCCTTCGCCGCCCGCGGCCGCATCGACGGAGCGAAGGTGATCGCCTACTGCACCGATGCCACCACGACGGGCGGCGCAATGGGCTCCGAGGGCTGCCGGCACATCGTGGAGGCCATCGACATCGCGATCCGGGAGCGGTCACCGGTGATCGGGTTGTGGCATTCCGGTGGGGCCCGCCTCGCTGAGGGAGTGGAAGCTCTCGACGCTGTGGGCCAGGTGTTCGCCGCCATGGTCCGGGCCTCTGGACGGGTGCCGCAGATCTCCGTGGTGCTGGGAGCGGCCGCCGGCGGAGCGGCGTACGGTCCGGCGCTCACCGACGTCGTGATCATGGCACCGGAGGGCCGGATCTTCGTGACCGGCCCGGACGTGGTGCGCAGCGTCACCGGCGAGCAGATCGACATGGAAGCGCTGGGCGGTCCCAGCGCACATGGCAAGAAATCCGGTGTGGCGCACGTGGTAGCCGGATCGGAGCCCGACGCGTTGCTGCGGGCCCGCCATATCGCAGGCCTGTTCGCCCGGCCCGGCATGTTCGATCTGCACTCGCTAGGTGAAGAGGTCGACCTGTCCGAGTTCCTGCCGGCGGAGCGTCAACGCGCATACGATATCCGGCCGTTGCTGCACGCCGTGCTCGATGGAGTCGATCCCGACCGGGCCGATCCCACTGGAGGCTTCGCCGAGTTGCAGCCCAAATGGGCGCCCAACATCGTGGTCGGGCTGGGCAGACTCGCCGGTCGGACCGTCGGTGTCGTCGCGAACAACCCGCTGCGGTTGGGCGGGTGTCTCGACTCGGCGTCAGCGGAGAAGGCCTCACGTTTCGTGCGGATGTGCGACGCTTTCGGCGTTCCGCTGCTTGTCGTGGTCGACGTGCCCGGTTACCTGCCGGGTGTCGGTCAGGAGTGGGACGGCGTAGTGCGTCGCGGCGCCAAGCTGCTGCACGCCTTCGCTGAAGCGATCGTTCCGCGGATCACCCTGGTCACCCGCAAGGCCTTCGGCGGCGGCTACATTGCGATGAACTCCCGGTCGCTGGGTGCCACACAGGTCTTCGCCTGGCCCGATGCCGAGGTGGCCGTGATGGGCGCCAAGGCCGCGGTGGGCATCCTGCATCGCAGGGCCTTGGCCGCAGCTGCAGAGGACGAGCGCGAGGCCCTGCACGCCAAACTCGCCGAGCACCACGAGCAGATCGCCGGTGGAGTGGACCGCGCGGTGGCGATCGGGGTGGTGGACGAGGTGATCAAACCGGCGCAGACTCGCCGGCGCCTGGCCGAAGCGCTCGCCGCCGCACCGGCGGGCCGGGGCGCACACGGCAACATCCCCCTGTAGTTGGTGGCTTTGTCAGCAGGCCACCACCAGGTTCGCAGTCGGTGCGCTCGGGCCCAACCGCAGCGCCTCCCCCTGCCCGATCAGTGGGTAGGACACCCACCAGTGCAGGCACCTCACCGCCAGCTCAGACGGGGCGTCGGCCGGGTTCTGCAGGCTGGTGAATGACATCAGCGCGACGAGCCCGCCACCGATCCGCGGCTCCAGGCGATGCACCACCATGCTGCCATCCAGGGTGGACCGGTACTGGGCGCGCCAAGCCGGCTCGCTGGTGTCCCGGGCCCATTGCGGGATGACAGCGCTGCGCCACATCTTGTAGTCACCCGCATTGATGGCATCGAAGTAGGTCTGGAGGACTTTTCGGATCCGATCGGCGTCTGGATTCAGCGCCGCGTCATCAGCCAGTGCAACGGTGGGCGGCCCTGGCTCCGGCAGTCTCGGCGACGCGCTTTTCCGGATCGAGCCACCGAGCGAGTTGACGCTACCCACCCCGGCAATGGGCCGGTGATCGCGCAGCAGGAATCCGACCCCGGCCGCACCGGCCATCACCATCATCACGAGCAGAAAGATCCACCCGCGCCGAGCGACCCGCCGTGCCACCCCGGCAGCCTACGCGCCACCTCCCCTTGTCGGGGTGGAGGTGGGCTCAGCCGACGCGGTGCAGCCAGGTGACGGGGGCGCCGTCGGAGGCGCGGCGGAAGGGCTCCAGTGCGTCGTCCCAAGCCGCACCCAGGAGCTGATCGAGCTGGTGAGCGAAGGACTCAGCGTCGCGCGCGGTGGCGGCCAGCGATCGCAGCTGGTCCTCACCGACAACGATGTCGCCGTTGGCACTGGTGCGAGACCGCCACAACCCGAGCCCCGGCACGAAGCAGAACCGTTCGCCATCCAGCCCTGGGCTGGCTCCCTCGGTCACTTCGAAACGCAGCATCGGCCATGACCGCAACGCGCCGGCCAGAGCTGCCGCGGTACCCGGCTTGCCCGACCACTCACATTCGGCGCGCAACTGGCCAGGTGCCGCCGCCTGCGCGGTCCACAGAAATTCGACCTTGGTCTGCAAGACACCCGCCACCGCCCACTCGACATGCGGGCATACCGCAGACGGCGACGAGTGGACATAGATGATGCCACCAGTGCTCATGTGGTGCCTCCGCTGATCGACGAGGAGCGTCTTCCCCTACGTCCTCATGATCATCGACGAAGTACCGTCACTCATTGTGCCCGTTCCAACCGCTGGTGCGCCAGCGAGGCAGCGTGTGTCGCGGGAAAAGAGGTTCAGTGGCTATGGGCCCCCAACGCTTCAGATGCACTCATTGTGTCCACCAACCCGGTGCCCTTGTCGAAGGATGTCGAGTATCCGCCAACCTGCTGGTAAGGCGAACCATCGGAATATCGCAACGCGGTGGACTTCAGTACCTTCTCAATCTCGGCAGGTGTCGCAGCGGGGTCGGCCTGGAACAGCAGGGCCACTATCCCGGTGATCTGCGGTGCCGCCATCGACGTGCCGCTGAGGGTGTTGTAACTGCCCACGTCGAGAAGTCCTGGACCACTTTGCGGCTTGAGTCCGGTAGAGCAGATCGGCAGGTATGCGCGGCAGGCACCGACGATGTTCTCGCCTGGTGCGGAGATGTCCGGCCAGGTCGAGGCGTCGGTCTTGGCGCCCCGGGAAGAGAACTTCGACACCGGACCGCTGCGGGTGCCCGTACCTTGGTCGTTGTAGGAAGCCACCGAAATGATTCCCCCGGTCGGGTCCTGGGCCGGCGGGTTGGTCAGGCTTTTCGAACCGTCTCCGCCGTCGTTGCCTGCGGCCCACACCATGACCACGCCTTGCTTGACCAGCTCACGCTGGAGCTTGACCGTCGCCGAATTCTGGTCGAATTTACCCCCACCCTCCGGCCCATAGGAGTTGTTGACCACCCTGATCGGCGGGCATTGTGCGGGCAGTACCGAGTCGCCGCACGGCTTGGCGTGGTGCTCCAGCACCCAGTTCAACGCCGTATCGGCACTGACGATCACCACGGCCGCGCCGGTGGACAATGAGACGATACTGGCTCCCGGCGCTGCCCCGGACACCTTGGTGCCATCGCTGAGCGTGACGACGCGGCCCGCGGCGATGCTGGATACGTGGCTACCATGGCCGCCCAGGGACAACGTGTCGGTATCGACACTCCGGGGCATGTCCACGAGACAATTCGTGTTGGTGTTGGACTCGTCGAGGCACACGCTTTTCAGGCTGCGCACGACCTTGCCCCCGGCGAACGCGGGATGCGTGGGGTCGATCCCGGAATCGATGATCGCAACGCTGATTCCGGTGCCGTCCAGGGCTGCGCCGTTCGCCCCGGTCAACGTCTGCTGGGCCTCCAGACCGCGGGTGGCCAGCAAAGAGGTGGAGCGGGTGGCCACCTGGGTAGGGACCGCATGCACCGCGATGGGCTGATCACCTTCGAGATAGGTGACGCCGGGTTGGGTGCGGGCCGCTTCGATCTGTGGCTTGGTCGCTGATGCGACCACCACGCCGATCTGCCGGAAAGCGGTGACTTGACGCATCCCGGTGGCGGCGACTGCACGCTGGGCGTCGGCGAGAGTTGCGCCGTGCACCATCACCGGCATCTGGCCGGTCACCGCCGACAGCAGCTGACCGGCCAGCGACGGTGACAGCGGCACGAGTGCCGGTTCCGCACTAGCCGGCATGGCCGCCAACGAACCTCCGGCGATCAGTCCGCTGACCAACAGCCCGGTCAGCAAACCCCGTCGAGGCATGAGCCCTCCCTGTTCTGCACTTCGAGACGCACAGTAATCAGTGAACACGTAGCGCGCACGGACGTCAACGCTATGCAATCATCTAGGCCGGTGGCGGTTTTGGGCAGCCATGAATCGAGACGCCTGGGCGCCGTATCGGTTGCATCCCGCGCCGGGACAGTGACCGGATGCTCCAGCGTTTAGCGGCTCATCGATCGGCTAGGCCGCCAGGTGGCCGCCAGCAGCGCCGCAGCACCGAACACACCCACTCCGATCACGATGGCCAGCCCGATCGGGCCCGCTACTGCAATCCCGAGCAGCCGGTCCACAGAGGCGGCACCGGGTCCGAGCAACCCGATTACCGCGCACACCACGCCGATCATGAGGACGTACTCGTAGCCCTCCTTGAACACGAAGAAGCCGTTGACGCGGTGGTGAGTGATTCCGGCGACCACCATGGTGCCCACGACGAACGCCGCCGCGAGTGGCGTGAACAACCCGATCGCCAGCGCAGATCCGGCGGCCAGCTCCCCGACACTGGACAGCACGGCGTGCAGTTTCGGCGGTCGCAGACCCAGCGAGCCGAACCAGCGCGTCGTGCCGGCCAAGCCGCCACCGCCCCACACATGGTTGTACCCGTGTGCCACCACCGTGAGACCGACGACCACGCGCAGCAGCACACTCGCGATGTCGACCGGCGTCATCACGCCTCTGTGTTGACGTCGCACAGCGGATAAAAGGCCTGCAACAGATCATCGATCTGGTCGGGGGCGCCGGCTGAGGCGAGCAACGAGCCCTGGCCGGTGTCGCACCCGGCCGCGCGGAACCGCCCGAACTGCGCGGGTGTCTCGATACCCTCCGCGGTGACCGTCAGACCCAAGGCGTGCGCCAGATCCACCAACGCCGCCACGATGCGCTGATCCACTAACCCAGACGGAGATTGCAGCCCGGTGGCGAACGAACCCGCCAGCTTGAGTTCATGCAGCGGCAGGCGGCGCAGGTCAGGGATGTTCCAGTAGCCGGTGCCGAAGTCGTCGAGAGCGATTCGCACGCCCATGCCATGCAGTTTCGTCAGCATCGTCAGCGGCCCTGCCCCATCGCTCATCAAAGCCTGCTCGGTGAGCTCGAGCTGTAGGCTGGCAGGCTCCAGGCCGTTATACAACAGGATCTCTGTGACGTCGGTCACCAGATCCGGTTCGTAAAGCTGCCGCGGCGCGAGATTGACGCTGACGAACGGGGCAGCAGCAGCACCGAAACTGTCCACCCATGCCCGTGCCTGCTCGCACGCCCGGACCAGCACCCAGCGTCCGAGCTGCACGATCGACCCGCTCTCCTCGGCGAGATCGATGAAGCGTTCCGGCCCGAGCACGCCGAACGTCGGATGCCGCCACCGCACCAGCGCCTCAACGCCGATCAACGAGCGGTCCCGTAGCCGGAACAGCGGTTGATACTCGACGAAGAACTCGTCACGCTCCACCGCAGCGAGCATCGTCGCGGACAGCGTGAAACGAACCACCTCGCTTTCGTTGCGGTTCCGATCGAAAATCGCGTAGCGACCTTTGCCGTCCGCTTTAGCGCGATACATCGTGATGTCGGCTGCCTGCAGGAGATCGTCAGGGTTGGTGTCGGCCACGGCTCGCTCCACGACACCAATGCTCGCGGTCACCATCAGCTGATGTTTACCGACCTGAATGGGTTGTGCCATGGCGGCCAGCACCTTATCGGCCAGCGTGACCACGTCATGCGCGCCGGCAGTACCATCGATGATAATGACGAATTCGTCGCCACCCATCCGCGCCACCAGCTGCCCGGCGCAACAGCAGCGCGTCAGCCGAGCCGCGACAGTTTTCAACAACTGATCGCCGACGTGGTGTCCCAGACTGTCATTGATCACTTTGAACCCGTCGAGGTCCAGAAAACATAACCCAACCCGCCGCCGACCGGCCGGCCCGGCAAATATCTGAGCCAGCCGTTCAGTCACCATTTGCCGGTTGGCCAGCGATGTCAGCGGGTCGTGGTAGGCCTGGTGCTCCAGCTTGGCTTGCAAATGATGCCGTTCGGATACGTCTTCCAACATCGCCACCTGGTAAGCGGGCTCGTTGTTCTCATCGCGCACCAGTGACACCGCCAAATGACTCCAGATCTCACCACCGTCGGAACGCTTGAAACGCTTCTCCATACGGAAATGATCACGCTCACCGCGAACCAACTCCGCATAGGTCTGCCACACGCTGGAAGCGTCGTCCGGGTGCACCATCGCGCTGACGTTGAGCTGGGTGAACTCCTCGAGGGTGTAGCCGAACATCTGCAGCAACGCCGGATTGGCATCGGTGATGTTGCCTTCCAGATCACCGATCCCGATCCCGATCGCCGCTTCGGTGAACATCGCGCGGAACTTCGCCTCGCTCGCCGCGAGAGCCTGCTCAGCCTGCCTCCGCGCGCGCAGCCCGGCTCGATAGACTGCATCTTGTTCATCGAGGCTACGTTCGCGTAACGCACCGGCGTAGCCCGCGGCCATGCTGGCGGCCAACTGCGCAACCCGGCTGGCGACATCGGCGCAGTGCGGAACTGAGCCCAGCAGACCCGGCAACTCCTCGGAGATGAGGGCCAGGGTGCCTCTGAGCGTCTCGGTGCCGGTGAAATGCGCCGCGACCATGTCGACGCCAACCTGGCGGCCGGCCGAGGGATCGAAGTCCTCGGCCAGCGCGGCATCGACGAGTTGCTGGGTGAGTCCGAGCAGATGTGTGGCGAGCACTCGGCGCCCCATCGACACATAGCTGGTGCCGACGATCGCCTCGGCCCAACGCCGGGCGAACGCCTCGTGATCGGCCACGGTCATGGCCGCCGGCCCACTACCGCGTAACCGGTGAACCGCTCGGGATGATCGTCGACGTCGGCCGGCGAGTCCGGGCGCCACAGTGGCATGAACACCACGCCGGGCGGCACCAGTTCGAATCCGTCGAGAATCGTCTCGATCTCTTGCCGCGAGCGCATGGTCAACGGCGCGCCGGCGCGCCGGTAGAGCTCGGTGTGCGGCCCGGCGACCTCCGGCCGGCCCTCGTGGGTAGCGTGCGAAACGGCCAGGTAACTCTCCGGTGGCATCATCTTTCGGTACTGGGCGACGATATTTGCCGGATCCGCTTCATCCGGCACGAAATGCAGCATCGCCACCATGAGCACGCCGATCGGCTGGCTGAGATCGAGCAGCCGCCTGACACGGGAATCATCGAAGATCGCTGCCACATCCCGCAGGTCAGCCTGGACGATGTCGGCGAACGGATTTCCGGCCAGCATCGCGCGGCTGTGTGCGACGGCCACCGGGTCGATATCCACGTAGACGACTCGAGACTCGGGCGAGGCGACCTGGGCGACCTCGTGCACGTTGCCCTCGGTAGGAATACCGGAACCGATGTCCAGAAATTGGGTGATGCCCTGTTTGACCAGGTAGCGGACCGAGCGGCGGAGGAACGCCCGGTTGGCCTGCATGACCAACGGCAGGTCCGGCCACAGCTCGATCGCCTGGCGGGCCATCTGCCGGTCCACGGTGAAGTTGTGTGAGCCGCCGAGGTAGTAGTCGTACACCCGCGCCGGACTGGCATGCTCGATGTCGATGTCGTCCGATGCCCAGCTCGGCAGTTTCATCCGGTCACCCTCCCTGCTGATGTCGACGAGTTGGATGCCGAACAGCTGCAGACCGCGCACACGAACCTACTCCGTGAGATCTCAATAACAGACCGGAAACCGTCCGTGCAAGACTGCATACCTGCGCCGTTGGCTGTTTCTTGATACTGCCTGGGTGGTGAACGCCAGGTGTACGTCGTGGGAAGATCGGCGAGTGGCGGCCAGCGAGTCGACGAAGCGACGGGCAGCGGTGCTCGGTGCTCCGATTCAGCATTCATTGTCACCCACGCTGCACCGCGCTGCTTACGCCGCGCTGGGCCTGACCGGGTGGTGTTACGACGCGGTGAATTGCGAGGAGGCGGCGCTACCCGCCTTTGTCGAGCAGCTCGGTCCGGAATGGGCGGGGTTGTCCTTGACGATGCCACTCAAGCGGGCCGCAGTGCGCGTGGCCGACGAGGTGTCCGCGCTGGCCAGCGCGGTGGGCGCAGCGAACACCCTGGTGCTCGGGCCGGGCGGGCGGCCCCGTCGAGCCGAGAATACCGACGTGGCGGGTATCGTCGCTGCACTGCGTGAAGCAGGCGTCGGTCGGGTCCGCGGTGGGGTGATTTTCGGCGCCGGCGGCACCGCCCAAGCCGCGCTCGCCGCGCTGTGCGAGCTCGGCGAGACCGCGCCCCGAGTCGCGGTTCGTGATCCGGCCAGAACGGCGGACCTGCTCGCAACCGCCGACCGTCTCGGTGTCCGTCCGCGGATCTACGGTGGGCTGCCCGAGGTGGAACTGGCGGACTCCGACGTGGTGGTGTCCACCCTGCCGCCCGGTGCCGCCGACGCGATCAACGGCCTGCTGTGGGCTACCCGGCCGGTCGTGCTCGATGTCGTCTACACGCCCTGGCCGACGCCGCTGGCCTACTCCGCGCTCGCCGCGGGCTGCCAGATCGTCAGCGGTCTGGCTGTCCTGTTGCACCAGGCCGTCGCTCAGGTTGAGCTGATGACCGGCCG
>DATNDR010000078.1:0-90667 GCA_035606945.1 Pseudonocardiaceae bacterium
GACGAATGCGAGGCCGCGAAGCGGCTCCAGCCACAGGATCCACGACTTCGCGAAGCCCTCGACGACCCCGACTACAACGTCACCGAGGTCCTGGCCGGTGCCCGGGAACTGGTACGCCGCTACGAACAAGCCACCAATGAACAACAAGCGATCCTGAACGCCGCCCTCGACGCTCGCCGCCTCGGCATCCAAGCACCCCTCACCGAGCAGCTATTGGCTGCGGCGGCTCGCGGCTACCCGACCACCGTCCACCCCGGCGATGCCTGGCTTCGACCCGTATTGGCCGAACTCACCCGCAGGGACCGGGCCAGCGACCGGGCCATCGCGCCGCTGATCCGGGTATCCAACCCCGACCGAGTTCTGGGCTACACCGTGGCCGACTACCTGCTGCAACGATTCACGCGCCAACGGCGCAGTAACCGCCTATCCGCAGAAACCTGGCAGGCCCTCATCGACCACACTCAGGACCAGAACGACCTTCTTCGTCTCGCCCTCAGCGCCGACCGCCGACTGTTGCATCGCTACGCCGAACACCTTTACCGCCGCTTCGTCAACGTCGGCCACACTTACGTCGACCACCGGCTGGTTACCTACGCCGCCCACCGGCTGGCCGACCTGCGGGTCAGACGGAAGGCCCCCGACCAAGAGGTGACCGACGCGTTCCAGATTCTGATCAAAGGTGCAAGATCTTACGTTGAGAGGATCTCTGAGAGCGGTGAAAATTGCAGGCTGATCGTCAGGAGGTTGATCAAGCAGGGCCGCCACGAACTTGCCGCGAGGGTGCTGCAGGACTGGAAGGACGCCGGGGACCGAGACGCCGCACAAGAGTGGACCAATCTACTCATCGAGCACGACCGCACCGACCAGGCCATCCCCATTGTCCGAACCCTGATCGAACTTCGCCACGAATTCTGCATCACGTGGTGGTTCCAGCGGCTACTCACCGAGCAAGACCAGCCTGACAAGGCCATGACCGTATTGCGGGCCACCGCCGACGCAGGCGGAGCAGACGCCGCTCGTAAGTTGGCCCAAAGAATGCACGACCTGGGCTACTCCCGTTTCCCTCCCCCTCGGGATAAATCATTGTCCGGCAGCGAGGAACCTCCTGTCGAGCTGTGGTTCGACCGGTTTGCCCGGCAGGGCCGCACCGCGGAGATCCTGCCGGTGCTGCGGGCGGTGGTCGATGCCGGCGGCCAGGAAGCAGGCGAGCTGCTGGCCGATCTGCTGGCAAAGCACGGCGATAGTGCGGCCTTGGCCGAGTTACGCGCCCGGGCCGACGCTGAGCAGGAGCGCGACTCTCTCCACGACTACTTCGATCGACGGCTGGCCGACCTGCTCGCCGAGCAGGGTGGTGAGGCCGCCCTGGCGGAGTTACGGGCCCGGGCGGACCACGGCAGTTGGCGCGCCGCCTTCCGACTGGCTGACCTGCTCGCCGAGCAGGGTGGTGAGGCCGCCCTGGCGGAGTTACGGGCCCGGGCCGATGATCGCGACGAGGCCGCCGGTAAACGGCTGGCGAAGTTGCTCGTCGACCGAGGCGACATCGAGGAGTTGCGGGCCCGGGCCGCCGCCGATGACAAATACGCCGCAGAAAAGTGGGCCGAACTTCTTATCAAGCAGAACCGTATCCACGAGGCCATCCCGATCGTGCGGACCCTCGCCGGTACTGCCCGGTGGCACACTAACTGGCTGGTCAGCCTGCTCCACGAGCACGGCGATATCGAGGAGGCTATCGCCCTGCGGCGTGCTCAGGCCGAAGCAGGCGATGAAATGGCCGCCTGGGCCGCCGCAGAGTGGGCCGAGCTCCTGATCGAGCAGGACCGTACCGACCAGGCCATCCCGATCGCCAAGGCTCTGGTCAACACCACTAAGGACTATATCGTCGATGAGTGGTGTCAGCGGCTGGCTGAGCAAGGTCGTGCCGCCGAGGCCATCAGGGTGCTACGGGCCTGCGCCGACGCTGGGGGCGAAACAGCAGACCAGCTTGTCGAAATGCTCATCGCCCAAAACCGTGTCGAAGAGGCCCTCGATGTGCTGCGGACTCAAGCCAACGCCGACCACGACCGCACCGTCGCTGACCGCTTAGCCCGGTTGCTGGTCAAGCATCGTCGCGTCGATGAGCTGCGCGCCCGAGCTGACGACGACGATCTCGACGCGGAGTTGCGGCTGCTCGAGCTACTGGCCCAGCAGGGCGATGACGCCGCCCTGGCGGAACTACGGACCCGGGCCAACCACGGCAGTTGGCCCGCCGCCGTCCAGCTGGCCGACCTGCTCGCCGAGCAGGGCGATGAGGCCGCCTTAACGGAGCTACGGGCCCGGGCCAATGGCGGCGACCAGGCCGCCGGCCACCGGCTGACGAAGTTGCTCGCCGAGCAGGGCGATGAAGCCGCCCTGACCGAACTACGCGAGCGGGCCGACGCCGACGACGACGCAGCCCGGGAGTTGGCCGAGCTGCTGGCCAAGCACGGTGATGAGGCTGCCCTGGCGGAACTACAGGATCGGGCCGACGCCGGCGACGATTCGGCCGCTTGGTGGTTGGCCGAGCTGCTGGCCCAGCAGGGCCGCCTCGACAAGCTGCGGGCTCGCACCGACGCCGGCGACGGCAGGGCCACCGAGCGGCTCATCACTCTGCTCGCGCAGCAGGGCACGCTCGACGAGCTATGGGAGGAGGTAGACGCCGGTACCCCGTACGTCGGCCGGCGCCTCATCAACCTTCTGGACCAGCTTTGTGAGCCCGAACAAGCTGGCCAGAGGCGCTTCATCTGGGAGGCTCCCGATACCCTCGACGCCAGCGAGCACCTCATCGAAGAGCTTCTGCACCGAATCGGCGGCATTGAACAAGGTGACGGGATACGCAGTTTCGGTTTGAACCCGGACTGCACAATCGCCGACCGCAATCCTGCCGGTCACCAACCACAGAGTGGCACCCGGCGCTGACTCGCGGCGTGTAAGCCAACGCGACCTTACGGGCTGGCAGCGCTGTTGCAGAAAGGAAGCGGTTTTCTGCGGTAAGCTGCCTGACGACCGTGGAGAACATCCCACCGTTAGGGGCCGACTCGGGGTGCTTTTCTGCGGTAGTGCAGGGAAGGGCGGTCAGGTCGTGGACACCGTGCACCAGCTCCGTCCGCAGCGGTCTCCGACCGTGGGTGCGGCGATCGGCGCCTACCTGGCCACCCTCAACCATCCCGAGACCGCCGGAACCCGCCGCGTGTACGACTCCACCCTGCGCCAGCTCCGCACCCATCTCGGGGACGACCGACCGGTCGCCGTGCTCGACGAGCCGGACACCGCCACACACCTGGCTGGCTGGTTCACCGGCCGGTGGGGCACCCGCGCGCCGGCGACGTTCAACCGCAACCTCGACGCGCTGCGCTCCGCGATCGGCTACTGGCGCGACCAGGAGTGGATCACCCTCGATCCGACCCGGCCGCTGCGCCGCCGCAACCGCGCACCCGACCGCACCAAGGCCCTGTCCAAAGCCGACATCGAGCAGCTGCTCACCCGCGAGGACCACGCGCTGCGCGAGAAGACCCTCTGGCGGATGCTGTATGAGACCGCCGCCCGCGCCTCCGAGGTCCTCGCCCTCGACATCGAAGACCTCGACCTGCGCAACCGCTGCGCCAAGGTCCGCCGCAAGGGCAACGCGGTGGACGTCATCGTCTGGCAGACCACCACCGCCCGGCTGCTGCCCCGCCTGCTCAAGGGCCGCACCCTCGGGCCGGTGTTCTGCACCAACCGCCGGGCCCGCCTGCCGCTGTCCACCACCGACCTCGACCCGGTCACCGGCCGCGCCCGGCTCTCCTACCGCCGGGCCGCGGAATTGTTCACCACCGCCACCGGCGGCGCGACCCTGCACCAGCTCCGCCACTCCGCGCTCACCCACGCCGCCGAGGGCGGCGCCAACACCTCCACCCTGCTCGCCTACAGCGGACACACCTCAGTCGCCTCCCTCGCCCGCTACGCCCGAGTCTCACCCCAAGCCCTGAGCCGCTGGCAGCAACAACGCGACCCCGCCACCCGACACCGCTAACCAGCCAGCCGACGCCGTCTGCGTTCACACACAGCTACATGGCACTTCATCTCAAGATCCTTAACGGCGCCCGTGCTTGACTGCGATCGACCGACCGCTGGTCGACTCTGGTCGACTCTGGTCCACCGCACCCAGAAGCAGTCACATATCGCCGCCGACACCAAGTTGCGCGCCTGGCGGTGCCGTACTAAACCGCGAGCCTGCGCGGGTCGTCAGGCCCGAGGCCATCGGCGTACGCCGGCGGCGCACCGTGCTGCAGTTCATCCCCGCTTATTGGTTCACTGCGGGCGGGTCAAGCCGGACCGGGGCAGGTTCCCTGACTCGGTAGCGTTCAACGTATGCCCATCAAACTCGAGAACGTCGGCATCGCCGTCCGCGACCTCGACGCGACGATCGACTTCTTCACCGACCTCGGGCTGACCGTCCTCGGCCGCGACACGGTCAGTGGAGAGTGGACCGACACGGCCGTCGGCCTCGACGGCAACCACGCCAACATCGCCATGCTCCAGACGCCAGACGGCCACGGCCGCCTCGAGCTCTTCGAGTACATCCACCCCGACGCGATCGAGACGGAGCCAACCCTGCCTAACGAGATCGGCATGCACCGCGTCGCTTTCTCGGTCGACGACATCGACGAGGCCCTCGAGATCGCCGCGAGGCACGGCTGCCACCCGCTGCGCGGCGTTGCGACCTACGGGGACGTCTACAAGCTCACCTATGTCCGCGGCCCCAGCGGCATCATCATGATGCTCGCCGAGGAACTGAAGAAGGGCTGACCGTGGGCCGAACCCAGACCGGCGCCGCGGAAGTCGGGATGATCGTGGCATGACTGATCAGCGCGGGCTGGCATTCGATTGCGCCTCTGATCTCTACCAGCAGGCCCGGCCTGAGTACCCCGAGCAGCTGTACGAGGCGATGATCGCTGCCGCTGGGCTCGGCGCGGATGACCGGTTGTTGGAGATCGGGTGCGCCTCCGGCAAGGCGACGTTGCCGCTGGCCCGCTTCCCCGAGGTCGAGGTCGTCCAGAGCACGTTCGAGGACATCGACCCCTCGGCCGCGGCGCTCGTCGGTGCCCATCCGGTCGTGGAACGCCGGAGTCTCCAGGACGGTCTGCACGAGAAGACGTGCACCAACGCCGACTGCAGCAGGTGCAGGGCGAGCATCGAGGTCTCGGCGTGCTCGCGGTCGGGGCCGGCGAGGTCACCGTCCTTGCCGTAGAAGATCACGGGCGGCGAACGCTGGCCGGACGGAAGCCTTCGACCGGCGATCGAGGATCAATGGGATCCAGGTAGCCTCCTCGATCTCCTTCGCGCCGCAGGATGGGCGGCCATCTCCCCCGAAACGAACGCCGCCGCCGACACCTTCCGCGTACTCGGCAGCGACCTGATTGAGGACCTCACAAATTGCGCCAGCGGGCGCGAACTGATCGCCATCGGCTACGCCGACGATGTCGACACAGCCGCGCAACTTGACAGCAGCACGGTGGTACCGCTCCTCCAGCAAGGCGCATTCATATCTGGTTGATGGATCCGAAACGGTTCAGGCCGGGTCCAGGTAGCTCTCCCACGCGTCGATCGCGACGGTGAGGGTGGGATCGGCCGAATCGCCCCAGAGTTCGCGAGCTTCGAACCGGACTGTGTAGAGCCACTGTGGACACTCGCCGGCACCGTGCGCGTTGGTGTCCGGAAAGACGTAGCCACTGTGCAAGCGCACGATGACGCCCTGCTTGGCGCGGGCGTAGCGCGGCAACCGGGTGTGCCCCGTCGGATGCAAATTGCGGGTCCGGACCAGGTCGCCCACGGTGAAGCGGGCCGTCTCGGCCACCGGCCTGTCGTACGGGCTGCCGGCGGCCAGCACCTGGGCGACGTCTCCCGGGCGGAGGACGTGGGTCCTCGGCTCGCCCGGCTCGAGCACTCGACCGTGCGCGAGTTCCTCAGCGGTGACCAGACCGGCGTCGACCAGTAGCGCTTCCAGTCCCGTTGTCCAGATCTCGTAGTAACTGGATGTCAGGTACTCCCCCGGCGGCAGGCTCTCCCGCGCGTGCCGAGCGGCGTCGATCGTCCAGCGCTGCGTGGCGCCGGTCGCGACGACGATGGCCAGCGCGCGGCGCTCCCAATCGGCGTGAAAGCGCACGTCCTCGGGTTCGGGCTGCACTGGGCCGAAGCCCATCATGCCGCCAAGGTCCTGGGCGCCGTTCATGGCACGAGCGCCAGGCCAGCGCCGATCATGGAATCCCGGGTGACAAGCCGGGCCAGCTCCTGCTCGGCCCATCCCTCGGTGCCCGGCGGCCGCATCGGCACCACGAGATAGCGGATCTCGGCAGTGGAGTCATGCACCTCGATCCTCGTCGTCGCCGGCAGTGTCACCCCGAAATCGGCCAGCACACCACGGGGATCGAGCACCGCGCGCGAGCGGTATGGCGGGGACTTGTACCAGACCGGCGGCAGCCCGAGAACCGGCCACGGGTAACAGGAGCACAACGTGCACACGACCAGGTGGTGGGTGTCCGAGGTGTTCTCCAGCGCCACCATGTGCTCGCCTTGCCGGCCGGTGTAACCGAGCGACGCGATGGCGGCCGTGGCGTCGGCGAGTAGCCACTTCCGGTAATCGGGATCGACCCACGCCCGGGCGACGACCCGGGCGCCGTTGCGCGGTCCGACCTCACGTTCGTAAGTCTGGACGATGGCGTCGAGCGATGCGGTCTGCACGTAGCCCTTCTCAACGAGAATCGCTTCAAGGGCCTGCACTCGGGCTGCGATCGGGACCGGCCGGGCCGAGTCGTCGGCGCGCATAAGATCTCACTATAGGGCCGCGCTCCTGGACATTGTGGTGGCATTCCTGGAGCCGGATCAGGCGTTGGGCGGTGTCTGCGTCGGCGGGCATGTAGATCACTAGGTGAATGTCCTTACAATCGGCGGGCGCCAGGCGGTGGTGCTCGAAGGTGAGCTGCCCGGCCGGAGTGAGAAAGGCGCGCCGGCGGGAGGCAAACCCTTCGACCGAGTGCGCACTCCAGCCGGCGGCGAACTCGCTGCTGCGGGTGTTGAGGCGCTGGATCAGTGTGGCGCAGTCGGGGTCGCCGAGGCGGGTGCCGGCTTCGGCGCGAAATTCGGCCAGGAAGTGTCTGCTGGTGATCTCCCAGTCCGGCAGCAGTCGCCGTACGAAGGGGTCGGTGAATACCAGCCACAGCAGGTTGCGGTCTTGGGCCGCGACGCTGGCCACGTTGGGGTAGAGCGCTTGGTAGGCCTGGTTCCAGCCGCAGATGCTCCAGTCGTGAGTGATGGCGTAGGCAGGCATGCCGTGCAGGTGGTCCATCAGCCGCTGGACGTGCGCGGGAGCCTGCGGTGCGGGCCGCGGCGTCGCGGCGGCGGCGGTGTAGCCGGCGAGCGAGAGCAGGTAACCGTGTTCGGTGTTGGACAGTCGCAGGGTGGTGGCAAGCGCGTCGAGGACCTGCCGGGAGGGATTGACATCGCGTCCTTGCTCCAGCCACGTGTACCAGGTGACGGACACGGCTGACAGCGTTGCGACCTCTTCACGTCGCAGCCCGGTGATGCGCCGTCGGCCCGCCTGCGGCAACCCCACCGCTGCCCGATCCAGTTGCGACCGCCGGGCCCGCAGGAAGGTCCCAAGCTCAGCTCGCCGCTGTTCGCTCGTGCCCATGCTGCTTCATGCTAGTAGTGGCACTACCAGCATCAGCGGCGTCTTCTTCCACCACAGCGCGGGATCGAGACTGTTGCCATGCCTGAGCTGAGATCACGCACAGTCACCCACGGCCGCAACATGGCGGGAGCCCGGGCGTTGATGCAGGCCTCGGGGGTCGCGAGCGAGGATATCGGCAAGCCGATCATCGCCGTCGCGAACTCCTTCACCGAGTTCGTCCCCGGGCACACCCACTTGCAGCCGGTGGGCCGGATAGTTTCCGAGTCGATCAAGGCGGCGGGCGCGGTGCCACGGGAGTTCAACACGATCGCCGTGGACGACGGCATCACGATGGGTCACGGCGGCATGTTGTACTCGCTGCCCTCCCGCGACCTGATCGCCGACTCGGTCGAATACATGGTCGAGGCGCACTGCGCGGACGCGCTGATCTGCATCTCCAACTGCGACAAGATCACCCCTGGCATGCTGATGGCCGCTCTGCGACTCAACGTCCCCACCGTCTTGGTCTCCGGCGGCCCCATGGAGGGCGGAACTGCCGTCCTCGTCGACGGCACCGTCCGCACCCGGCTGCATCTGATCTCCACCGTCACCGGTGCCGTTTCCGGCAACGTATCCGACGCCGATCTCGTCCGCCTGGAGGACAACGCCTGCCCTACCTGCGGTTCCTGCTCGGGCATGTTCACCGCCAACTCGATGAACTGCCTGACCGAGGCCATCGGGCTGGCGCTGCCGGGCAACGGCACCCTGCTGGCCACGCACACCGCACGCCGCGCCCTCTACGAGCGCGCCGGCACCACCGTCGTCGAGTTGACCAGGCGTTACTACGACAACAGCGAGCCGGTGCTGCCTCGGGACATCGCCACCCGCGCCGCATTCGAGAACGCCATGACCCTCGACATCGCCATGGGCGGCTCCACCAACACGGTGCTGCATCTGCTCGCCGCCGCCCGGGAGGCCGGAGTCGATTACACCTTGGCCGACGTCGACGCCCTCTCCCACCGGGTACCTGTGCTGTGCAAGGTCGCACCTAACGGCACCTACCTCATGGAGGATGTGCACCGCGCGGGCGGTATCCCCGCGATCCTGGGCGAACTGCACCGTGGCGGGCTGTTGAACGCCGTGCCCACGGTGCACGCACCGACGTTGGCTGATTGGCTCATGACCTGGGACGTGCGCGGCGGTTCTGCCTGCTTGGAGGCGGTGGAGTTGTGGTACGCCGCCCCCGGATGCAAGCGCTCCGCCGAGGCGTTCTCTCAGTCCGAGCGCTGGGAGTCGCTGGACACCGACCCCGCCGGGGGCTGTATCCGCAGCATCGCCCACGCCTACTCCAAGGACGGCGGACTAGCCGTGCTGCGCGGTAACCTCGCCGCGTACGGCGCGGTCGTCAAAACGGCCGGAGTGGATGAGTCCATCATGGTCTTCGAGGGGCCGGCCGTCGTGTGCGAGTCGCAGGAGCAGGCCGTACAGAAGATCCTCGGCAAGCAGATCAAGGCGGGCGACGTTGTCGTCGTGCGCTACGAGGGCCCCAAGGGCGGCCCCGGGATGCAGGAGATGCTCTACCCGACCTCCTTCCTCAACGGCCGGGGCTTGGGCACAGCGTGCGCGCTGGTCACCGATGGCCGCTTCTCCGGTGGCACCTCGGGCCTGTCGATCGGCCACATCTCGCCGGAGGCCGCGGCGGGCGGCACCATCGCCCTCGTCGAGGACGGCGACCGGATCCGTATCGACATCCCTACCCGCGCGATCGAACTTCTCGTCGACGAGCCGACCCTGCTCGCCCGTCGCGCCGCCCTCGGTGGCGTCTACGCCCCTCAGTATCGGGATCGCATTGTCTCCACGGCCCTGCGCGCCTACGCCGCGATGGCCTCCAGCGCCGACCAAGGCGCCGTGCGCGATGTGACCAAACTGCACTGAGCCCTGGTTGATACCCCGAAAATCGATTCCGTATCAGCTTATGGGGCTGAAACTAAGAATGTCTACTGAGCCGAAATATATTTTGAACAGATTTCGCGGGCTTCGGTACTCCGACGATTCGCACGACAGAACACCATTTTTCGACGTGCGTCGGACCATCCGATGACGGTGGCTGCTGAGGCCGCTGATAAGGCCGCTATTTGACATCCCCAACGACCGCGCGGCAGGCGTAGCGGCCGGTCCCGGGCCGCGGCGTACCAGCAAGATGTCACTGCCGTCGCAGGCAGATCCCGCCCCCGTCCAGCGGCAACCCCGGTTTGTCGCTTCCTGAAGCTCACCGTGATCTTCCCGATGGCCCAACGCCGTCAGCCTGGGCGCCGACGTTACGGCATGCCGCCAGGTACAGCCCACGTTGCGCACTGGCTACGGCGCCCCGACGTGGACCAGGCGCACTATTGCAAGACTCGGGTAGTTGTGCGCCAGGCAGTTTTGTGCAATCGATCTTACGCAGAGTATTCGGACAAATGTTCTTCGTCGTGTTCCGGTAGGTACCAGCCGCTTGCGTCTACGTCGAGGTCGACCTCTGCTACGTATTAGAAAACCAACTGCGGGCTACGTAGCCGGCCTGGCAGATTTACGTGCGTCTACCGATTGCCTATGCCGCTACACCTGGGCAGGGTATGAGAAACTGAATGGGCAATGTCAACGATGCCGTGTTTTGCCCTGGTAACCGCCGGGAGTGTTTCCCTAGGAGGATTTGATGCCGGACGCACAAGGCTTTGCGGAGATCGACGAGCCGGAGATCGAGCGGCCACGCCACGGTGCCCCACCGCGGCGGCGCGTGGGTGCTGGCCGCGGTGGCACAGCCGGATGACGCCATGCGACAGTGCGGTTGCGCAGGGTCAGCTCGCCACGTGGCCGTCGTTGCGCCCGCGATGCCTGTGCCAGAGGTGCCGGATCCGCACACCTCTCGATGGCTGAACGAAGTACCCGATCCGCTAACTTGTGGGAAATGGTCCGTTGCTGCCGCTGATAAGGACGGCAGTCTCGCCCGGATCCCGGCAAACTCAATGACTACACCGCCAGGTCTGGGAGTTGTTTCATGATCCAAGTTTCGTCTCATCGTCTGGAAGAACTCCGCACGGTGCTGGCCGGAAAGGTGATCACATCCGAGGACGCCGACTATGACACCGCGCGCATCCAGTGGAATAACGACATTGATCGCCGCCCGGTAGCGATAGCCCGGTGCCTGTCGCCGGCCGATGTGGCGGCGGCACTCAGTTTCGCCCGAGAACACGGATTAGAGGTCTCGGTGCGCGGCGGGGGTCACGCGTTCTCCGGGTCCGGGGTCTGTGATGGCGGCCTCATGATCGACCTCAGTGCGATGCGCCGCATTTTGGTCAGTGCCGACGCTCGATTGGCCCGAGTAGGCGGTGGTGCCACCGTTGCGGAGCTGGATGCGGCAACCCAGGTGCATGGCTTGGCGGTACCTACTGGGGTGATCAGCCACACCGGGGTCGGCGGCATGACGCTCGGTGGCGGCATCGGATGGCTGACCCACAAAGCCGGCTTGACCATCGACAATCTGGTCTCGGCCGATGTGGTGCTCGCCGACGGACGCTACGTGCATGCCTCGCCCGCCGAGAACGCCGACCTGTTCTGGGCGGTCCGCGGTGGAGGCGGGAACTTCGGCGTCGTCACGACCTTCGAATTCCAGCTGCACCCCGTCGGGCCTGAGGTGCACCTGGGGCTGTTTTTCTGGGGGATGGACAGCGGGGAGCAGGTGCTGCGGTTGGCCCGCGACGTCGTGCCGCACTTGCCTGCCGATGCCGGCGCCCAAATCGCAATCGGGCTCAACGCTCCCCCGGCGCCGTTCGTACCCTCCCAGTACCATTTCACGCCCGGATACCTGCTCCTCGTAGTCGGCTTCTCTTCCGCCTCAGAACACGCCAAGATCATTGCGCCGATTCGTGAGCAGCTACCGCCGCTGTTCGAGCTGGTGAGCCCGATCCCGTATATCGCGCTACAGCGGACGCTCGACGAGACCGCCCCATGGGGACTTCTGGGCTACCAGGAAGCAATCTACCTCGACGAACTCACTGACGATGTGATCTCAGTGATCGTGAACCGGATTCCTGCCAAGCGTTCACCGATGAGCTATTGTCTGATCTTCCGCCTGGACGGAGCATTCTCGGAGGTCGGCGATGAAGAGACCGCCTTCGGTGGCCGGCGGGCACCGCGATACATCATCAACATCGCGGGCATCGGGGCGAGTCCCGAGATCCTGAGAGCAGACCGGTCCTGGGTGGAGTCGGTGTGGGATGCGCTGCGCACGTTCGCCAGAGACTCCGGTGGATACGTGAATTCCATGACCGACAACGACGAGGCTCGCATCCGGGCCGCGTACGGCCCGGCCAAGTACCAGCGGCTGGCCCGGATCAAAGCCAAGTACGACCCGAGCAACGTCTTCCACCTCAACGCGAATATCAAACCCCACTGACGTAAGGATCCCGGACACCCGGGGATGTAGCGATCAGAGGTCGTTACCGGCGCCCGGTAGCCTGCCCATCGGCGAGCAGACCGCGGTCATCGGGAGACGAAGATCAGACACGTGACGGAACTGGCAGCGCCTCGGACCCGGCTGCTGATCGCGGTGGCACTGCTGCTCGCGGTGGTTGTCGCCGTTGCGATGGTGCCGTTACCGACACCGCTGCAGATGCGAGCCTGGGCACAGTCGGTTGGCGTGGCCGCCCCGCTGTTGTTCCTGCTGGGACACGCTCTCGTGACCGTGGCACCGGTTCCCCGCACTGTGTTCACCCTTGCGGCCGGTCTGCTGTTCGGACCGCTGCTGGGCGTGGGTCTGTCACTTGTCGCCACCGTGCTGTCCGCAGTGTTGGCGTTCGGTTTGGTCCGCCGGCTGGCCGGCGGGCTCGTGCGTCCGCATCTGGATCACCGGGTCCTCCGTGCGGTGGATGCTCGGTTGCGCCGGCGTGGCTGGCTTGCGGTGGCGTCGCTGCGGTTGATCCCGGCGGTGCCGTTTTCGATGCTCAATTACTGCAGTGCACTGTCCTCGATCTCCTTCCGCCATTACCTGGCCGGTACTGCGGGTATCGTGCCCGGATCGGTAGCGGTGGTAGTGCTCGGTGATGCGCTCACCGGCACCACCTCGCCGACTTTGCTCGCCGTGTCGCTGGCAGCTGCGGCAGTCGGCATGATCGGGTTGATCGTGGAGGTCCGCTCCCCCGTGATCTGACCGTATCTCGGGCAGCTGGTGGTACATCCAGACTGCTCCGCTCTGCGATACTGCCGCTGCACAACGTGGTGGGTCCGCCCGTAGGTTCGTTGCCGATAGCGGTTGCGGCACCGCCGCCAGGACAGGGAGCACGCCGTGACCACGCCCGCCGATCTCACCGCCACTCAACTGGTGGCCGCCTACCGGGTGGGTGAGCTGTCGCCGGTCGAGGCCACCCAAGATGTGCTGGACCGGATCGACCAGCTCGACAGTCAGGTGCGGGCATTCTGCCTCGTCGATGCCGACCGCGCGCTGGAGGCGGCCAAGGCCGCAGAGCAGCGTTGGCAGGAAGGGCTGCCACAAGGCTTGGTCGATGGTGTGCCGGTGTCGATCAAAGATGTCTATTTGACTCAGGGCTGGCCCACCCTTCGTGGTTCACGGTTGGTCTCGCCGGACCAGGAATGGCCGTTCGACGGCCCGGCGATCACCCGCCTGCGCGAGCACGGGGCTGTGCTGCTGGGTAAGACCACGACCTCTGAGCTGGCCTGGAAATGCGTCACCGACAGCCCACTGAGCGGCGTCACGGTCAACCCCTGGGACACCAGCCGGACGCCGGGTGGGTCCAGCGGGGGCAGCGCAGTGGCGGTGGCGCTCGGCATGGGACCGCTGGCGATGGGCACTGACGGCGGCGGTGACGTGCGCATTCCGGCGTCGTTCACCGCGACGGTGGCGATCAAGCCGACTTACGGCCGCGTACCACACTGGCCGGCGAGCCCGTTGGGAAGCCTGGCGAGCGCCGCGCCGATGGCCCGCACGGTCGCCGATACCGCGCTGCTGCTCGATGTGATCTCTGGCTTCGATGCCAGGGACTGGGCCGCGCTACCTCCAACCAGCCGCTCGTTCTCGAGCGCGCTGGGCAATGGCGTGTTCGGATTGCGGATCGCTCTGAGCCCGACTCTGGGCTACGTCGATGTCGATCCAGATGTGGCCGACGCTGTGCAGCGCGCCGCTGAGGTGTTTCGTGACCTCGGCGCGCACGTTGAGCTGGCCGATCCGGGGTTCGCCGACTGTGTGCAGGACTTTCACATCCTCTGGTTCACCGCGGTAGCCAAGACGGTCGAACGCCTGACGCCCCGCGAGCGTGAACTCATGGAACCGGCATTGCGGGAGGCCGTGTCGCAGGGCGAACGCGGCTCCGCGCTGGATTACCTCACCGCCACCGCAACGAGAATGGCGATGGGCGCCACGATGGGGACCTTTCATGAGCACTACGACTTGTTGCTCACGCCCACAGTTCCGATTACGCCGTTCGTCGCCGGCGAGGAAGTGCCGATCGGATGGCACTCGCAGCGGTGGACCAGCTGGACGCCGTTCACTTACCCGTTCAACATGACCCAGCAACCAGCAGCCAGTGTGCCGTGCGGGTGGACCAGCACCGGCTTACCGATCGGCTTGCAGGTGGTGGGGCCACGACACGCCGACGATCGGGTTCTCGCCGCGTGCGCAGCCTACGAGCAAGTTCAGCGTTGGACCCACCGCCGGCCCCCGCTGCTGGTGCGCTGAGGTAGAGACGCTGCCGGATCGGGTCGATCAGCCGTCGGAAGACCGTTTCGGAGGCGGGTTGTGATCTGCCGGTGGCTGCTGCGCAGACTCGTCCGGCTGGGCGGCTGGATGCCTGCCGGTGTCGGGTTGCCCGCCGGACGGGGACCGCACGGGGGAACTGAGCGACGCGCTCATGGATACCTCTTTGTGGGCGATCTCCTCGGCGGCCCGAAGCGCCGCCGCCACGTGCGGATCGCTCGGTGTTTCGAACCACCCGGCGACGCCCTCGTCGTCGTCCTCGGGCCGGCTACTGGACACGTAATCCCGGCTGGGTTCGTACCGGAACACCCCATCCTCGCCCGGGGCGCCGAGCATCCTGGTGAAACCCTCGAGAGCCTTGCCGAAGTCACTGGGCACGATCCACACCTTGTTCGCGTCGCCCTGGGCCATCTGTGGCAACGTCTGCAGGTACTGGTAGGCCAGCAACTCGGGGGTGGGCCGCCCCGACTTGATCGCGGCGAAGACCTTTTCGATCGCCTTGGCCTGGCCCTGTGCCTGGAGGTAACGGGCAGCGCGTTCACCCTGGGCACGCAGAATACGTGATTGCCGCTCGGCTTCCGCGGTGAGGATCGCCGCTTGCTTGGCACCTTCGGCGGACAGGATCGCGGCCTGCTTCTGGCCTTCGGCGGTCTTGATCGCCGACTCCCGCTGGCCCTCAGCCGTGAGGATGGTGGCTCGTTTCTCCCTGTCTGCCCGCAACTGCTTCTCCATCGAGTCCCGGATGGACACCGGCGGATCGATCGCGCGCAGCTCTACCCGACCGACTCGGATGCCCCAGCGCCCGGTGGCCTCGTCGAGCACGCCGGACAGCTGGCCGTTGATGTAATCCCGGGACGTCAGAGTGTCATCCAGGCTCATCCCGCCCACCACGTTGCGCAGCGTGGTGGTGGCCAGCTGCTCTACCGCGGCGACATAGTCGGAGATCTCGTACACGGCGTCCTTCGGGTTGGTGACCCGGAAGTACACGACGGTGTCGATATCGACGGTCAGGTTGTCCTTGGTGATCACTGACTGCGGAGGGAACGAGACCACCTGCTCACGCAGGTCGATCTTGTCCCGGATCCGGTCGATGAACGGCACCAGAAAGTTCAGTCCCGGAGTGAAGGTGCTCCGGTAACGACCAAGCCGCTCGACGACCGCGGCGGAGGCCTGCGGGATCACCACGACGGCCTTGTAGACGCTGACGACGATCGCCAGCAGGATCACCACCAACACCACGACCAGGGCAATGCTCATGACAGATCCCCCATAACAACGGCGGTGGCACCGGAGATGGTCATTACCGTCACGCGCTGGCCGGGCTCCAGTACCTCGGTTTCGTCGTATGCACGGGCTGACCACAACTCCCCGCGAAGCTTGATTTTGCCGCCATGCGCGTCGACGGTGCTCACCACGATCGCCTTATCGCCGAGCAACGCATCGACGTTAGTCGGCACGTGGGCGGTGTACAGCCGACGCTTGAGCACCGGTCGGGCCAGTGTGGTCAGGGCTACCGAGGTTCCGGCGAACACCGCCACCTCTCCCCAGATCGACCCTCCCAGCGCCGCGAACGCCGCCGCAGCCAGCGCGCCGACGCCGAGCATGATCAGGACGAAGCCACCGGTGAGCACCTCGGCAACGATCAACGCGAACCCGGCGACGAGCCACACGACAGCGGCCATGGATCCATAGTGGCAGATCTTCGACCGGGATTGACCCTGTGATCGTCACGAGGTCGCCGGGGCTGAAGTTGTGACGAAGTCGATCAGGGCTTCCACTGCGCCCAGGAGGGCAGGTTCAAGGTCGCGAAAGCTGGTCACGGAGTCCAGCACACGGCACCAGCTCTGCGCCGGATCCACGGTCCCGCGCCGATCCACCCAACCCAATGCCCGGCAGACGCCTTCCTTCCACGGCACGTCTCGCGGTACCTCTGGCCACCGTGGAATGCCCACTGCCGCCGGTCGGACCGCCTGCCAGATGTCGACATAGGGATGTCCGGTCACCAGCACATGTGGCGAGCGCACCGCCTGCACGAGGCGGCTTTCCTTGCTACCGGTGACTAGGTGATCGACCAGCACACCGAGCCGCCGGTGTGGCGCGGGGCCGAACTCCGCGACTCGCTCGGCCAGGCAGTCCACACCGTCGAGCGGTTCCACGACCACACCGTCCACCCGCAGATCGTGTCCCCAGACCCGCTCCACCAGCTCCGCGTCGTGCTTGCCCTCCACCCAGATCCGGCTGGCGCGCGCGGTACGGGCTCGCTGGCCCGCCACCCGCACCGAGCCGGATGCGGATCGGTGCGGTGTAGCGGCGCTCGGGCCTACCGGACGGATCAGGGTGACCGGATTGCCGTCGATCAAGAAAGCCCCGCGCCGCAGCGGGAACGTACGAACCCGTCCCTTGCCGTCCTCGAGCAGCACCACGTCGCGTTCGCACTGCACGACGGCGCCGCAGAAACCACTCGCACCATCCTCGACCACCAGACCCGGCTCGGCTGGCAATTGCGGCGGCTCCCGGCGCCCGTGTGGTGGCTGCTGGTGCGGGCGCAAGCCGGTATAGCTCGGTGAGTTCCACGGGAGCATGGCGTCGACGCTAGCCGGACAAGCGAATTTCAGCGGTGCGGCCACGCCGCGTGTGCGAGTTTCGAGTTGGCGTTCTACTCTCCTACTCCGTGCCATGCCCCAGCGCGACACTGACCGTGTGGGCCTCAGCTTGGCTGCACGGCTCCGCCGCCCCTGACGCCGTGATCGACGGCCTGCATACCTGGGCAGGCCTGCACGAAGTGGTGGCTGCTGACGAGACCACCGCACGGCAGCTCGACTTGCCCGCACCCGGGGCAGTGCCGACCTCGGTGGTTGGCCTGCTGGCTGCAGCTCGACGGGCCGGAGCCAGCGTTGGCCGGCTTTTGCTGCCGGTGCCGGGCGATGTGCGGGGACTGCCACCGAAAGGATCCCTGGCCGCTGCGGCACTGGCCTGTGGCGAAGTCGCCGTGTTCACCGGCGCGGAACTGGCGGCCGTGCCGAACGCGGTTGCTGACGGGGTGCTGCGCTGGACGGTGTTCACTGACAGTCCCCTGCCCCCTGCCCCGGAACCCGCCCTGGTCGAGGCCGAGCATGGGCTGCGCGGCGCCGTCCGTCAGGCGGCGACCACGCTGGTGGAACTCGACGTCGCGCGGCACCGGCCCGGTGTCCGCGCGGAGATCGCCGACACCCTGGAGCGCCGGGTTCGGCCGCCGTGGCCGGAGGGCACCCCGGCCCGTGCGCTACGGGTGCTCGAGCAGGCTGACGAGGTAGAGGCGATCCTGCGGGTCGCAGACACCGACAATCTCGGTGGTGCGGTCTCCGCGTCAGTGGCGGCGGCCCGGTCCGCTGCGCTTCGGCCGCTGTTCACCGCAGTGCGGGAAGCCCGTCGCTCGGCGGTTGCTGAGGCGGTCCGGGCGCTGACCCCTCGTGCCGGACGGCGTTGACCGACCCGAAGGACGCCGGATCTCAACACGCCTCATGTTTGGCGCTCGCCACACCTGAATCGCTAGCGCGACCGTTGCTGCCTGGCCTGGGCGGGTGTCCCGGTTTCGGCGAGCCCGGTCAGGGCCTGCGGCAGTGGGCCCTGGTGCAGGACGCCGAGGCGTTGGGTGGCGCGGGTGAGGGCGACGTAGAGTTCGGCCGCGCCCCGTGGGCCGTCGGCGAGGATCCGTTCCGGTTCCACGACCAGGACGGCGTCGAACTCCAGGCCCTTCGTCTCCGAAGCCGGCACAGCCACCACCGCGCCCGGCACTCCCGGTGGCCCGATCACGACGCTGGTGCCTTCGCGGCCGGCTTCGTCCCGTACGAACTCCTCGATGGCGGCGGGCAGGTCGTCTTCGGTGACTCGCCTGGACCATGGCTGGACGCCGCACGCGCGGACCGACTCCGGTGGCTGGGCTCCGGGTGCCAACTCGGCGAGTAGCGCGGCGGCGACTGTCATGATCTCCGCAGGAGTGCGGTAGTTCACCGACAACGACCGGTAGGCCCAGCGGCTGGGCACGTACGGCTCCAGCATCGTGTCCCACGATGTCGCTCCGGCCACCGACCGGCGTTGGGCGAGATCGCCGACCACCGTGAACGATCGGCCCGGGCAGCGCCGCATCAGCACCCGCCAGTCCATTTCGGACAGTTCTTGGGCCTCGTCGACCACGACGTGCCGGTAGGTCCAGTCCCGGTCCGCGGCGGCGCGTTCGACGAGGTCACGGGTATCGCGTTCGAGGAAGCGTTCCGCCAGGTCCTCGGCGTATACCAGGTCCTGGGCGAGCAGGTGGTCCTCGTCGTCCATCAGGTCCTCGCGGTCGGTCTGGAGGATGTCCAGCACGCCGGCGGCGTACTCCGCCTCGGCCCTCCGTTCCTGCTCGGCGGCCTGGTCGGCCGACTTGTCGCGGCCCAGTAGGTCGACCAGTTCGTCGAGCAGCGGCACGTCCGACACCGTCCAGGCTGCGCCGTCGGTGCGCGACAACGCCGGGTCCGCACCGGCCGCCCGCAGCCGTTCGGGGGACATGTACAGCGATGCCAACAGTGTTTCCGGCGTCAGTATCGGCCAGAGCTCGTCAAGCGCGGCGGTGAACTTGTCGTCGTCGGCGAGCTCTTTGAGCAGGTCCGCCCGCAGCTGCTCCCACGCTTCGCGGTCCGCCCGGGTCAGCCAGCCCCGGCCGATGCGGGCTATCGCCCGTTCGGTGAGCACCCACGTGACGATCTCATTGAACACCGCGCGGGCCTCGTTGTGCGGCAGCCCGCTCGCGCGCGCCTCCTCCCTGGCCCACTCCGCGGTCTCGGCGTCGATCCGTACCGTGATGTCCGCCAGTTCGATCGGCAGCGGATGCTCCGGCAGCCGCTGACGGTCGGCGACCGCCGCCGCGAGCACATCGAGGATCTTCAGTGAGCCTTTGAGCCACGCGGCTTCCGGTGTGTCTTCGGCGGTGACGTGTAGGCCGGGTACGAGGTCGCCGGTGGTCGTAAACACCACGTCGGACTCGCCCAGCGACGGCAGAACGCGGCTGATGTGGTTCAGGAACGCCGGATTGGGCCCGACCACGAGCACGCCATGGCGTTCGATCCGCTCCCGCTGGGTGTAGAGCAGGTACGCGACGCGGTGCAGCGCCACCACGGTCTTCCCGGTGCCCGGGCCGCCCTCGATCACCAGCACCCCCGGGTGATCGAGCCGGATGATCGCATCCTGCTCGGCCTGGATCGTCGCCACGATGTCGCGCATCCCCTCACCGCGCGGCGCGTTGACCGCCGCGAGCAGGGCTGAGTCTCCTCGGCCACCTCGCTCTGCACCGCCGGGGCGGCCGAGCACCTCGTCGGTGAAATCGACCACGTGCCGCCCGCGGGTGTGGAACTGGCGGCGCCGGCGCATGTTCTCCGGGTTCGCGGCGGTGGCGACGTAGAACGCGCGCGACGCCGGCGCCCGCCAATCGAGCAACACTGGTTCGTACTCGTTCTCCTCGTCGAAAAGGCCGATCCGGCCGATGTACGAATGGTCGCCCGACAGGGTGTCCAACCGGCCGAAACACAGCCCGTTGTCCGCGACGTCCAGCCGCTTCACCACTTTGGCCGACGCGCGCACCTGGACGTCCCGTTCCATGGGCGTCCCGCCGTCTCCTCGCAACGCCGCGTTGTACTCGCCCTTCACTCGTGCGCGCTCGGCGTCGAGTCGCACGTAGAGCCCGGCCACGTAACTCCGCTCGGACCGCAATTCCTCTTCGTACCCCTGAGTTGGCACCGGCGCCCCTCACAGCGTTTTAACTGAGGTTAAATTCCGCGGGTTCCCCGCCACGCACTACCAAGCTGATCTTGCTGAGAGCACCTCACTGGCGGCTTTCTCGGCTGGCTGCGTCGAGCAGCAGCGTCGCGGCCACCATCGCCCGTCGGTGCGTATCGGCCGGCCACGGCGGTCGCTCGTGCGCGGGTCTCGGGGGTCAGGGTCGTCTTGAGCGCGGCGGACAGGGACTCGGTGGTCGGAGTCGGACCGTCGTGTGCCGTGCCGATGCCCAGGTCGGCCACCCGGCCAGCCCAGTATGGCTGGTTCACCACCTGGAGCACCACCACCTGGGGCGCGCCGGCCCGAGTGGCCGTCGTGGTCGTGCCCGCGCCGCCGTGGTGCACGACGGCGGCCAGCCGGCCGAACAGTGCCTGCTGGTTGACCTCGCCGACGGCGAAGCAGCGCCGACCGGCCGAATGGCACCATCGGCACGCCGACACCGGCCAGCCGCTGCGCGAAGTCCTCGTCCGGTGGCGCGCACACCCGCGCCTCCGCGCCGATCCTCGCGACGCTGCGACGCGCCGCGTGCGGCGGCACCGTCGGCCCATGAGCTGGGTGGACTGCCGGGGCCGCGTCGACCCGACGAGGTGCTACAAGTCCCGAGGTCACGGCCCGATAAGGCGTCCTGATCGTCGCCTGATGCTGATACGGTCTCCGACTGTGCGGATGATCCTCGATATCGTTGGTTGGTGGCGTCCTTAAGCGGCACGTTCATCCGCGCATTCACGATACGCGGCCGCCCCGCTCGGGCGGCCGTTTGAGGTGTTTATTTGCGCCTTGGTGACCTGAGCACGGCGGCCCGGACCTCACGGGAGCCAACCGATGCCACGACGACTCACCGGGTTTACCCCCTCGGGGAGCTTGCACCTGGGTAACTACCTCGGCGCGATGCGCCCGATCATCGCCGAACAGGCCAAGTCCGACACGGTGGTGTTCATCTCCGATCTACATGCCCTGACCCTGCTCCACGACCCGGTCGAAGTACGGCAACGCACGGTGGAGTTCGCCACTCTGCTGCTGGCCGCGGGCCTCGACCCCAATGCGTGCCTGTTCCTGATCCAGTCCCAAGTCCCCGAGCACACCGAGCTGCACTACCTACTGGAGTGCGTCACCGGCTACGGCGCCAACAACAGGTCCGGATGTCGCTACTGACCTACCCCATCCTGATGGCCGCAGACATCCTGCTCTACGACACCGACGAGGTCCCCGTCGGTGAGGACCAGCGCCAGCACGTGGAGCTGGCGCGCGACTTGGCCATCCGGTTCAACACCCGCTACGGCCGCACCTTCTCCGTGCCCCAAGCGGTGAACCCCCCGGTCGCCGCGCGCATCATGGACCTGTCGGCACCGAAGGAGAAGATGAGCAAGTCACGCTCGTCGGCGGCCGGAGCGCTCCGGCTGCTCGATCGACCGGATGTGCTGCGACGCAAGATCATGCGCGCGGTCACCGACACCGGCACCACGGTGACCTACGACCTGGTCCGCGCGCCGGGAGTTGCCAACCTGCTCGACATCCTGGCCGGCTGCACAGGCGATCTACCGCAACACCTAGCAGCACAGTTCGACCGCTATGGCCAACTGAAGCAAGCCGTTGCCGACGCCGTGGTGGACACTCTCGCGCCAATCCAACGACGCTACCGCCGGCTCAGCGCAGAGCCTGATCACATCCGGGATGTGCTCCGGGCCGGAGCCAGACGAGCCCGCGAAACAGCCCGTAACAAAGTCAGCCAGGCGAAATCAGCAATCGGTCTCCTACCCACATGACACCCGAGTTGCGCACCGTCCACCTGCAAGCCCAGGCCCACGCTGACTATCCCGGGTGGAACCGAATCCGACGACCACGATGGAAGCCGAACGAGGAAGCGCGTCACGCGGTCTCGGAGCCGAGAGAACTCGGAGGCGAAGTGCGCTCTCGCCGATGCAGACCATCCGAGCGTCGCCGACGACATCTCGTAGCGCGAGGTCAGAGTCGTCGCCGGCGGCGGGGTCGAGGCATGGTGCCGTCGTTCGCCATGTCACCATCAGCTCGGTTGGTCGCCACGCCTTACACCAGGCGCCGGCCGGCGTGCAGGTTGACAACAGTCCGGCGTGCAGGGATGACCGTTGGATCCCTGGCCGGCGGCCGGCACCTGTGAGCATCGGCGGGCGGGCGCGTCGCAGGCCTGCTCGGCGACGAGCTCCACCACCATCTCGGCGAAGCGCGGGTCAGTGCTCGGGGTGGCGGCACGCACGAAGATCATGCCCAAGTCGGCGGCTCGCTGCCGTGCCTCGTGATCGAGATCCCACACCACCTCAAGGTGGTCGGAGACGAAGCCGATCGGCGCGACCACTACGCCGGGCACTCCCTGCGCGTGCAGTCCCTCGAGGTGGTCGGTCACGTCCGGCTCCAGCCACGGCACCTGCGGTGGCCCGGAGCGGGACTGCCACACGACGTCGTAGCTGGACACCCAGGCTGCCGCGGCGATCAGCCGCGCCGCCTCGCCGACTTGCCGGGAGTAGCGGTGACCACCCTGCGCGGCAAGCCCCGCGGCGGCGTCGGCGGCCACCGGCACCGAATGTGCGGTGAACACCACCCGGGCGTGCGGACCAGCCTGCTCGCGGGCCGCCCGCAGCGCATCGGCGCACGCGGCGACGAACAGCGGGTGATCGAAGAACTGTCTGAGCTTGATCAGTTCCGGCGCCTCCGGCCCGACGACCTGCCGAGCCCGGGCGATGTCCTCGTGGTACTGCCGGCAACCCGAGTAGCCAGCCCACGCCGACGTGGCGAACACCGCAGCGCGGCGTATCCCGTCGGCCGCCATCGCGGCGACAGTATCCTCCACCATCGGGTGCCAGTTGCGGTTGCCGAAGTACACCGGCAGCGCCAGTCCGGCGGTGTCCAGCGCGCGCTCGATCGCGGTGATCAGGGTGCGGTTGCACTGGTTGATCGGCGACACTCCCCCGAAGTGCAGGTAGTGCTGCGCCACCTCGTCCAATCGCTGCGGCGGCACACCCCGGCCGCGGGTCACGTTGTCCAGGAAGGGGCGCACGTCTTCGGGACCCTCCGGACCCCCGAAGGACAGCAGCAGCACAGCGTCGATCAACGTGGTGTGCCGCCCGGGGTTGGCGGCTGTTGACGACGCCGCGGACCGGGGTTGGCGGTACTTGAAGGCATGCCTACTAGACGCCGACCGCGTGGAAGCCGCCGTCGGCCCACACCATCGAGCCGGTGGTGGCGGGCAGCCAATCGGACAGTAGCGCGCACACGGTGCGAGCGACGGGAGTCGGATCCTCAATGTTCCAGCCCAGCGGGGCGCGACCGTTCCAGGCGTTCTCGAAGGCGGCGAACCCGGGGATGGACTTGGCCGCCATGGTGCGCACCGGTCCGGACGCCACCAGGTTGACGCGGATCCCGTCCGGACCGAGTTCGCGAGCCAGGTAGCGGCACACCGACTCCAGCGCCGACTTCGCCACGCCCATCCAGTCGTAGGCGGGCCAGGCCTGCCGGTTGTCGAAATCCATCCCAACAATCGAGGCACCCGGGCCGAGTAACGGCAGGCACGCCATCGCCAGTGACTTGAACGAGTAGGCGGACACCTGCAAGGCGGTGGCCACGTCCTCCCACGGCGTGTTGAGGAATTCCCCGCCCAGGCAAGAGGCAGGCGCGAAGGCGATGGAGTGTAATACCCCGTCCAGGCCCTCGACGTGCTCACCGAGCCGCTGCGCCAATGAGTCCAGCTGGATCTGGTCGGCCACGTCGAGCTCGAGCACCGGAGCCGGCTGGGGTAGCCGTTGAGCGATCCGCTCTACCAGCCGCAACCGGCCGTACCCGGTGAGCACCACCTGAGCACCCTGCTCCTGCGCCACCCGTGCAACATGGAACGCGATCGAGGCATCGGTGATCACCCCGGTGATCAGTAACCGCTTGCCGTCGAGCAGACCCGCCACCGAACCCTCCTTCGCGCCCCTTCGCTACTGTCAATGACCCATCCCCAGGCCGCCGTCAACCGGCAGCACCGCCCCGGTGATATACCCGGCGGTGTCCGAAGCGAGGAACGTCACGACCGCGGCTATCTCGTCGGGGTTGGCTTGGCGGCGCAACGGTATCGACCCGAGGATCTCGTCTTTGCGTGCCTGGCTGACGTCCGCGGTCATCTGCGTGTCGACGTAGCCGGGGGCGACGACGTTGGCGGTGATCGATCTTGATCCCAGCTCGCGTGCGACGGATCGGGCCAAGCCGATCAGCCCGGCTTTGCTGGCTGCATAGTTCACCTGACCAGGCGCACCGGATAGCGCTACCACCGAGGAGATGAACACCATCCGGCCCCAACGGGCCCGCAGCATGCTCTTCGCAGCGCGCTTGGCGACCCGGTAAGCGCCGGTGAGATTGGTGTCCAGGACACGGGAAAACTGATCTTCGCTCATCCGGAGCAGCAACGTGTCGTCCGTGATCCCGGCGTTGGACACCAGCACTTCGATCGGCCCGTGCGCCTGTTCCGCCGCGGCGAAGGCCGCTTCCACCGCTGCGCCGTCGGTGACGTCGCAGCGCACGCCGAGCACGTCGGCGGGCACGCTCGATCCGCGGTGCGTCACAGCGACCCGGTCACCCTGCTTGGCGAAAGCGTGCGCGATCGCCAACCCGATACCACGGTTACCCCCGGTCACAAGAACGGATCGGCCCACCAGCGCTCCCTTCGGTCGCGGTCTCTTACGGTAGCCGCTGACCGATGGCCACCGCGCCGGCGGCAGCGAGTATCGCAGTGAGGGTGCCGGTGATCAGCCACGGCTTGCTGGCGTCGGCTCGCTTGGTCTCGTAGCCGATTTGCTCGCCCAGCGTGTTGACGACGTCGCTGAGCTGACCGGCAGTTCCCGCATCGTAGAACTGCCCACCGGACAGCTCTGCAATCCGCCGGATCGACTCGTCGTCGGTGGGCACCGGCTGGCGCTCACCGTTGATCTCCACCTGGCCGTAGGCGGTGCCGAAGGAGATCGCCGAGATCGGAACTTTGGCCGCGGCCGCGGCGCGGGCCGCGGTGAACCCGCCGCGCGGGTCGTCGCCGTCGGGTGTCGGCACGGTCTGCTTGCCGTCGGTGAGCAGCACGATGCGCGCCGGCGGCGGTCCCTGTGCATCCGACACCACTGCACCGAACGCCTCGATGGAGGACAGGGCAGCGAAAATCGCCTCCCCGGTACCGGTAGCTTCAGCCAGCTTGAGATTGTCGATCGCCCGGACCACCGAGGCCCGTTCAGTAGTCGGCGACACCAGCACGGTGGCCGAACCGGCGAAGGACACCAGACCCAGGTTGACCCCGGGGGTGAGGTCGTGCGCGAATTTCTTCGCCTCCCGCTGGGCCGCGGCGATCCTGCTCGGCTCGATGTCGGTGGCCCGCATCGACAGCGATACGTCGATCACCAGCATCACGGTGGCCCGGTTGCGCGGTACCTTCAGCTCCGCGGTCGGGCCGGCCAGCGCGACGGTGAGCAACGCCAAGGCGGTGAGCAGCAGTGCCAACGGCAGGTGCCGCTGCCAACCCTGACGGTTGGGGGCGAGTTGCTCCAGCATGGCGAGATTGGCAAAGCGCAGAACCTGCCGGCGCCGCCGGCGCTGCATCCAGACGTAGCCGATCGCCAGTGCCGCGACCACCACCAGCAGCAGGAACCACAGCGGGGCGGTGAAGGCGCCGAGGCTCATGCGACGCCTCCCGACCAGAGGCGTTTGCGGGCGACCGCGAAGCGCACCATGTCAGAAACCCAGTCCGAGTCGGTGCGCAGCGTCAGCTGGGCGGCGCCGCATCGCCGCAAGGCCCTGCCCACGTCGTCGCGGTGGGCGGCCGCTGCGGCGGCGAACTCCCGGCGCAGCAACGGGGTGGTGACCACCTCCTTCTGCCGCCCGGTCTCCGGATCCGCCAGCACCACCGTGCCCATGTCCGGCAATTCGAGATCGCGCGGATCGAGTACCTCAATGGCAATCAGATCGTGCCGCGCGGACAGCCCGCGTAGCGGCCGTTCCCAATCGAAGACGTCCCCGGACCGCGAACCGAGGAAATCCGAGATCACCACGACCAACCCGCGGCGGCGCGGTGGGCGGCGCAGCGTTTCCAGTACCGCCGCCAGGTCGCCGCGCACGCCCTCGGCGGCTCGCGGTAGTTCGGCGACCCGGCGGATCATCGCGCGGGCATGCGGCAGTCCGCCACGAGCTGGGATCCGCAGCGTCTGGGCGCCGGTGCCCACGACAGCGCCCACCCGGTTGCCGCCGCCTCTGGTCAGATGCGCCACGGCGGCGCAGGCAGCGACCGCGAGCTCACGCTTGTCGCATTCCGCGGTGCCGAAGTCCAGACTGGCCGACAGGTCGACGGCCAGCCACGTCTCCAGTTCCCGGTCGGCGACGGTGTCGCGGATATGCGGTTCGGTGGTGCGTGCGGTGACTGCCCAGTCCATCCTGCGGACGTCGTCGCCGGGCTGGTAATGCCGCGCTTCGCCCGGCTCGGTGCCCGGCCCCGGTACCAGTCCGAGATGATTGCCTTGCAGCAGCCCGTCCAGCCGGCGCCGTACGGTGAGCTCCAACGCGCGGAGACCGGCCTCCATGCGCCCCTCGCGCAGCGCCGGCGGCGCCCACCGGTGCCGCTCGCCCCGCTCACTGCGCGCCGTCATTGGCTCGAACTGTCCCTCCGTCAGGCAGTTGCTGGTGGATCAGCCCTGCCCGGCCACCCCGGCCGGCGTTCCGGACGCACCGGCCTCCTGGGGACGGGCGGAGACCTGAGGCAACGGCACGGTCTGCATCACCCGGGTGACGATGTGCTCCACCGGTACCCCGTCGGCCAGCGCGTCGTAGGACAGCACCAGCCGGTGACGCAGCACGTCAGCCGCCACGTCGATGACATCCTGCGGCAGCACGTAATCGCGTCCACGGATCAACGCCATCGCCCGGGCGGCCGCCACGATGCCTAGGCTGGCCCGCGGAGATGCGCCATAGGCCACCCACCCCGCGACATCGGACAACCCGTGCTCGCCGGGAGTACGGGTGGCGAGCACCAGGCGCACCACGTAGTCGACCAGGGCGTGGTGCACGAAGACCCGCGCGGCGACTTGTTGCAGCCGGGTCAGCTCGCTGGGATCGAGTATCCGGTGCGGCTGCGGAGGTTGCACGCCCATCCGGTAGATGATCTCCCGCTCCTCCTCGACCGTCGGGTACTGCACAAGGATCTTGAACAGGAAGCGGTCGCGTTGCGCTTCGGGAAGCGGGTAGACGCCCTCATTCTCGATGGGGTTCTGGGTAGCCAGCACCAGGAACGGCGCAGGCGTGGGATAGGTGGTACCGCCGATCGACACGTGCCGTTCGGCCATCACCTCCAGCAATGCGGACTGCACTTTGGCCGGCGCACGGTTGATCTCATCGGCCAGCACGAAGTTGGCCATCACCGGCCCGAGCTCGACGTCGAACTGTTCCCTGCCCTGTCGGTAGATGCGGGTACCGAGAATGTCGGCGGGAACCAGGTCGGGGGTGAACTGGATGCGCGAGAACGTGCCGCCCACCACGCGCGCGATGGTCTCGACCGCGAGGGTCTTGGCTACCCCGGGCACGCCTTCAAGCAGCAGGTGGCCACCGGCCAGCAGTCCGACGAGCATCCGCTCGACCAGCCGATCCTGCCCTACGATCACCCGCTGGATCTCGAATACCGTCCGCTCGATCAGCTGGGCATCCTTGGCCGGGGACGCCGGTCGGCCGGCATGGCTGGGTGGCCCGGATACTGGCAGTGGCACCATACCGTCGGCGTCGCTCACGGGTCCTCCTCGCGCAGGGTCCGGCACACCGGTGGTGGTAGTGCGTCACTGAGGTGCCACGTCCCTGACAGCAGACATGGCGACATGCACGGACGCCCGGTTGGTTGCGGGATCCAGGCAGACCCAACCGCGGTGCCGGTGTGGCGGCTGTGAAGGTTCTCGCCGGATCTACAACATCCGTACTGCGTAGGGCATGATCCCGTCGTAGCGCACCGAGGTGACGCGCACCGCAGCACCCGAATACGGTGCTTCGATCATCTGTTCGCCGCCGATGTACAGGGCCACATGGTGAATGTCTCCGTCCGTGCCCCAGAACAGCATGTCGCCGGGACGCTTCTGGGACAGCGGCACCTTTCGACCGGCGTTGTACTGAAAGCCGCTGTAGTGCGGTAGTGAATAACCCAGGGCGCGGGAGAAGGCGTAGATCATCAACCCGGAGCAGTCGAAACCGATCTTGCGGTAGTCCCCGAAGGTGTCCGCAACACCACCGTCGCGAACACCGATGGTAGGTCCTGCTCCGTCACCGCCACCCCAGGAATAGCGGACACCGAGTTGGGCCATCGCCCGATTGATCACCGACTGGGCGGAGACGGCCACGGCCCGGGAACCGCCAGCAGACGCCGCGCTGCGCTCCGCTGCTGCGGCCGCCGCGGCCGCAGCAGCCGCGGCGGCCGCCTGTTCCCGATCCCGCTCCGCTCGCCATTCCTCGTAGCGCTGCCGCTGCCCGCGTAGCCCCGCGGCAGCGTTCTGGGCGTCATAGAGCTGCCGCTCGAGATCGGCTTTGCGGTCCGCCAGGGCCTGGGACTTCGCCGCTTGCGCTGTCTCAGTGTCGATCGCGAGGCGGTAGGCGGTGTCGAACGCGCTCTTCGCCTCCGCGGCGGTCTGCTTGGCGGCCTGAGCCGCCGCCAACGCCGCTCGGGTCTGGGAGTCCTTGTTGGCCGCATCGACGCGGGCTCGCCGCATGTTGTCTACCGCGTGCAGCTGGGCGCCTCCCACGGCATCCAGCAGCTCGGCGCGAGCGAGCAGGTCCTTGGGGCTCTTCGAGCCGAGGAAAGCCGACAGCGAACCGACCGTACTGCCCTGCCGGAAACTCGCGGCGGCGAAGTCGTCAAGATCGCGATGCGCCACAGCGATCTGCTCCGCGGCGGCGTCGGCTTCCGCGCGGGCGCTGTCTGCCCGCAGCGTTGCGGCAGCCAGGGCAGCCTGCGCCGCCTGCTCATTGATCAGCGCCTTGTTGGCTTGTTCGTGTCTGAGCTCAACCTGGGACTGTGATGCCAGCAGGGCCGCGTCGGCCTGAGCAACCTGGTTCGCCAGCTGCCCGACCCGGGTGGCGGTGGCGCTGACGTGCGCCTGGCTGTTTTTGAGAGCGTCGTCGCTGGGATTCGGCGGGGGTGGTGGCAGCGCATGCCCGATGGCTGGGTGGCCCACCAGAGCCAGCACCGTGAGCACACTCGCGATAAACGCACGGCCGGGAACGTGACGCCGAATCCGGACGCTCACACCCACTCCTTCCCCGGCTTTTCTGCGGCAGGCGCCGGTTCGCCTGAACACCGTCAGAAGTTGTCAAGCCAGCACGCGGGTGCACTGTGTCACGTAGCCATCATCAATACCAACAACCACTTGTTTAACATCAGTAACATTAACCACAAGTGTTACCTAGAGGTGGTTTGTTACTCTCGGTAGTTGCGCCGGGGTGCGCCTCGGCAGCCGGGCCCTGGCGTTGGCGAGCATCGCCGCCGGCCACGGCGTGAGCCAGTCGTCATGCTCGGCGGCTACCGGGCGATGGAGGTCGACTTCACCGTCGAAGTTCAGTTCACCCGACGCTCGCGGCCCTGCCAGTACTCTTGGCGCAGCTTGAACTTCTGAATCTTGCCGGTGGCCGTGCGGGGGATCGAGTCACGGAACTCCACCGATGTCGGCGCCTTGAAACCGGCCAGCCGCTCCTTGCAGTAGGCGATGAGTTCTTTCTCGGTGACCGGCGACTCCGGGGCCACGACGACCAGCGCTTTGATCGTTTCCCCCCACCGCTCGGACGGCACGCCGATCACCGCCACCTCAGCCACCGCTGGGTGGCTGAACAGGCAATCTTCCACTTCGATCGAGGAGACGTTCTCACCGCCAGTGATGATCACGTCTTTTTTCCGGTCCGTGATGCAGAGGTAGCCTTGATCGTCGATCGACCCGCCGTCCCCGGTGTGAAACCAGCCATCCACGAGTACCTCGCTACTGGCCTGTGGGCTGTTCCAGTACCCGGCCATCACGACGTTGGACCGGGCCAGCACTTCCCCGGACTCCGACGTGCGAAGCCGGGCACCCAGCGCAGGGCCGCCGGCCCTGGACAACCGGCGCGCGCGGTCCTCGACGGAAAGATCGTCATCGGCCGGCACGCTGCGGTTGAAGGTCAGCAACGGGGCGGTCTCGGTGAGCCCGTAGATCTGCATGAACTCCCATCCGAGCTCCTCACCGACCCGCTGAATCAGCCTGGTCGGCGGCGGCGCACCGGCGCAGACCAGCCGTACCCGGCCACGTCCAGGGATCTCGCCCGGCCAGCTCGCAGCGGCCTCCAGCACCGCATTCCACACCGTCGGCGCGCCACACATCAAGGTCACGCCATGCTGATCGACCCGCCGCAGGATCTCCGCACCATCCACCTTGCGCAGCACCACCTGCCGGGCTCCCAGCCCGACGAGCCCGAAGGGCATGCCCCACCCGTTGCAGTGGAACATCGGCAGCGTGTGCAGGTAGACGTCGCGCTCCCACACTCGGGTGTGCAGGGCGAAGGTCACCGCATTGATCCAGACATTGCGGTGCGTCAGCTGCACTCCCTTGGGCCGTGCGGTGGTGCCTGAGGTGTAGTTGATCGTCGCCGTGGCGTCCTCGTCGGGCTCGGCCCACGGCCGCGGCTCGACGTCGAAGCGCATCAGGACTTCCTCGGTCTCGCCACCGAGCACGAAACGGTGCGGCGCTGCCACGGCTTTGAGCGGCTCATCGAGCTCCGGGTCGACCAGCAGTACCGACGAGCCGCTGTGCGACACGATGTAGTCCACCTCATCGGCCCGCAGCCGGAAGTTCACCGGCACGCAGATCCGGCCGCTGGCCGGCACCGCATGTAACAGCTCGAGCAACCGGGCGCTGTTATGGCTGACCACCGCTACCCGCTCGCCGGCACCGACGCCGAGCGCATCCAGGCCGGCCTGCCAGGCCCGAGCCCTGCGGCCCAGCTGCTGATAGGTCGATGTCGCCACCGGTGGCGCGGGCTGGGCTGGTTCATCCACCACCGCAACCGACTGCGCGAACGCCGTCTGTCCGCGGTCCAGAAAATCGGCGACTGTCAACGGTACCCGCATAACCACCAACCCTATGGCCTCGTGGCCCCGACATGGAGATATATCGGGGTTATCGCCCGCCTCCTGACCCCGATATGTCTCCATGTCGGGGAGGCGGGGCGGTTGGTGCTGCGAGGAGGGGGTGAGGACGTAGAGTCACCAGAGAGGGCACCACGCTAACCCTTATCAGCGGAGGAGCCAGTGACCAACGCAGCAATGAGCACCGACAGCTTCGGCACCCGCGGCACGCTGTCCGTCGGAACCGCTCGCTATGACGTGTTCCGGTTGGCCGTGTTGGACCGGCGAATCGGCACCCAGTGGCGCGCCTTGCCGTACAGCCTGAAGGTGCTGCTGGAAAACCTGCTGCGGCACGAATCAGACGCTGCCGGTGCCCACGTCACCGCCGAGCACGTGACGGCACTGGCCGGCTGGAGCGCGGAAGTGACGTCCTGCACCGAGATCCAGTTCACCCCGGCCCGGGTGATCATGCAGGACTTCACCGGCGTGCCCTGCCTCGTCGATCTCGCCACCATGCGCGAAGCGGTCACGGATCTGGGTGGTGACCCGCGGTTGGTCAATCCGCTTGCCCCGGCCGAGCTGGTCATCGACCACTCCGTGATCGCTGACGTGTTCGGCCGCCCGGACGCCTTCGAGCGCAATGTCGAGCTGGAGTACCAGCGAAACCGGGAGCGATACCAGTTCCTGCGCTGGGGCCAGGGTGCCTTCGACGAATTCAGAGTGGTGCCACCGGGCACCGGGATCGTGCACCAGGTCAATCTCGAGCACCTGGCCCGCGTCGTGGCGACCCGCGACGGGATGGCCTACCCGGACACCGTGGTGGGCACCGACAGCCACACCACAATGGTCAACGGACTCGGTGTTCTGGGGTGGGGCGTCGGCGGCATCGAGGCTGAAGCCGCCATGCTCGGTCAGCCGTTGTCGATGCTCATCCCGCGGGTCGTCGGCTGCAAGCTCACCGGATCCATCCCTGCGGGGGCGACCGCCACCGATGTCGTGCTCACCCTGACGGAGATGCTGCGCCGGCACGGGGTGGTCGGCAAGTTCGTCGAGTTCTACGGCGACGGCGTCGCGGCGGTGCCGCTGGCCAATCGCGCCACCATCGGCAACATGAGCCCCGAGTTCGGCTCGACGTGCGCGATCTTCCCCATCGACCGGGAGACGATGCGCTACCTGGAGCTCACCGGTCGCCCGGCCGAGCAGCTCGCGCTGATCGAGGCCTACGCCAAGGAACAGGACCTCTGGCACGACCCGAGCCGGGAGGCCACCTATTCCGAATACCTCGAACTGGACCTGTCCATCGTGGTGCCGTCCATCGCGGGGCCGAAGCGACCGCAGGATCGGATCGGACTGACGGACGCCAAGGCGGCGTTCCGGCAAGCACTGGCCGGCTACGCGAACGACCCGGCGTCCACGGTGGATGAGGCTGGTATCGAATCCTTCCCAGCCAGTGATGCCCCTGCGGTGAGCAGTGGCGACAGCGGCGGTCAACCCCGTACGGCGACCTCCGCCGCGACCCGTGCACTGGGCCGTCCCAGCTCCCCGACGCCTGTGCAACTGGACGGCGCCAACGTCGAGATCGACCACGGCGCCGTGGTGATCGCCTCGATCACCTCGTGCACCAACACGTCCAATCCCTCGGTGATGATCGGGGCAGCGCTGCTCGCTCGCAGGGCCGTTGAGGCGGGCTTGACGGTCAAGCCATGGGTGAAGACGTCGATGGCGCCTGGCTCGCAGGTGGTCACCGACTACTACCAGAAGGCAAATCTGTGGCCGTCCCTGGAGAAGCTCGGCTTTCACCTGGTGGGCTATGGCTGCACCACCTGCATCGGCAACTCGGGCCCGCTGCCGCAGGAAGTCGCCCGTGCCGTCCGCGAGGCCGATCTCGCGGTGGTCAGCGTGCTGTCCGGCAATCGCAACTTCGAAGGTCGCATCAACCCCGACACCGCGATGAACTATCTCGCGTCACCTCCGTTGGTGATCGCCTACGCGCTCGCCGGAACGATGGACTTCGATTTTCGAACTGATCCGCTCGGGTTCGATCAGGACGGTAAGCCGATCTGCCTGGCTGACATCTGGCCCTCGCCGGAAGAGATCCAAAAGGTGATCGACTCCACAATCAGCCAGGAAATGTTCACCAAGGACTATGCCGACGTTTTCACCGGCGACGAGCGCTGGCAGTCACTACCCACCCCCGAAGGCGAGGTTTTCACCTGGGACCCAAAGTCGACATATGTGCGCAAGCCGCCGTATTTCGAGGGGATGACAATCCAGCCGCCACCGGTGACCGACATCAACGGTGCGCGCGTGCTGGCGCTGCTCGGGGACTCGGTGACCACCGATCACATCTCCCCCGCCGGAGCGATCAAGGCGGACTCCCCCGCGGGTCGCTACCTCGCCGACCTTGGTGTCGAGCGCAAGGACTTCAACTCCTACGGATCTCGCCGGGGCAATCACGAGGTGATGATTCGCGGCACTTTTGCCAACATCCGGTTGCGTAACCTGCTGCTGAACAATGTCAGCGGTGGCTATACCCGCGACTTCACCGCTTCATCCGGTGGCGGTCCGGTGCCCATTTACGACGCCGCCCAGCGTTACGCAGCGGCCGGCATCCCGCTGCTGGTGCTGGGCGGCAAGGAGTACGGCTCCGGTTCGTCGCGGGACTGGGCTGCCAAGGGCACCCGGCTGCTCGGAGTGCGAGCGGTGCTCGCCGAGTCATTCGAACGGATCCATCGCTCCAACCTGATCGGCATGGGTGTGCTGCCGCTGCAGTTTCCGCCCGGCGAATCGGCGTCGTCGCTGGGGCTGGATGGCACCGAGGTTTTCGACATCTCCGGCGTCACCGCCCTCAACGACGGCTCGATCCCGGCGACGGTGCACGTCACCGCCACCCGCGACGGAGCCGACCAAGTGCACTTCGACGCCGTGCTGCGCATCGACACCCCCGGCGAGGCGGAGTACTACCGCCACGGCGGAATCCTGCAATACGTCCTGCGCGCTATGGCGCGCAAGACGTCGTGAGCAGCAAACGGTGTCACAGCATCCAACACCGATCACGACATCGGGGTTAACGGCCGCCTGCCGGTGGGAATGCAGAGGGGTGAGCACTGGTCGGCAGGAAGCTGAGGTCGGGTATGGCTAGGCAGGTTATCGTGATCACGGGTGCCAGTGCGGGAATAGGTCGAGCGACTGCTCGGTTGTTCGGCGCCCGAGGAGCGCAGGTCGCGTTGTTGGCCCGGGGGCGCGCTGGGTTGGACGGCGCAGCCAAAGATGTGGAGAACGCAGGGGGCACGGCGCTGGCCATACCGACCGACGTCGCTGATTGCCGGCAGGTCGAAGCCGCGGCCACGCAGGTCGAGAACGACCTCGGGCCGATCGATGTGTGGATCAATGTGGCCTTCACCTCGGTGTTCGCTCCCTTCCACGAGGTCGAACCCGAGGAGTTCCGCCGGGTTACCGAGGTGAGCTACCTCGGCTTCGTCTACGGCACGATGGCTGCGCTGTCCCGGATGCGTACCCGCGACCGGGGCACGATCGTGCAGGTGGGTTCCGCACTGGGCGAGCGGAGCATCCCGTTGCAGTCCGCCTACTGCGGTGCGAAGCATGCGATCAACGGGTTCACCGAGTCCCTGCGCACCGAACTCATGCACGACGGCAGCAACATCCACGTCACTGTGGTGCAGATGCCGGCGGTCAACACCCCGCAGTTCTGCTGGGTGCTGTCCCGGCTGCCCAATCACCCGCAGCCGGTGCCGCCGATCTACCAGCCCGAGGTGGCCGCGCGAGGTGTGGTGTTCGCGGCTGATCATCCACAGCGCAAGCAGTACTGGGTCGGCGTGAGCACCGTAGGCACCCTGCTCGGGCAGAAGATCGCCCCGGCGCTGCTGGACCGTTATCTGGCCAGGACCGGTTACCAATCACAGCAGACCGCGGACAAGGCTGTCGCGGGCCGGCCGCACAACCTGTGGGAGCCGGTGGATGGCACCGACGGGCATGACCACGGGGCCCACGGGGAATTCGACAATCGGGCTCACCGCCGTGCCCCGCAACTGTGGTTCTCCCATCACGCGGGGCTGCTCTCGGCCGCGGCTGCGGTAACCGCCACCGCGACCGGCGCCGCGGTGGCCTGGTTGCGCCACCGGTGAACCCCCATCTGGACTGGTCGCCCAGTCACTGGTGGAAGGGGTCGGTCCAGGGTCGGGCGAGACGTAGAGACGCTTCCAACATCAGCGCGTGCACGAAGGCCTGCGGTAGGTTGCCGCGCAGCTGACGTTGGGTGATGTCGTATTCCTCGGAGAACAATCCGGGCGGTCCACAGGCCGCCCGGTTGCGTTCGAACCACATGCGGGCGGTGAGCGCCTCGCCCCGCTGGTGATCGGCCAGAGCCATCAGGAACCCGCACAGCGTGAAGGCGCCCTCGGCCTGTCCGAGTTCTCGGCCATCTTGGCGGAACCGGTAGACGTACCCCTCACGGGCCAATTCGTCCCGGACCGCCAGGGCACTAGCCACGCTGCGCGGGTCGGTGGCGGGCAGGGCACCTCGAATCGCCGGCAGCAGCAACGCGGCATCGACGCGCGGGTCATCGGGTGCGCGTTGCCAGCGTCCGGACGGATGGCGGCAGTCAGCACCGGCATCAGCCACGATGGCGTCGGCCAGCCTGCTCCACTCGGCGGCATCGGCGGCTGACGCGCCCGCGGCCGCTATCGCGCGGAGGCCGGCGGCGCAGATCAACCGGGAGTGCGCCCAGTGCCGATCGTTGAGTTCCCAGATACCGGCATCGGGATCGTGCCAGCGGTGCTGGATGGCGGTCACGGCCGCGGTGACGGCCTGGTAATGATCGCTGCCGAGGTGGTCATGGCGGGCGGCGACGGCAAAGAGCAGCAGTGCCTCGCCGAGGGCGTCGAGCTGGAACTGGGCATTGACGTGGTTGCCGACGATGTCGTGCCCACCGGGGTAGCCGGGCAGGTCCAGCGAGCGCTGGTCGGGCACCGGTCCACCGGTGACGGTGTAGGCGGGCTTCAAGTGGGGCCCGTCCTCGAGGATGCGTTCGGCGACGAATCGAACCGCATCATCAAGAAGCGAGTGTGGTGCATCAGCGGCCACCGCATGGCCGGCGTAGCACTGGTCGCGGATCCAGACATAACGGTAGTCGTAGTTGCGGCCCGCCTTGGCACGTTCGGGCAGGCTCATGGTGGCTGCGGCGACCATGCCACCACCCGAGCTGGTCAATCCGCGCAGCACCGCGTAGGAGTGGCGGGCATCGCGGGGAGCGATACTGTCGCCGAGCTTGGGCATCGCCTCCTGCCAGGCTGTTGCGGTGGCTTCCCACATCCGTCCAGCGTCCGGTGGCTGGGAGTCCAGCGCGGTGTCGGACAGCTCCAGGACCAGATCGTGGTGGTGGCCCTCGCGCACTTTGTGGGTGAATCGAAGCGACCGCCTCCGATCGCCGTGCACGTCGGCACCTGCGCCACCGGTCCACCGCATGCGCAGGTCGCCGACCCGGCCCTCCCAGCAGTCGCCGTCACGGCGCAGGTGGCTCAGGTGCCGGCGGCCGAACTCGGCCGCCGGCTCCAGGATGACGTGTACCTCGGCGGTGCCTTGCACCGCGACGATGCGCCGCAGCAGCACCGCCCGGTGCACGTCACCCGGGAAGGCCAAGGCCTCACGGCACTCGATGATCCCGGTCTCGGTAACCCACCGGGAACGCCAGATCAAGCTGCCGTCTTCGTAGTACCCACCCCAGACGAACCGGCCGGTCGGGGTGACCGCGTAGACACCGCTGCCGCCGATCAGAGAGGAGAACACCGCATCGGAATGCCAGCGCGGGACGCACATCCAGACCACGTCGCCGCGAGGACCCACCACAGCGCCGCGTTCCCCGTCAGCCAGCACGGAATACTCGCGCAATACATGCGGCGGAAACATCCCGACGGTATCGGTATCGGTATCGGTATCGGTGCTGGGCACGGTGTCTTCTTGCCCTGCGTACAGCGGGGTAAACCTAGCGCGCCTCAACGGGCGGGCGGTGTCGGGTGATGAGCAGCGTGAGCAGGTAGCCGCCGGCGGCGACGGCGAGGATCGCGAAGCTCGGGGATAGCACCGGCAGGAGGTAGCTGAACAGCAGGCCTGCCCACACCGTGGCCACCGCCAGTCCAGCCGACAGGAACAGCGCGGGGTACGGCCTGGTGGTCAGGCGTTGTGCGGTCCCGGCAGGAGCAGCGAGCAGACCGAGCAGCAGCAGCGCCCCGACAGCCTGGCTCGCCTCGGCGGCGGCCGCGCCGACCAGGGCGAGAAAGCCGTAGCCGAGCAGCCGGACCGGAATCCCTCGGGCGGCCGCAACCGCGCCGTCGATGCTGGCGAACAGCAGTGGCCGAGCAATCGCGATCATGCCTGTCACGATGAGCGCGGCGATGAGTGCGGAGGTGACCGCTCGGGACAAACTCAACCCGAAAAGCGACCCGAATAGGACGTCAACACTGGCGGTGCCGTTGGTGGCACTGCGCCGGCTGGTGTAGAGACTCAGGAAGAACACCCCGAGGCCGAGGATCCAGGCGAATACGCTGCCGATCACCACGTCGTCGGCGCGGCCCCGATCACCGAGCACGCCGAGTACGACGCCCACCCCGATGGTCGCGGCGAAGAGCCCGATCCGCTGATCGATGCCCAGCGCCAGCGCTGCCAGGGCGCCGGTGAACGCCACATGGCTCAGCGCGTCGCCGGTGAAGACCTGGGCCCGCAGCACGACGAAGTAGCCGACCAGTCCCACGGCTGCCGCGATCGCGGTGCCGGCGAGCAGTGCGTACAGCAGGAATGGTGGCCATGTCATGGCACGATTCCGGAAGCGCTCAGGTCCGCGGTGGTCCGGCCCCGCCGCGTGTGCCGGATCAGCTGACTGCCGAGGTAACCGGCGAAGGCCAGGCTGGTGACGAAGAAGCCCACCGGGAAGGGAGTGTAGTAAGCCAGGCTCAGACCCAGCCACGTGACGATCAGACCGATCATGATGGCGAGCGCCAGCGCGCGCATGGGAGCAGTGGTCACTGCTTGCGCGGTCGCCGCAGGCATGACGAGCAAGGCGAACACCAGCAGCGTGCCGGTGATCTGGCTGACCTCAGCGGTCGCAGCACCCAGGAGTAGCAGGAACGCGATCGATAAGGCTCGGACCGGGACGTTGCGGGCGAGCGCCACCTCCGGATCGATCGACGCGAAGGCCAGCGGGCGGCCGATCACCGCCAGAATCGACAGCGCCACCACGGCGACGATGCCCAGCACGGTGACCTGCGCCGTGGTGATGCCTAGGAAACTGCCGAACAGCAGCGCGTTGACGCTGTTGAGGAACCCCCGGTACAGCGCGACGAAAAGAAAACCGCAGGCCAGCGCGAAGGCCTGCACGGTTCCGGTGACGGCCGACTCCTCGGAGTATCCGCCGTGTCCGATGCGCGGCAACAGCGCGATCACCGCAGCGCCGGCGAGACAGAACGCGAAGTAGCCGTAGCCGGCCGCGACGCCGATCAGAACAGCACCGGCCGCCCCCGGGAAACCGATCAGCGACAGGGTATGGCCGGCGAAGCTCTGCCGGCGTAACACCATGAAGTGCCCGATCACGGCAGCCAGCACCGCGACGATCGTGCCCGCGCGGAAAGCATTGACCATGAACGGGAACGACCACATCTGTTGGAGGTCGGTGATGGGGTTCCAGCTCGGACCGTCGGCGACGGTCATGGTCTGCGCCCGGAATGTCGCTCATCGTGAGCGTCGCATCGGTGTGGATGGCCGACCACGACCAGCCGGCCGTCAGCGGCGGTGAGGACTTCGATCGGGGTGCCGAACAGGTCGGTCAATGCCGCGCTGGAGATCACCTGACGAGGTGGGCCGATCAAGGAACCGCCGGGGGCGAGGTACACCACGGTATCGAGGTGGGGCAGCACCGGATTGGCATCGTGCAGGACCATCAGCACGGCAACCCGTTGGGTCCGGGTGATCCGAGCGATGAGAGTGGCGACAGCAGCCTGGTTCGGCAGATCCAGGCTGTCCAGAGGTTCGTCCAGCAGGAGCAGATCAGGTGCTGGGGCCAGGGCCTGAGCGATCAACAGCCGTTGCTGCTCGCCGCCGGACAACTCGCCGACCGGTCGCTCGGCGTAACCGCTGGCGCCGACCAGGTCGATGACCTCCTCGACGCGCGCCGCGGCGGATCGCCGCGGCGCGCCGCCCGGCAGCCAGCTGGGCAGCGGAAGGCCCCACCGGTGCCCGTCCAAGCCCAGTCGCACGATGTCACGCCCCCGGACCCGCAGCGACGGGTCGAAGCTGCGGCGCTGAGGCAGGTAACCGATCCGCTTGTTGGCCCGGCCGGGCGACTGGCCCAGTACCTGTACCCGGCCCTCCGCCAGCGGCAGGGCACCGAGAATGACCTGGAGCAACGTGGATTTGCCGACCCCGTTGGGGCCCAGCACCGCGACGAACTCGCCAGCCGCGATCGTCAGGTCGAGCCCGCTCCACAGCCGCCGGTTTCCCCGATCCACCGAGCCGTGGCGCAGGGTGATCACCGGCTGTTGATCCGTGGGCGGCTCGGTGACCTGGCGGAGCTGGGTGTCCACGTCGGGATTCAGTGAGCGGGCATTCACGGCGTGGTGGCATTCGATAGTGCTTGCTGGATACCTTGGAGCTGGTCGGCCTGCCAGTCCTGGAAACTGGCCGTGGCCGGGACGAGGGTCTCGGTGACCATTGCCACCGGAATATCGTGGTTTTTCGCCGCGGTCACCAGTGCCGTCACATCCGGGGTCGAATTCTGGCTGTTGAAGATAAAGATCTTGATCTGTCTTGTCTCGATCTGCTTATCCACCGTGATCTTGTCGGCCGCAGTGGGATCGGTACCCTCACTGATCGCGTCGAGGAACGACTCCGGGGTAGCCATCCGCAAGCCCAGACCTTCGGCCAGCGGCGTCACGATCGATTCCGAGGCGCCGATCGGTGTCCCGGTGTACTTAGCCTTGATGTCGGCGATGAGCTGGTTGTAGCGAGCCAATCCATGAGTCTCGTAGTTCTGTTTCTGCTGATCGAAATAGGCCGCATCGGCCGGATCGATCCGCTTGTAGTCAGCGGAGATCTGGTCGATGACCCGGTGCACATCATCCGGTGAGTACCAGCGATGCGGATTGCCGCCTTCCTTGACGCCGATCAGCTCGCCTACGTTCAACACCGACCGACCCGGTTCGGGGTTCGCGGCGATCAGCTTGGTGACCCACGGGTCGTAGCCGACGCCGTTGGTGACCACGTACTGGGCGCTCGCGAGAGCTCGCGCGTCGGCCGCGGTGGGCTCATAGTCGTGCGGGTCGGCGTCCGGGATGGCGATAATGCTTTTCACCCTGACCCGCTCGCCGCCCAGTTGCGCCGCGATGCTGCCCCAGAAATTCTCGGCCGCCACTACCGCGATGTGCGTGTTGCCGGCCGACCCGTTCTGCTCAGTAGCCGAACCGTTACCGGGCGGTCTCTCGGTGGCGCAGCCGGCGAGCAAGCCGGCAACCCCTACCGTGGTCACGGCTGACGCGCAAACGAGTGATAAGGCTCGGCGCATCGCCTGGTTCACATTCACTTTGCGGCTCCGGATCTGGACGCTACGTAACCCACAAGAACCTCCAGCTCGCGCTTGCGAGGATAAACGAAATCGATAATCATTTCAAACCTGCGCCCGGCTTCCAGCATCAGCGCCACAATGTCCGGACGCGGCGCCGAGCTGGTCGCCACCCGACCCCGCCCCTCGGATCCGGCCGGGCTGCCGTCGTCCACCTGGGTGACCAATAGCGTGGCCCGTAAGCCCGGCTCAGCCACTCGGCCGGTTCGTCACACCGCCGCAGCGGCTTTCGCAGTCAGGAAGCTTCGGCTAGTACCAGCGCGAACCGGTCGTCTGGATCGGTCCACCACAGCTGCTCGGCAAACCCGGCCGCCTGGAGCTCCGCGCCGAGCCCGGCCCGGTGGAATTTGGTGGAGATCTCGGTGAGCATCTGCTCGCCCTGGGCGTACTGCACTGCCATGCCCAGGGCAGGAACCTGCACGGTCATCGCGCGGCTTGCCTGCAGCCGCATCTCGATCCACTCATGGGTGGCATTCCACAACGCGATGTGATCGAAGGCGCTGACGTCGAAATCGGCGCCGAGCTCGCGGTTGAGCACGTGCAGCACGTTGCGGTTGAATTCGGCGGTCACGCCGGTGGCGTCATCGTAAGCGGGCACCATGATCGCCGGGTCGGTGACCAGCCCGGCGCCCAGCAGCAGCAGCTCATCAGGACCCAATGCGGCGCGAAGCGCGGTGAAGAACGTGGCCCGATCGTCGGGCAACAGATTGCCGATCGTGCCGCCCAGGAAGGCCACCAGCCGGCGCCCGCGGTGCGCGGCCGGCAACAACTCCAGGTGCTCGGTGAAGTCGCCGACCACACCGTGTACGGCCAGCCGCGGGTACTCCCGTGCCACCGCGGCCATCGCGGCGCGCAACGCGGACTCCGAGACGTCGAGGGGTACGAAGCGCCGGAGGGATCCGGTGGCGGTGAGCGCGTCGAGTAGCAACCGGGTCTTCTCCGACGAGCCCGAACCGAGCTCGACGAGGGTGTCCACGGCAGCCCGCGCAGCGATCTGCGTCACGGTGTGCCGCAGCAACTCACGCTCGGTGCGGGTGGGGTAATACTCGGGCAGCATGGTGATCTGCTCGAACAGTTCGCTGCCGCGGGCATCGTAGAACCATCTGGGTGGCAGCCACTTGGGTTCGGCGGAAAGCCCCACCCGGGCGTCGTGGCGCAGCGCATCGGCGGCATCGGCGTCGGACAGGTAAATCTCGAGCACAGGTGCGGTCATGGCTCCTCGGCAGTCGTCGCAGGGATCGGCGCGACATCCACGGTGGTCGGTGTCGCGGTGAGCAGGTGGCAGTCCGGCACGGGCTCCCAGCCGGCGCAGTGGCTGGTGGGCTCGGAGCAGACCTGCACTCCCCCGTCGGCGACCCGCACCGCCAACGCGTGGTGCACCGCGGTCGCGGCGAACATGCTGCCGTCGGTCACCAGCAGGTTCAGCCGTGAACCTGGGGCCGCTGCCAGCACCTGTGCGGTGACCGTGCCCAGCGCCCGGCCCAGTGACTCACCAGCCACCAGTCGGCGCCGGACGAGTGCCCACAGCAGGGCGGAGTCGGTGGGTGCGTCCAGGGTGAGCAGGTCGGTGACCGGCAACTGGCGAGCCAACGTTGCCATGCTGTCCGGCCAGCCGGTGACCATCCCGTTGTGGCTGAACAGCCAGCGGCCGGTGGTGAACGGTGCGCAGGCAGTCTCGGTCACGGGCATGCCAACGGTGGCCGAGCGCACCGCGGCGAGCACCGCGCTGCTGCGCACTGCGCCGGCCAGTGCGGCGAATGACGTGTCGGTCCAGATCGGGATGGCCCGCCGGTACCGGATCGGCGTGGCTGCACCGTCGTGATACCAGCCGGCGCCGAACCCGTCGGCGTTGACCACCCCATCACAGCGCATATCGGCTGGTGCGTAGCTCTGCCGCAGCAGCGAATGCGGCGGCTCCAGCAGCAGCGTCGCGAGGTCACAAGGCGGCCCGAGATAGGCCAGATGCCGGCACACGCCGTTCAACTCACCTGATGCTCGGCGGCAGCGTCCCGGGCGCAGCGGAAACCGGTGAAGATCTGCCGGCGGATCGGATGATCCCAGTTGCGGAAGGTGCCCCGGCAGGCCGCCGCATCGGTGGCGAACGAGCCGCCCCGCAACATCCGGTAGTCCCCGCCGAAGAACACTTCGGAATATTCGCGGTAGGGGAACGGCGCGAAGCCGGGGTAACCGGAGAACCCGGAGGACGTCCACTCCCACACGTCGCCGATCAACTGATGCACGCCTAGTGGAGACGCCCCGGCCGGGTAGCTGCCCGCCGGCGCGGGTTGCAGGTGCCGTTGACCCAGGTTGGCGTGCGCCGGGGTCGGGTCGTCATCGCCCCACGGGAAGCGGCGGGACCGCCCGCTGGCGGGGTCGAAGCGGGCCGCCTTCTCCCATTCGACCTCGGTGGGCAGCCGCTTGCCGGCCCACGCCGCGTAGGCCTGCGCCTCGAAGAAGCTGACGTGCACGACGGGCTCCTCAGGCGCGACCAACTCGGTGACGCCGAACCGGGTGCGCCACCACTGCCCGCCGTCGAGGGACCAGAACAGCGGGGCCACCAGCCCTGCCTCGCACCGGTGTGCCCAGCCCCGCTCGCTCCACCACCGCGGGTTGTCGTACCCGCCGTCGGCGAGGAACCGCTGGTAGTCCCGGTTGGTCACCGGAGTGGTGTCCAACCAGTATGCGCCGGTGTGCGCGCGGTGCGCGGGGCGCTCGTTGTCCAGCGCCCACGGTTCGGTCGACGTGCCCATGGTGAACTCCCCGGCGGGGATCAGCACCTCTGCGGGCAGGCCAGCGGAGCGTTCGGGCCGGGGCGCGGGCGCGTGCAGCGCGGCCGGGCCGACCCGCAGCTGGTGGGTGGCCAGCATCGTCTCGTCGTGCTGCTGCTCGTGCTGCACGATCATCCCGAAGGCGAATCCGTGCTCGACCAGCCGGCGGCCCTCCAGCGGGGCGCCGTCGAGCACGTCGAGCACCTTGGTACGCACCTCGCCCAGGTAGCGCCGGGTCTGGGCGGGGTCCAGCAGGGGCAACGCAGGTCGGTTGGGCCTGGGGTGCTTGAACGCGTCGTAAAGATGGTCGATGTCGGCTCGGACGGGATCGCGCCCACCCACGTCGCGGACCAGCCAGAGCTCCTCCTGGTTGCCGATGTGGGCGAAGTCCCACACCAGCGGAGACATGATCGGGGAGTGTTGGCGGATCAGCTCCGTGTCGGCCACCGCCCCGGTCAGGGCCTCGCTGCGGGCGCGGGTGCGGCCGAGCTCGGCAGCCACGTGATCGCGCAGCGCGGCGCCGCTCAGCTCGATGATCGGCGTGCTCACAGCAGGTGTCCTCCGGTGTGTCCGGCCGGTCGCGTCCCGTTAGATGCGCCGGCGCTGGCGGCCATCGCGCTGGTGAGGTCGTCTGCTGGGCAGCGACCGCGCCGGACCCGATATTCGGTGATGTCCTCCACCAGCAACTGCACGCCGGGCGGGGCATCCAACGCCGGCAGGGCGTCGCAGGCCAGCTCGAACACCTCGGTCGCGGCGACGGCGAGGGTGTCATCGCGCAGGCCACGTTCGGCTGCCTGCAACCACCGCCCGGCGGCCGGCGCGCAGGCGTCCCGGGCGGCCGCGGTGACCTCGGGATCGGCAAGCAAGGCGGCCAGCACCGCCACCGGCACCAGCCACTGCCCTGCCGGTTGGGTGTCCAGATACCGAACCTCCAGGTAGCCATGCGGTCGTACCGGCGGGAACAGCGTGGTCAGGTGGTAATCCAGATCAGCGGTGCTGGGCCGGCCGGGCAGTGCCCCGGACAGCCAGTCGGCGAAGGTGACCCCCCTGGGCACGTCCCAACGTCCCAACGGGCGGCGTTGGCACAGCACCGGTGTGTCCAGGGCACGGCGGGCCCAGTCAGCAGCCGGATCCCAGTCCATCGCCGGATCCCAGTGCACGGGACTGGGCCTGGTGCGGACCGGATCCAGGGCGAACCAGGCCTGCATTCGGGAGGACACCCATCCGGTGCGCCGGCCGCCCAGCCATGGAGAGTTGGCGAAGGCGGCTACCAACACCGGTCCGAGGTCATGCAGGGCCGCCCAGCGCAGTGCCACGTCGGAAGGCGTGCCCGCGTCCAGGCACACCTGCACCGCCGCCGTGGAACACATCATGGCCCGGCCCATCGGCCCGATCCGGTCGAAGGCGGTCTCCATCGCTGCGTAGCGGGGAATGTCGATCAACCGGCGAGACGGGCGATGCGGGTCGGAGCCCAACCCGGTGAGGACCAGACCGGCGGGATCGAGCAGGTCGGTCAGTGCGGCGGTATCGCCTTCGACGGTGGCGATGAGCCCGGTCAGCGAGGCACAGGGCGGGCTTGAGATCTCGAGCTGACCACCGGGTTCGACCGTGACGGTGGAGCCGTATGGAAGAGGTTTCTGGGGACTGTCGGGAACGAGGGAATCCGGAACGTGTGCGCCGAGCGCTTCGGCGAGGTGTCGAGCCTGTAACGGGCGATGGGGATTGCCGGAATGCTGCACCACCCACTCGAGCTCGGCGCCGAGCAGCCTCGGCGGCCCGTGCTTGAAGCAGACCGAGGCGACGTACACCTCGGCCTCTTCCCGGCAGCGCAGAACCGTGGGTGGTGCGGCCGGTGCTGACGTCCAAGGCCGCGTTGCCTCTGCCGTCACGACCCACCTCCTGGGAATCGACGGGCCTTCGCCACGCTACCCAGTTACTCCGGCACTCGCAGCGTTACGCCAGAGCGTTCGTACACCCTTTCCCTCCGGTTCCCCGTCACGCTCCCCGTGCCCCCGATATGTCTCCATGTCGGATGCGTAGGGGCGCGGAGGGGGTTAGGCGAGGGCGAACTGGGTGTGGTGCAGCTGGGCGTAACGGCCATCTGCGGCGAGCAGTTCTTCGTGGGTCCCTCGTTCGACGACCCGTCCATCCTCGATCACCAAGATCAGGTCCGCGGCGCGGATGGTGGACAGCCGGTGCGCGATGACCAGAGCGGTGCGCCCGTGCAACGCCTCGGCGAGCGCGGCCTGCACCGCCACCTCGGACTCCGAGTCCAGATGTGCGGTGGCCTCATCGAGAATCACTACGCGAGGCCGGGCCAGCAGCAGCCGGGCGATCGCCAGCCGCTGCCGCTCACCACCGGAAAGCCGGTAGCCGCGGTCGCCGACCACGGTGTCCAACCCATCGGGCAGTGACCGCACCAGCGGCTCCAACCGAGCCCGCCGCAGCGCGTCCCACAGTTCGTCGTCCGACGCGTCCGGCGCGGCGAAGCGCAGGTTGCCCTCGATGCTGTCGTGGAACAGGTGCCCGTCTTGGGTCACCACGCCCACCGTGTCGCGCAGCGCGGCGAACGACAGGTCGCGGACGTCGATCCCACCCAGGCGCACCGCTCCGGCGTCGACGTCATACAGCCGCGCCACCAGCGATGCGATGGTGGATTTGCCCGCCCCCGAGGAACCCACCAGCGCGACCAGTTGCCCGGGCTCGGCGCGGAAGTCGACGCCGTGCAACACCTCGGCACCACCCCGGGCATCCAGGGTTGCGACTTCCTCCAGCGAGGCCAGTGATACCTGGTCGGCCGAGGGGTAAGCGAAATGCACATGGTCGAACTCCACCGAGACCTGCCCCGGGGGCACGGTCCGCGCATCCGGTCGTTCAGTGATCATCGGGCGGACGTCGAGGACCTCGAAGACCCGCTCGAACGCCACCAGCGCGGTCATCACGTCGACCCGGGCGTTGGCCAGCGCGGTCAGCGGCGAGTAGAGCCGGGTGAGCAGCAACGCCAGGCTCACCACGGTGCCTGGGGCGATGTCGCCGCGCAGAGCCAGCCAGCCGCCCAGCCCGTATACCAGCGCTTGCGCCAGCGCGGAGACCAGGCTCAGGGCGGTGAGGAACACCCGCGCCGACATCGCGTTGCGCACGCCGATGTCGCGCACGCGGGTGGCCCGGTAGCCGAATTCGGCGGCCTCGGCATCCGGTCGCCCGAACAGCTTCACCAGCGTGGCGCCCGGCGCGGAGAAGCGCTCGGTCATCTGGGTAGTCATCGCCGCGTTGTGCGTGGAGGCCTCGCGCCGCAACTCGGCCATCCGCGCACCCATCCCCCGGGCCGGTACGACGAAGATCGGAAGCAACATCAGTGCCAGTACAGTGACCTGCCACGACAGCGTCAGCATCACCGCCAGCGTGAGCACCAGCTGGATCACGTTGGTGACCACTCCGGACAGCGTGGAGGTCAGCGCGGTCTGGGCGCCGATGACGTCGTTGTTGAGCCGGCTGACCAGCGCCCCGGTGCGGGTACGGGTGAAAAACGCCACCGGCATTCGCTGCACGTGCTCAAACACGGCGCGCCGCAGGTCGAGAATCAGCCCCTCGCCGATCCGGGAGGACTGCCAGCGCGATGCCAGCCCGATCCCCGCGTCAAGCACCGCCAACCCCGCGATGGCCAAGGCCAGCTCGACGACCAACCCGACCCTCGCATGCCCGACGATGCCGTCGACAACGTGCCCGGCCAACAGCGGCGTGGCAACCGTGAGAACCGCCGAAACGGTGCTGAGCGCCAGAAAAATCAGCAGTGACGTCCGGTGCGGCTTGGCGAAACCGACGATCCGGCGCACCGTGCCCGGCGCGAGGGCGCGGGGTGTGTTGCCCTGACGCATCGTGCTGTTCAGCAGGCTCCACGCATTGTCCATCAGGCACCCTCCATGCTGCGCACACCTCGTCGCCTGGACTGTAACCCTGTAATCACCGTCTTATTCCGATGATCGGATCAGGTCCTGCCGGTAGGTCGGCACGGCTACCCACAGACTCGGAGATCCACGGGATCCGCACTTGCGCAGTACCGCGTTCGGGCAGAAACAGGGTCGAGTCCCCGAACTCGTGCCACAGATAGCGGCGTTGCACCGCAGCGGTGTAGGCGGCACCGACCAGTTCAGGTCCGGCGACGGCCTCGAGTAATAACAAGTGGCTGGCTTGTGGCGGGTGCAACCCGGTGATGAGCCCGGTCACGATCCGGGCCGGATGGCTGGGCCCGAGGACCAGATCGGTCCAGCCGCGCGCGGGCTCGATCAGGCCGCCGGGTTGCGTCGCGGTCTCCAGCGCGCGCACCACGGTGGTACCCACCGCGACAACTCGATGCCCGGCGTCATGGGCGCTCTGGACCAGCCGCGCGGTGGACTCGGGGACCTCGAAGCGCTCCGGTGCGGGCGGTTCGGGCAGCTCGGGACTGGACACCCCGGCGTGCAGCACGACGGGAGCCACGGTGATCCCCGAGGCAATCAGCTGCACCATCAGCGGCGCGGTGAACGGGCGCCCGGCGCTGGCCATCTCCGCGCTGCCCGGCTGGCGGGCGTACACCGTCTGGTAATCCGCCAACGGGTACTGCTCGGCGAGGTAGCCGTAGCCAATCGGGCGGCCATGCTCCGACAGGTACGCCACGAGCGGGGTCGGCGGCGTCACCACCGCCCGCCATAACCGGCTCGGACCCTCATGGGGCGCAGAGTCCGGGTAGGACCTGCTGAGCAGGAGTTCAACGCCTCCGGGTAGGTGCAGCCGCTGCCCCAGGTGAGTTGTCAGGTCCGGTCCTCGGCCGTCGACCCGGCGGATCTCCACGACCCACTCCCCTGGGCTCAGCGAGGTGGCGATATGCACCGGTGCAGCGCGACCGTCGGCGCCACGTCCACGTACGGCGGCCGGCACGGTGGCGGAGGTGTTGACCACGACAAGGTCGCCGGGTTCGAGCAGCGTGGGCAGATCAGCGAAGCGGCGATGCTCGATCCGGCCAGGCCGAGCGACCAGCAGCCGGACACCGTCGCGCGGCACTCCGCGGCGTTCCGGTGGGCCGGATGCCTCGCTTCCCGGCGGCAGCGTGAACCGCGTCGCGGGGCGGTCAGCGGCGATGGTCACCGGCCCGTCTCCACCATGAGTTCTGCTGCCCGGTACCGCCCGCTGGGTAGATCCGATCCGACGATCGCCAGCAGTGCTGGTATGACGCGTTCCGGTGCCGGCCGGTCACTGATGTCCTCGCCCGGGAACGCCAGCTGGTGCAGATCGGTGGCCATGTCGCCCGGGTCGAAGGCATAGACCCGCAGCTGTGGGTGCTCCACCGCGAGCACCGCGGTGAGCTGATCCAGCGCAGCCTTGGCCGAGCCGTAGCCGCCCCATCCCGGGTAGGACTCCACCGCCGCGTCGGACGAGATGTTGACCACCCGCCCACCACGACGGGCGAGCTGCGGCAACAGCACTTGGAACAGCGCCAGCGGGGCCAGGGTGTTCACCGCGTAGACCTCTTCGAGCACCTCGAGGGGGTAGTCAGCGAGCTGGGGCTGCGGGCTTGGGCCCAGCATGCTGGCGTTGTTCACTAACAGGTCCAGGCCCCCCGCCGCGGCCGCCTCGGCAGCCAGCTGCAGGCGGTGGCGAGGATCGCGCACATCCCCGGGCACCGCTGTCACCGACTGCGGGATTTCGATCTGGGCCACCATCTCGGTGAGCCGCACGGGGTCACGGGCGTCGATCACCACGTGCCAGCCACGGCGCACGAGGCTGAGGGTGAGAGCCTGACCCAGCCCGCGGCTCCCGCCGGTCACCACAGCGACCGGCCTCGGGCGAACTGTATTCCGCTGCGTCATGCCGCGAGCATGTAACTTGAACCTTACTTCAAGTCAAGGAATTGGCGGAGGCGTGATGGACCGCACTGACCTGCTACCGATCGGCGAGATCGCCCGCCGCGCCGGGCTGGCGACCTCGGCACTGCGGTACTACGAGCGACAGGGGCTGATCAGCGCCGTGCGCACCTCCGGCGGCCAGCGGCGCTACCCGCGCAACATGCTGCGACGGCTGGCCTTCATCCGCGCTGCGCAGAGTGTCGGGCTTTCGTTGCGAGAGATTCGGACCGCACTGGATACCCTGCCGGCACAACGGACGCCTACCACGGCGGACTGGGCACGACTGTCCCGCTCCTGGCGTAGCCGGCTCGACGAGCAAATCGGCGGACTCATCGCGCTGCGAGACGGGCTGACCTCGTGCATCGGCTGCGGTTGCCTATCGCTGCGCCGGTGCAAACTGTCCAATCCCAACGACACCGCCGCCCGCTACGGTGCCGGCGCCCGGTACCTGCCACCGGTTTTGCGTCGGCCGCTCGACGCGACCTCGCACACAGCCAGCGTAACTGAACCCGCTGCGCCGTAGCGCCCGACGAGGACGTCATCACCGCCGCCCTGCACGGCGCACTATTCGAGGGCTGGTCGCGGTCTACAGGCTCATCAGGATGTGCTGCTCGCCCGGACACGGTTGATCTTCACCACACCGGCACTACGGGCGCGCATTGTCGACAGCCAGCACGCCACCGAGAAGCTGTTCGCCGAGTCCCTGGCCGCCCGCGACGAGCGCGCCCAGTAAGCGTCCAAGCGGCAGCAACGCTGGCCGCACTGACGGTCGCGCTCAGCGCGTGGGTGCAATCCGACGGCGCCGAGCAGCTGCCTGCACTGATCGATCGTGCTCTTCGCGCCCTACGTCCCAGCCCCCGAAAACCGGCCCCTGAACCAACAATGAGGGTCGGAAGCCTACTTCTTCTTCGTACGGGTGGCACCGCCACGACCGCGCAGCGTGACACCGGACTCTGACAGCACCCGGTGGACGAAGCCGTATGATCGCCCGGTCGATTCAGCGAGCGCCCGGATGCTGGCTCCCTTCTCGTACTTCTTCTTCAGCTCCGATGCGAGCTTGTCCCGAGCTACACCGGTGATCCGGCTGCCTTTTTTCAGGTCGGCCACCTCGAAACGCCTTTCTTCCGTCGGCAGAAGAGCCGGTCACGGCCCTGCGGCAATGATCGACCACGTTAGCGATCTCCGCTAGACGATCTCCGGGTGGATCTGTGAGCGGTACCCGTAGCGGGCTCAGATGCGCAATATCACGGCAAAAGTGCCAAACAAGACCGCCTTGCATGACTTTGCATACGCAGCGTAATCGGGAGATCACCCGTCAAGCGAGTTGCACCAGATCGAGGTAATCCTCGCTCCAGTGATCTTCGGTGCCCTCCGGCAACACGATCACCCGCTCGGGACCCAGCGCCTGCACCGCTCCAGGGTCGTGAGTCACCAGGACCACCGCACCGGAGAAGTGCTGCAGCGCGTCGAGCACCCGTTCCCGGGACACCGGATCCAGGTTGTTGGTCGGCTCGTCGAGCAGCAGCACGTTGGCCGCCGACGACACCAGTACCGCCAGCGCCAGCCGGGTCTTCTCACCGCCGGACAGGGTACTGGCCGGCTGGTCCAGTTGTTCTCCACGGAACAGGAAGGCGCCCAACAGGGTGCGCAGCTGCTGCTCGGCAGCGTCCGGTGCGGCGTGCCGCAGGTTCTCCCATACCGTGGCAACGAGATCGAGCGTGTCGTGCTCCTGGGCGAAATAGCCCACTCGCAGGCCGTGCCCGGGCTCGACCCGACCCGCGTCAGGCGTCTCCATGCCGCCGAGTAACCGCAGCAGGGTGGTTTTCCCGGCACCGTTGAGACCGAGGATCACTACCCTGGTGCCCCGGTCAACGGCAAGGTCCACCCCGCTGAACACCTCCAGCGAGCCATAGGATTTAGCCAGCCCGCTGGCGGTCAACGGGGTCCGGCCGCAGGCAGCCGGCTGCGGGAACCGGATCTTGGCCACCTTCTCGGCTCGTTGCTCGGTCTCGGCCCCGGCCAGCAACCGCGCGGCCCGGCGTTGCATGTTCTGCGCGGCGACGGCCTTGGTGGCCTTGGCGCGCATCCGGTCGGCCTGCGCCATGAGGGCAGTGGCCTTCTTCTCCGCATTGGCCCGTTCCCGCCGCCGCCGCCGCTCATCGGTCGCTCGGGCGTCCAGATAGCGCTGCCAGCCGAGGTTGTAAACGTCGACCTCGCCGCGAATCGCATCGAGAAACCAGACCTTGTTCACCACCGCGGCGAGCAGATCGGTGTCGTGGCTGATCACCACAAGGCCGCCCTCGTGGGCCGTGAGGAAATCCCGCAACCAGGTGACCGAATCGGCGTCGAGGTGGTTGGTCGGTTCGTCGAGCAGCAGGGTGGTGTTCGAGCGGCCGCCCGAACCATCCGAAGCGCCGAACAGGATCCGAGCCAGCTCGACCCGGCGTCGCTGCCCGCCGGACAGCGTGGTCAATGGCTGGGATAGCACCCGCCCGGGCAGCCCGAGGCTGGCACAGATCCGCGCTGCCTCACCCTCCGCGGCGTAGCCGCCCAGCGCCGAGAACCGGTCTTCCAGCTGGCTGTATCGGCGCACCGCGCGGCTCTGCTCGTCGCGGTCGACCAGCTCGGCCATCTCTGACTGGGACTTCTCCATCTCCCGCAGCAGCTGGTCGAGCCCACGGGCGGAGAGCACCCGGTCCCTCGCCGAGATCGTGAGGTCACCGTCCCGGGGATCCTGCGGGAGGTAGCCCAGCTCCCCGCCGCGCCGAACCTGGCCCGCGTAGGGCGCGGACTGGCCGGCCAGCACTCGCAGCATGCTGGTCTTGCCGGCGCCGTTGCGGCCGACCAGCCCGATCCGGTCACCGGGCTGCACCCGCAGCGATGCGCCGGACAGCAGGGTTCGCGACCCCGCGCGCAGTTCGAGATCGGTAGCTGTGATCACGTGAGGTGACTCCAAGGGTGGTCGCCGGCAGGGGGTACTTCCCCACGCGCCGCGGCGTGCGGCGCCCAGCAGCGCATCAGCTCGTCGCGACCACGGACCTCATCCTACCCACCGAGCGCACCCGAATTATCCCGCCGCCGCCACGGGTGTCATGAATCCTGGTGCCGCTTGCCGCGCTCGCACAGCTGGACCTCGACCCAGCGGGCCCGCCGGGCGGCCTCATCGAGGACTGCGCGGCGCGGCTGCGCAATGGCCAGTACCCGAGGCTCCGCGCGCTCCAGTAAACCGGCCAACCGCGCGTCGGCGGCCACCGTGCGCAACGCCGCGGTATCGCCACCGAGGACGACGGCGTCCAGTTCGGTGGCGCGGGGCAGCAGGACCCGCGCCGCGGCGTCCGCTGCGGCGCGCAGCGCCATCCGTGCCTGACCCTCCCGCCGGCGGGCGAACCGTTGCTGGGACTGTCCACCCGCCGCGCAACGCCCGTGCACCAGCCGGCTGCCGGTGCTGGAGATGAGCACCACCCCAGCCCGGGCGATCCCCACGCTGTACCCGCCCAGGCGTACCAGGAGCAACCCGATCGTGCGCACCGCCAGGACGTGGTCGAGCAGGTCATCCACGGCAAGGCCGGCCCGTTGCCCGGCCGACACTGCCAGTGGACCGAAGGGCACCGGGATAGACGCCAGCCACCCGTCAACGGCGGCCACGTCCACTCGCCACGGCTCGATCGTAGTGGCCAGCGCACCGCTGTGATCGGCCACGAAGCGCTCCAGGAATCTGGCCAGCCGCTCCGGCTCCACCTCGACCGCGTCTCCCCCGCCGGCAAGTTCCCGGATGCGGCTCATGAGCGGCAGGTTACGCCCGCGTAGCGTGCAGCTGTGATCGATGTGCTGGTGGCCGGAGGCGGTCCGGCGGGGTGGGCGGTAGCTGCGGAGTGTGCGCGGCTTGGTCTGGTCACCGAGTTGGTGGACCTTGCGCCGGATCGGCCGTGGCGGGCTACCTATGGCTCGTGGCGAGCAGAGCTGCCCGCCGACGTGGACCCTGCGGTGGCGGCGGCCGGTCACGGCGAGGCGATCGGCACCATCACGCACCAGTTGGGCTGGGAATATGTCGTGCTGAACAACACCGCGCTGCGGGACCGGTTCGCCACCGCGTCCGTCACAGTGGTGAAGGGACGGGTGCGGGATGCCCGACCAGATCCCGAGGGGGTCACCGTCGAGGTGGACGGCGGGCAACGGCGGGCTGCGGTTGTCCTCGACGCCACCGGCGCGCCACGCGCGGTGCTCGGTACTGCTGCCCGCGGCGCATCCGCCGATCAGACCGCCGTGGGGGTGCTGGTCGAGGCCGGCGCGGTGCAGAGGTTGGTGACTCCGGGCAACGCGTTGTTCATGGATTGGCGGCCACACCACGGCGAGACCGGGTGGCCGACCTTTCTCTACGCAGTGCCGGTGACGGCCGATCAGGTACTGCTCGAGGAAACCTCATTGGCCCGCCGCCCGGGGCTCGGGCTGGGGACACTACGGCGCCGGCTGCACGCCCGGCTGGCATACCACGGCATCCCGGTGCCGCCCGGCGGTGAGGAACGGGTGCGAATCCCGGTGGACCGACCACTTCCAAGCCCCGGCGACCGGCGCGGACCAGTGGTGCCGTTCGGGGCGGCGAGCCCGCTGGTGCATCCCGCTACCGGTTACAGCGTCGCCACCGCATTGCAGCTGGCGCCTCGGGTGGCTGCCGCCGTGCGGGATGCGCTGCAGCGCGGCGGCTCCGCAGCGGCGGGTGCCGCGGCCTGGCGCACGGTGTGGAGCCCGGCCGCGCTGACGGTGCACGCGCTGCGCCGTCGGAGTCTGGAGTCGCTGCTGCGGTTCCCGCCGGGGCTGGTGCCGAAGTTTTTCGACGTATTCTTCGCACTTCCCCAGCGGCATCGTTGGGCCTATCTCACCGGCCGCGAGGATGTCCAGGGCAGCGCCGCTGCGATGGTAGCTCTGTTCGCGACCTCGCCGTGGTGGCTGCGCCGGCGGCTGGTTCTCGGCGCCCTCGATCCACGTCCAAGCTCGGCCCAGAGCGACGAGGTGAATACCGGCTGAGCGGGGCAGACGTCATCGGTTAGGCCATCTGGGTGTCCCCCGATAGCGCGTACTTACCTACAATTGCTGATGCACGTAAGTTGCGACAACCTTGATTATGGCCCTCTCGCGCGAGGGATCGCTGCCCGCCGATCTAATAGCCCAGGTGGACGCCTTGCCGCAACCGGTGACCGGGAGGGAGCCCCGCGTCAGCGGGTCAGCAAGGTATCGCACGTTTGTTGCATTTACCTCTCTTAGGCAGCTATCGTCACGCGAAAGGCCGAAAACAGGTGTTTCTCAGCGTGACACGGCGAAGAGGGAGCTCATGAACGTCCCGCGCCCGACGATCTCCGATTCCGGATTCGCTCGCTTCCGTGCCAGCCTCAACAAGGGCGATCGGACCTCCATCCGGGGCATGTACGCATTCATCGTTTTCCTTCACCTGATCGGCTTCGGAGTACTGCTTGCGTTCGTCGTCCCGCGTGGTTACAACCTCGGCGCCACGGGCATCTACGGCGTCGGCGTCGGCGTCCTGGCATACACCTTCGGTCTGCGGCATGCCTTCGACGCCGACCACATCGCGGCCGTCGACAACACCACCCGCAAGCTCATGGCCGACAACGCCGAGACGGGCAACCCGCGCAAGCCGCTATCAGTGGGCTTCTGGTTCTCCCTGGGGCACTCCACGATCGTTTTCACGCTGACTTTCCTGCTCTCAGTGGGGGTGAAGGCCCTCGCGGGGCAGGTCGAGGACGAGTCCTCCGAGCTGCATTCGGTCACCGGTGTCATCGGCGCGTCGGTGTCCGGGGTGTTCCTGTGGATCCTGGGTATCCTCAACCTCGTCGTCCTTATCGGGATCATCAGGGTCTTCTTCCAGATGCGCACCGGCACCTACAACGAGCAGGAACTGGAAGACCAGCTCAACAAGCGCGGGTTCATGAACCGGATTCTGGGCGGTCTGACCAAGTCGGTCCGCAAGCCCTGGCACATCTACCCGGTCGGCGTCCTGTTCGGGCTCGGTTTCGACACCGCCACCGAGGTCGGCCTGCTGGTGTTGGCCGGCGGCGCTGCGGCGTTCAGCCTGCCCTTCTACGCGATCCTGATCCTGCCGGTCCTGTTCGCTGCCGGGATGTGCCTGATGGACACCACCGACGGCGTGTTCATGAACGCCGCGTACGGCTGGGCCTTCGCCAAGCCGGTCCGCAAGGTCTTCTACAACATCACCATCACCGCGCTGTCGGTGGCCGTCGCGTTGATCATCGGCACCATAGAGCTGATCGCGGTGCTCGACGACCAGGCGGGCATCAGCTCCGGGCCGCTCGCGTGGATCGGGTCGATTCCGCTGGACTACGCCGGCTACGGCATCGTTGCCCTGTTCGTCGTCGCATGGCTCCTCGCGTTGGCCGTCTGGCGGTTCGGGCGAATCGAAGAGAAGTGGTCGGCGCAGCTGGCGCCTAGCCCGACGAGCGCGGAATAGCGCGCGCTACACGCCCGGGAAGGCCTGCATTTCGGAGATCTCACGCTGTTGGGTGTCGATGATGCGCTGGGCGAGTTCGCGGGCCTCGGTGTTCTGCCCACCACTGAGCTCTGACCTGGCCATCGTGATCGCCCCCTTGTGATGGGCGATCATCATCCGCAGGTACATCTGGTCGAACTTGTCACCCGGCACCATCTTCAGTTGGCGCATCTGGTCACTGGTCATCATGCCGGGCATGGCACCGGTGGCATCATGATCCATACCTGCCATGGGACCGTTGGTGGACGGCACCGGAGCATTCCAGGCATGCAACCATGAACCCATCTGATCCATCTCGGGTTGCTGAGCGGCCTGGATACGGGCGGCGAGGTTCTTGACCTGGGGCGACCCGGCGCGCTGGATCGCCATTTTCGACATGGCGATTGCCTGGGCATGGTGCTCGATCATGTCCTGGGCGAACGTGACATCGGCTTGATTGTGCGCCGGTCCTGCCGACGGTGCGCTCGCCGAGCTGCCGGAAGGCGCCGAAGCATCGGTGCTACAGGCGGCTAGGCCCGTGCCCAGGGTAAGGGTCACGGCCGCAGCCGCGACCAGGGAGGTGATCGGGTGGGTAGCCATCGGAGGTGGACCTTACGGATGCGGAACGCTGATGTTCACCTCGACCTCGGGCTTGATCTTGAGTGCCCCGAGCATCCCGGAGAACGGCTTGATCCCGTACTTACGCTGGTCGAGGACGACTTTGGCGTTCCAACGCTTACCGTCGTCGTGCGCATCAAGCGAGATCGGGTTTGTCACGCCGTGCAAGGTGAGGTCACCTTCGACGCGCGCCCGGGCGCCGTCGCGCACCACCTTGACCGAGCGAAACTGGATCTTCGGGTACTTGCGCGGCTCGAGCGTTTTCTGGGCGTTTTTTTCGATGTCCCTGCGGTTGGAGTCGGAGATATCGTTGACCACCCGCAAAGAGGTCGGGTCGAAATCCGCGGTGACCCCGTCATCCTGGCCCACGTCCAGGGAGAGATTCGTCACCCGGAGGGTCGCATCGTGACCGAAGGCGGACGCCATTCCCTCGACAAAGACATTGACCCGGCAGTCCACGGCGGAAGCATCGAAAGTCGGCACGCGGTGAGCGTAGCTGGGCGGCAGACGAACAGTCACGGCGGCCTGCGCGGTTCACTCGATGAGACTGGCCGGCTCACCGGCCGCGGGCTCGATCGCCTCGGCGAGCCGCTGCACGTCAGCCGGGCGGAATGTCGCCAGCGCGCCGAGGTGCATCGGCGTCACGTCGCGGTCCTGACACACACCGGCCGTGTCCAGTCCGGTGAGCCGCACCGGTGCAGCTTCGCACAACTGATCGTGTACGGCGCGCAAACGTCAACAGCCGAGCTGGGGCATGATCGTGCCCATGCAGGTGTTGGTCGATGCGGACAACCTCGACGTGCCACGGCTGCGGCTCCTTGTCGCGGCGCTGGAGGCAGCCGCGTCTGCTGACGTCGTGGTGGCCGGCGCGCCGGCCGCACTGGAGGCAATCGACTGGCCTGCGCACGCCCGGGTTCTGCCGGCCGCCGGCTGGCAAGGCGCCGACCTACTGCTCGCCCACGCCTACCGCGCCGAGGACCGGCCCCTGCTGTTGGCCACCGGCGACGGCGACTTCGCGCAACTCGTGCGACGCCACCCAGGCCCGGTCCTCCTGGTCGGCAGCACCTCGAACCGCTCTCGCGCCCTCGCCGCCCCCCACATCACCCCCACCGACCCCGCCCTGGACGGCGGTGCACAGCTGCGCGCCTGGATCGCGACGCGGTCACAGCGCGCGGAAAGGAGAATTGTGTCGACGTTGTTCAGCCGCATCATTGCTGGGGAGATTCCGGGGCGGTTCGTCTGGCGCGACGAGCGGTGCGTGGCGTTTCTCACCATCGCGCCGCTACGGCCTGGACATGCCCTGGTGGTGCCCCGGCACGAGGTCGACGAGTGGACCGATGCGGACGACGACCTGCTGGCCCATCTGCTCGCGGTGGCAAGGCAGATCGGCGCCGCGCAGAAGATCGGCTTCGGCGCGCCACGCGCCGGGCTGGTGATCGCGGGTTTCGAGGTCCCCCACCTGCACCTGCATGCGTTTCCGACGTGGGACATCAACGACTTCGACTTCGCCAATGCCGATCGTGATCCGGATCCTGCTGAGCTCGATGCCGCCGCGGATACCTTGCGCCAGGCGCTACGGCAAGCCGGGCACGGCGATCAGGTACCCAGCTGACGATCTTGGCAGGTGAGCGGGCGAAAGCTGCGTAGCCGTAGGCTGTTGGACACCACAAACAGCGAGGACATGGCCATCGCGGCGCCAGCGATCATGGGGTTGAGCAGGCCCATCGCGGCCAGCGGCAGCGCCGCGATGTTGTAGCCGAAGGCCCAGCACAAATTGCCCTTGATGGTGCGCAAGGTGCGCCGGGACAGCCGGATCGCGTCGGCGGCCGCCCGTAGGTCACCGCGAACCAGCGTGAGATCGCTGGCCTCGATGGCAGCGTCGGTGCCGGTGCCCATGGCCAGGCCCAGATCTGCCTGGGCCAGCGCAGCGGCGTCGTTGATGCCATCGCCGACCATCGCGACAACCCGCCCGTGGCGCTGTAGCCGGCTCACCTGTTCGACCTTCTCCTCGGGCAGCACCCCGGCGATCACGGTCTCGATGCCCACCTCCGCGGCCACGCAGCGGGCGACAGCCTCGTTGTCGCCGGTGAGCAGCACCGGAGTCAGACCCAGCCCGCGCAGCATGCGCACCGCCTCGGCGCTGCTCGGCTTCACCGTGTCGGCCACCGAGAGCAGGCCGCGTACCTGGCCGTCCCAGGCGACTGCGATCACGGTGCGGCCGTGCGCTTCACGCTGGGTCGAAACCGCGCGCAGTGTCTCGGGCAGTGACAGCGACCACTGCCCGGCCAACCACGCCGGCCGGCCCACCAGCACCGTGGTCCCGTTCACCACACCCTGCACGCCCTGGCCCTGCACGGAGCGAAAGTCAGTGACGGGGGGCACATCGCGCAGCCACTGCCGGGCCCCGGTGGTGACTGCGGCGGCGACGGGGTGCTCGGAGAAGCCTTCCACGGCGGCAGCGCGGCGCAGCACGTCATCGGCGTTCTCCCCAGCCACGGGTAGCACGTCGACGAGTGCCATCGTGCCGGTGGTGATGGTGCCGGTCTTGTCCAGCAACACGGTGTCCACCCGCCTGGTGGACTCCAGCACTTCCGGGCCCTTGATGAGAATGCCCAGCTGGGCACCCCGGCCGGTACCAACCAGTAGTGCGGTGGGCGTGGCCAGCCCGAGGGCGCAGGGGCAGGCGATGATCAACACGGCGACCGCGGCGGCGAATGCGGTTCCGACAGCCGCGCCGACGGCCAACCACACTGCCAGGGTGGCCACCGCAAGCAGGATCACGATCGGCACGAACACCGCCGAAACCCGGTCGGCCAGACGCTGCACCTTGGCCTTGCCGCTCTGCGCGTCCGCCACCAACCGCGCCATCTGCGCCAGGCGGGTGTCTGCACCGACGCGCGACGCGCGCACCCGCAGGCGACCCGACGCGTTCACCGTGCCGCCGGTCACTTCCGAGCCGGGACCGACTTCGATGGGTACCGACTCGCCGGTCAGCATGCTTTCGTCAACTGCGGAAGTGCCCTCCAGCACTTTCCCGTCCGTGGCGATCTTCTCTCCCGGCCGGACCGCGAACTCATCACCGATCTTGAGCGCGTCGATGGGAATGCGGATTTCCTGCCCACCCTGCAGCAGCACAACATCTGAGGCGCCGAGATCCAGCAACGCACGCAGCGCCGCACCCGCGCGCCGTTTGGAACGCGCCTCGAAATAGCGACCGGCCAGCACGAACACCGTGACACCGGCGGCAACTTCGAAGTACACCTGGCCGTGGGCCTGGCCGCCAGCGGCAACGACCTGGTCCGTGGTGACGACCCCACCGCTGCCGATGAACCACGCATAGCAGCTCCACAGGAACGCTGTCACCACACCTATCGAGATCAGGGTGTCCATGGTGGCCGCGCCGTGGCGAAGGTTCCGCCAGGCCGCCCGATGGAAAGGCCAGGCTCCCCACACCACGATGGGAATGGTGAGCAGCAGCGACAGCGGCTCGAAGCTGTGCGGCACGCGTAGGCCCGGCACCATCTCGGCCATCGACATCCCGATCACCTGGACGCCGAGTACGGCGCTGCCCACGAGCCGTTCTCGTAACGACCGGAATTCGGCACTGCCGGTGTCGGCAGTCGCGGCTCGGTCGTAAGCCAACTGCGCGGAATAACCGGTGTGGGTCACCGCCGCCACGAGGTCATCGGGAGTTACCCCGTCCGGGTAGCTGACGCGCGCCTTCTCGGTCGCGAAATTGACGCTGGCACGCACCCCGGCTAGCCGGTTGAGCTTCTTCTCGATGCGCGCTGCGCAGGACGCACAGGTCATACCGCCGATGGCCAATTCGACCTGGTGAGTCAGCTCCCCGGATCCGAACGGCGTACCGGCGCCGTAGTCATGGGCGGTGGACATGTCTCACCTTGCCAGCGCCGTGAACTCGACGGTTCGCAGCTGGCCGTGATGCTGGAATTCGAAGAACATCCGGTAATAACCAACGGTCGGCACTTCGACGTCGAAGTCGGTCGCGGTGTCCTGGCGAGGACCCTCGACGGGGCGCGCATTCAGGTAGGCCAGGTCACCTTCGCGGAGTATGACCAGACGCGCACCACCTCCGAGAATCGGATCGAGGTCCGTGACCGGGAGGTTGTCGCGCATAACATGTATCCATACTCGCGATACCGTCCCAGCGATCAGATTCCCGGTCCAGATCACCGTGTAACCGTCGATGTCAGCGGCCGTCGACTCTTTCGATATGGGACCGGGCTCGAAGAAACCGGGCGCATCGAGATCTACTCCGAGGGTCACCGGTATCTTGGCGGTCCCGGGCAGGAACTCCGCGAAGGCGCGGTAGCTACCGGGCTCCTCGAGGTCCAGCGGCACGGTCCAGGTGCCATCGCGATCCATCACGGGGTATAGATGCTGGTAGCCGCTCATATCCCGGCGCACGACGACGAGCGTCATCTGGCGATCACCACGTCGGACGAAGTCCGTCACTGGCCGGCCATTACTCGAGAAAATGGTGAATCGGAAATTCTCGTATTCCCCGGCGATGAATCGGGTGATCCGGGGACGCAGCACGTAACCCTGGCTGGAGACGGCGAGTCCACCTGGGCCTTCGGCGTGATTTTCCTCGCCGATGCCCCGCCCGTCGTGGCCGTGCCGGGCGGGCGCGGTACGACCGACAACCGATTCGCCGAAATTAATCCCGAAGCCGAACAGCGTAACCAAGCCGGCGAGCAACGCCAGCACAGGGATCGGGGCTCGCAGCCGTTCGACTTGCAATTTGCCGGTGGGCACCATAGCTAGGCTGAGATCGCGCGCGGTGGGACCTCAGTCGGCGATTTCATAGCCGGCCTCGCCGATCGCAGCGCGGACCGCGGCGCTGTCCAGCGGTCCATTGCTGGTGATCCGAACCTGCCCAGCTGCCAGATCGACCTGCACGTCGGTGACCCCCTCGATCGCACCGACCTCCTCCGTCACCGCCGAAACACAGTGCTGGCAGACCATCCCCGTGACGGTGTACTCGCTGACCGTGGCGGTGTCCCCCATCGATGACCTCCTCAGGTCGGTTTGCGTCTGGCTTGCCTACTGGGTCACGAGCGAACCAGGCGCGCGATCGCGTCAGCTGCTTCCTTGACCTTGACTCCGGCATCGGCGCCATCGGCCGCCGCGTCGACTACGCAGGTGGCCATATGTTCCTCGAGCAGAGCCAGCGCGAAGGATTGCAGGGCTTTGGTCGCGGCCGAAACTTGGGTCAGCACATCGATGCAGTACTGGTCCTGCTCCACCATGCGCTGTAACCCGCGGATCTGCCCTTCGATGCGGCGTAGCCGGTTGAGATATGCGTCCCGGTCCTTGGAGTAGCTGGCCACCGAATCGTCCTCTCGTCGACCCCGTCGTCCTCTGAGTGATACCCCTCCGAGGTACCGAACATACCCCCAGCTGGTATCTTTTGGCGAGTTTGTCGCTCGCGGTTTTAGCTCGCCCACAGTCAGGTCGGGACCAGTACCACCCACACCGGGCCAGGTGCGAACGTCAGGGCCGAACCATCCGGCAGGGTATAACGGGTGACCGCATCGGGGGTGGGGCGCGACCAGCTTCCCGAAAAAGCCTGCCCGTCGCGCAGTACGACCGCATCACCAGAACCGACTGTCGCCGCGAACGGCGATGGTGACCCCGCTGCGTCGCGGACCCCGGCATCGCGCACCGCTACCCGCTGCAGCACGACGGTGGCCGCGCTGGGCCGCGGCCCAGAGGCCGAGGTGAGCGGCGCGCCGTCCATGGAGATCACCCACCTGCCCTCAGCAGGCGCCCACTGGATCCCGACGGTGGTCGCCGGGTAGGAAACATCGGTCTGTTGGACCGGGTGGCCGCCGGGTGGCGTGGGTCCGAAGCGGAACCCGATGTCGCGTGGTGGCGCGCCGCCTTGGCGCAGCAGGTTGGCGTCGCCATAAAGATTGTGCGGCATCTGCCGTCTACGGTCCCGGCGATAGTCACCGGGCCTCGCCAGCGCAGAGACGTCGAGCACCGGCGCGCGCGCCACCAGCGCTCCGACCGACGGTGCCGCCCCGGAGAACGCCAGCGCAGGCCGGCCGAAATTGGCCAGTAACTCCACGTCGGACTCCCGCGTGCTGCGAACTGGCCCTACCACCGGCGGAATTTGAGACTGGTACACCGCAAGCAGCCGGCTCAGCCCGCCCTCGACTGGCTCCACGTACACCACGTCCGCCTGCTCAAGCCCGCGTTGCGGTCGAGCCACCGCAGCGTTGTCAATCTTGACTCCGAGTACCGGAGCATTGAGGTCGGTGGGCAACCCGGTGAACGGCGAAACCGGCGGCGGGGGTGGCGCGTCGGGCACTGCAGCGGATAACGGGCTGGATACCGGGTCGGTCCCCACAGGAGCGGGTGCCAGCGCACGCGGCGCACCCGAACCGAGCGTGCCTGCCGATACCGGAACCGCCGCTGAGGACGGCGCCAAGGGAAGGCTGCTGGAGGGGGAGAGCACCGTAATGGGCAGCGCATACACCAATAGGATCAGGGCCATCACGCGCAGCACCCGTCCCTTTCGGCCCATCACCGCCACCGCCTCGCCTACCCTGATGCAACGTTGAGTGACACTTCATACCAGCGCTGATCGTTGCAGGTGAAATCACTCCCCGCTAATCGGTCGCGGCGAGGCGTCAGTTAGCTACTGTCCGTGCGCTATTTCGGCCAGCGCGTTCGTGATCGCGACTAGAGTCATCACTGAGAGCGACGATCATTCCCTCTATGTGGCACTCCGCCTGGAGGATGACAAAGAGTCGCCTGCCGATTACCCTGAGGGAGATAGCTCAACGTCACTATCGGGGGCACCTAGTGAGTGTGAGCCATGGGCTTGAGCGCGCCGCACCGTGGCGCGGCCTGTTGGCTCTGCACCCACGCCGGTGGAAGCTCTGGGGTGAGCGGAAGGTCGTCATCGGCTATGTCCTGGCCGTGAATACCGCGGCGGTGGCATTGGCCGCCGTAGTGGCAGCGGCAGTGCCGGTCGGCTCAGGCGATCTGTACCGATCGGTGTTGCTGGCGGCAGGGGCGGTCGTCCATCGGGAAGCGGTTCGCCGCATCGAAAACCTCCGGGAGCGGGCCGCCGGCCATGGTCTGCTGACGAACCTCAGCTCTATGTGGATCTTTGCGGCGGTGTTGTCCGTCGCGCTGCCGCTGGTTTTCGCCATCACTGCGCTGGTTTACCTGCACTCCTGGTACCGGGGCAGCGCCGTCAGGTTGTACCGCAAGTTGTTCTCCGGCGCATCGATGGTGCTCGCGTCCACGGCCGCCGTCGCGCTACTGCAACTCCTGCAGCCCACGGAGTATCCGATCATCCCGCACGGCCCGCCCGGGCTCCTTGTCCTGCTCGGTGCCGCGGCGATGTACTGGCTGGTCAACGCCGTCGTCGTGGCCGGCGCCGTGATGCTGTCCGATCCGTTGCAGCCGGCCCGTCAGGCATTGGGCGATCCGGGCGAGCAGGCTGTCGTAGCAGCCTCGCTCGGGCTAGCAGTCTCGCTGGCCATGATGCTGGCCTACCAGCCGTGGATGATCGTTTTTCCGATGATCGCTGTAGTTCCGCTGCACAAAGCGTTGCTCCTACCGCACTTCCAGCAAGCCGCCCGCACCGACTGCAAGACTGGCTTGCTCACGGCCGGCTTCTGGCGCGAGGAAGCGGGCCGGGAACTCCAGCGGGCCCGCCGGCTGGCCGAGCCGCTCGGGGTGCTGATGCTGGACCTCGATCACTTCAAGTCATTCAACGACCGGATGGGACATCTCGTCGGTGATCAGCTGCTCCGTGCGGTGGCAGACGAGCTGCGCTCCCAAACCAGGCCTTACGACCTGGTGGGGCGATTCGGCGGCGAAGAGTTCGTCATCTTGTTGCCCGGTGTCGGAACGGCCCAGGTGGAGCACATCGCAGACCGGATCCGCGAGCGAATCAGCCGGCTGCGAGTACTGGTGGACGGTCCGCACGACCACCCGACGGCGGTGGACGGCATCTCGGTGTCGATCGGCGCGGCGGTCAGACCCGACGACGGTGATGACATCGACCACCTTGTGCTGGCCGCCGACGGCGCCCTACTGGCCGCCAAGGCAGCCGGCCGCGACCGCGTCCGCCTAGCCCACCGCTAACCACCACGAAACCCCGCTGAACCCCGATATGTCTCCATGTCGGGGTTATAGAGTCGCCTGATAACCCGATATGGCTCCATGTCGGGCTGGGTGGGAGGCGCGGGTGGTGAGCGACGGGGGCGAGCTTGCGCGGCTGGGCACGGGTGTGTTGTCAGCGCGGGCTCGCGCGATACGCGACGCCACCTACGGCACGCGGATGACCTATTCCCCCAAGGTGTTCCTCCCGTTGACCATGCTGTGCCGGGACCGCTGCGGCTACTGCACCTTCGCGCATGCACCCCGCGAACTGCCGTCGGCCTACCTGGAGCTCGACGAGGTGCTGGCAATCGCCGGTCAGGGCGCTCAACTCGGGTGCCACGAGGCGCTGTTCACCCTGGGCGAGTGCCCCGAGCAGCGCTACCCGTCGGCCCGACGCTGGCTGACCGACCACGGCTATGACTCCACGATCGACTACCTGGTGGCGGCGTGCCGGGCAGTGCTCGAGCAGACCGGACTGCTGCCGCACGCCAACGCAGGTGCCTTGCGCCGCGATCAGCTCGCCGCGCTGCGGCCAGTGACCGCCAGCCAGGGAATGATGATCGAATCGTTGCGGCCGGACCTGCCCGCGCACCGCGGCGCCCCGGACAAGCACCCTGACCGGCGGCTGGCCACCTTGAACGTGGCCGGTGAGCTGGGCATTGCGTTCACCACCGGCATCCTGGTCGGCATCGGCGAGACCGAGACCGATCGGGTGGTGGCGCTGGAAGTCATCGCGCAGGCGCACCGCCGCTACGGGCATGTACAGGAAGTCATCGTGCAGAACTTCCTGCCCAAGGCCCGCACCGCGATGCGGCACAGCCCGCCCTGTCCCACGGAGGAGCATCTGCGGGCTATCGCGCTGGCCCGGCTGGTGTTGCCGCCCGAGGTGCACGTGCAAGCACCACCGAACCTCGCCGATCATCCCGGCGACCTGGTCGCCGCTGGGATCGACGACTGGGGAGGGATCTCGCCGCTGACCGCCGACCATGTCAACCCGGAGCGGCCATGGCCCGCGTTGGAACAGCTGCGGATCGTGACCGAAGCGGCGGGGCACACCCTGGCACCTCGACTGACCATCTATCCGGAGTACGCCCGGCAACCGCAACGATGGCTTGACGAGGCGGTGCGTTTCGCCGTGCTGGATCGCTGCGACGCCGAAGGCCTCGGCCGGGACGACCCGGGCGCGGTGTTCTCCGAAACTGCGCGCGACGCCGTCAACGTCGGTGACGGGGCTGAGGTGACGCTGGCCGGGCGCCGCTCCACCGCCTGGTACGCCGGCACCACCGCCGCGCCACCGGAGTTGCTGCCTGCGCAGCCGCGCGCCACCGGTGCAGTGCGCGAGGTACTCGACGGGGTGCGCGCCGCGCAGCGTCCCGACATCGATGAGCTGGTCACCTTGCTGGAAGCCCGCGGCCCCGAGGTGGCCGCCATTGCGGGGCTGGCTGACGAGCTGCGCGCCGCGACCGTCGGTGACACCGTCACCTACGTGGTCAATCGCAACATCAACTACACCAATGTGTGCACGTTCCGCTGCCGGTTTTGCGGGTTCTCCAAGGGCAAGCTGTCGCTGAACCTGCGCGGAGCGCCGTACCTGCTGGAGCTTCCGGAGATCGTGGCGCGAGTGCTGGAGGCCGAGCGCAACGGGGCGACCGAGATCTGCCTGCAGGGTGGGATTCATCCCAGTTTCGACGGTGACTATTACCTGACGGTGTGCCGGGCCATCCACGAGGCCGCGCCCGACATCCACATTCACGGTTTCACCGCGCTGGAAGTCACCGAGGGCGCCCGCCGGCTGGGCGAACCGCTGGCCGGCTACTTGACCCGGCTACGCGAGGCGGGGCTGCGTTCGCTGCCCGGCACCGCTGCGGAAATCCTCGACGACGAGGTCCGTGCGGTGCTGTGCCCGGACAAGATCACGACCGCGGAGTGGCTGGAGGCGCACCGGGTGGCGCACGGCGTGGGGCTGCGCTCCAACGTCACGATGATGTTCGGAGCGATCGAGCAACCCGTGCACTGGGCCCGGCATCTGGTGCGCGCCCGCGATCTGCAGGCGCAGACCGGCGGGTTCACCGAGTTCGTCGGGCTGCCCTTCGTGCACATGGCGACCCCGATGTACCTCAAGCGCGCGGCGCGGCGCGGGCCGACCTGGCGGGAAGTGCTGCTGGTGCACGCGGTAGCCCGGATCGCCTTGCACGGGCTGATCGACCACGTGCAGGCATCCTGGGTCAAACTCGGCACCTGCGGTGCACGCCAGCTGCTGCAAGCAGGGGTCGACGACCTCGGCGGCACGCTGATGGACGAGAACATCAGCCGGGCTGCCGGTGCCAGCCATGGACAGGGTCTGGACGAGGCCGGCTTCCGGGCCATCGTCGAGCCGCTCGGGCGCACGTTGGCTCAGCGCAGCACCCTCTACGAGCCGGTGGGGATCAGGGTCCGCTAGCCCCGACGCACATCCGCAGCTGGGCGAACAGCTCGTCGCGACTGGTTACGTCCAACCGCTGACGCATCCGGGCGACGTGATGCTCGACCGTCTTGGCCGAGATGAACAACCGCTGCCCGATCTGGCGGTAGGTCAGCCCAGTCAAGACGAGCTCAGCAACCTCGCGTTCCCGGTCGCTGAGCAGCGGCGCGGCGGCTGGTCGGGAAGCGGACTGGGGGCCGGGAGGATCGTCGCCGTCCACCGGCGAGCCGGCCGCACCGGGTCCGCTGGCCTGCAGCGCGCGGGCACATCCCAGGAGGGCGACCATCACCTTGCGGTCGGTGGTGCGGATCGCACCCTGACCGGCCAGCCGGGAGCCGTCGTTCGCCAGCCCGATCGACTGCAGTCCACGGGCGGCGGACTCCACCTCGGAGGGCTCGAAGTCTCCGGACAGTACCTGCATCCACGCGCGACCGGCAGCCGCGAGAACCGCAGCGTAGTGGCTGCTCTGGGCAGCCTTCATCAGTGCCTCCGCGTGCGGCTGCACCGCGGCGGGCTGCTCCCGCAGGTTGGCGGCATGCATGCCGTACCAGTGCAGCGGCACCGACCACAGTGGCGGGTCACCGAGGCGTTCCAGCAGGATCCGGGCCTGTTCCAGATGCGGCGCTACCCTGTCGAAGTCGCGTAACCTGGCCGCGGCGACGGCCAGCTCGCCCAGCGGCAAGAGAGTGAACAGGTCGACGGGGTAGCGGACAATCGCCTCCCGCGCGGCAACCCAAGCGGCCTGCAGGACTGGGATGTCGCCTTCTCGCCGGGCCAGGCCAACCGCCAGCGCAGCGGCGAACAGCTCTTCTCGGGGTTCGAGGGTTTTCGCGTCGTGGACGGCGCGGTCCACCCAGGACCGGGCCAGCGCGGCATCGCCACGGACCATCGCGGTCCAGGCCAGCAGGAGTTGGTGGCGACCCCGCGCGGACAATCCGCCGGCACCGCTGTGCAACGCACGTTCCAAGACCGACACTGCGACGTCGAGTTCCCCGGAATGCAGCGCCACGATGGCCGCCAGCGCAGCCGGGGTGTCCGGAAGCAGCACGCCGCTGCCGCCGGGTTCGAGAAGTGCCGCAGCCCGGGTCAGCGTGGACAGCGCCGTCGTGGGTGCCGACGCCGGCGAGTCGAGAATCGACTCGAGCACTCCGCCCGCCATCAGCGCCTCTGCGCCTGCCACCAGTGTCGGCGGTCGATCACCGTCGGAGGCCGCCAACACCTCCCGGGCCTCGGTCAGCGATCCGGTGCCGAGCAGCGCCAGCGCGGCCAACGGTGCTGCCGAGCCCATCCGGGCGGTGCCGACCCAGCGGTAGACCTCCGCGCTGCGAGCAAGCAGACCGCGACGGGCCAATACCGCGCCCGCGACCGCGCCGGCTCTGGCGAGATCAGGACAACCCGGATCGGACAATGCTTGATCAGCCAGTCGCAGAGCACTGTCCAGGTCGCCGGCAAGCGCCGCGGCCTCAGCTCGGCGGGGCGCCAGCGAAGCCGGATCGCCACCGGCTGAGACGGCATCGGCATAGAGCTGCGCGGCGTTCGCTGCCGCGTCAGACCTGGTTTCGGCACCGGGCGTGGAACCGGCCAAAGCGGCGTCGGCGGCCGTTTGGAACACCTTGGCGAGATCGCCACCGCGAGCGCCGGCGGCCAGCAGTTGCTGCGCCAGATCGAGCGCTGGGCGGCCGCGTTCGAGGTGCACGTCGAGCACCAGCCGCTGGACCACCCGCCTGGTGCCCGGTGCCGCACCGGTGACCAGCGCGCGCCGCACGAGCGGGATCAGCTGGCCGTCACTGCGCAGCAGCCCCTGGGACTGCGCCATCGACCACAGGTCGGCAATCATGGGCGGATCGACCGCGAGCACGGAAGCGAGGACGTCGGCGTCGGGAGCCGCCCCCAGTCCCACCGCGAGCAGCATGGCCCGCAACGGGCGCGGCAGCCGGTCCAGGTTGTAGCGAACGCGGTCGATGACTCCCGGCGGCAACTGGGGACGGTCACCCGCTAGCTGCCCAGCGGTCTGCAGCGCGCCCACGATCTGGTCGATGAGCATCGGCGATCCACCGGTCTGCTCACAGAGCAGGTCGACCGTTGCCGCGGGCGGGGCTTGACCGAGCAGGGCCGCGCAGCGGGTCTGAGTTCCGCGGCGATCCAGCCGGCCCAACAGGACCGGTGGCTGCCGGCGGCTCACCGCCTCTTCCAGTGCGTCCAACTCAGGCGTTCGCGGCCAGGGCCGGTAAGCGACGACGATCCGCGGGTCGCCAGTCAGCGCGAACCGGCACAACCGGTCCAGGTCGCTGCCTGACAGCTGATGGGCATTGTCGACCAGGACAGCCACATCCATGACATCCACAGGCTGCATGGGCTCAGGTCGGGTCGCCTCCATCCCCACCACAGTCACACCCGCCGCGAGGTACGCCTCTCGCAGAGCGGCCAGCAGCGCGCTCTTACCGGAGCCTCCGGCCCCGACGACACCGATCGACAGCGGCGCCGAAGGATCAGCACAGACCGTTTCGTACAGGGCCTGCGCAGGCAACATGCCGGCCAACGAAACGTCGGGGCGGCCGTGTCGGGGTCGGGAGCGGGCCGTCACCTGATTCACGTAGGTCACTTCCGATGCTTGGGCGGACTGGTCGGCGGGGCAGGTGCGGTAGTCGTGGACGTGGGGGGCGAGGGTTGCGTGGGGGGCGTCGTGGTGGGCGCGACAGGAGTGGTGGTAGGGGGCGTGGTCGGAGGGGGATTAGACCAGCTGGTGGTCCACGTGTAGGTGGTGACCCAGCTGGGCGCAGGCGCGGCGGGGGCCGCCGCGGGATCGGGCTTGGCGGGGCCACCAGCGACATGGTTCGAAGCTGCAGGCGACGTCGTACGGATAACCCCATGGGAGCCGGCTGTGCCGGAGTTGACCTCGCTACCTGTCCCAGCGCTGGCGACCGTGCCCGCGGGATCCGCGACCGGCGGCGGGCCGGGCGCCGGTGTACTGGGCACCGGTGGTGTAGTGAGTGCTGGGGTTCCGGCGTTCGCCGCAGGGTTGGGCTCACTGCGGGCGATCAAGAAGGGGACTGACCCCACCCCGGCGGCGGTGAGCAGTGCTAGCGCGCTGGCGAGAGCGATCCGGGTCACCCTGCGCGAGTTGGTTCGGCGCCCTTGGGCTTCGGCGGCTTCGACGTCGAGAGGGATGGCGGTCAGGGATGGCCGTTGGGGTGGAGGGGCCGGGTCGGAGGGCGGCTGCGTGGGTTGTGGTTGGGGCGTGTCGTCGGTATGGGCGACGGCGGGATGGGCGACGGCCGAGCCGCGGGCCAGGGTGGCGGCGCCGCGGGCGATGGCGGTGGTGGGGTCGGGGTCGATGGTGACGGGTTGGTCGAGGTCGGCGGACACGAGCTGGGCGACCAGTGGGATGCGGCAGGATCCGCCGACCAGGAGCACGGTGTCGAGCTGGTGGGGGTCCAGCTGGGCGGTGTGCAGAGCGCGGCGCAGGGCCTGGACGGTTTCCAGCAGCTGGGGGCGGATCATGTCGTCGAACTCGGCGCGGTGCAGCCGGACCTGGGTCTCGATACCAGGGGCGGTCACCGGGATGGTGACCTCGGTGTCAGCCGATAGCGCCTGGGTGGCCTTGGTGCACTGGCGGCGCAACGCGGCGGTGGCCGTCAGGGTGGCCGGGTCGTCGGCGTCGAGCTCGGCCAGGCCGGGGACCGCGGCGAGCACGTGGCCGAACACCGCGTCATCGAAGTCCGCTGCGCCGAGGTGTTCCAGGCTTTGCGGGGAGCCCAGCACGGTGAACGCACCAGCGCCGCCGGCCCGGATCACGGTGGCGTCGAAGGTGGTGCCACCCAGGTCGTAGACCGCCAGGGTGCGCCCGGGACCGGCGTAGCCGGCCGCGGCGGCTTCCGGCTCGGGGCACAACCGCACCTGGGCCAACCCCGCGGCTGCCAGCGCCGCAGCCAGCACCGAACGCTTGTAGTCGCCCCAGGTGGCCGGGTGCGTCATGACGATGCCGTCGGCAGGGCCGCCCTGCTGGGCGGTGACCTGGTCGACCACCCAACCAGCCAGCATTGCGGTGAGCTGCGCCGCGGTGTATGCCTGTCCCCCGATGACCAGCGGCACCTCATCACCGATACGCCCGGTGAAAGCGCGCACTACCCGATCCGGATCGGTCACCGCCCGCTGTTGCGCGGCCTCGCCTACCACCAGCCGGCCGGGCTCGCCCAGATCAACCACCGAGGGCACCACTACCGAGTTGCTACCCAGCGCCACCGGCTCAGCGGGCCCCGCTGCCTTGCACACCGCTGCCGCCGTAACCGTGCTACCCACGTCAATCCCCAGCCAGTAGCCCATCGGCCATACCCTCCTCATCCCGACCGCCCGCAACCCTGAAACCACGCGTGAGCCGACGGGCCTGGCCTGCCTATCGCCAACACAAGGCGCACCGTTAGCGACACGGTGAGTGACGATCAGCACTGGGCAACCCGAGTGCTGACGTGGCGGGGACCCTATGGGCCCGGAAGATGCCGCCCAGCACCCGCCCCGGCGCCGACGCGGTCGAACCCGCTAATCGGTTCCCCTGAACGGGGTGACGGTAACCCGGTGTGAGCCTCAAGGGCTGACCGCCACGCCCAGTTCGTGGGAGTAGCCTCCGCAGGGCCAAGCACCACGCCAGCTCCGCCATCCCCTGCCCCGGGAGGACGGAGCTGGTTGCGTGACCGCGATCCAGAGAGGGCGACCAAGTGAGCACAGTAGGGCCGGCCGGCCTGGACGTCGTTGACCGGGCTATCGGCTTGACCGAGGCGGGCGGCCGGAACGACCTGGCGCAGCGGCTCGGGCACACTCGCCGGCGCCTGCTCGATCCCACCGTGCGGGTGCTCGTGATCGGCGAGTTCAAGCAAGGCAAGAGTTTGCTCGTCAACGCCCTTGTTGATGCCCCGGTCTGCCCGGTGGACGACGATGTCTCCACCGCGGTACCCACTGAGGTCCGTTACTCCAGGACCCCTGTGGCGACGCTGGTGCGAAGCACCGGCAGCAGCGATGACGGCGACGACGCACACCTGACCCGGGTCGAGGTGCCGCTGCCCGAACTCGCCGCGCACGTGTCCGAGGCAGGTAACCCGGCCAATCGGCAAGGCCTCTTGCGGGCGGAGGTCGGCATTCCCCGGCAGATCCTGGCCGACGGGTTGGTCCTGGTCGACACCACTGGCGTCGGTGGCCTGAGTTCGGTGCACACGACGAGCACCGTGGCGGCGCTACCGACAGCCGACGCCGTGCTACTGGTCTCCGACTCCTCCCAGGAGTACTCCGAACCCGAGATCAATTTTCTGCGGCAGGCGATGAAACTATGTCCCAACGTCGCCTGTGTACTCACCAAGATCGACCTTTACCCGCAGTGGCGCCGCATCGCCGAGCTGGACCGCGTCCATCTCGCGGGCGCCAAGGTGGCGGCGGACTTGCTCGCGGTGTCCTCGACGCTGCGCCTGCACGCGATCCACACCGACGACAAGCAGCTGCATGAAGAGTCCGGGTTCCCAGCGCTGGTGGCGTATCTGCTGGGCGCGGTGGCCAATGCCGACCGGTTGAGCCGCCGCAGCGTGGCGCACGATGTGTTCACGGTCACCGACCACCTTGCGGTGTCATTACGCGCCGAGTTACAGGCCTTGCAGAATCCCGAAGACAACATGGCGCTGATGGCCGAGCTGAAGGCTGCCCGGGCTCGTGCGGAGGATTTGCATCTTCGCTCATCGCGATGGCAGCAGACCCTCAGCGACGGCATCGCGGACCTCTACGCCGACATCGAGCACGACCTGCGGGATCGGTTACGCCAGGTTCTTCGCACTGGCGAGGCCGCCCTGGAGCAGGCCGACCCGAGCGCGATCTGGGAGCAGTTCACCGAGTGGCTCACCGAGCAGCTCGCCGCGGCCACGTCCGACAATTTCGTGTGGGCCAACCAGCGTGCACAGTGGGTCGCGCACCAGGTCGCCGACCACTTCGCCGAAGATGGCGGTGAACTACTCCCTGAGCTGCGGCTGGGGGACGCGGCGACCACTCTGGACGCGGTACCTGAGCTGGCAGCGCCCAAGGTCGACGATCCGAAGCTTTTCGGCAAGTTGCTCACCGGAATGCGGGGTTCCTACGGCGGCATGTTGATGTTCGGCATGTTGACCACGCTCACTGGATTGACGGCGTCGTTCCTCAATCCCTACGCGATGGTTGCCGGGTTGCTGCTCGGGGGCAGGACGCTCCGCGAGGACAAGCACAACCGACTCAAACGTCATCAGGCAGAAGCCCAGATGCTGGTGCGCAAACAGGTCGACGAGGTCAGCTTCCATGTCAGCAAGGAACTGCGAGATCGCTTGCGCGAAGTCCAACGGCTACTGCGAGACCATTTCACCGACGTGGCCACTGAGCTGCACCGCTCGCTGTCGGAGTCGATCCAGGCCGCGGAGAAGGCCGCCAACACGGAGGCGTCCGGCCGGCAGCAGCGGATCCAGCGGATCAAGACCGAGCTGGCACAGATCGACACGCTGCGCCAGCAGGCGCGCGCCCTGATGACGAGCCCGGGAACCGGGTCGTGAACTCGTCGAACCAGGCGACGCCCAGGATCGGCGCGGCGGTCCGGGCCGTGTTACGGCGGTCACTTGAGGTGTACCGCGATAACGCCAGCGCGGCAGCCCAGCTACGAGATCACATCGATCGGCTCGACGAACCGCTTCGGGTGGCTATCGCCGGCAAGGTCAAAGCCGGCAAGTCGACGCTGCTCAACGCTCTGGTGGGAGAACAGATCGCGCCGACCGACGCCGGCGAGTGCACCCGCGTCGTCACGTGGTACCGAGACGCCGCAAGCCCACGTATCACCTTGATCCCACGCGCGGGATCGCCCCGCCAGCTGCCGCTGACCCGGACCGATGGTCGCTTGGAGTTCGACCTCCGGGGTAGCGCACCCGACGACGTCGATCGATTGCTCGTCGACTGGCCCTCCCGCAGCTTGCGGACCACCACGCTGATCGACACGCCGGGTATCGCGTCGCTGTCCACGCATGTGTCCGCTCGATCCATCGCACTGCTGGCGCCCGACGATCAGCCCTCCGAAGCGGACGCCGTCATCTATCTGATGCGACACCTGCACGCGACCGACGTGCGGTTCCTGGAATCGTTCTACGACCAGGGCGGCGCTCCCGCCGCGGTGGTCAACACCGTGGCGGTGCTGTCCCGGGCCGATGAGATCGGAGCCGGCCGGCTCGATGCGATGGTATCGGCGCGGCAGGTCGCCCGCCGCTACCGCTCCGAGCCGAAGGTTCGCCGGCTGTGTCAGACAGTGGTGGCAGTGACCGGTCTCCTCGCCCAGACCGCTCGGACGCTGCGGCAGGTCGAATTCAGCGCGCTGAGCGAGTTGGCCCAGATGCCACGGTCCGAGCTGGATTCCCTGCTGCTCTCGGCGGACCGGTTCGCCGCGCAGGCACACCCCACGTTGTCGGCACAGTTGCGCAGCGCGTTGGTAGAGCGGTTCGGGCTGTTCGGGTTACGGCTGGCGACCACGCTGATCCGCCAGGGCCATCGTGAGCCGGCTGGGCTGGCCGAGGAGCTGGTGCGGCGTAGCGGCCTCGACGAACTGCGCACCGTGCTGGCCACCCAGTTCACCGAACGCCGCGACGTGCTCAAGGCCCGTTCGGCGCTGCTCCTGGTCGAGCGCATCCTGCGGGAGCAACCTCGTCCAGAAGCTCACCATCTGGCGGGTGACGTCGAGCGAATACTGGCCGGTGCACACGAGTTCCGTGAGTTGCGACTGCTTGCCGAGCTGCGCGCGCCCCACGTGGCGTTGCCACCGGATGCCCGCTCCGATGCAGAGCGGCTGCTCGGTGCGCACGGCGCAGCGATCCCCAACCGGCTCGGGCTCGAACCCGACACGGATCCCGGGCAACTCCGGGAGGCTGTGATCGCCGCACTGGCCCGGTGGCAGCGCCGCGCCGAGAGCCCGCTGTCCGATCGCGCTGCAAGTGACCGAGCGCGTGTGGTGGTGCGTAGCTGCGAGGGGATGCTGGCCCGGTTGTCGGCCGGGAGAGATCAATTGATGCAGAGTTGACGCGGGGACGGATCGAGGCCATGCCCCCGCGTCATGCCACCCGCGGGACGCCGCGTTATGTCCTCAGTCGAGTTGCCCGCGGATCGCTCCTTCTTTGTGCGCGGTGGTGTGCAGGTTGAGGTAGAAATCGGACGGATCATCCAGCACGGCGTAGATCTTGTCCCGGCTGGCGTGAACGCAACTGGTAACGGTGTTGTGGTCGCCGTCGAAGTGTGCGTCGTTGAAGAAATCAATCCAATGTCCGCCGTCGTGGCGACGAGGGGCGTTGTGGAGATGGAAGGCGGTCACCGCACCGTCGAGCCGGTCCCAGCTGATGTAGTAGCACACTCGCTCTTGTTCTGCGTCGAAATCGAGGCCAGCGACACCTCGCCCGTTGTGGTCTCCGCCATCTTCGAGCTCGTCGCCGTCGAGCTGCACGAGGAACTGCTCATGGCCGTGGTAGTAGGCCGTGGTGAACTCCTGCGCCGATGCTGAGGCAGGCCCGGCGAACACCAAGATTGACGAGGCGAATGCCAGGCACGCTCCAACCCGCCCGATTTTCCGGAGTCCTGCGCTGTGCTGCATCTGTGGGACCTTTCTTGTCCGCGCCGGCCATCCACGAGCTTGTCGCCGTGATTCGGCGTAATAAGCCCGACGCACGTGTCTGCAACGTTCGGTGAACCGTCACGCGAACGCTCAGGCGAAAGCGAGCAAAAACCCGGAAACCCCTAGAGTCGGCCGCTTCGCCAACAGCTTCAAGTCGGCTCCGCTCAGTCCAGTGCGAATGGCGAATTGACAATCTATCTGTCGTCGTCCGGTGGGACTCCGTTACGTCCCGATCGGGGCTTGTTATCGCGGCCATCTGCTGGCAATCGGTATACAAAGTGCAACCGAACACAGCGAATCTGCCCGAGCGACCACTCGACAAGGTTGACGATGCGGTGCTGACAGTTACGTTGAGTAACGTACCGTAACTATCCGTATCACTTGTCAGCCGCCGAGCCGCTCGGCGACAGGCGCAGAGCCGGCTGGCCCAGCGCGACTAACCGCGCATAACAACGCCCCGGGCCAGCCGCGCTCGGCGGACCCAGGGCGGATCACACGACTACTTCAGCTGCCCGCGGAGCGCCCCGGCGGTGAACGCTGTCGAGTGGAGATTCAGGTAGTACTTCGCCGGGTTAGCGATGACCGCGTGGATCTGGTCTTGAGTGGCCGGGACACAACCCGACGCCTTGCCGTCCGCGCCCGGGAAGTTTTGGTCGTCGAAGAAATGAATCAAGGGTGGCCCCTCGTTACCTTGCGATGCTTCATGCAAGTGGAAAGCGGTGACCTGGCCCTTGAGTCCATTCCAGTTGGTGGAAAAACAGGCTTGCTTACCTGCCTCGCTGAGGTTGAGTTCAGCGGAACCCTGCCCGTTCTGGTCACCGCCCTCAGGAACCTCTCTAGGGGTCAGTTGGACAGTGAAGTGACCATTTTGGTCCTGGTACATGGGACCGATCTCGTGTGCCGCCGCCGAGGTCGACCCGGCCAGGACCAAGATCGACGAAACGAAAGCGGAACATAGCCCGACCCGGCCTAGCTCCCGGGTGCCTGTGCCGTGCTGCAGCATCATGGGACCTTTCTTGTCGCTGTCGGCCATCCGGGTCCGACCTTCGGAGGACCCGGCAGTACCAGATAATCCGGCCAAACCAGGAAGTCGTTGGAATTGCCCAGGCATTCAAGACGACTGTGAGGAAACGGTTGTGCGCACCCGACCGCGCTTAGCATAGCTGAGCGTGCCCTACGCTCATGGGCTACCTCTCACCCTTTCTGTTGGCTCTCCGTACGCGAATTGCCAGCCGGCACCTCAGGCTGACCGTCAATTTATTATCCGATAGAGGTCTCACTGTGGACATCCTGTTACTGTCCGTGGCAGCGCGAACCATAACTGCTCTGCCTAGCTAGGCTCGATGCCGTGAGCGATCCCGGAGACGGCCTGCGTAACCAGCTCGCGCACGTCGGCGCGGAGGCGGTCCGCGTCGGGCTGGTGGCCGGATCGGGCGGCAACCTGTCGGCCCGAGCTCCGGGCTCTGACAGGTGCTGGATCACCGCGGCGGGCAGCTGGCTCGATCGGCTCAGACTCACCGAATTCTCGCTGATCGATCTTGCCGGCGGACAAGTTCGGGCCGGCCACCCGGGTCCGTCCAGTGAGTGGCGGCTGCATACCGAGACCTACCTCAGGCGTCCGGACGTCAACGCCATCGTTCACCTACACCCCCAGACCAGCGTGCTACTCACCGCACTGGGCTACGACATCGCGCTGATCACCACCGACCATGCGTATTACCTCCGCGAGATCGCGACCGTCGGCTTCGCCGCGCCCGGCAGCAACGAACTTGCGACCGCTGCCGCGGACGCCGTCGCCGGTGGAATCAATGCCCTGATACTCGATCATCACGGCTGCTCGGTACTGGCCGACTCGGTGGAGCTGGCGCACAAGCGAGCGGTCAACCTCGAGGAGGCCGCCCGGATGACCTATGCCGCACTGGTGCTGGCACAAGGACAGCCCGCGCGGATTCCCGGCGTTCCGCAGCGCTTCCTGGAAGCGGTGGGCCGCAACGAAACCCAGATATGAGCAGCCTGCCGATGGAGCCTGGGATCAGCGAGCCGCTGCGGTTACGTCCGCCGCGGCACCGGGTGAGTCCTCGCGCCATCGCCTGGTGGACCACTCAGGCCACACTCGAGGTGGCGGTCGTGTTGATCCCTCTGGGAATCGCTGTGAGCGTCTGGGCCGATGCGCGGGCGTGGCTGGTGCCCACCACCGTCGCAGCCGTCGCCATCGGCCTGGCTTACCTGCTGGTGATGCCCAGATGGCGGTTCCGCGTGCACCGCTGGGAGACCACCGAGGATGCCGTCTACACGTCTCAAGGGTGGATCAACCAGGAATGGCGCGTGGCACCGATGTCCCGGATCCAGACTGTCGACACGGAACGGGGTCCGCTGCAACAGATGTTCGGGCTGGCCACCGTTACTGTCACCACGGCGTCCGCGGCCGGCGCGCTGCGGTTGACCGGGCTGGATCGCGCGGTGGCCGACGAACTCGTCGCGCAACTGACCGCGACGACTCAGGCCACCCCCGGGGATGCCACGTGATCCCGCCTCGCGAGCCCGAGTGGCAACGCCTGGACCCTCGGATGCTCGCGGTGACTCCGCTGCGCCAGCTTGCCGGATTCCTGCCCGTCATCGCGCTAATCCTGATCGTCGGCATCGAGCGGGACTTCGGCGCGCGAGTCTACGGGTTGCTGGCCGGCGTGCTGCTCGTGCTGCTCGCCGGCACACTGCGGTGGTTCACCACCCGCTACCGGATCACCAGCGAACGCGTCGAGCTGCGTTCGGGTTTGCTGTTCCGCACCGCCCGGTCGGTTCCGCGGGACCGGATTCGCAGTGTGGATGTCACGGCCGGACTCGCACACCGGCTATTCGGGCTGTCGGTGCTCAAGATCGGGACCGGGGAGCGTACCGACGGCGAGTCCCGCGAATTGACCCTTGATGCGATCTCCTCCAGCGAAGCCGACCGGGTGCGGCAACGGCTGCTGGATCCGTCGTATGCCCATCGCAGGGGCGATACAGTCACGCCGGCAGCGGTCGAGTTGGCGGCGCTGTCATGGTCATGGCTGCGATTTGCGCCGCTCACGGTGTCCAGCCTGGTGGCGTTGGGCGCCGTCGCCGGGGCGTTCGCGCAGCTCCTCAACGATATCGGCGCTGACGCCGTCGACGTCGGTGGAGTCGGTGAGCGGCTGACCACGGCACCGCTGTGGCTGGGCATCACCGTGCTCGCCGTGCTGGTTCTGGTCGTCGCGCTGGGCGGCTCAGTGCTCATCTACGTTGAGGCATGGTGGGGTTTCCGCCTGGTGCGCGAGGCCAGCGGCACCTTGCGGATCCGCCGCGGACTGCTCACCAGCCGGTCGGTGTCGCTGGAGGAACGCCGCTTGCGCGGCATCGCGATCGTCGAATCGCCGCTGCTGCGGATCGGGCGAGGTGCCCGGACAGTTGCGGTGGCAACCGGACTGGGGGGTCGTCGAGGCCATGGCCGGGGAAGCCTGTTACCACCCGCCCCCAGAAGCGAGGCGCACCGAGTAGCCGGTGCGGTCCTAGCCGAGTTGCCCTGTCCCACCGCAACAATGCTGCGCAGGCATCCGCTGGTGGCGCTGCGCCGCAGGCTGGTTCGCGCAGCGCTACCCGTCTTGGCGGTCGCCGCGGGGCTGTTGTTCGCTCCAGCGCCGGCGTGGGCGGCGTGGGCCGCGCTGGGTCTGCTTCCGGTGACCGCACTGCTCGCCGTGGACGCCTACCGCAACCTTGGACACGCCCTGACCGGCCGCTATCTCGTCACCCAGCACGGCGCCGGGGTGCGTTGGACCGTTGCCTTGCTGCGCAGTGGAGTGATCGGCTGGACGGTGTCGCAGTCGTTGTTCCAGCGCCGGGCCGGTCTGGTAACGCTGACCGCGACCACCGCCGCGGGGCACGGCGGTTACGCTGTGATAGACGTCATGACCGCGGAGGGGTTGGCTGTGGCGCAGCATGCGGTGCCGGGGCTTCTTGAGCCGTTCCTGCAGCATGAGGCGGCCGTGACCGCGCACCCACTAGGCTCAGGGTCGTGAACGATCGTCTGGTGTGGATCGACTGCGAGATGACGGGGCTGGACCTCGGCAAGGACGCGCTGATCGAGATCGCCGCGCTGGTCACCGATGGCGAGCTGCGAGTGCTCGGTGAGGGCGTCGACGTGGTGATCCACGCCGATGACGCCGCGCTGGATTCGATGCCTGAGGTGGTGCGGGAGATGCATGCGCGCTCCGGCCTGACCGAGGCGGCGCGCCGCTCCACCGTAAGCGTTGCCGAGGCGGAACGGCAGGTGCTGGCCTACATCCGCGCCTGGGTACCGGAGGCTCGGTCGGCGCCACTGGCCGGCAACTCAGTGGCCACCGACCGGGCATTCCTGGCCCGCGATATGGCTGAACTCGACGGCCATCTGCATTACCGGATGGTCGACGTGTCATCCATCAAGGAGCTGTGCCGGCGCTGGTACCCGCGGGTGTATTACGCGCAGCCGGCTAAGGGCCTCGCCCACCGGGCCCTGGCTGACATCACCGAGTCCATCCGCGAACTGGCCTACTACCGGCGCACCGTGTTCGTGCCCGCACCGGGGCCCAGCTCGGAGCAGGCGCAGGCGGCGGCCCGGGCGGTCAAGGCACCGACACCCGATCGGTAACCGGCACTCGACCCGCTACCATGGTCAGCGCTGCTGGCGATGCCAGCGCATGGTGGGTGTAGCTCAGCTGGTAGAGCACCTGGTTGTGGTCCAGGATGTCGCGGGTTCGAGTCCCGTCACTCACCCCAAGTCAGTATGTGCTCATTGGCTGGATCTGGCTGCTAATTCACCGGTATCAGTGAGGTGATTGGCGACGTCGCGGAGTTTGACGTTGGTATTCTGGCTGGCCCGGATCAGCAGGGATAACGCCTGATTAGCGGTGATTTTGTACCGCTCCATGAGGATGCCCTTGGCTTGACCGATAAGGTCACGCGTCTCCATGGCGCGGAGTAAATGCTCTTCGCGCTGCGCGCTGGCCATCGCGACGGCGGCGTGGGAGGCCAGCAGCAGTCCGACGTGCTCAGATTCATCGTTGAACGCATCCGGTGCGCTGCTGTAGAGATTAAGCGCACCGAGGTTGTCGCCGCTGACGTAGAGCTGCAAGGAAAGCATGCTACCTATGCCGTGTTCAACGGCCCGTCTGGTGAATTCCGGCCACCGCTGCTCGGCACGCATGTCTGACAACCGGACAGTCTGCTCCTCATACACCGAGTCCAAGCAGGGGCCTTGGCCGGTCTCATACTGCACTCGGTCGCAGACCGAAACTATCTCGTCGCTCCATGCCTGAGTGGTGACCTTTCGGCGTGCCTCGACCACGCTGATCCCGGCGAATTGAGCGCCGGGCACGTTGTCCACCACGGCCCGCACGATGCCGCTCAGCGTGTGCTGAACGGACTCCTCCCGGTGCAGATTTCGCGCGAGGTCACTGAGCTGCCGAGCCAGCTGGTCCTGACCTAGATAGCTGCCTTGCGCGCTGGTCGAGGGCTGCCCTTGGTCTCCTCGGTTGTTGTGTTCCGACGCCATGAACCAATACTTCCCGCCAGCTGCGGTACGCGCCAAGCATCCGCTGAGCCGCATCGGCGGATTTCGGGTCGTCCAGGTGGGCTGGCACTAGAGTTCCGCGCATGAGGAGCGCCGAGGTCTACCATGAGCTCACCGGGTCGCCGGATTCGCCGGTGCTGGTGCTGGCCGGACCGTTGGGTAGCACGCTGGATATCTGGCAGCCGCACGTTGACGCGCTGGCCGAGCAGTTCCAAGTGCTGCGCTATGACCATCGGGGGCATGGCCGATCTCCGGTCGCGCACGGGTCCTACGCGATCCAGGACCTCGCCCTCGATGCCCTGGCGCTGCTGGATCGGCTCGGTATCGAGCGGGCGGCTTTCTGCGGGCTGTCCCTCGGTGGAATGGTCGGCATCTGGCTCGCCGCACGTGTCCCAGAGCGGTTGTCGTCGCTCGTGCTGTGCAGCACCACTGCCCACTACGACGACCATGGCCCGTTCATTGATCGAGCAGCAGCGGTCCGTTGGGTCGGTACGGGCGGGATAGCTGAGGAGGTGGTCGCCGGTTGGTTCACCCCGGAGTGGGCGGCGGCCCATCCGGAGGTAGTGCAGCAGAGTATCGAGATGATCACCAGGACAGCCGATGACAGCTACGTCGAATGCTGCTCCGCCATCGCCGGCTGGGACGGTCGCCGGCTGCTCGGTCGGATCGCGGCGCCCACCCTGGTGATCGGGGGGTCCCAGGATCGCGGCACGCCGGTCACTCCGCACGCCAAGACACTCGCCGCCGGCATCTACCGGGCGAAGCTGGAAGTCCTCGACGCTGCGCACCTGGCAGTTATCGAGCAGGCCGACCGAGCCAAGCGTCTGATCGCCAAGCACGTCGCTGCGCGATAACGCCAGCTCGCGGCCTATTTATTGCCCGACACCCACTGTCCCCACGGCACCTGCCAGTCTCCGAAGCCGTCGTATGGCTTGAGATCCGGACCGCCGGTGTTGGTGTTGATGACCACGTCGCCTTTCTTCACGTGGTCGAAGAACCACTTCGCGTTGTCCGGCGAGAGGTTGATGCACCCGTGGCTGACGTTGCTGATGCCCTGCTGAGCGACTGACCACGGCGCCGCGTGCACGAACTCGCCGCTATTGGAGATGCGGGTGGCCCACTGCACCTTGGCGATGTAACCGCCGGCATCGAGAGCGAGACCGAAAGTAGTGGAATCCATCACCTTCGTCGCGTTCCGGTCGGTGACCACGTGTATGCCCTTGCTACTGGGATTGCTGGCGCGACCCATGGAGATCGGCATCGTGCGTACGGTCTGACCGTTGATGTCGACGATCATCTGGTGGGTAGTTCCGTCGGCGTGAGCGATGAATTCGTCACCGATGGTGAAATGCGAGATCCGGTCCTCCTCGCCGTACACGCCGTTGCCGAAGTCCTTCCCGTAGTCGTGGATTTCGACGGTGACCTGGGTGCCGGAATCCCAAAATTCCTGCGGGCGCCAGTGCACCTCGTGCTTGGAGAACCAGTAAAAAGCGCCGTCGACATGCGGCGTTGTGGTGACGGTGATCGCATTTTCAGCTGCTTGACGGTCAGCGATCGGCTCATCGAAATACACCGAGAGCGGTTGACCCACACCGACCGTCTCGCCATTGAGTGGATTGATCGACGGGAACGTGAGCGTCCGCGGCTGGATGGTGGTGAATGTGGAGCTGCTGCTGACCGTCCGATTATCGTCGCCAACCGCGTCGGCGACGATCGTATAGGCTTTACCGTAACCCAGCTTTTCGGTGGCCTTCCAGGTCTTGCCATCGGAGTCGAGCTGGCCGGCAACAGGTGCGCCCTGCGGGTTGTTCAGCGATACCTGGCTCAGCTTGCCCTTCGCGACGGTCACGGTGATGGGCGTCAGTGGTGAGATGTCAGCCGCGCGATCCGGTGGATCGGTGCTGATCACCGCGACTGGGGGTGGCAGGACCGGGGTGACGTGATGCGCGGCAGCGCTCGGCGCGGCGGTGTGTCCCGCGTTGCATCCGGCCACCAACGCGCCGAGCACGCCCACAAGAAGCAACAGTGCGATAACGGCGCTCCGCATGAAGCGCCCTGACTCTGTATTCCGACCCCCGGCCGCCGGACATGACATGCTCAACCGCACAAGAACCATCCATTTCCATGACCTACTACGAAGATTTTCAATCTGCCTCCCCGGACCGGCAGACCCTCGCGAGCGTGTGCCCGTGTGTAGCGACGCACGGCGGTCATGCCCGGTTGCTTGTAGCCTGGTTCGAACCCTCCGGCGCCACCGTGCTAGCGTCCTTGCCGTCGCGCCGGGGAGTAGGCCGACACCAGCGCCGCTAGCTCAACTGGCAGAGCAGCTGACTCTTAATCAGCGGGTTCGGGGTTCGAGTCCCTGGCGGCGCACCACCTCTCACCAGCGATAATCGTCCCAAAAAGATCGTTATCATAGATCTTTGTCCATCGGAGCGTCCATTACCGCGCTGTACGCTGCGGTTATGGCACGCAGGAAGCAGGCTCCGAAGGACCTGACTGGCATCCGCCAGCGAGGCGGCACCTACCAGGTCCGGGTCTCTGCCGGGTACGACCCGGTGACCGGTCGGCAGCTCATGCTCAGCGGCTCGGCGGACAGCGAAGACGCGGCGATCGTGGTTCGCGACCAGCTGCGCCAGCAGGTGCGGGACAACACCGCGGCGCGGACGAACGTCACCCTCGGCTACCTGCTCGATGAGTGGCTGTCCGGGCACCAGGTGGAGGAGACGACCCGTGATAGCTACCGGCTGCTGATCAGCGGCTTCATCCGTCCGGCACTCGGCACCACTCCCCTAGGTCAGCTCTGTCGGCAGGGTCCGCGCCCGTTCGAGCAGCTCTACGCTGAATTGCGAACCTGCCGACGCCGGTGCCACGGCCGCGTCTTTGTCGCGCACCGCACGCCTCGGCCGCACAAGTGCGACGAGCGGTGCGCGACGCACGTCTGCAAGCCGCTTGCCGTCTCCTCTATCCGCCAGTGCCACGCGGTGCTCAGCGGTGCGCTGAGTGCGGCCAAGCGGTGGGGCTGGATCACCGTCAACCCGCTGGAGGCCGCTCAGCGTCCACGCATCCCGGCACCGCAGCCCAACCCGCCGTCAGCGGGAGAAGCGGCCAAGATCGCCAACGCTGCGTGGGAACAGGACGCGGATTGGGGCACGTTCGTGTGGCTGACTTTCGTCACCGGTGCCCGGCGCGGCGAGCTGGTCGCGCTGGCCTGGGAGCACATCGATCTGGTCTCCGGGTTACTGACCATCCGGCGCAACCTGGTCCGGCGTAACGGCACAACTGTCCTCAAGGACACCAAGACTCATCAGATGCGAGTGATCAAGCTCGATCAGGACACGATCACGATCCTGAACCAGCACAGGGCACGCGCTGAGCAACGCTGCGCCGACCTCGGCACCACGCTCCATGACGACGCCTTCGTGTTCTCCTACGCGCCTGACCACCGGCGGCACTGCGACCCGGACGCCATCACCCACCGATACGCGAAGATGGCCGCTGACCTCGGCATCGACACCCACCTACACGCACTACGCCACTACAGCGCCACCGAACTACTCGCCGGTGGCGTCGACCTGCGCACCGTGGCAGGCAGGCTAGGCCACGCTGGCGGCGGAGCAACCACACTCAAGGTCTACGCCGCCTGGCTCGCCGGCGCCGACACCAAAGCCGCCGACCTGATCGCCTCCCGCCTGCCCCCGCCACCCCAGATACACGGCGAGCAGGTCTAACCCGAACCCGTCACACCACCGCCGGAACCCGTCACAGACCAGGTGAACTCGTCACAGCGAATGTGACGGGTTCGTCTGTGCTCTCAGCTGGGCAAACGCCTTGTGACGGATTGCCGCGGACCCGTCACACCCGTCACAAACCATGCCTGAAACCGGCCCTTTGAGGACACGCGCTCGGTTGTGACGGGTTCGATCGCGGAACCGGCAAACAACAAGCTGATTTCGCTCGAAGGAGTTGATCGCCATGCACACAGCCTGCGTGTCGCACGTCTCGATAAGGGGGCCTAGCACGGTCAAAGTGTGACGGTGTGACGGGTCCAGCGCTGGCCCGTCACACCGTCACAAAGACTGTTTGTGCTGGTAGACGCGCTATCGGGCCGTCACAGACGTGTGACAGTGTGACGGCTACCCGTGACGGCTGTGACGGTCATCTGTGACGGGCGTACTGCGCTGATCTGCGTCTCGGCATCGGGTAGAATACTCTTGCTGCTGGGCTAGAACCGGCCGGACCGCCGGGAGCCGAGCGTTCGGGGGTTACTCGCTCAACCGGCGGCCCAGCCGGGCTTATGGGGGCAGGCGCCAGCTCAGCCCAGCCACTCTCCGAGGATGTCGTGCAGCGTCGTCGCGGCCTTCTCGTCCAGGCGCAGCACACAGCAATTCGCCAAGTGCGGATTGAGCACGATAACGCCGTTTTCCCTAGTCATAAGCAGGTTGGTGAACCCGGCAGCGCCATGTGCCTGGCAGGTAGTCATGATCACGCAGCGCTGGCTGGTGCGCGCGTTTTTCTCGTCGCGCCGTAGCAGCGGTTGATCTGCCATGTCACGGTCTCTCCCAGTTCAGGACGTCGTTGAGCACATCGAGCGCGCTGCCGTCGATAGTGCGTTGCACGAGGGCTTCCTGCGACACCATCAGCGGGGATGTTCGCGTTCGCCAGGCGAAACAATCGCAACTGAAGCCCTCAATCTGGATCATGTCAACGCAGGTACCGCTGATCCGGTACCCCACCAGCGGACCATCCACGCCCGGCGCCGCCCGCAGAAACGTGAAGCCACCAAGCTTGGCCTGATCCAGGAGTCGTTTTGCGATCACCACGTCCGGGCTATCAGTCGTCATCATCAACTATCCTCCGCGCGCTGAGAGGGTCGATGTACCGCACAGCGCTGTGCTAGCCCCTGGGATGCCCCTACGTCCTCCGGCTCGCGGGGTGCGCGGGGTCCGCGAGCGTGGCGGCAGGATCGGCACCGAATCCCCTGCGCCAATCAGGTCACAGAGCCTCATCGCCGCCTCTGCGAATTGCCTGCTCAACACCCTTGATCAACTAGTGATCCCTCCCTCTGCCCGGCTCTGCCGCCTGCCGCTAGCCTGATCGACACAGATCACCAAGAGAAGAGCTCAGAGGTTCACAAGCGTTCACAGCAATGACGACCGGAGAAACGCTGAGGGTGGCACGAAACGCCGCCGGGATCAGCTTGTGCGTGATGGCTACCCGCACGCACTACAGCAAGCCCTACCTCAGCATGGTGGAGACTGGCAAACGAGCGGCAACCACAGATGTGATCAAGGCATACGAGAGAGTGCTCGGCATAGGCCAGTTGGGCGGTGACGTGAACCGTAGGGACGCCTTCAAGGTGGCTAGCCTGGTCGCCGCAAACGTCAAAATTGCTACCGAGCTAACCGCCAGCATCGCAGGCAACGACCCTGGCCCGCTCGCCGCAGTCCAAACCACGCATGGCACGGATCTTGCGATAGCGACCCTGGCGGATCGTGGCACGGTGGCGCACCTAAAAAGGTGGCTGAGTGACGGCGATAATCCTGTCTTGCGGGTGAATGCCGCCGGAATCCTCGCCAAGCTTCCCGGCCAGGTCGAGGCATTCCAGGTAACTGCAGCGCTCACCCGAGACCTCGACGTCCGTCGCCGCTACATGGCCGCCGTTATCGCCCGTGTCTGCGGACTCGACTGGCCCGTTGCCGCACGGTTCGCTGACGATCCGGCGGGCTTTCCTCAGCCCGTTCTGGTGGCCCAGAGGTTCGCTCGTGAAGTGGTCAGCGACCGTGACGCAGGCGCGCGGTGGTGTGCCGCTGTGATGCTGCAAACGCTCAGTCCCCTGATTGGAAGGTAAGCGTGGTTGTCATCGAGATCCGCAATGCTGAGCTGATGGAAGCCGTGGCCAAGGAAGCCAAGCGCCTCGATATCACCAACGGAGCAATCGTTAGCCTCATCGGCGCCGTGGACAGCTTCACCATCTCCACCATGCCGAAGCACGACGCCACCAAGGACATTATCACCGATTACCACCTACCAGCCGAGATGACAGGTATCGGAGAGATCACCAACGGCACGGTCCACATTCACGCCGTCATGGCCATCGAAGGTGACCAAGCAATCGCGGGTCACCTGCACCGCGCAGAAATTGGCACCTTTTTCGGGCGCGCCTACGTCATCCCCTGTTGATGGGGGCGACACGTTGGCGGAACACGCCCCGTTGGCTAGACGCTGAGGGTGACAATGGGCAGGGAATCAACGGGAATGCATCAGCGATGACAAAGGTCGACGGGAGATTACGTGGTTAACAAGATTCGATTACGACAAGTTGAGCACGCTCTCCTGCGAGAGTATGAAACGCTACTCGATCTGAACGATGTCGCCTCAGCTAGCGAGGAACAGCGAAACAAGGTGTTCCGCACCAGAGCTCTTGCCGCGGAAGCAGTCCGTATCTCGGCGAGGGTTACACATGCCGACGCCGCCGCGTCCGTAACCGACGGTTCGGGCGATAATGGAATTGATGCCCTCTATGTCGATGAGCGCAATTCTAGGATTTTTCTAGTTCAGTCGAAGTGGCACTCGAGCGATGGAACTATCGGCATCGGCGAAGCCCACGCTTTCCGTCAAGGCTTCAAAGACTTGACAGACGAAAACTACGATCGCTTCAATCTGAAGATTCAGGCGATGAGAGAACAAGTCAGCGCAGCGTTAAATGATTCCGAGCTCGTGCTAGAAATGATCGTTGTGACCACTGGGAATTCGCAGATTTCGAAAGAGGTACAGCGGGTGTTCGATGATCTCCTCGAGGAGATAAATCAAGACGAGGAAATGCTAGCGCTTACAATCTGGGGGCTCGACGAACTCCGCGCTCAATTAGTAATTGAAACCGGCGGAGCTAGAGTCGACCTCATGGGTGTCGGCATCAAAAATTACGGTCTTGTCACTGAGCCATACCTCGCATACTACGGCGTTGTAGACGGCTCAACATTAAAAGACTGGCACGATCGACATGGCGACATTCTCTTTAGTAAGAATATCAGAAAAGCGCTCGGCTCGACAGTGGTCAATGATTCTCTCGCAGAGACAATAGTCGAAGCTCCAGAAAAATTCTGGTACTACAACAATGGTGTGACTATTCTATGTGAAAGCATCAGTAAGCGAGCTAAGGGTGCGTCTACCCGCAATTATGGCGAGTTTGACTTGCGCGGTGCAAGCGTCGTCAACGGCGCCCAAACAGTTGCGAGTATCGCCAGTGCGCTCACACAGGTGCCAGAAAACACACCTATTATTCCAAAAGTCTGGGTCCGCGCCATCTCTCTTGAAGGTTGCCCACCAGGATTCGAGGCCGACGTAACGCGCGCTACAAACACGCAGAATTCTGTGGAAAGTCGCGACTTTGTTTCCCTTGATGATGAACAGTTACGCTTACGTACAGATTTTCGTCTATCGCTGGGGAAAAATTATGCAATCAAGCGTGGAGAGAAGGACCCATTACAGGACGATGGATGCTCGGTGACGGACGCAGCCGTGGCCTTGGCGTGCATGCAACCGGACGTTTCTTTAGCTGTGATTGCGAAAAGTACTCCAGGCCGCCTGTGGGATATGCAAGGTAAATACTACCGCCAGCTGTTCAATCCGCAAACAAATGCATATACGGTTTGGCGAGCAGTTTGTACTATGCGACAGGTTGAAAGTGTTCTGCGTGAGCTACGATTTCGCGCTCCGGAAGGTCGGCCGCGGGCGTTGATCGTTCAAGGTAATCGGGTAGTTCTGTGGGGAGTATTTAAACGCCTAAACCTCTCGCGCATCAGCGACCCAGACCTCGATTGGAACGAAACGAAGGAAGCCATCAATAAAGCCACGATTGATGTCCATAATAAATTGGGCATGGAAGTCGAGCGTCTTTTTCCGTATAATTACATAACCAGCCTCTTCAAGAACTCGACCCGGTGTCGCGAATTGGCTGCTCACCTACTCGCAGAGGGCCATTGAGGTGTTCGCAGCTGTATAAGAACGATCGAGATTTTTTTCTTGGTCGGGGGTTAGTTAACCGTAGGGGCTGCGCCGACAGCACGTGGTCCAGCGGGTTCCGCTGATCCAGCAGTGCGGTGTGCGGCTGGCTATCGGGTGGTACTGGTGACGGCTGATCCCGGGCCCCCGGCGAGTCGATCCACCGTGCTCCAGACGACGGCCCCCGCTATGCTCACGTGGATCTTGTCCATTGAACTGTCCATTAACCGTGGTCATTTGGGTGCTCTTGGCGCCTCTGCGACGAAACCAGGGCAGGCAAAATCCCAGGTAGTGCCCCCCTGAACGGGTGGACTTCGCACTCTTAATCAGCGGGTTCGGGGTTCGAGTCCCTGGCGGCGCACCGTCTACGCACGTCATGCGGCACCAGCCGAACGACCGTCAAGATCACAGGACACTTTTCGGACACTTTTCACCTCACAGGTCTCCGGACCCCAGCAACTTTCCGAAAACGTCAGCGGTCTGCCGGTCGATCAGCTTGCGCCCGAGATAACGATCCTGTGTCATGCTGATCTTGGAGGGGCCCAGCTGCTCACTGCTCTTCCGGGTGGACACGTCGGCATCATCGAGGAAGCTGGCCACGGTCGTGCGAAGCGTGTGGCGTGACGATGGCAAGACGACACCGCTTGAGCATCGTCACAGCCCAACTCGGTAGCGGGATCATCCGCTCGCCGCTCGTGCCGGACTTGGTGGACGGCAGCTGCAACAGCCCGACGCCCGTGCGGCGGACCAATCGCCAGCGCACGTCGACAGTGGCGTGTTCAAGGTCGATCTCGTCCCAGCCAATGGCGAGGCATTCCCCGATCCGGCATCCGGTCGCCAGCGTCATCAACGACAGATCCGGCAGATCCCACACTCGGGCCGGCTCGCTAGCGTCCAGTGCGGCAAGCCAGTGTTGGCGTTCCTCGGCGGTCAGGGCTCGGGGCTTTCGCCGAGGGGTGCCCTCAATTCGGGCTGTCTCGCGCACTGGATTGATCGTCACCGCGCCGTGCCGAGCTGCCAGGCGCATCAGGCCAGAGATCACAATCTTCGCTGTCCGCGCTCCGCTGACGGTTTTGACCTTGATTGCTGCCAATACCGATCGACGGCGGGGGTGTCGACCTCTCGCACACGCGGCGCACCCAGCGCCGGCCTGACATGT
>DATNDR010000080.1:0-3586 GCA_035606945.1 Pseudonocardiaceae bacterium
CAGCGTCGATGCTGCTGTTGTTCACTCCTGGGGCCCCCCGCGAGGGCTACTTTGAGGGATTCGCCCAGCTTGCAAGCATGAGCGCCGAGGAACAGCAGGACTTCTACCTGCACCACGACAACCACTGGATTTGATCGGTCGCCAAGCGGGCTCGCAAGGCCGAGCCATGGTGGACGCGATTGTGTCCGGCCTGCTAGCGGCGCATCCTCTGTTCGCCCGCGCGAGCAGCGCGGTTGGTAGTCAGCGCGGCGGCCAACGCGGCCCGGGACGGGACTCCGAGCTTGCGGTAGGCGTTTCTGAGGTGCACCTCGACGGTCTTGATCGTGACGAAGTGCTTGCGCAATGGCGCGATTCGTCATGCCTTCGGCAGCCATCCGGGCTACCCGCAGCTCGCTCGGGGTCAGCGCATCGACACCGCTGCTGGTGGCGTTGTGCGGCCGCCTCCACTTCTCCGCGCTCGACCAGCGCGCCTACCAGGAAAGCCAGGCGGTAGCGGCGCGACGAGTCGAGTCCCAACTCGCGAAGCAGGTCGTTGGCCAGCCGGGCGTCAACCTCGGCGTCGGCCAGCCGCTCCCCCTCGCGCTCGAGTAGCGGCACGTCGTCCCGCGCCATCGTGGGCCTCCTCGAGCGTAGGGGCTGGCCCGGGCCAAAACCTTGGGGGCTCACCCCAATGCGTGCGCGCTGTTTGACAGTGAACAGTCATCGGTGCAAGCAACCAAGCCCGCAATGGCCAGGTGAATCAAACGGATACCGCCACCCCCGCTTATTGGCCCGGCCGATACCTCGGTGGCGCTGCTGGAGCAGACCGTCGGCGACGCGTTGCGCGCTGCCGCCGCCGAGGCAGCCGGGCACATCGCGATCGTGGAAGGTACTCCGGGCCCGGGTCCGCGCCGCAAGCTGACCTACGCGGAGCTTTTAGCGGCCGCAGAGCAGGTCGCCAGGGCGCTGTTGGCGCGCTTCCGACCGGGCGAGCACGTCGCGGTCTGGTCCGCGAACTCGCTGGAGTGGATTCTGCTGGAGTACGGCGCGGGGCTCGCCGGGCTGGTGCTGGTCACAGTTAACCCTGCATACGAGGCGGCCGAGCTTGGCTATGTGCTGCGCCAATCCCGTAGCGCGGGGCTGATCCACGCGGTGAGCTACCGCAGGAAGTCCATGGCTTGCAACCCTCGCCGAGGTCGCGTCCAGCTACCCGACCTACGCGAGGTCGTCGCACTGGAGGACTGGGAGGAATTTCTGGCCGCGGCCGACCCCGACACGACGCTGCCCGCCGTGAGACCCCACGACTTCGCGCAGATCCAATACACCTCGGGAACCACGGGATTCCCCAAGGGGGTACTGCTGCACCACCACGGTTTGGTCAACAACGCCCGATTCACCATGCAGCGAATGGGCGGCGGTCGGACTGATGTCGCAGTGTGGCCGCTACCGCTGTTCCACACCGCCGGCTGCGGCATGGGCGTGCTGGGCGCGCTGTCCGCCCGCGCCACTCTCGTCTACCTGACCCGATTCGACCCCGCGCTGCATCTTGAGCTGCTCGAGTCCGAACGAGCGACGATCACCTGCGGCGTGCCGACGATGTTCATCGCGATGCTGGGCCACCCCGACAGCACCAGCCGGGACCTGTCGAGTCTGCGTGTCGGCGGGGCGGGTGGCGCACCCGTGCCGATCGAGGTGGCAGGGAGTTGGAGCGCCGATTCGGCGTGCGGTTCTTCATTGTGTTCGGTACCACCGAGTGCTCGCCGATCATCAGCGCGACCCGCCTGGATGACCCGCCGGACACACGCATCGGCACGCTCGGGACCGCGCTGCCACACACCGAGGTGATGATCGCCGATCCGGTGACCGGCGACCCCGTCCCGGTCGACACCGTCGGCGAGCTGTGCGCTCGCGGATACGTGCTGATGCACGGTTACTTCGACGACCCACAGGCAACCGCCGCCGCCATCGACGCCAATGGCTGGTATCACATCGGCGATCTCCCCCTGATGAGCGCGGGGGGTTACCTGCGCGTTGCGGGCCGCCTCACGGACATGATCATCCGTGGCGGGGAGAACATCTATTCCAAAGAGATCGAGGACCTACTGCGTACCCATCCGGCCGTGGCCGAGGTCGCCGTAGTGGGCAAGCCAGACCCGATCTGGGGCGAAACCGTCGCAGCGTTCGTCCGTCCAGCGATCGGTGCCACCGTGACCGACGGCGAGCTGCACGCCTACTGCCGCCAGCACCTCGCCGCCTACAAGACACCCGCCACCTGGATCTTCGTCGACGCCTTCCCGCTGACTGCCTCAGGCAGAGTGCGCAAAAACATCCTCCGCGAACGGCTCACCTAGTGCGCAGTGAGTGCCTACTGCTGTACGGGGGCTCTGCACCCTCTGAAAATCACCGGACAGGGCTCTGAGTTGGGGTGGAGCTGAAGGAAATCGAACCTCTGACCTTCTCGATGCGAAAGACCGCACATGGGTCGACTAAGTGTATTTCCGCACGTAGCGGGCCATCGGTGGGCACATTGGAGCAGTACTGGTCGGGGTCGTTGCTGTACTTATCTGCAGTACGGCGGCCCGTCTGCCGGTCGTCGTGGGACCGGCCTTTGGGCGTCGGAACGGATTAGCGCGAGGACCTGTTCTTGTGCTGGCTGAGTCGCTCTGATTGTCGTCGACTCGTCTTGAGCTAATCGGTCGAGGCCCGATGTTGGCAGCACCGCCCTCGACCTTGATCCCCAACCCTGTACAGGAGGGTGGAGATCCGATGGCGGAGGCAGTTTGATTCAGAACAGATCCGGCTGGCAAGACTGCCAAAAACAGCCGCGCAGCGTCTTTGACCATCACGCCGAAATCCGCACAATTCCGCCACACCGGCCAGCGGAACCCCGACGCATTGCACTCAACCCTCATGGGTGTCTTACCAGTGGTGATCGACTGCGAAGAGGATCGGCCGCGGAGAAGGCCAGCCGATGACGCACCACAACAACATGATTGACTGCATGCGGCCCGATGGACGAGGAATTCTATCCTCGGTCATCGGGTCTGTTGTTGTGCGCCGCCGCCGGGCCGGCCGCCCGCAGTGAGCGAAGACCGGACCGGCCCGGCGACCAGCGGCGGCCGAAGGCCGCACCTGACCGAGAAAGGAAATTCTGACGGCAGGACGACTATCCGCTATCTATCCGCGCTGTCCTTACTCCCGTCCCGTGAGGTTCGTACGTGAGAGTATGTGCCCACCAGCGCGAGACGACGCTACTACGGCATCGATCGCTCTCGGCCAACGCCGTACGCTGCGCCCTCCGACATTCGGCTGCGGGCTCGGACTAGCGCCAACGGGAAAGTCCAGACTAGGGCCGGACTTTCTTATGGGATCGATGCCGTCGGTGAATAGTGGCCGCACCCAACCTCGACCGGCTGGAGGCGCGGATACGTCTGCGCAGCTATAGGCTCGGCGTCCGCTACTTCTGCCAAAGAGGCTGCGCCTCGGACCGCCGAGGTGGTGGCTGGGTTGGTAGGTGACGTCGCCTTGGGATGAGGCCAGGCTGGTTGGGTTGAGCTGGCCGCTGCCTGGGGGTGGGTCATGGCGACTCGTGTGGTGGGCGTGAACG
>DATNDR010000081.1:0-13201 GCA_035606945.1 Pseudonocardiaceae bacterium
GGCGCACACCGCAACCCGGCGCTCGGCCAGGCCCCGGGTGGGCAGCTCCAATTCCTCGACGGCCACGATCGGCCACCTGGTTAGGACCGCGTTGCCGATGGCTACCCCGTCCTCGGGCCGCGGCGGGTGCGCACACACCCAGCACCACCGCAGGTTTAGCTGCTGGGCCAGCTCGGCGGCGAGGTTGTCGTCCGGGGCCTCCCACACCTCCTGCAGACCGCACACGTCCGGGGCGGACTCGGCGATGACCGCGGCCCCACAGGTTCCACGTCAGCACCCCGCATCCGTCTGCCGCCTTCCATGCCCTCGACACCGTCACGGTACGCAGCGCCCAGTAAGACAACCGATCCGCCGCAGGTCGGCAGTCGACGACACCCCAGCCCTCACCACGCCGAATAGGTAGCCGCAGTCTGCACTGAACACATCTATTCGCCCACGATCCGGAGCGGCACCTGCTCCGCCGCGCTCGTCCGCAACAGCGGGCGAATTGCCGTGCATCGATGCCCGCTGGCATCCCAGCCGCCGTTGACCACGTGCTCAACCGCCAGACCTGACCACGACCGGGCCCTGGACCGCACAGCAGAGTCATCTCATCGCACAAGCCATGATCTCCTGCGGGCCCGGTGCGGAAGGCCAGCCTGCTGAGCACCGGATCTTGATTCGTTGGGCGCGCAACCCATTCTCATGTCGCTGTGCGCGCGGTGAACGCATGGCATAAGCGGCTATGGATGTGTCGTGGTTGGCGTTGCCTTCGTAGCTCGTTGAGTGGGGGAAGTCTGGCGGGTACCGGCGATGTGTGGGAGGTGCTTGACGCTCGTGAGGCTCAAGCTGTGGGTAGCGGCGGGGAGGCGGTGGTGGTCTCTTGGTGGTAGGCGGTGATCAGGTTGTGATGTCCCGCTCACCCGTACCAGCACCGCTTCCTGGATACCCCCGCGCCGGATGTCCTCCGGTATTGTCTTGTCCCATCATTGGGCATGGGAGGGGACGACTGGCGTGAGCTGGCCTGAGGACGTCGGAATTATCTGCAAATCGAATTCGAATTAGACGGAATCAGCGAAAGGATGACCGGTGGGTGCTTCCGCTTTCAATCAGCATGCCGATGGACACTCCCTAGAACATGCTTATTGGCTCGGCAGGGCCGCAAGGCTGGCCTATGGAGATGAATCTGAGATTCGTGCGGATGCTGAGAAGTGGGGTTTCGATCAAGTTGCATGTTTCTGCGGGACACATCGCATGCCGTTCCCGTTGGAAGATACCCAGGCTTATCTTGCAGCGAGCGACCATATGATTGTTGTTGCGTTTCGTGGCACCGAACCAGCACAGATCCGGGACTGGCTGTCGGATTCGAATACTCCCGTAATCCCGGGACCCGCGAAGAAAGGCCTGGTTCATCTGGGTTTCAGTCGAGCGCTGGCATCGGTTTATCCAGAGATCCGGGATAAAGTTGAAGAAGTCCGGACGAACGATCAGACCTTGTGGTTCACTGGTCACAGCCTCGGCGGTGCGCTTGCCATGCTGGCCGGTGCCACGATGTACCTTGAAGACCCGAAACTACTTGCCGATGGGGTGTATACCTTCGGTCAGCCACGGACTTGTGACCGCTTGTTCGCCGCCGCCCACGACACAGCGTTCGCATCCCGACACTTCCGATTTGTCAATAATAATGACGTCGTCGCGCGGGTGCCACCCGAACCCGCCTTCCACCATGTCAACGCCATGATGTACTTCGACGCGAATGGAAAGCTGCACGAAAAAATGTCGTTCGCGAGTAAAATGACAGATAGCTTCAGGGGTCTCACCAGTGATCCGTTCGCCCCAGGTACTGACGGTATCAGGGACCATTCCATGGACACGTACGTGGCGCTCATCGAGAAGAATCTCGGCTAAAACTTCCAACCCTGCCGCCGCCCTGTCTATAACGAGCTTCAACAGGAGCATCGCCAGATCAGCCCCGGACAGTTTGACTGATGACGTCTCGACCCTCAGCCCGCCCGGGCGGTGCTGGACGGCCGGGCCAGTGATAGGGGCACGGGGTTTCACCGACGTCCACCCCAACAGGTCCGCGTGAACTGCACGGTGGTCACCGGAACGGCCCAGCACGCCGCCCGCTGTTGGTGCTGCGAATGGCTCAGCACCTCAGTCCGACAGCGTGCGCACGTCCGCTTCTGGAGATCTCTGATCGTGGCTTCTGTCGCCTTCTAGGCGCATAGCGCCATTCCGGTCCGTCGTCCCTTACGGACCGTAACACTGCGCCACAGGGCTCCGGATGCACTGCCACGCCCCGCAGCTGTGAGTTCGCGCGCAGCTTGGGTTTCAGTCGATGAGCATCCCGCCGACCAGTATCTTTTCGACTCGCACTCTATGCCGCAGTGAGTGCAGTGAACGCCGGGCATGAACGGCTACGGATGCGGCACGACCGGTGTTGCCTTGGTGGCTCATCGAGACCACGGACGCGCAGGTTCCCTGGACGTTTCGTGCTCGGTATCGGAGGAACGCACAGGGTTGGTGAGCGCCATGGTGTGGCAACGCCACACGTCAGCAGCTTGCGCCGAGTGCGAGTAAGCGGCAAGCACCTCCACCGATGAATGCCGCCGAAGAAGGTGAATCACGAATCAGACCGGGAGTCCCGACCTCTCTGGTCGATCGATGATGAATTCTGCTTGCCAAACGATCGATCCGCATCCGAGTGCGGAAGATCGCGAAGGACTCCATCGACGAGTACGACGTCGGTGTCGGGCAAGCAGGTCTGACCATCGCCGGTGATGACGGTGCCGGATCGGATGATGGTGATGGTGATGGTCAGGACTGTCCCCGGGTTCCGTGGTCGGCCGACATCGCCGGGGGCTGTCGAGTGCCCAGCCGCGCGTGCCGGAACGGTGCCAGCTCATCGACCAGCTCACCGACGACCTCTGCGCCGACTAGTTCCGCGACGCGCAGACAGAGAGTCACGCCGCTGTGGGTGACGGCGAAATGGAGGTTCTCGACGGTGGCGCTTCGCCCGAGTACGGGAAATCCGTCGATCGGGATCGCTCGCACGCCGATCCGGCTCGCCTCGACCCTGATGCCACGAAGCCCCGGGTAGAGCTTTTCGGCCAGGTGGAGCATCGCCTCCGCCGCACCGGGTTCGGCGATCCGGGAGCCGTCGTCGTTCGTCGACACAGCAGCGTTCGCAGTCGTGTTGTGCAAAAGCAGCCGCCCGCCGCCGTCGGGCCGCAGGTGGATCTGCGGTGCGTGGATCACCCGCCCGACCGCAACCGCTGTAGGTGCGGTATAAGCCAACAACCCCTTGGTGTTGCGCATCGGAAGGCCTATGCCCGCGAGCGCTGCGACCTTGCCTGCGCCTGGACCGGCACAGTTGACCACCGCATCGGTGCGTACCGTCTCGCCGTCCACAGTACGCACACCGTCGATGCGGTCACCCTTCATTGACATCCCCACGGCAGCGCAATGTGGCCTCACCTCTGCTCCCGCCGCACGGGCCATCAACAGCAGCGCGGCCATGAGCCGGGCGGGATCGACCCAGCCCTCGTCGGGAAAGTACGCAACTCGGCTTCCGATCATGTCGGGAGCCATGTCCGGCTCCAGCGAACGTACTTCCTCCGGATCAAGCCAGCATGCCTGGTAACCCCACTCCAGCAGCCGAGCGACCTTCCTCTCCTGCTCCTGTTGTGCGTCGGTGCCCGCCTTCCACTCCAGGTTTCCGCTCTCGTGGTACCAGTCACAGGACGTAACGCTCGATGCGAGACGCCGGTGGGCCTGCATGCCCTCGACGTTGAGGTCGAAGTAGCTCCGTGGCTGTTTCCCGCCCGCGTTGATCCAGGCGAAAGTGGCTCCCGAGGTCCCCACTGCGGACTGACCCGACTCCAACACGGTGACAGTGCAACCCCGACGAGCGAGATCGGCGGCTATTGCGGCGCCGATTACACCTGCTCCCACAACGACCACATTCAACGCCATGGAGATCAATGTCCCTTCTTCGACGTGCCGGACGAGGCGCACAAGGGGAATTGTCAGTTCACGACCCCGCGATACACGCCGAGCTCGGCGCGCCGGACAGGCCCCTCGGGCACTTTCAAGAACCGTAACAAACCGGGCATCCGCGCTCCCTGCCCAAAGCCGTGTCCAGCAGAAACCTGTTGTCAGACACCTGTCGCGCGGACAGTCAGGACCACCTGCCGTAGCAGCCGCCGAACGTGCCTGCTTGGCACGCAAGCGTTCGGCAGGCCTGCCGCAACGGGTCAGACATAGCTGAACAGCGGAGGGAAGGCCAGGACCACGATCCAGGCCCACGCGGCGTACATCGGCAGGTAGCCGGTCTGCCAGCGCTCGAGGGCCGCAAACGGCGTGCGTCGACGGACAAACCTCAGCAGTAGCCACGTCGACCAGGCGAGGTTGGCCAGCAGGATGACATTCTCGCCGAGCGCTGCGGCCTTGTTGGGTGTCGTGCCGTACTCGGTGATGCGCCCGGTGATCTCCAGTAGCACCAGCACGTCGATGGCCAGCGCGCCGAGCACGAGGGGGAGCTGCAGTTTGTCGAACAGGCCGGGCGGAGCCAGCGGATCGCGGGCTGAGATCGAGTAGAGCAACAGTCCCAGCACCACGACCAGCAGGAGGTCGAACAGGATCAGCGCTTCGCGCTCAACGTTGATACCAGCGCTGGTCCAGACGATGGCGACGAGGAAGGCCAGCAGGACTGCCGTGAACAGTGGAGTGAACAGCCGAGTGAGCACCGGGGCGATGTTCTCGACCACACTCTGCTTGGCCTCGACAAGCCAGGCGGCCACGACGGTCGTGGCCGCGGCGCCGCAGGGGAGGAGCCACTGCGTGATGAACTTCTCCGGGTCGATCCCGATGGCCTGGAAGGTGCCGGCCGTGAACGCGGTGAGTACGCCGCCGCCGAGGGCGATGAGGATGAAGTAGACGAACCACTCGCCGGTGAAGCGGATGAAGTCCATGCGTCGCCGGGACGAGCGCCAGTCCTCGGCCACATAGGCCAGACCCACGACGAACCATAGGGCGATGGGGAGGTGGATGCTGGTGATGACCACCGACTGCGACGTGTTGGCCAGGGGATAGGCGTTGGCCGCCACTGCGCCGAGCATGAACAGCGCCAGTATCCCGATCAGCGGGCGTCTGGCCTGGCGGCGCCAGGCCAGGAAGGCCGCCAGCCAGGGCAGCGCGAACAGGCTGGCGTTGGGCCCGTAGAACCAGCCGTCCTCCGCCAACCTCATCCCGAACAGCTCCGGCACCTTGACCGACGCCGCCGCACCCGCCGCGCAGACGACCATCGCGAGCAGGTCACCCCGCGACCGGATTTCCGCCCCCAGGCTGTTGGACTCGCCGGTCAGCGCCAGTTGCTTCCACAGCCGTTCTGAATGCTCCCGGGCGAACTCGCGGGACAAGTCGTCCAGGCGACCCATGCGCTTTACCGCGACCAGGAACGCCTCGTCGGCGCGCAGGCCGACCGAGACCAGCTCGTCGACACAACCGCGGAGATGGTCTTCGAGCTCGTCAGCGTCAGACCGCTGCAGCTCTGGGCGGCGCTGTACGTAGTGACGCCACTGCGCGAACTGCGCCTCCAACTCCTCCTGACCGTCTAGCGCTGTCATGCCCTGCCCTCCAGCGGGATCGCTGTCAACGGCCTGACATCACCAGGGCCAAGCCAGATCTCCTTGAGCGCGTCCACGACCGTGTCCCACTGGCGGCGTTGCTCGGCAAGCTCAGCCAGGCCGTTGTCGGTGATGCGGTAGTACTTGCGCCGCCGCTCCCCGGTGACCGACTGCCAGCTCGACTCCACATAGCCGAGGCGCTCAAGCCGGTGCAGCAACGGGTACAGCAGTCCCTCGGTCCAGTCCAGCTCGCCACCGGACAGCCTGTTGATCCGCCGCAGGATGGCGTAGCCGTAGCTCTTCCCCTCGGTCAGGATGCCGAGCACCATCGGTGTCGCCGAGGCGGCCACCAGATCCTTAGCGACCTTCACGAGACCACACCCCGTTCCATACCCTAGAAGTACGAGGCATAGTACTGTTAGGTATTGTCCGGCGCAACGATCCGGTCACGTGTCCGTGTCGAGGTATACGCGCTCCCGTCACAGCACGAACGCACTCTTCTGCCGCGAGGGCATCGGGCCCCCAACCGGACGACCGGAGCTGGCGGAAGCGCCGGGCTGACCTGTCCTCTGTAGGAGACTGCGGGCGGCGCCTCCTGAGTGCGCCTGCCCCGATGGGTCCTGACGTGTATCCAGGGAGACCGATCGGCCCTCAGTGCTTGCGCGCCAGCAGCGCGTACATCAATGGAATGCGCGGTGCGCTGTCCGGCAGTCGGAACCAGCCGCCCTCGGCGGGAGTCATCAACGGCCACCGCCGCCACGGCAGCCGTTCGCTCTCGCGCAGCCGCTCGATGCGCAGGCCCGCACCGGTCAGGGCGTTGATCACCTCACCAACGCCGTGCATCCACTCGTAGGAGACTCGAGCCTCCGGCAGCGCCGGCCCGTCGGTGTAAGTGAAGGTGGAGTCCCGCTCGACTGCGCCCCGGCCGCCCAGGAAGTCGTGGCGCAGCAACAACTCGTCGCCGCCGTCCGGCGGCGGCACCACGCTGAGCGCGTAGAGCAGCGGATGGAATTCGACGACATAGAGCACCCCGCCGGGACGCACCAGCCCGTCCACCACACCGGCCCAGCGATCCAGGTCGGGCAGGTAGCACATCGCGCCCTTGCCCGTGTAGACCACGTCGAACGTCCGCCCGGCGAGCGCCGCTGCCGCGTCATACACATTGGACTGTACGTACTCCACGTCGGCGCCCTGCTCCGCCGCGATGCGCCTGGCCTGCTTGATTGACTCCGCGGATATGTCCAGGCCGACCGTGCGGGCGCCGCGTTCGGCGAACACGACGGTCTCCGTGCCCAGGTGGCACTGCAGGTGCACCACGTCACGCCCGGCGAGCTCGCCCAGATCCGTCCACTCGAAGTCGGCGAACCAGTCCGCGGAGCTCACGGTGCCGTTCAGACCGTAGAATCTGCTGCTCACATGGATCGGCGTACGCGCATCCCAGTTAGCCTGGTTGACCCGCATCATCTGCTCGGAGTCAGCATCGCAACCGCTCACCATGTCATCGTGCCCGATGGGCCTCGCTGTCTGGGAACGCCCAGATTCTGCTTCCGGGCCTCGATCTGGACCGGCTCGGCGGACTCGGTGTCAGCTAATGTCGCAGTGCCGTCAGCCGAGCAGGCCCGCGTCGGCCAACTCACGGCCCAGCGATTCCGCTGAGGTGAAGTGGATAGTGGCGATGCCCATCCGACGGGCGCCGTCGACGTTGGACTCCGAGTCATCGACGAACAGCACGTCCGGCGGTGCCGCGCCCAGCACGGCCAGTGCGGCGGCGTAGGCGGTCGGAGATGGCTTGGTGGCCCGGGTGGTGGCGCTGAACAGGGGTATCGCGATGCGGGTGTGAACCGCGGGCAGCACCAGCGGCAGGGTGTCGCGTAGCAGCGCGTCGTTGTTCGTCAGCAGGGTGCGCGTCACGCCCGGTGCGACGTCGTCAATGACAGCGAGCACAGCGTCGTCCGGGGTGAACGCCGAGGCCCATAGCCGGGCCAGCTCAAGGTCGTCGCAGTCCAGTCCCAGCTGCTCGCGCAGCACGCCTCGAATGCCGAAGGCATCCAGCTCACCGCGGTCACACCGGTCCACGATGCCCGAGCCGTAGAGCCGTTCGTCCACCTCGGCGGTCTCAAGGCGGGAGGCGGCGGCGAGGCGCTCAAGCCGCGCTGCCGAGTCGAACTCACAGAGTACGCCCGCCAGGTCAAGCAGGAGGTGCCGCGCCGCCACGCGGAAGACCGTAGCCTCTAAGCGTGCGGCAGCGGTAGCGCTGCCCATCCCGCGTCTAGTTTCCTCGGCCTACTCGCAAGCCGCCTGGCGTCCACCTCACAACGGCGGCGAGATCGCTGACCGACTCGACGCAAGCGCGCGAGCGATGCATGCCCCGCGGACCACCCCGAACTGCGGCGCCCGAAGTCGGTCGAGGCTTGGAGGGCGTCGCGGATCGGCGCTGGAGGATGCGGCGGGTTGTGCGGGTCGTGATCTGTTCGTCGGATCCACCGCGCTGGGGGTGCGAAGTGACTGTCACACACCTCGTCACGGTTCGTGGTCGGCTCACAGCGAATTGTGAGGTTGTGTCCAGCTTGCTGTCAGGCCGCCAGGGCATAACTGGCAGCACCAGTTCACCTCGTACTAAGGAGCATTCAATGTCTCAAGGTCCTATCGGCCAGCACAGGCTGGCTATCGATGTTCGCGATGACGTCCGGGGCGACCTCGCTGACGTCCTGCACGACATGCACCTGTGGGTGCCTGGAGCCGACTATTTCGGTCCGGTCTGGGTCGAGGGGGTCGGATGGGTGGTACCGCAGGGCTGGGAAGCTCCGCACGGCTGGGCTTCACCCCCCGGCTGGCACCAGCCCGCCTACTGGGATCACGACAACTACCGTGAGTGGTGCAACAACCACTACAGCAGCGACCACGACTGGCGCGGCTGGGAGAACTGCGAGCACTACCAGAACCACGACAACTGGCACGGCTGGGTCCCGGATGCGGACTATTTCGGTCCGGTCTGGGTCGAGGGGGTCGGATGGGTGGTACCGCAGGGCTGGGAAGCTCCGCACGGCTGGGCTTCACCCCCCGGCTGGCACCAGCCCGCCTACTGGGATCACGACGACTACCGTGAGTGGTGCAACAACCACTACAGCAGCGACCACGATTGGCGCGGCTGGGAGAGCAGCTACCACTGGGGTGAGCACAACCAGTGGCACGGCTGGAACGACCACGACCACCGCGCCTGGAACGACCATGACGGCGACGACCGCGACCGGAATGACCATGACGGCGACGACCGCGACCGGAACGACCACGACGGCGACCACCGCACCCGAAACGATCAACCCCAACACAGCGAACTGCGCCATCACGTCGACGGCCGTGGGACCACCCATGCTCTGGCCGATCATGACTCACGAGTTCAGACGCAGCACGAGGTGGAGCGCGGGAGCGATAGCGGCCGTACCGGTCACGGCGTGCCGCGCAGCGACCCGGGTTACCAGCAGCACGGTCAGTCTCTAGGCGGCTTGCAGAGCGGTCCGGCCAACCCTGTTGCGGCCGTTGCACCGGCCTTCTTCTCGCCCGCGCAGTCGTTCTCCAGCGACCCGTCGTTGTCCAACGGTGCCTCGGTGGGCCCGAACGTGACTCCTGTTGCGACCGCGCCAGCCGTTGCGACCACCACTGCCGCGGCGTCGGTGGCGCCGGTGAACGCCACCCCGGTAGACCCGAAGTCCTCGACGGACGTCGCTTCCGAGCCGCTTGGCCACACCGTGCAGCAGGCCGCCACGGTGAACACCCCGGCGCACCAGTCCGAGAGCGACTCGCGGTCTGGCTCACCACGCGGCGAGGAGTCAAGTCGCGGTTCGAGTGTCAACCAGGACTCCAGCCCGGGCTCAGGCCACCGCTCCGGCGGGACCGCCCACCAGGACGGCCAGCAGAACACGCAGGGCGCTACCACCAACGGGCAGCACAGCGGCGCCACTGGTGGCAGCGGACTGGAAAGCGGCCAGCATGGCGGCTTCACCGGTGGTAATGGGGGCTTCGGCGGTGCTCCGCAGGCTGACACCGGCACCCAGGGTGATGCCGGGCGCAGCGCGCACCACCAGCTGTCTCACCCGGGCGCGCCTCAGGCCGATGTGGGTAGTTCCCCGTCCGGCGCCGTCTCGAGCCAGGGCACAGATTCGAGCGGCACCGCGTCCCAGTCGTCACCTACCTCGGCGCCGGCCCCGAACGGGACGGCACCGGGGACTGCGACCGGTCCGGCGTCGAACGCGCACCCCACGCAGACCCCACACGGCACAACGCCGGGGACTGCAAGCGATCCGACGCCGGACGCGCACCCCACGCCGGCACCGCACGGCACACCAACGGGAATCGCGAGTGGTCCGGCGTCGAACGCGCACCCCACGCCGACCACCCAGAGCACGGCGCCGGGGACGTCGAGCGGTTCGACATCGAGCCCGCAGACCACGCCGACTACACAGAGCACGGCGCCGGCTGGGGTGCACCACTCCGACCCGAGCGCTGGGGCCGGCTCATCCGCGTCGCAGGGTCTACACAGCGGCTTGACCACGCATGACAACGGTCAGGCCGCCACCCCGGCGACGCACGACACCACGCACCCCGGCACCGACCACGCCGTAGGGCACTGATCCGGGCCTAACGAGGACCAAGAGGAGGTGGCGTGACGATGTTCTCTGCCGAGCTGTTGACCAACGTCGAACTGATCAGCCTGCTCGACCAGGCCAATCGGCTGGCCGCGGCGGTCGACCGACCCGACCTCGTTGAGCGGCTGGCTGGGGCCCATGCGCAGATAGCGGCTCGACGGATGCGTGTCGTGGTGGTCGGGGCGCCCGGCCAGGGCGTCACCTCCTTGGTCCAGGTTCTGCAACAGGCACCGACCGATCGGCTGCCGGGGGCAAGTTTCGTGGATGCCGCCGGCGCTGCGGGGCCGAGCCTGCTGGAACCGGGGTCGGCGGATGTGGTGCTGTTCGTCTCCGACGCGGGTCATGAGTACGTTCCGGCGGAGCTCGATGCGCTGTCCCGGATCCGAGCGCAGGGCGCTGCGCTGGCCGGCGTGCTCACCAAGATCGACATTTACCCTCGGTGGGCGGAGGTCCAGCGGGCCAACCGGTCGCGGCTGCAGGCAGCTTGCCTGGACTCGCCGACCATCCCGCTGCTGCCGGTGTCCGCGGCGCTGTGCGAGGACGGTCGGCAGCGCGGCGACGAGTCGCTGTCGGTCGCTTCCGGAGTGCCGCAGCTGCTCGATTTCCTGCGCGATCGGATCGGGACCAGGGTGGATCCGGCACTGCGTGACTGGGTGCTCGGCGAGGTCCGGGCTGTCACGGACCAGCTGGGCAAGATGTGGAACCGTGAGCTGAATGCGCTGCAAGGCTCCGGTGACTCACCACAGCAGCGGCAGCAGCGGGCAGTGGCTGAGCTGGAACGGCGTCAGCGGCTGTCGGCGCAATGGCAGCTCGCACTCAGCGACGGCGCGACCGAGCTGATGGCGCAGGTGGACTTCGACCTGCGCGACCGGCTGCGGGAGGTGATGGAACTCGCTGATGAGCAGATCACCACGACCAACCCGGTGCCGCACTGGCGGCAGTTCGACAGGTCCATGCGCGGCGAGGTCGAGGACAGCGTGCAGGCCAACTTCAAGCTGGCCGCGAAGCGCTCCCAGCAACTGGCCGAGCAGGTGGCCGCGAAACTGGCCGGCAACCCGGACGGTTCGCGCACTGGCGTGGCGCTGCCTCAGGTGCGTGTGACCGGCGCCGACGAGGCGTTACGCCGAGTCAAGCCGATGGAACCGCCGAACAGCGGCGGTGTATTCGCGCGGGTGGTCAACAGCGTGCGCGGATCCTACGGCGGCATCCTCATGGTCGGCGTGCTGACCAGCCTTGCCGGCCTAGCACTGATCAGCTTCTGGTCCGTCGCAGCCGGCGTGCTCTTGGGACTGTTCACCTTCTGGGAGGACCGCAAACACGGCCACGAGCGCGGCAAGGCCGAGGCCAAGATGGCGGTATCCAAGCTGATGGACAACGTGAACTTCCGGGTAGGCGACGAATTGCGATCGCAACTGCGCGCCGTGCACCGGACATTGCGCGACCATTTCACCGAGATCAACGACCAGCGGCTGCGGGCCGCCGCAGACGCGGTACGCGCCGCCGTCGATGCCGCCACGGTGAACGGTGGTCAGCACGACGCACGGCTGTCCCAGCTGCAGAATCACCTCGCTGAGCTACGCCAGCTTCGGATCCGTGCCACGGCGCCGGCCGCTGACCGGCCCTCTCAACGCGGGGACGCGGTGCGCGTATAGGCAGAGCGGGACACAAAAGCAGGCTGTTGATCAGCGTCGACGGGCCGCATTGAGCGCCCCAGCCTCGGTGCCTACCGCGAACGACGTCCATCCCTGTTCACTCACATTCCCCGTCTTTTGTCGGGTGGTGCTGATCTGGGTGTGTCAATGGCCAGTGGCGGTGAAGTGCATGCGGTCCTTGGGGACGTTCCAGGACCCGCCCCAGCTCCAGCCGATTGCGGCGAATTCGCGGACGGTCTGGTCACCGGGCAGAACCATGCCGGGGCGGTGGTTGGCGCGGTCCAGATATGCCGAGGCGAGCTCGGGGAGCACCAGGTTGCCGTTGACGTAGGGATTGCAGAAGGGATTGATGTCCACGGCCAGGCCGTAGGCGTGTGCCGACCAGGTGGTCTGACCGCGGGTGGGGCGGCAGACGAAGGCGCTGGTGTTGTTGCCGTCGCCGGTCGGCGGCGCGGTCAGCTCGGCCGGTGTGGTGATTTGCATTTTCTCGATGGGGAAATGCCGGGCGTAGAGCTCGCGGAAGACCTTGGTGACCGCCGTGGCGACGGTGATGTTGACAATCATTTCGCCGGTGTGTGCGTGGTTGTCGAAGCCCCAGAAGGACATGGTCAGGTAGCGCAGGTCGTCCGCAGCGATCGGGCAGGCCGGCTGCCAGGTGCTGCGGGCCGCGATGGCCAGGGACACAGGGCTGATCGTGCTGTGGTAGAGACCGTCGGTCGGGGGCGCCAGGTTGTCCGTGGTCGGCAGCCGGCGGTCGATCAGCTGGGGCGGTGTGGACAGGACCTCACCGTAGCCGTCGGGACGCAGCGGCAGCGGGTGCGCGCCGACCTGCCACACCGCCACGGGTGCGGGTGTGGTGGTCGCCACGGCGCCGGTCCGGGTGGGGCTGGGTGGCGTCGCGCGCTCCGCCGGGCTGGCCGCACAACCACTGATCATCGCCACCAGGACGGCGACAATGATGGCCCGGCGAAGCAACAGCACACGGGAGAGGACCATGCCCGACTCACCAGGTCTCACCGGGAACCTCCGCCCGTCCACACCTCACCGCTGTTACGACGACCTGAGACGACCGGCGACCTGTCAACAGCACCGCCGACGATCTTAGGGTGAAGGCAGGTGATGGCACGTAAGTGTTCGTCGTGGAGCTGCCCGCCTTCGACCGATCAAATCCAGTGGTTGTCGTGGTGCAGGTAGAAGTCCTGCTGTTCCTCGGCGCTCATGCTTGCAAGCTGGGCGAATCCCTCAAAGTAGCCCTCGCGGGGGGCCCCAGGAGTGAACAACAGCAGCATCGACGCTG
>DATNDR010000089.1:0-3519 GCA_035606945.1 Pseudonocardiaceae bacterium
TCCTACGAAATGCGTTATACCGCAACGCCCTGACCTGGAAAGTCTCACACCCAACACTGAATTGGCAACTGGGACTGAGAAAATGCAACGCAGAATGAGACGCTACAGGAACTCATGTAGACATCCCAGGGCCCTAACTTGTCAAGCGGCTTGGGTGATTTGGCGGTGTGCCCAGGCGGTGTGTTCGCTGTAGGTGGTGTGGTGGCGTAGGCAGCCGTGGAGGATGCCGACGAGTCGGTTGCCGAGGGCGCGCAGGGCTTGGTGGTGCACGTCGCCGGCGGCGCGGTGGTGGTCGTAGTAGGCGCGTGCGCCGGGGCTGCTGGTGAGCGCGCAGAGGGCCCAGTGGTCGATGGCGTCGTAGAGGCGGCGGTTACGCACGTGGCGGGCCAGTACGGCGCGTTTCTTGCCGGAGGCGACGGTCAACGGTGATGTTCCGGCGTAATTTCTGCGAGACTTGGCGCTGGTGTAGCGGTTCGGGTCGTCCCCGAACTCACCGAGCACCCGGGCGCCGAGGATGACACCAAGTCCTGGCAGGGAGCGGTAGATGTCGGCGTCCGGGTGTGCCTCAAAATGTGTCGCCAGTTCGGCTTCGAGTTCGGCGATCTGGCGGTTCAGCTCGACGATGATGCCGACCGCGGCGCGGGTGGTGGCGCCGAACGCCGCAGCGACCGGGGCGGGTGCGGCGAGTTGCTCCGAGCGTAGCGCGGCCCGGATTTGGCGGGCACGTGCAGCGATATTGCGTTTGCGCCCACCGCGTTTGAGCGCGGACTGGATCGCCGGCAAGTCCAGGTGGGCACCCTGCTCAGGGGTCGGTGCGCGCCCCAGCACCCCCAGGGCATCGCCGTGGGCAAGGTCCTCGAAGGCCAGCAGTGCGGCCGGGTAGTACTCGCGCAACGCGCTGCGCATCGCGTTGGTGTGGCGGGTGCGTGCCCAGATCAGGCTCTGATGGGCCCGGGCGAGCACCTTGATCGCCTCCGCGTCGAGACTGTCGCCGGCGATCGGGCGATGGTTGTGCCGATCGGTGCGTACCAGATCGGCCAGCAGTTTGGCATCGGAGGCATCCGATTTGCCCCCCGAGACATGGTGGCGGTCGCGATAGCGGGCCACCGCCAGCGGGTTGACCGCGAACACCTGATAGCCCGCCGCGGCCAGGGCTCCCGCCCACAGGCCACGGTCGGTCTCGATGCCGATCACCACCTGATCGGGTTCCTCGGCGTGCTCGGCAATCAGCTCGTGCAGCTGCCGGATCCCGGTCAGCCCCTCGGGCAGTCGCCGCGATGCCAGCCGCTTACCAGCGTGGTCCATCAGACACACATCGTGGTGGTCTTCCGACCAGTCATCGCCCACGAAGATCATCAATCACCTCTTCCTCGACCCGGTTGTCGCTCAACCTGTTTCGAGCCTGAGAGCACCCAGCGGCGACCTAATGGATCAGTGCTCGTAACTGGCACGACATCCCATGAGCGCTACAGGTGACTCACCAACCGGCCGGGGCACGTTCTACACTTAGGAATCGACCCTCACTCCAGGTTCTCAACAGTGCTCACCGGCCGGCGGCTCGGTGATCAGCCTGACTCGGCAAGGTCTAAAACCCCGTCAACGGCGCGCTGATCGATTCCCATTAGGTTCTCAAATTAGATGTCCATTTCTCAAGTGACATGGCCAGCGCGTCGCCAATTGGACATCAGATGAGAATTTTCGCGTTCACGTCCACTGGTGTCCGGAGGGGCCCACCTCTGTACGTCCGCTCCGATGGGGTCAGACCACAGGCCGGAGTCGCTTCCGCCTGCTTCGGTCTGTGGCCACTGTGCACGACGATGAGGAAAGATCGAGTGGAGTTCCGAGCCCTCAGGAGCGGGGCTCGCATGAATTTGTTGCGGTGCGCGATCAGCTAGTTGCGTTCGCTCTTGATGCCGTGTTGCACCCTTGCGCCAAATTCGGCACCACTGACAGCGACCAAGCGAAATCGGGCTCTTCATGAATGACGGTGTAGTTGGGGTTTGAATCCGCCGGTTTCCAGTAGCGATCTGGCGATGTAGTTGGTGAGGTTACGGAATCCCAGGGCGGATCCTCGGAGGTGCTCCAGACGGCCGTTGATCGCCTCGGTCGGCCCGTTGGATGTGCCGGGCCGGTCGAAGTAGGCCAGGACGTCGGCGGCCCGCTTCTTGAGTGTGCGTCCGAGGGTGATCACCTCCTGCAGGGCTTTGGGGACGCCGGTGCTCAGCGTGGTGATCAGCGCGGCCATCATGGTGCGGCCGGTCTTGCGGTCGGGGTGTCGGTAGGCGGCCACGGTGCGCTGATACATCGTCCAGGTGGCTTCGACCTCGGCGTGGGCGTCGACGGCGAACAAGGCCGCCAGCCGGGCCCGTTGCTTGTCGGTGAGCAGATCGGCGCCAGTCTGCAAGGTCCGTCGGCACGCATAGAGCGGGTCGGTCTTGCGGCCCCGGTGCCCACAGGTGGCCAACTGGACCCGGCGCCGGCATTCATCGAGGGCGTTGCCGGCCAGCCGGACCACATGGAAGGGATCCATCACCGTCGCTGCATCGGGCAGCTCTTCAGCGGTGGCGGTCTTGAAACCGGAAAATCCGTCCATGGCAACGACTTCCACTCGGTCACGCCAGTCTTGTGGCCGCTCAGCCAGCCATTGTTGGAACGCTTTCTTGGACCGCCCTTCGACCATGTCGAGCAACCGTGCCGGGCCGGAGCCCTCGCGTACCGGCGTCAGGTCGATGATGACAGTGACGTACTTGTCGCCGCGGCGGGTGTGACGCCACACGTGCTCGTCGACGCCGATCACCCGCACACCGTCGAAGCGGGCCGGATCGGCGATGAGTACCCGCTGGCCTTCGGCAAGCACCGCGTTGTTGGCGGTGTTCCACGACACCGCCAGTCCTTCAGCGACTCGGGCCACGCTCAGGTGCTGGCAGACAAGGGCTTCCAGCGCCCACCGCAGAGCGCGGCGCGACAACGCGGCCCGCGGCTCGGCAGCAGCACTGCTGTCTTGGCGCCACACATGACGGCAGCTGGCGCATCGGTAGCGGCGCACGGTGATCAACAGCGTGGTGGGCCGCCACCCGAACGGCTCATGGGCCAGCCTTCTGGTCACGGTGTCGCGCGGGCTGCCTTCCTCGCCGCAGCGCCGACACCATCGATCCTCGTCGATAATCCGACACGCCAACAGTGCCCGGTCAGGCTCAACGCGTTGCCCGGTCACCTCCAGCCCGAGCTCATCGAGGTGGCAGAACGTCGTCAGATCAGGGCAAGCGAAGGTAGCGTCAGGCACGTCGAGGTCTTCCAGCTGGGCGGTGTGAGAACTCCCATCATCGGAAGACCTCGACCCCTACCCCGGCAGCGACGCGCCGACCACCTCTACACCCTCAACTGCGAAGAGCCGGTAAAGCACGGCCGTCGCTGCGAGAAGCCCGGTCAAAGCCCACCGCGGCCAGCGGCCGGTGCGCGGTGACTCGGTGGTCTCAGCGGCGACCGGTTGGTCGGCGACGGTGGTCACGACGCATACGG
>DATNDR010000092.1:0-55602 GCA_035606945.1 Pseudonocardiaceae bacterium
GTTGAGGTAGCCGAACTGGGCGTCCCGGTCGACGTGCTGGCGGCCCTCGGTGACCTTGGAATTGGCTTGCAGACTGAACCCCTGGGCGCGCAGCATCCGCGCCACCGTCCGGTCAGACACCTGATGCCCGTCACCGGCCAGTGCCTCGGCCAGGTTGCGGGTCGACTTCGTTGTCCACACCAGCGGCGACTCCGGATCCCCCCGGGTCTCGGGAGCCACCAGCGCCATCAACGCCGGCGACAGCCCCGGGTCAGTCCCCGACGGCGCCGAAGTCGTTGCCCCGCTGGGGATCTGCCAGGCGCCGCAGCGTGGTGATCTCGTCGAGGCACAGCAGGAACGCGCCCGCGTAGCGCTCCAGGAACTCGGTGTCGTTGTCGGCATGGCCGCACAGGAACAGCGTGTCGTGTCGATGGTGCTCCAGCAGTTCGACCAGCCGTGTGGGGCTCCACACCCAGCGGTGGGTAGCCAGCCACGCGAAATCGGGCGCTGGTGGCCTGTCCACCACAGTGCCTGCGGTGTCGACGAAGTACGCGAGCGTCGTGTCGGCATCAGTGTCGATCGCCGCAACGCCTCGCCGTTGCAACGCGTGAGCGAGGGTAGTCTTGCCCGCCCCGGACACACCAGTCACCAGGTAAACGCTCATCGTTGGCCAACTCTGGTGCCAGATGGATGCATCACGCCACCCAATAACCCCGCCCACCTGCCCGGCCGTCGCGTCCGCATACCGATCTGCAAACGAGATGAGTTGATCTCGGTCGGGCTGGTTAACGGGTGGTGCGTTCGCCAACCAGAAACACGGTGAACCGCCACCGAACCCGGTTGCAACAGGGGAATCCCAAGGACCACGCCGCACGACCACCCGGACAGCGTCATATACACGCTGAGCACCTTCCGCCGGCGCCTGCACGCCGGCGACACCCACCGAGACGTCGCCATCGAGGACACACGTCCTCTTCAGCGAGCTGGGAACCCGGCGACTGTCGCCGGGTTTCGTCGGTGTACTCGAGTACGCGTACCCGGTCGTTCTCGAAGACGGTCTTGTAGTGATCGGGGTTGCAGTCCACCGAGTCCCGCTGGGCGGATTCAATCGCGTAACCGCCTATCGGTGGTGTGAACGATTGTTTATAATAGTAAACGTGAGTTCACTGCCGGACGATCGAACGGCGCGTGCACGGATCCGTGACGAGGCGCTGCGGCTGTTCGGTGAGCGCGGCCCCGACGCGGTGACCGTCCGCGACGTGGCGGCGGCAGCGGGTGTCTCGCCGGCGCTGGTGATCCGGCACTACGGGTCCAAGGACGGGCTGCGGGACGCGGTCGACGCCCACGTGGCGCGGGTGTTCGAGGTGATGCTCGCCGAGGCCACCGCGCCGACCGGCGACCACCCGTTCGACCCGGAGGCGGTGCCGAGCCTGGTCGAGGCCGTCGCCGGCCACCTCCCCGCGGGCTCCGCCATCCCCGGATACCTCGGCCGGCTGCTGCTCGACGGCGGCCCGGCGGGCACTGCCCTGTTCGGTGAGCTGTACGCGCTGAGCCGGGACATACTCGCGACCATGGCGCGCGCGGGCGCCGATCCCGAGGTGCGTGCGGCGTTCTTGCTCGTCAACGACCTCGCGGTGCTGATCCTGCGCGACCGGCTGCGTGAGGTGCTCGGCGTCGACCCGCTGTCCGTCGACGGCATGCGCCGCTGGAGCACCGAGGTGCTCGCCATCTACCGCGACGGCCTAGGCCACCCCGCGGCCGGGCCGACCTGACGAACCTTCCTACGACAACGAATCGAGGTCGGCAGATGCCCGATGTCACATCACCACTCGCCGCCGGCGCGATCGGACGCGCGGGCGCCCGGCTGCTGAGCAACCGACGGCTCGTGCGCCCGCCCATCTGGCTCTACAGGGCGCGGCTGGGTTTCTTGTTCGGTTCCCGGATGCTTCTATTGGAACACGTCGGCCGCAAGACCGGTGCCCGGCGCTACGTCGTGCTCGAGGTCGTCGGACACCCGATGCCGGGGACATACGTCGTCGCGTCCGGTTTCGGCGACCGGGCGCAGTGGTACCGCAACGTCGTCGTCGAGCCGCGGGTCCGGGTCGCCAGCGGCGCGCGGGCCCTGTCGCCGGCGACCGCGCGCAGGCTGTCCGTCGGCGAGGCGGATGCCGTGCTCGCGGTCTACGTGAGCAAGCACCGTCGAGCCTGGAACCGGTTCAAGTCCATCCTCAAGAACACCCTCGGCACGGCGATCAGCGAGGACGACACCGAGATGCCGATGGTCGAGCTGCGCCTGGACGGAGCCGGATCGTGAAGGCCGTCGTGTGCGGCGCGGGGATCGCCGGCCTGACCGCCGCACGGTGCCTGTCGCGGCACGGCTGGGACGTCGTGGTGCTCGAACGCGCACCCGGTCCGCGTACACAGGGCTACATGATCGACTTCATCGGCCCAGGATACGACGCCGCGGAGGCGATGGGCATTCTCCCGCGGCTGCGCGAGCTCGCCTACCCGGTCGAGGAGGCCGGTTACTACGACGAGTCCGGGCGGCGGCGGGCCGTGATCCGCTATGCTGCGTTCGCCAACCCTGTCGGCGGGCGGCTGCTGAGCATCATGCGGCCGGATCTCGAACTGACGCTGCGGGAGAGCCTGCCGGGCGACGTCGACCTTCGGTTCGGCGCAGAGGTCACCGACGTCTCCGACGAGGCGGGGTGCGTCCAGGTGGGCACGGCCGCCGGCACCTGCTACAAGGCTGACCTGCTCGTCGGGGCCGACGGTGTGCACTCGACCGTCCGCGGGCTGGTGTTCGGCACCGAGAACCGCTATTTCAAGTACCTCGGCTTTCACACCGCGGCGTTCACGTTCGACGACCCGGAGGTGCAAGGGCTGGTTCGCGACCGGTTTTGCCTCTCCGACAGCACCGGCGCGCAACTCGGCTGCTACGGGCTCCGTGACGGCCGAATTGCCGTGTTCGCGGTCCACCGCACCCCGGATCCGACGCTACCCGACGACCACGCCGCCGCGCTCCGGCGTGAGTACCGGGGGCTCGGCTGGGTCGCGCCGCGCGTGCTTGCCGCCTGCCCGCCCGGCGACGAGGTCTACTACGACCAGGTGGCGCAAATCGTGATGCCGCGCTGGAGCAGTGGCCACGTCGTCCTCGTCGGCGACGCCGGCTACGCGGTGTCCCTACTCGCAGGGATGGGTGCGTCCCTCGGCATCGGCGGTGCCTACGTGCTCGCCGAGCAGCTGGCCCGTGCCGCCACCGTGCCGGACGCGCTGAAAGCATACGAGCGGACCTGGCGGCCGGTCATCACCGACAAGCAGGTGTCCGCCCGCAATGCGGCGCGGTGGTTCCTGCCGCGATCGCGTGCGGAGCTGCTGGTCCGCCGCGCCACATTGCGGCTGTTCCGGCTGCCCGGCCTCGACCGCTACCTCATCCGGCTCCTGTCGGGCAAGCAGACACCGGTCGTCCGCGCCCTCGCCGCGGCGCCGGGCACTGCTGCCATGCCGAACCCAGGTGGTCGATCAGCCCGTCCGCGTGCTCGGTAGGGACAAGAACGGTGATGCGCGGACGACGTGCCGATCTCGCGGCGATCCTGCACGAGGCCGCCCGTGACGATGCCGAGTTCCCGTTCAACGACTCCATCCCCGCGCTGCGCCAGGACGCGGGCGGAGTGGACGTCACGTTCCACCGCACGTCGCCACGCCGGTTCGACCTGGTCCTCGGCGCCGACGGGCTGCACTCAGCGGTGCGCGGCCTAGTGTTCGGCCCCGAAGCCGACTGCGTCCGCCACCTCGGCCTCTACGTCGCCACCCTGCCGCTCGGCCAACCCGCCACCGACCCGGACACGGTGCTGCTGCACAACAGGTCGGGCGGTCGCTGGCGGTGCACCCCGCTCGGGGAAACGCCACGGCGGCGTTTCATCTTCCGCGGCCCTGCCATTCCCGACCTCGACCGCCAGGACACCGAACGGCATAGACGGGTCGTCCTCGAGGCCTACCGGGACGGCGGATACCGGCTCGCGCACCGCCCCGGCTGATCGACAGCCGCGTGGGGTGAACGATCGTCTTACGGACATCCCGAGGTGCCCGTCGCTGCGGGGAGGGCAGCTTTTTCTGCGCGCACCGACAGGGCAACTCAGGCGGAGGCGGTCCACGCGGTGGGAACGCCCGGTCAGCTCATCACCTCACTTTTCCTTGCATACAGCAATGACAGTGGAGTGCAATGTTTGCTGTGAGCCATGACCCGCCGGGAGCCGACCGCGCGGCCGTCGACGCCGAGCGCGGGGTCTGCGACGACGTCGTCGACGAAGTGATGACAGCGACCCGGGCGTTGATCGGCCTGAGCGCCCGCACCCTGGGGGTATTGGCGGAAGACTTGTCCGCCGCGCAATACCGCACTTTGGTGGTGCTCGCGTCTCGCGGGCCGCAACGCATGGTCGACCTCGCGCAGCTGCAGGGCGTCAACCCCTCGACCGCCGGGCGGATGTGCGACCGGTTGGCGCGCAGGGGGTTTGTGCGGCGGCAGCGCGCCCGCGGCGACCGGCGAATCGTCGTGGTGTCGCTGAGCAAGGAAGGTCGCCGGGTACTGGACGAGGCCACCGTGGCGCGCCGCGAGGCGATCACCGTGGCGCTCTCGACGCTGTCGGTCGAGCGGCAGCGGGCCGCCGCCGTGGCGCTGCAGGCGCTGTCTGAGGCACTCGGTGAGGTCCCCGACCATGCCTGGCCGAAGTCCCCGCCCTAGCCCAGCGAGCGAGTGGGCCAGTCACGGGAGCGGCGACATCAGCGGGAGACGAATGGTGACAGGCCAGACGAGCAGCGTCAGGGCACCGGAACAAGCAGGAGAGGCCCGGACCTGGTGGGGTGGAGTGACCGGCTGGTTGCGCGGCAACCGGTTCGGGCTGTTCTTCGTGGCGCTGCTAGTCGGGGTAGGCGCCGGGCTGGGCGCGGTGGTGTTCCGCAACCTGATCACGGCGTTCACCTGGCTGGCGACCGGCCATGCCAGCTTCGGTCAGCAGGGTCGCGTGCCCAGCGCCCACTTGCCCTGGCTGGGCTGGGGGTTCTTCGTGGTCATCCCGGTACTCGGTGGGCTGCTTTACGGGCCGCTGATCTACCGGTTCGCCCGGGAGGCCCGCGGCCACGGGTGCCCGAGGTGATGATCGCGGTGGCGGAGAACGGCGGGCGGATCCGCCCCCAGGTCACCGTCGTCAAGGCGCTCGCCTCGGCGCTGTGCATCGGCGTCGGCGGCTCGGTCGGCCGGGAGGGCCCAATCGTGCAGATCGGCTCGGCGCTGGCTTCCAGCCTGGGCCAGTGGGTGCGCATGCCGGAGAACCGGCTGCGCATCCTGGTCGCGTGCGGCGCGGCGGGCGGGATCTCCGCGACGTTCAACGCCCCGATCACCGGGGTGTTCTTCGGGGTGGAGCTGATCCTCCGGGAATTCTCCATCGAGGCGATCTTCACCGTGATGCTGTCCGCGATGGTCGCAGACGTGGTCGCGCAGGTGTTCTTCGGACCCGGGCGGTTCTTCACCGGCCTGCCGGAGAACCTCGTGCTACACCACACCGCCAACTACCTGCTGATCGCGGTGCTCGCGGTCCTCGCCGCGCTGATCGGGCTGGCGTTCAAAAACGTGCTCTACCGAGTCGAGGACCTCTGCGACCTGGCCTGGCGCGGCCGCCCGCCCGCCACCGACTGGCTCACCGGCAGCCCTCTCAGCTACGACATCAACACTCCGACCTGATCTTCTTCTTCGACCGCGACGGCCACGAGCGGTTCGTCATCGACGGCGCCGGCCACGTCGAACCCGGCACCCAGATACCGGCGACGCTACGCGGGTTCCTCTCCGACCAAGGCCAGAACAACCTCACCCACCCCGAGCCAGGCAGCTGGACGGCCCCGCAAGCACTCCAGGTGATCAGCTGGCTCACCCAACGACAAATCCCGCCCCACCAGCCATAGGACGACGAACAACACCGCGCAGAGCCCCACCCGGGCCAGCACGCCATATCTACAACCGGGCGGAAGCCGAATGTCGTGCTGGTTGATCAGTCAACCAAGTGGGCGGCCACGGCTTCTCTATCGAGCGCTGAGACGCTGTGCGTGGTCCAGATCGACAGGCGCTCCCTCGCAGGCTGTCCGACAGAGGATCCCCATACGGGCGTATTCGAACGTCGGGTTCGGCCGCGGCGGGTTGCTAGCTGAGCCGCTGGGCCAGCGCGACGATGATCCCCTCGGGGCCGCGGACATAGCAGAGCCGGTAGCTGTCCTCGTACTGGGCCAGCTCACCGACAAGTTCGGCGCCATGAGTGCGCAAGCGGGCAACGACGTCCTCGATGTCGTCGACGGCGAACATGACGCGATGCATGCCCAGCGTGTTATGCGGCGGGTTATGCGGTCTGGCGTCGATCACTGCGGGGGTGAGGTATCTCGCCAGCTCAAGCCGGCCGTGGCCGTCTGGGGTTCGCATCATCGCGATGTCGCAGTGGACGCCGTCGAGTCCGACGGTGCGGTACGCCCAGAGGCCCTCGATCTGCGCTTTGCCCTCCAGCTCCATGCCAAGTTCGGTGAAGAAGGCGATAGCGGCATCCAGGTCGTTGACGACAATGCCGACGTTGTCCATACGCTGAATCGTCATGGTGGTTCTCCTGCATCGTCGCGTGGCCTGTTGTGGCCACTGGTGTACCTAGGACGGAGCCAGCGCCGCATTCTCGACAGTCGGAAGTAAGTAGTACCTGCTTCTGGCCGTCACGGTCCTGGGCGCCCACACCACCGAGCGACACGGCGATGGACCACTGAAACGCGTCGAATCCCACCGGAGCTCGACGAGGACCACACACCGTCACAGACCGGCGCACAGAGCCCTGAGCACGAGAGATACGGAGGCACCAATGAAGGCAATCGTCGCGACGGATCAGGCCGCGGAAGCAGCCGGGATCACACTCGCGCAGCGGCCTGAGCCGACGCCGGCGATCAACGACGTCGTCGTTGAAGTCCATGCGTCGGGCTTCGTCCCTGCAGAGTGGCAGTGGCCCTCGACGTGGGTCGATCGCTCCGGTCACGATCGAGCCCAGGCGATCATCGGCCACGAGTTCGCCGGAGTGGTCTCCTCCCTCGGCTACGGCACGACGGGACTCTCGCTGAGACAGCGGGTGTTCGGGATCACGGACTGGCACCGCGATGGAACCCTGGCCGAGTACGCGGCCGTGGAGGCACGCAACCTTGCGCCGCTGCCGGGGAACGTCGACTTCACGGTGGGTGCGAGCCTGCCGATCTCCGGCCTGACCGCGTGGCAGGGCCTGTTCCAGCACGGTCGTCTTCAGGCGGGGCAGAGCGTCCTCGCACACGGCGCCGCCGGCGCGGTCGGGTCTGTGGTGACGCAGCTCGCCCGGGAGTTCGGCGCCTACGTCATCGGTACCGGGCGGGCGGCGGACCGCCAGGCGGCGCTCGACTTCGGCGCGAACGAGTTCCTCGACCTCGACCACGAGGATCTCGACGACATCGGCGGGGTCGACCTAGTCTTCGATGTCATCGGCGGTGACATCCAAAGGCGCTCGGCGAGCATCATCCGGCCTGGCGGGACGCTGGTGTCGGTGGTCGGGCCTGCTGAGGCTCGCCCTGTCGAGGGCCTCGCGATTGACTTCGTCGTCGAGTCCGTTCCGAGTCAGCTGGTGGAGATCGTCGACCGGGTGCGGGACGGGCGCCTTCGCACGCACATCGGAACCGTCGCGACCCTCGACGACGCCGTCCCTGCGCTTAATCCGACCGAGCGGCGCAAGGGCAAGACCGTCATTCGGGTGCGCCCCTGAGCGCTCTGGAACAGGCCAACAGCGCCGTCATGCCACCGACCGCACTACTCGTCACCGCGCCGGGTCGGTCAGAATCGCCGCGGCGGTGAGTCGGTCGGCATAGATGCGGTATGCCTTGCGGGCCGCGCCGTCGGCGCCCAGCGGTGCGGCGGCGGCCAGCAACGCGTAGTGCACGTGCGGCGCGGCAGTGACGTGCAGCCTGTAGCCCTGCCCTCGGCGCACCCGTATGTCCTTGCCGCAGGGCGTGCCGTTCGGCCTCGCCCCAGGTCGTTGTGGTCGAGCAGGTGACGGGCGATCTTGCCGGGGATCTCCACTCGCACCATCGCCGGCTCTGCCACGACGGCGTTGGCCGTGCTGGCCACCGGTCGCTCCCGGTCGGCCGGGCAGTAGGTCCGCGACCGCGGTGCGGATCGCGCCCCGGCTGACGCGGTGTGCACGAGCCAGAGCCGCGATGCTCGACCCGGTCCGGTAGGCCCGCCGGACGTCATCGACCACGCCGACCTTGGCGATCTGCGGGCGGCGCCCGGACGTGGCTCGCGAACTGATCGCGGACGACCCCGACATAGAGGCCTTCCTCAACGGTGAGGACATCCCCTCCCGCCTCCGCGCACCGACGTCATCTTGCTGACCTGTCTCGGCAACGAAACCCCAAACAGACACCCATGCCGCGACGCTGTGGCGATCACGGCCAGGACCATCGAAGTCTCAAATAGCCAGTACAGATTGATTCTCAGTGAGGGAGGGCTATCCGTTGCACCCCGATCATGTCCGGCACCTTGCTCGGTTACACCCGTTGCTCCACCGAAAGGAACTCACCGCCCCACGCCAACGACTGGACGAGCTGGGGTGTCACGAGAACCGCATCTACCTCGACTACGGCCTGACCGGCACGAACCGCAAGCCCCCCGGCCTTGACCAGGCGCTCGCGGCGGTCCGAGCCGGCGACACGCTCGTGGTGCCGAAGCTCCATCGGCTCGCCCGCTGGCGTCCTGCCCGGATGACCATGCACACCCATGCGGACTCATGCTAGGGATCGAAGACACGCTCATCGGCCATGAACGGAGATCGTCCGCACGTGCGAATGGGGCGTGAATCCCAACACCTCCGCAGCAGCACGAGAAGGGACTCGCACACCGAATACGCATAAACGCCCAGGTACGAGACCCGAGTAGTGCTCGATGGAGATACTTATTGCTTACTCGCACTCCGTGCAGGCCGCTGACCTGCTGCTTTCGCCACCCGGTGGCGCTTGCCGGCCTGGTGCGTGCCGCGAGACCGAGTGCGCAGCGTCCCTGGAGCCCGCGCGAGGCCTCGATGAGCGCGAGATCAACCGAGCTGATCACTGGCTACCGTAACGGCGTACCCGCAGCATTCCTCGCCGCTGTCCATGGCGTGAGCCTCAGCAGCCTCTTACACATCGCCGGTGTTCGCTGGACGCCATCCGCTCGAGGATCCACGAAAAGCCACACCGACCGCAACATAGTCCACTCAGGCTCGTTCTTCACCGCATGCACAGCGGCATGTGCGGTTGTTGCTGGCAACGGAGCCGCGGTGCATGTTCCGTATCACCATCCCAGCGTTTGCGTAGCTTGGCCAGGAAACCGGCCCATCCGCTGTCGCCTCGATCGAGAATTCCACATGAATTTTAAGGGAACTTCACACCCAGATGACATCCGTAAAAACGGGGTGATCGGATTAATGAGAGGCGATACATGTGACGATCATTACGGCACGCGTGCTTGCGGAGAATGGGGTACCCCCGTTACATTCCATTGGGGCCGAGGGAAGACTTCGCGCTCATTATGATAACAGAGGGGATTCCGGTAATGGAACATCCGCGAGGGGTGTAGTAGCCGAAAAGACGATTGAGCGCTCACCTGTCTCCGGCTCATCAATTGGCCCAACGGCGCACCATGGAGTTGATCACTAGCTAATGGAGATTCTTGCCTGGATGGGCGGTGCACGCTCACGTAACTGGTCGTGTGGGTGGCCACCATCACCAGAGCACGGCAAGTTCTGCGCATGGAGAACCTCATGAGACTTGGTGAACAGGATGCTAGTTACGCCCGGAGCCGAGATCACTGGATATATCTGGATCGGTGGTGGGCGCAACGGCTGGGCGTGAAGAGGACGGCGGGTATTTATCGGATCCGGAGTCGCGAGCTTGCTCGCAGACTTTCTCAGGAAAGACTGGGGGTGGACGCATCTGGAACAGTGTTCGCGTATGGGACGACGCCTGAAAAGTCAGCACCAAGGGACAGCAGCTTAAGCCGGACCAGGAAATAGCCAGGCATCGCGGATGACATTAAGGCACCACGTATCTGTGCGACGGCCCGATCTGGGGTGGTTGCCGCGGGCGTCGGGATGAGCGGACGTCGTCCGCTGGTGGGCCGGATGGGGATCGCGACTCTACTTCCGTAGCAGCAAAAGAGAAGGAACTTGCACACCAAAGACGCAGTACGCCCAGGTCAGAGACTTCGGGCGTATCCAGTGGAGGTGCCGGGAATCGAACCCGGGTCCTCCGTCGCTTCATCAGGGCTTCTCCGTGCGCAGTCCGCTATGCCGCTACTCGGATCCACCGGTCCCGCGGACAAGCCGGTGTGACGATCCCAGTCGCTGTAGGTGTCCCGCTCAGGCCCCGCGACCGGGCCTGGTGGTCGAGTCCCCTAGCTGATGCCGGGTTCCGGGGCGGGGACGCCCCCGGTCCGACAGATTCGCTCCTCGCTCAGGCGGCGAGGGCGAAATCGTGTTGCTGCGCGTTGGCGCTTATTGGTGTGCGATGACGCTTACGGTGGTCTCTCGCCTGCACCGGCACGCTTCCCACTGAATCAACGTTCGGAGTCGAAACCGTTCACCCCCCTGTCGGGCTGGACAACCTACACAGCATAACGCCCGGACGTCCGCCGCTCATCCCTGCAGCAACCGGGCGGGCGTGTCATGCAGCACCGCGCGCAGGAAACCCAGCCCCAGCCGGTCGTCGGCGACCGCCCAGCCCGCGATGGCACGCAGCTGGGTGGCGTAGTCGTAGGGGATGTTCGGGAAATCGGTGCCGAGCACGATGCGGTCCGCCACGTCCACCAACTGGGCCGGCCAGCCGGCCGGCAGGGGGGCGAATGCCTCGGTGAACGGCACGCCGACCATCGTGGTGTCCAGGTAGACCCGGGGGTAGGACCGCACCAGCCGCAGTGCCTCGTCGTAGTCGGGCAGCCCGGCGTGCGCCAGCACCGCGACCAGCCGGGGATGGTCAGCGAGTACGGCACCGAACACGTCCAGCCCGGTGTAGCGGCCCGCAATCGGCCCGTGCCCGCAGTGCACGACCACTGGCACGCACGCCTCGGCCAGCACACCCCAGACCGGGTCGAGCAGCGGGTCCCGCGGATCGAAGCCACCCACCTGCACGTGCACCTTGACGCACCGGGCACCCTGGCTCAGCGCTCGCTCCAGGTATTCGGCAACGCCGGGCTCGGGGTAGAGCGCCGCGGTGGGCACAGCCGCCGGAACCGAAGTGGCGAAGTCGGCGGCCCAACTGTTGAGCCATTCCGCCATCCCCGGTTTGTGCGGATAGACCAGCGGCGCGAACCTCTGCACGGCCAGTGCGCGCAGCACCGCCAGGCGCTCATCCTGAGGCAGCCGGTAATGCACCGGCCAGGGCATGCCGTACTGCGCAGCGGCTTGGTCGAAGAACGCCCAGACCTTGGTCATCACCTGCTCGGGCAGGAAATGCACGTGTAGGTCGATCAGGCCGTCCAGACCCAGCGCCGCAGTCCACGCCGCGACGTCGGCGTCGTCGGTCGGTGGCGCAGCCAGCGGGTCGCGGCTCACCCCATCCCCTTGGACCGCCGGCCCATGGCCCGCGCGATCTCCCGATTCGCGTCACGCTTGGCCAGGTCGGCCCGCTTGTCGTAGGACCGCTTGCCGCGACCCAGCGCGATCTCCACCTTGACCTTGCCGTCGGCGAAGTACATCGACAACGGAATCAGCGCCAGCCCCTGCTCTTTGGTTTTGCCGATCAGCCGGAGGATCTCCTTGCGGTGCAGCAGCAGCTTGCGGGTCCGCCGTGGTTCATGGTTGGTCCAACTACCCTGGGTGTACTCCGGAATGTGCACGCCGCGTAACCACACTTCACCGCCGTCCACGCTGGCGAAGGCGTCGGCGAGTGAGGCGTGGCCGGCCCGCAGCGATTTCACCTCGGTGCCGGTCAGGACGATGCCGGCCTCATAGGTGTCCAGGATCTCGTAATCGTGCCGGGCCCGCCGGTTCGACACGATCACCTTGCGGCCGCGTTCCTTACTCACTAGTTCCGAACGTACAGGCGCAGCGTCAGGTAGCCGGTCAGCGCTGCGACCGCTGCGCCCACGAGCAGCAAGATCGGTGCGACCGAGAAGATGTCGCCGTAACCGAGGCGGGGCACGATCGCCGCCTCGAACACCCCGGCCAGCACCCGGTCGACGAACGCAACCTTGCCGATCACCAAGCCGGCAACCGCCAGCACGGCACCGACAACCCCGGCGACCACCGCCTCGAGGAGGAACGGCAGCTGGGTGTACCAGCGGGAGGCACCGGTCAGCCGCATGACGCCAACCTCGGTGCGGCGGGTGAAAGCGGACAGCTGGATGGTGTTGGAGATCAGTAGCAGCGCCGCAAGCGCCTGGATCAGCGCGATGACGAAGGTGGCGTTGCGCAGCCCGTTGAGGGCCCGGAACAGCTGGCGGAGGTACTCACCCTGATCGGTGACCCGGTCCACGCCGGGTTTTCCGGTGAACGCCTTGGCGATGGAGGGGAAACGCGCTGGATCAGACAGTTGAACCCGCAGCGACGCCGGTAACGCCTCGGGCCTGGCCAGCTGCAGTAACTCCGGCTGCCCCTGGAAGATCCGCTGGAAACGCGCGTAGGCGGCCTGCCTGCTCTCGAAAATCACCGACTGGACGCCTGAGGTGGACTCCAGCTGCCCGCGCAGCGCCGAGCACGTGCTCGACGTGCAGCCGGGATCGTTCGCGCTGACGTCTGCGCTGAGGTATACGACGGTCTCCACACGCTGGTAGTAGTCCTCCTGCATGCGATCGATGGTGCGGACCACGAGGAGACCGCCGCCAAGCAGGCCGAGTGAGATCGCCGTGGTGAGAATCATCGCCACGGTCATCGTGACATTGCGGCGCAGGCCGGTCACGACCTCGCCGAACACGAAGCTGGCACGCATAGGCAGTGGACATTCCTCGGTCGGTGGTGGGTGGGGGTCTTAGCGGCCGACGCCGTACACGCCGCGGGCCTCGTCCCGGACGACTTGTCCAAGGTTGAGCTCTACAACGCGGCGACGCATGGCGTCGACGATCGCGTGGTCGTGGGTGGCCATCAGGACCGTGGTACCGGTCCGGTTGATTCTCTCCAGCAGCAACATGATGTCGTGGCTGATGTCGCGGTCCAGGTTCCCGGTGGGCTCATCGGCCAGCAGCACCAGCGGCCGGTTGACGAATGCGCGGGCGATCGCCACCCGCTGCTGCTCGCCACCGGACAACTCGTGCGGCATCCGGTCTGCCTTGCCCTCCAGCCCGACCAGCTCGAGCACCTCCGGTACCACCTTGCGGATGGTGTGCCGGGGCTTGCCGATCACCTCGAGGGCGAACGCGACGTTCTCGGTGACGGTCTTGTTGGTCAGCAACCTGAAGTCCTGGAACACGCAGCCCACCCGCTGTCGCAGCTGCGGGATACGCCGCTGGGACAGCTTGCTGACGTTCAGGTCCGCCACGTACACATCGCCTTTGCTGGGCACCTCCTCACGCAGCAATAGGCGCAGAAAGGTGGACTTACCCGATCCGGACGGTCCGATCAGAAACGCGAACTCGCCCTTCTCCACCTCGACGGTGACGTCGTCGAGGGCGGGTCGGGTCGAAGTCCGATAGGACTTGCTGACGTGGTGCAGCCGGATCACGACCGGCGAGTGTACCCATCCACGGCTACCAACCTGGGGCCGACGTGCCGGTGGGCCGAAAAATCCTCAGCCGGCAACCTGAGTTTGTTGCTGGCGACGCCACCGGACACCGGCTTCGAGGAAGGCGTCGATGTCCCCGTCGAGCACTGCGGCCGGGTTGCCCACCTCGTACTCGGTCCGGAGATCCTTGACCATCTGGTAGGGATGCAGCACGTAGGACCGCATCTGGTTACCCCACGAACTGCCCTCGCCCTTGAGCGCGTCCAGCTCCGCCTGCTGCTCCTGGCGCTTGCGCTCCAGCAACCGCGACTGCAGGACCCGCATCGCGGCAGCCCGGTTCTGGATTTGCGATTTCTCGTTCTGGCAGGACACCACGATGCCGGTGGGCAGGTGGGTGATACGCACCGCGGAGTCGGTGGTGTTGACGCTCTGGCCGCCAGGCCCAGACGATCGGAAGACGTCGATCCGGATCTCGTTTTCCGGGATGTCCACGTGATCGGCGGTCTCGGTCACCGGCAGCACCTCGACGCCGGCGAAGGACGTCTGGCGGCGGCCCTGGTTGTCGAACGGCGAGATCCGGACCAGCCGGTGGGTGCCCTGCTCGACTGACAGGGTGCCGTAGGCGAAGGGCGCTTTGACCACGAACGTCGCCGACTTGATCCCGGCTTCCTCGGCGAAGGAGATGTCGTAAACCTCTGTCGGGTAGCCGTGCCGCTCGGCCCACCGCAGGTACATCCGCATCAGCATCTCGGCCCAGTCGGCCGCGTCGACTCCCCCGGCCTCGGAGCGGATCGTCACCAGGGCGTCCCGCTCATCGTACTCGCCGGACAGCAGCGTTCTGATCTCCAACGACGCGATCTCCTTGCGCAGCCGGTCGTGCTCGGCTTCGGCCTCGCCACGGGCGCCCTCGTCAGCGCCTTCTTCAGCCAGCTCGTAAAGGACCCCGACGTCCTCCAGCCGCTGCCGCAACCCGACGACCCGCCGTAGATCGCTTTGCTTGTGGGCGAGCTTGCTGTTGACCTGCTGGGCGTGCCCGGCGTCATCCCACAGGTCGGGACGGGCGGCCTGCGCCTCTAGTTCGGCCACCTGAGCCCGCAACCGGTTCAGATCCAGGACGGCTTCGATCCCGGCGAGGGTGGCGTCAAGGTCCTTGAGGTCGGCTGCGACGTCGGCGTTCACGTCGAACCAGGGTAGTCGCCCCGTCCCTCAGTCCGTCGGGATGGCGTCGAGCAGCTTGAGCACCGCACGCCGGTGCGCCACGGTGAACTCCGCGACTGCCTTTGCGTAGGGATTGCCGGCGGCCTTCGCGTCGGCCCTGGCCTCATCGAGGTGACCGAGGTAATCGGTCCGGGCGGTGCTGACCAGGTTGGCCCGCTGCTTCGGGGTGAGTTGCCCGGCGTGCAACAGGCGCAGGATCAGCGGGCTGCGGAGGTTGTCCGACCCTGAGGTGGAGTTCAACCAGGATTTGAACGCGCGCTTACCGGCGGCGGTGAGGACATACTGCTGGCTGGACCGCGCGCCTTTCTTACCGAGCCGGACCAGACCCGCCTCGGCCAGCACAGGCAGCTCCCGGTATACCTGGCTGCGGGTGACGCTGAAAAACGACCCGAACCGCTCGCCGGCCGCCGCGACCAACTGACCTCCAGTCATCGCTCCCGTGTGCAACAGCCCCAGCAAAGCCGCCGAAGTGGCATTCAGGTCCCGCACTCCCCCACGTTCCCACGCCCACCGGGCGACTGTCCACAGTGGTCTTGGCTGGATGCGGTCAAGAGGCGAGGGTCCGGATCTGCTCAATAGAGTGGATGCGGGCGGTGGTGGTGGAGGCTAGGGGAGTGACGATGAGGGTGGTGGCGCCGGAGGCGCGCAGCATCGCCAAGCGTTCGCGGATGTAGCCGGCAGGGCCGATCAGGGACGTGCCACGGACCAGCTCGTCGGGCACCGCCGCGGCGGCCGCAGCCTTGTCACCTGCCAGGTAGCGGTCTTGAATCAGGTCAGCCGCGGCCTGGAACCCGAACCGGCAGGCCAGGTCATGGTAGAAGTTATGACCCCGTGCGCCCATACCGCCGATGTACAGCGCCAGCATCGGTCGCAGGGCATCGATCAGTCCTTCGGCGACATCCTCGTCGTCGGTAATGGCCAGCGCAGCGGTGACGACGATATCGAGATCGCCCAGTGAGGGGTCCCGCTTGGCGCGGCCCGCCGCCAGCGAGTCGTCCCATACCTGGTCGGCTCGCTCGGGTAGGTAGAACATCGGCTGCCAACCCTCGGCGATCTCCGCAGCCAGCGCCACGTTCTTCGGCCCCATCGCGGCAATGACGATGGGAATCCGCTCCCGTACCGGGTTATTGATCAGCTTCAGCGGCTTGCCCAACCCGGTACCGCGCTGGGCCTTACCAGTTTGGGCGGGCAGCGGGATCTGGTAATGCCTGCCCTGGTATTCCAGCCGCTCCCGGCGCCAGACCCGGCGGCAGATCTCCACCAGCTCCCGGGTCCGGCCCAGCGGCGCGGTGTAGGGCACCCCGTGGAAGCCCTCGATCACCTGCGGACCCGAAGCTCCGATGCCGAGGGTGAACCGGCCGCCGGAGACGTAGTCCAGCCCGGCCGCGGTCATGGCCGTCAGTGCCGGGGTGCGGGTGTAGATCTGCAATATCCCGGACGCGATGTGCAGCCGCTCGGTACGGGCGGCGATGAACCCCAGCTGGCTGACGGCGTCGAAACTGTAAGCCTCTGGTACGAACACGATGTCGAGCCCGGCCTTCTCATAATCGGCCAGCTCCGCGACGGTTTCGGCGAAACCACCGCTGTAGTTCAAGGCCATCCCGATGCGCACGGTGGTTCTCCTCGACTGTCGAGTTAGTGCCGCTGCAGGCGGGGCCGAAGGTCCGCAGCTACTACTGCGCCCTCCCGGTCGGCGAGCCGGCGGGCGTATCCGGTCAGGCCTGCGACGTCCAGCCGGTACGGCGCCTCCGCGGAGTAGGGATCGAGCCGATCTGCGGCTCTGCGCAGCAGCGCCACGCCACCCTTGTGGTTGCCCCGCTGAAGGTGCGTAAGCCCGACCGCCAGCTGCGCCAGACCTCGCCAGAGCTCCCGGTGGGTGCCTGCGGTCGCTTTCCACACTCCCTCGAATATCTCGTGGGCCTGAAACGGAAAACCATCGTCGATCAACCGCTGGCCCTGGCGCAGGGCCTCGTCCGGGTCGAGTCCGACGCTGTCCGGAACCCGCTCGACTCCCGGCGAACCGTAGGGCAGCGGCCGCCCCATGGCATCTCGTGGGCGGGCGTTTTGGGGTCGCCCGCCGCTGTCCCGGTCACGGTTGTCCACCCCAGCATGATGACCGACGAGCGCGGATCCCGTGCGGTAACTCGGCGACAGCAAGGGCAGGATGGGGGCCATGGACCACCATGGCGGTCAGGAACACACCGACCGGATCCGGCTGGGCGGCTGCGCGCTGCCGGTCGTCAGCCCGGCTCGGCTCTACGTCTGCGGCATCACTCCCTACGACGTGACCCATCTGGGCCACGCCAGCACGTTCGTGTGGGCGGACGCAGCCGCTGCGGTCTTTCGGCTAGCTGGGGCAGAGACGGTCACCTGCCGCAACGTCACCGATGTCGACGACGTGCTGACTCGTGCCGCCGAGCAACGCGGCCGGCACTACGACGAGTTCGCATTGGAGCAGGAGTTCCTGTTCGGGCGGGATATGGCCGCGCTGCGGGTGCGGCGGCCCGAACACGAGCCGCGAGCCCGCCACCACGTCGGGCGAGTCGTGCAGCTGGCCTCGGCCCTGCTGGCCACCGGCCACGGCTACCAGCGCGGCGGTGCGGTGTACTTCCGCGGCGCCGGTGTGGTGGAGAAAGCCGGGTTGACGGTGGAACATGCCACGGAGCTCGCGACCGAATTCGGGGATCGTGCCGGCGATCCGGACCGTGACGACGCCTTCGACGTGCCGGTGTGGCGGCCGTCCGCCGACGACGCGCCCGGCTGGCCCAGCCCCTGGGGCCGCGGCAGACCAGGCTGGCACGCGGAATGCGCCGCCATCGCGCTGGGCGTGCTCGGCCCCGCGGTGGACGTCCTGGCCGGTGGCGCGGATTTGGCCTTCCCGCACCACGCATACCAAGCCGCCATGGTGGAGGCGGCGACCGGCGTGGGGCCCTTCGCGCGGGCCGGGTTCGGTGTCGGAACGGTCACCGTCGACGGCGCCAAGATGGCGAAGTCGACCGGCAACCTGGTGTTGGTCTCCGACCTGCTCGAGCACCATCCCGCCGCAGCAGTGCGGCTGCTGCTGCTCAACCGGCCGTGGCAGCAAACCTGGGAATTCCGCCGGGCGGACATCGACGACCAGGCCAAGACGCTCGACCGGCTGTACTCAGCAGCGGGGACAGCACGGACCTCGCAGACCGCAACGGGCGCCGTCACCGCTGCGCTGCTGGACGACCTCGATGTGCCTACCGCGGTGGCCATTGCCGAGGAGTCCGGTGGCGACGCGGCACGGCTGCTGCTACGCACACTCGCTCTGGACTGACCCCTGGAATAATCCCCTGGAATGACCCGGACGCTCATCTTGATCCGGCATGCCAAGTCAGGATGGCCGCCGGACACTCCAGACGCCCGGCGCCCGCTGGCTGAACGCGGGCGTCGCGATGCTCCCGCCATCGGTCGCTGGCTGCGCGCACACATCGCCACAATCGACCGCGTGGTGTGCTCACCCGCAGTGCGCGCGGTCCAGACATGGGACCTCGCGGCGACCCAGGTGCCCAGCACGCCACCAGCCTGCCTCGACGAACGGCTTTATGGCGCCTCGGCCACGGACCTACTTGCCGTGACCCACAAACTGGCAGAGGAGGCGACTACAGCAGTGTTTGTCGGCCACAATCCCGGACTCGAGGATTTTCTGACCCTGCTGACCGGTGCCATAGAGCCGCTCAAGACCTCCGCTGTCGCTGTCATCTCGGCACCAGGCAGCTGGGCAGCGACCGGACCGGACTCGGCTACTTTGATCGCGCTGGAAACTCCCCGCGGTTGAGGGCTGGGCTGCAACAACGGTGTGGGAAACGTACCCTCGCCTTCAGGTCCCCATGTTCATTGACGGGTAAGGCGAGCAAGGCAATGACCACCACCGCGAGTAACGGCCGCGTGAAGGCGCATCAAGCGCGGGCCGCGCTCAGACCGCCGGGGGTCATGTTCACCTCCCTGACCGAGCAGCTGAGCAACGTCCGGCGGTGGAATGCCGAACGGCGCTGGGGCTTGGGCGCCGCCGATTTCCACGCGGTCGACCTCACCCCGCGGGCCGGGAACGACCCGCTCGTCGTTGACATCATCGCGATCTACCTGGCTGACACCGCTGAGTGCAACGGCGTCATGCGAACCTGTCAGGAGCTGTGGACAGTGGCTGCCGAACAGCAGCCGCACACCTGGTCCTGGGACTGGTACCGGGACAGCTGGCAGGACATCCCCAAGCCGGTACGGCTGATCGACGGCCTGGTGCACCGCCCCGGCATCCGGCGGGTGACCGTCGATCTGAGCGCTGGCTACATACCCGGAGCTCACGTGCGTCCCAGCGCCTTGCGCGGCCCCGACTCAGCACACGCCGAAGTGCTCGCCGCGGCCGCCCACTTTCCGCGGTGGATCCGGGCCATGGACGGCCATAGCGTGCCCTACACCTGGCTACTGGGCTACGAGGTGATGATGCGGGGAGAGCGGACCCCGTTGCGCATGCCGGCGTTGAGCTGGAGCCACCTGCGCCACACGATGAGCCTGACCGCCGCCTTTATGAATCATTCGTTCAGCGGCTGGGCGGCGCCGGTGCGCGTCAACGATATGTGACCAGGGTACTGCGGATTGTGACATCGGCCCCCCAGGGAGCGCGAAAGGCGCCTATCCTGGCACGGTGACAGCCCGAGGCGGGATCCGCACACTGTCGGTCTGCTCGCTCACGCTGAGCCTTTTACTCACGGCCGCGTGTACGAGCTCAGGCCCGAGCCAGCAAGGCCAAGGTTTGCCGGCTGACTGTGCCCAGACGGTCAGTCGATCGGACGATGTGCGTGTTGCCCTCGATGCCGCCTCGCCAGGAAGCACTGTCTGCTTCACGGGTGGTGATCTCACCGATGCCGACTTGACGATGACCAAGTCTGGAACACCCGAATCCCCGATCAAACTCGTCGCCGACGGTGCTCCCGTCGACAATATTCACGTTACCGCCAACCATGTCGTCGTCGAAGGCTTCACCGTTGCCGGTGGCGACGGGATAGAGCTCGAGGGTACCGGGATCACAGCGCGGCACAACACGATCCATGACACCCGTCGAGGCGGAATCGCTTGTACGCGGTGCTCCGACTCGACCATCGCATCCAATACCGTGCAGCATGTCTCCACAGTCGGCATCTACATTTCTGGGCAGCGCATCACCGTCAGTGACAACACGGTGAGCGAAACGGTCGCCGTCGATGACGGCGACGCCGACGGCATACGATTTTTCGGGACCGGCCACCGGATCACCGGCAACACGATTCGGGACATATCCGCCCGGGGTTACCGTGCACCGCCGCACCCCGACTGCTTCCAGACCTTCGATCACAGCCCGCCCACCTACGACGTAGTGATTTCGGGCAACACCTGCCAGAACGTCGACGCGCAATGCCTGATCGCTACCGACGACCAGCCCGGCAGCAGTGGTGCACCCAACGGAGTTCCGTCGATCACGTTCGTCGACAATACCTGCGCGCCCAACGGTGCGCAGGCAATCAACCTGCGCAGCTGGCCCAACGTCGAAATAAGGCATAACACGTTCTCCGGGCCCAACTTGAACCGGGCTATTCTGATCATTGACGGCTCGACGGGCTGCACCGTGATCGACAACACCACCGCCGGGGGGGTGCCCACTGTGGATGTCGATGGCGCGTCTCGACCCGGCTTCCGCCAGAACGGCAACAGTCCGGCCTGATCAGACCCTGATCAGGCCGAGTGCGCCGGCAACCGACGTACGCTGGAGTCCATGCCGCTCAATGACATCGAGATCGACGTGTATCGCTAACCCCGGTGCTCAGTCAGGTGTTTTCAATCCGCCGGGAACGCAATCTGCCCGCTTCGCCGACTGAAATACTTGCGATCAGGTTCAGTCACACACCTTGCCGGAGGATGACTTGCTGGCCTTCCCTGAGACCAGAGATGACCTGAGTGCGGTCATCACCGACGAGGCCGGGTTGGAACCGAACTTGCTGCTGGTTCCCAGCGGCATCAATAATCGTCACCGTGCTCTGATCGCCGCGCTTGCGGACCGCCGAGTTGGGAACGGTCAGCACATCGTCGACCTCATTCGTGATGACCCGAGCCTGAGCTGTTTGGCCCGCTTTGAGTCGCGGATCGATTTCGTTGAGAACCACGGTGACGTAATAGTTGATGACGCTGGAGATGTTGCTGCCCGATGGAGCCACCGAAACGACAGTGCCGTCGCGGCTGAGGTCTGGAATAGCGTCGAACGTGACGGTGACCTTCTGATTAGGAGCCACCTTCGACGCGTCGGACTCCTCGAAGGGCACTACTACCTGGAAGCTGTTGACGTTATCCAGGACCATGAACTGCGTGCCACCGGGGCGCGCGGCGCCGGTCGCAGGGTTTCCCAACGATGTGCTGCTGTTCGACGTCACGCCATTGAGGCCGGGGATCGGCGCATTAGTACCGGGTGCAAGCGGGCTGACCCCAGAGCTGGGCTGGAGAAACTCTCCGACGATACCGTTGATCACCGATACGGTGCCCGCGACCGGTGCCCGGAGCACCGTGTTGTCCACGTCCCTCTGGGCCGCAGCGACCTGGGCCTGAATGCTCGCCACCAGAGCGACCTGCTGGTCGATGTCGAACGGACGGTTGGTCGCCGCAGACTCGAGAGTGTTCTGCGCGGTGACCACGCTTTGGCGGGCGTTCTCAATCGAGACCTGCCCGCTGGTGCGATCGACATTCAGTTTCTGCTGCGCAGCGGTCAACGTGCTCTTGTCCATGAGTACGGTACGGCGAGCGTTGACCACGTTGGTCTGGTCCTGCGCGATCCGGTTACAGGCCGGGTTGCCGCCGCCACTGCCGCCGGCACCCGGGCTTCCGTTACCTGTGCTACCCGCATATACCGGGCCCACCCGAGCGGGATCCTCCACCCCTGCCTCGGTGGGTCCGACCCCGACCGACGATCTCGGCCCACCGCCCGGACCAGCCACCGGGCTGCCGGGCGCTACCCCCGGTGTGGCCGGAGCAGCCGGAATACCACCGGTGGCCGCACACGACGCCTGATCGGCACGCAGCGCCGACTGAGCCTTATCGAGCAAGAAGCTGTCGAAATCAAGCTGCCGGTGCGCTTGATCAACGGCCGTTGAATCCGCGGCCAATTCCGCATCCACCGACTTCTGCGTCGCGGCCAAGATTTGACGCGCCTGCTCCACGGTATCGCGCGCACCCTGAACCGTCGGATCATTGACTGCCCTGCCGAACAACGCCTGCTGAGCATTCAACTGGCCCTGAAGCTGGTTCAAGATCTGCCGGAACGCAAAATCGTCTTCCTTCGCCACTACCTGGCCCGGGGTCACGCGGTCCCCGACCTTGACCAACAGCTCTTTAAGCTGCGCTCCCTTGGGGAAGCCGAGGTTTTGCTCCCTGACAGGTGACAGCGAGCCGGAGGCAGACACCTTGGTCACCACTGTGCCGCGTTCCACCCGTCCGGTTGGCGGTGGTGCCGGCTCGCTGCCGCACCCAGCCGCCAGACCCAACGCGGCGACCAGCCCGATCGACACCAGGACCCCGGCGCTCGGGCGCCGGGCTGGAGACAGTGTCGAGGGGCTGGTCAGGAAAATGGTCACAGTGATGTCCCCCTGTGTCTTCGGCTTCACGCAATGCAACGCCTCAGGAGGCAGGGAGTTACGGGATCTGACGCGGCGGTCGGTTGTGGCTGGTTGGCTACTGGTAACGGAGGGCGTCGATGGGCCGAAGCCGCGCTGCGCGGTTGGCCGGGTACCCTCCGGCGACGAGCCCGATCGCCAGACTGATGGCGAACGAGAGCACTACCGAGGGTATGGTCACGGACGGCGCGAAGGTAGCGAACGTCGGACCGAACGACGGCGCGACGTTGGCGCCGAGCACTGATAGCCCGACCCCCACCAGGACGCCAATCAAGCCACCCAAGCCGGCCAACACCAGAGACTCGATGAGGAATTGTTCAAGGATCGCTCGGCGAGTCGCCCCTATCGCCTTGCGAATACCGATCTCGCGGGTTCTCTCGGTGACCGACACCAGCATGATGTTCAGGACCCCGATAGCACCGACGACCAGAGAAATCGCCGCGACAGCCGCAGTGAACAGGGTAAGAATGCGCAAGATCTGGTTGAAGGTGTCAAGCCTGCTGCGCAGTGATTGAACCTCGAAATCCCGGTTCGCGGAATCCTTGATGCGGTGCCGGTCGGATAACACGCGGATGACATCATCCTCGGCCGCGGGCACGGCGTTTGCTTCCGTCGCTTGAACAATTATCTGGTTGACCTTGTCACCGCCGCCGAAAATGTAGCGACGTACCGTGGGCAGTGGCATGACGGTGACGCCATCACCGGGCTCGCCGACGGACTGCATCACACCAATCACCCGGAAGGTCTGACGGTTGATCCTGACGGTATGACTCAACGCGGCCGCCGGGTCATCACCGAAGAGATAGCTGGCGACAGCTGAACCCAACACCACCACTCGGGCCGTGGAGCGCACCTGAGCCTCGTCGAAGAACGTTCCAGCCGCCATATCTTGATTGTTGACCTCGAGCCACTGATCCGTGCTGCCCACCACATTCGCCCGGTAGCGGAAGGAATCGCCCTCCACCAGAGCCTTGCCGCTGGTAGCAGGAGTCACCGACGCGATGTCGCGGGAAAGCGACTTATCTTGCAGCGCCGCGACGTCCGCGTCGATCAGATCTTTCGGCGCCGCGCCCCCGGGGACGTTACCCACCGACGGCACCACCGTGATCAAGTTGGCCAGCGGCTGGATTTTCTCATTGACCGAGGTCTGCACGCCGTTGCCCAGGGCTACCAGCAGGATCACCGAAGCGACACCGATGATGATGCCGAGCATGGTCAACGCCGACCGCAGCCGGTTGGCGCGCAAACCACGTAGCGCGATGCGAACTGCCTCCTTCAGGTTCACGCGGTGACCTCCGTCCGGCTCCGCTGCACCTGATCACTCACGATGCGCCCATCGCGCATCCGCACGACCCGCCTCGCGAACCGGGAGACCTCCTCCTCGTGAGTGATGATCACAACTGTCCGACCGGCATCATTGAGCGCCCCGAGCAATTTCAGAATCTCCGCACTGGCGGCAGTGTCGAGGTTGCCGGTGGGCTCATCGGCGAGTAGCAATGCGGGATCGTTGATCAGCGCCCTCGCGATCGCAACCCGCTGCTGCTGACCACCGGATAGCTCGTTGGGGAAATGCTTCTGGCGATCACCCAACCCGACTTGTTCCAACGCGATACGGGCCGGATTACGCCGGGCGCGCACCCCCGCGTAAACCAGCGGAAGTTCGACATTACGGATCGCGCTGGTGCGCGATACCAGGTTGAACGACTGGAACACGAAGCCGATCTTGCGGCTGCGGATCTTGGCCAGCCGGTTGTCAGACAGCCGGCTGACATCGCTGCCGTCAAGCAGATAGCGCCCCGCGGTGGGCAGATCCAGACAGCCCAGGATGTTCATCAGCGTGGTCTTGCCCGATCCCGACGGCCCCATGATGGCGACCAACTCACCATCGTCGATAGTCAGGTCGACACCTTCGAGTGCCCGCACCTCGACCTTGCCCATCCGATAAACTTTGGTGACGTCCTCAAGCTGGATCATGCCGGCCCCCCAATACCCCTATGACCAAATACCCCTGTGGCCAATACCCCTGTGATGACCCCCGTGTCTATGGGATCGCGCAGGCCCACGGCGGCCGGCAGGCGACATCGCGCCAACCGTCCGATCGTGACCATGAGGCGGATAGGGACGTCACCCACCGTGCGCGGTCCACACTAGACGCTACCGCGTTGTGCTCGTCACGGAAAGTGCTGGAGCAGCTAGCGCGCGATCTTCAACCATGAGTATGGGTTTTTCACTCACCCTGAAGCCGGGCGGATCTGTCCTTGGTCGGCGAGCAATGCCAGCAGCGGGCGCAGTGCATCCGGGATCTCACTTTCTCCCAGCACCACCCGCCGTTCATGGTCGTGCTCGACACTGACCATCTCGTAGCGGAAGCGATCCGGCTCAATGGGTCCCGTAGTAGACCGATCCCAGGGCAGCTCCCGCAGGGCCGCTTCGACGCGAGAGGCATCGGGAGCGGCGAGCGCAGCAGTATCGAGTGCGGCGTGCAGGGCAACTCCCGCGAAGCCACCACGGCGGGTCATATCGACGCGCATGCGCTCCAGTGTCCTGCTCGGCTTCGCCCGGCAAAACGGCCCTGCGCCAGCCGGTCATAAAGAGACCTTGACGGCTTCCCATCCCTGCTGCACCGCGTGGGCTTGGTCACTGCCCGCACCATAGGTTTGCCGGGCCTGACGCAAGGTGATCTGCGCGAAGTCACGGAACGTCGCGTTGGGCCGAAGCTGTGGATCTGCCAGCGCGGCGTACCAGATCGGCCCCGCAGCATCCCACGCCTGACCGCCGAGGGTGCTGGCCACGATGTAGAAGGCGTGGTTGGGAATTCCCGAATTGGTGTGCACGTCGCCGCCGGGGACGTAGCCGTTCATATCGGCGGGCTGGTCATCGTAGGCGTTAGCGGTGCCGGGCTGCTTCATCGACCGCAACGCCGGGCGCAAGGCCGGGCCGACGATGTCCGCCCCGATGAGCCAGTCGGAGCTGTGCACATCCTGCCCGAGCGCGTACTGCTTGACTTGAATTCCGAATACGTCAGACATCGACTCGTTGAGCGCGCCGGATTGACCTGAGTATGTCAGGTTCGCCTCATGTTGGGTGACGCCGTGAGTGAGCTCGTGCCCAATGACATCGATCCCCGCCGCGGTCTGGGTGAGGATCTCCCCATCCCCGTCGCCGAAGAACATGTGACCGGCGCCATCCCAGAATGCATTGGGGTAATTTCGCCCGTAATGTATCAGGCCGAGCAGCTGCATACCGGCCGCGTCGATGGAATCGCGCTCGAATACCGTCCAGAAAAACGAGTAAGTCGCACCGAGGCCGTCATACGCTTGATTGGCCGCCTGATCCTGTTGCGGCGCTTGCCCTTCCACCCGGACGACCACTCCGGGTGTCTGTGACTCGCTACCCTGCTGGTCGTAAATCGTTCGCTGCGGCTGGCCACCGATCCGGGCGAACGTGACCGGTTTCGGCATCGTGTGCAGTCTCGCCGCGGACTCGGCGCGGGCCAGCCGGAAGCGCTCGTCCAGCGCCAACGCGTGCAGGGCGGCCTGACGCAGTGCTTCGTCTGCAGACCGGGCCAAGCGGTACAGCAGGGCGGGAGGCACAATGCAGTGCCGGGCACAACGAGCGGTCATCAGTGCAGAGCTCCTGATCATTCGGAAAAGAGCCGGCGCGGCGCTGCATCGCGGCGCAAAGCAGGTCGAGATCGTAGCCGGACGCAACTCGGTGACGTCGCGCGGTAGGCCTGGGTTTTTTTGCTTCGCGCGCCGGGTACCTGCGGGTTGTGCTACTGGTGCGGCCCCCCGGGGTATATCGAGCCGACAGTGATACCGCCTTGTTGATTGACGTCATGACCGCGGGCGGCTACGCGGCTGGACGTCGCGTTCTGGATATCGGCACGGGCACCGGCGCCCTGGCGTTGGCCGCCTCCAGGGCCGGCGCCGCCTCGGTCACCGCGGTCGATCTTTCACTGCGTTCGATCGCGGCCACCTGGATCAACTGCCGGATCCACCGGGTGCGGTGCACGCTGCATCACGGTGACCTGTTCAGGCCGGTAGCAGGCCAGCGCTTCGATCTCATCCTGGCCAATCCGCCCTACGTTCCCGCCGCCACCAACGCGCTGAGCCGGCACGCGATCAGCCGGTGCTGGGATGGCGGCGTCGACGGACGTGCTGTGCTGGACCGGCTCTGTGCCGGGGCGGCCGGGCTGCTCGCCCCGGAGGGGACAATGCTGGTCGTGCACTCGGCGGTGTGCGACGACACTGCCACGCTTCGCCGCTTCACCGACGCCGGCCTGCGCGCCGACGTGCTGGCTCGCTCCACCATCCCGTTCGGTCCCGTCATGCGCCTGCGGGCGGCCATGCTCGAAGCGCGCGGGCTGATTGAACCTGGCCAATGCGACGAGGACCTTGTCGTCATCGCAGCACGCGCGCCCGCTGGAGGCCAACGTGTCCGCTGAGCCCGTCCGACGCCGGGTTATCGTTACCGATGACGGGCCCGTGCTGGTGCACGGTCCCATCGAGGTGGTGCTGACCGACGGCCGCAGGGTGACATCGGACCGCGCGGTCACCGCGGTGTGTACCTGCCGCCGGAGCCGCCGCTATCCGTTCTGCGACACCAGCCACCGGCGCCGGGGGCGCACCGATCGGGTCCGCGGCGGCGATCCCCAGCCGGATGTGTGACCGGTGTCGAGCACCGCACCAACTGTCGCGGCACCGGAGCTTCCGGCACCGCGGGGTCCACTGTCGGCCACCGCGCTGGACACGTTGCGTGGGTTGCCCAGCCGGCAGATCGGTTCGGCGGCCGTCGCGCAGGCTGACCCATATGGAGACGATCTGCAGCTAGCGCTGTACTGCTGCTACGAACTGCATTACCGCGGTTTCACCGGCGTCTGCGCGGATCTGGAATGGGACCCGCACCTGCTCGGGCTGCGCCGGCAACTGGAACGGGCTTTTCTCGCCGCGTTACGAGCCGACGTACCGGGCGGGACCGATGTCACCGTCGAGCTCGATGCATTGCTGGTGGAGACGCCGCAGGCCGGTGGTGTGTCGCATTTTCTGCACCGCTGCGGGCGGCTGTGGCAGCTGCGCGAGTATGTCGCGCACCGATCGCTCTACCATCTCAAAGAGGCCGATCCGCAGGCGTGGGTCATCCCCCGGCTGAGCGGGCCGGCCAAGGCGGCGCTGGTGACCGTCGAGCACGACGAGTACGGCGCGGGTAATCCGCAGCGCATGCACGCTCGCCTGTTCGCCGACATGATGACCGACCTCGGGCTGTGCCCGCAGTACGGGACCTACCTTGATGCTGCGCCGGGCGCCACCCTGGCCGAGATCAACTTTATGTCGCTGTGCGGCCTGCACCGCGCGCTGCGGGGTGCGCTCGTCGGCCAGTTCGCCACCGTGGAGCTGACCTCCTCCCCTGGCTCACACCGACTGGTCCGCGCCATGCATCGGTTGGGTTGCGGGCCCGCCGCGATCGAGTTCTACGCCGAGCACGTCGAGGCCGACGCAGTGCACGAGCAGCTTGTCCGCCACGGTGTGATCGCCCCCCTGCTCGCGGCCGAGCCCGAACTCGCCGCCGACCTGGTTTTCGGCATCCAGGCCGCCAACCTGCTCTCCGACCGATTCTCCGCCCTGCTCCAGCAAAGATGGGCCGCCGGCCAACCCACGCTGCGCAATCCCCTCCCCGACGCCCCCACCTAGCCGCCCACCCCCGCGCCGCCCACCCCGACAGGGAGACATATCGGGGTGAAAGGCGCCCTGGGAACCCCGATATGTCTCCATGTCGGGAGGCGTTGGGTGCTGAGGAGCGCGATCGCGCTGTCCGGCAACGGATTGCAGCTGGCTGACGGGCTCGACGGCAACATCGTCGACGTCCTGCTCGGCCTGATCGTGCTGGTGCCGCTGATGCTGACCCGAGCCAGACCGGGCGTGGGGCCATGAACGGGATCGAGCAGGCTCTGATCGGCGGGGTGGACGGCGGCACCGCGCTGCTGCTGCCCGCGCTCGGCGAGCTGATCGGCCAGCGGGCCGGGATCGTCAATCTCGGCGCCGAAGGCTGCATGCTCGCAGGCGCGCTGAGCGCCTTCGCGGTGGCCGGAGAAACCGGTTCCACCTGGACCGGGATCGCCGCCAGCCTGCTCGCCGGAGCGGTGTGCGGGTTGCTGCACGCCGCCTTGACGATCTGGTGCCGGGCCGACCAACTGGCCAGCGGGTTGGTGGTGTGGTTCCTCGCGCTCGGCATGCTCCTCGGTGCCGGCCGGGCTCAGAGCCAAGATCACCGCTGAGCGGGCCGCGCTCAAGCAGCCAGGCGCCTCGGTGTTCACCGGCCCGCTGCGCCGTGAACTCGACACCAGCGACATCTGAGCGAGCTGAAATGTCGGTGGCGTCGAGTTCACGGCACGTCTGCCGGCTAATGCGTCGCTTGCTCGCGGAACTCGCGCACGGCCTCCGCGATTTCATCCACCTCCAGCACGTCGACCATCAATCCGACCTGGTCTTCCCATATTTCGGAAGGCACCGCAGCACGCGCCTCATCCTCGAGGATGTGGTACACGGGGAGGCCCAACTGGACCCCGGCCAACGGTCCTGCCCAGCTCGGATCACCGAGCACCACCGTCTCGGCGGCGATCCCGGCGCTTTCCGCGTCCGGTGCGCCGAGCAGGACGAGCAGCGCATCTGCACCGTGCTCGTCCACCAAGCGCTTGATCGTCTCCTGGGTGGACAGGTCCATGGCTCCAGCGGCCGTTCAAACGAAGCATTCGGTGGCGACATAGGCCACCGGAACACCCGCCGCCTTAACGCACTCCGCAATCGCCGGGCCGGCGACCCCGTCGCGCTCGCCGATCACGATGACCTGCTTGCCGTCGAACATTCACACCTCCTGATCGGGCCCAGTCTGTTTGGGCCCTGTGGGTAGCTTCTCCAGTGCACTAGCCAGCCATGCGTCCACCTGGTCTGCGTTGAGGTTGGGCTCGGAAATCCGGGCCACCTCCTCGCCGTCGGAGAACAGCAAGAGCGTGGGCAGGCCGCGCACCTGCAGCGACATGCACACCCGCCGCGCCTTGCTGGCATCCAGCTTGACGACGGTCAGCTCAGGGTGGGCGCCGGCGATGCTCGCCATGTGCGGGGCCAGCGCCACGCACGGGCGGCAACTGTCGGCCCACACGTCCACCAGTACCAGACCTGATCCGATCAGGTCCTGGAACGTCTCTTTGGTCGCATCCACCAGTGCCATGTGCTCAACCTCCGTTGCGTTCCAGCAGCACGCTCATCCCGTCGGAACGTTGGCTCATCCGTCCCAGGAACAGGCTGCCCTTGGCGAGCAGCAGCGCCCGGTCGGCATCCCCCGTCGTCAGGCGACTCAGCGCATGCGGCAGGTAGCACACCGCGGAGGCCAGATGGCCCTGAGTGGGGGCATAACCGGGCATGCCACGCTCGGTGACGAAGGTCTCGATGCCGTCGCGGCCGATCTCCTTGCGCCGCGCGGCCAGCGCCGCGATGGTGCGGTAGTTGCGCGCGGCGACGTCGCCCGAGCCCTGCGGCTCGGTGATCTCCGGGTTGTGCAGCTCGGTGGCGTAGTCGTCGACGTCCAGCATCCGGGCGCCGATGGCCTCCAGCGGCCGCACCGCCAGATCGTGCAGGATCTGCGCCCCGGAACCGCCGGAAGACACCCGATGGCGTCCGACGGCGTCGAGCCTGATCCGCGGCGACACCCCGTCGTCGGCGGTGATCAACACCGCGGCGCCGCCGAGCACGTCTTCCAGCACCGGCAGGCCGTGGCGCAAGTGCCCTTCGAACTTCATCCCGAGTTTGGGTTGCGAGCCGCCGGCAACCACGACGACCTGCTCGAACACCCCGGCCACCACCAGGCTGGCGGCGATCACCAAGGCGGGGATGGGTGCGGCGCAGAAGTTCTTGACGTCCGCACCGGAGGACTCGGACAGGCCGGCGACCGACGCGATCGTCTTGCCCATGTTGCCCCCGCCGCGCTGGTAGCGGTCGCCGACAGCTTCCTCGGAGCAGGAGATCGTGTAGCCGATTCCCAACGGGTCAACACCATGGTCGTGCAGCAGGTGCAGCAGCGCGAGAGTGCCGGTGGCCTTGCAGGCCAGGTTCTCCAGCAGCACGTGCGCGGTCAGCGACTCATCCTCGGCGTGCGCGCCGCGCAGCGCTCCGGCGACCGTATCGGGCGCCAGGTGCACGGGCAGCGCGCCGCCGGCCAGCGCAGCGGTGACGTCCCCGGCCGCCGCGGCGATCCGGCCCAGATCCAGGTGCGCCGACATCGGATGGGACGCCAGCCGCTTGGCCGCCCGCTCAGCGACCTCGGGAGTGAGCACCAGCAGGTTGAACTCGTCGACCGCGGCCATCAGGCCGAGGAATTCCTCCTCCGGCATCAGCTCACCGAACGGTGCGAACCGTTGCCCGCCCGCTGACCCCATGCCGACCCAGGGACGGCTCGGCAGTTCCCGCGGGTGGCAGGCGCCCAGGAACGCCTGGTGCGGCGGGTAGCCGACGGCGTCGTCGAAACTGCGCAGGCTGCCGAGGAACTGCGAGGTCAGTTCGGCGTCTGCGGGGAGCGTCCGCATCGGCTTGGAACCGTGCCGGGCCAATCCCGGGGTGTGCGCCAGCGCCAGACTGGCTGCTCGGACGACTGCTGCCTCAGGCATTCACAACACCAACCTCGAAGATCGTCGGGTGCTCGACGGCGGTGGCGACCGCGTCGAGCGCTCGCTGCACCAGCTGCCGCCGCCAGGCCTGCTCAGCGGCTGGTGACAGGTTCGGATCGCCGGACGGGTAGGGGATCCCCCGGCCCGGCACGATGCGCGGCGCGCCGACCTGCTCAGCGATCGTCACCAGGTTGGTGATCAGAGCTGTGGGGATTCCGGCGCGCTCCAGCTCCTTGGCAAGCGTTGACCCGCAACGCGTTCCGGTTCCTCAAGTGGCGGTCAGGATCGCGGCTTGCACGCCGGCCTTGCGCAGCTCCGCGGCCCACTCGACGCCGAACCGCCGCGCGGTGGCCACCGACGTGCCGTTACCCACCGTGACCAGGAACTCATCGTGCAGCTGGCCGATCACGCCCTCTCGCTCCAGGGTGCGGGCCGCGTCCAGCGGCAGCAGCCGGTTCGGGTCGGCGTTGGCTGCGGTGGTCGCGAAACCGCCGTCGACCGACTCCCACTCCCCGGAAGCGAGCGCGTCCATACCGTCGATCTGGTAGCGCAGCCAGCGGGTGGCGCGGGCCGATTCGAGCCGGTCCGGGTTACCGGCGGGCACGACCGCGCCCTCGGTCACCAGCGCGACGGTCACGTTGGCGGCTTTGTCGACGGGCCCGGCCGGGTCGACAACGTCAAAACCACCGACGGGGATCTCGGTGGCCTCCCGATCGCCGCCCAGCCGGCGCAAGACGAGCTCGACTGCCCTTGCCGCGGAGCGCTGCTCGACCAGCCGGCCGATCCGGGCAGCCGGAGTGACCCGGCCGTCCGCGGCGGTCAGCGCAGCACCGGTAGCCAGCTTCGCGATGGCAGATGCGACCGTCTGCAATGTCGGCCGCATCTGCCGGCTGGTGGCACCCGCGGCGATCACCGGCGCATCGGCGGCGTCCGACATGCCGGGGTTATCCGGGTGCATCGAGGCGAGCGCCGGCAGTCCGGCGGCGTGCGCGGCGGCGACCAGACGGGCGCAGGCCAGCCCGTAACGGCCGCTGCCGAAGGCCGGACCGGCGACCAGCAGTTCGGCATGAGCGCTCCGCGCCATCTCCAGCAGCTCCTGCGCGACCGCGGCGTTGGAAGCCGCATGGTCGTCACCGCAGACCAGGGTGGCGACGATCTGGTGCTCGTCGCCGAGCACCTGCGACAGCAACCGCCCGGGACCGACCGTCCCGTCGAGTATCCGTGGGCCGATGCCTGCCGAGTCCTCGCCTCCGAGCCCGGCATAGAACTGGTTGACATAGTGCACGATGCGCATCAGGTGGTCTCTCCCAACTGCTGACCGGCCAGCTGCTGCTCTGGCCGGCAGGTCAGCCACCCAGCACCCAGTGGGCTCAGGGCGGACAGGATCGCGGCGGTGGGGATCTCGACCGCGGCGGTCGCGTCGGCATCGGCGATGCGCAGCTGGGAGCCGCCTATCGCCCGTTCGACCGCGGGCAGCTTGATCCGCTGATCGTAGTTGCCGGTGCTGATGATCGCGCCGCGTCGCGGGCCGGCGACCAGTGGCGGGCCGGTGCCATCCGCGCCGGACAACTCGGCGTACAGCGCCACCGCGGTCAGGCCGTCAGCCTCCAGCGCGTCGACTTTGAGCATCAGGTCGTTGTCGGCGTTGCCCGCGCCTTCCTTGGTCACGATGACAGCGTCGAAGCCGGCGGCCCGGCACAGCCATGCGGCGTGCGTGGAGACCAGTTCCTTGGCTGCCTGCTCCACCGGCTCCGGGCACAGCACCACGCCGGCGAAGCACAGGTCCTGCCCGTTGCGGGCGCGCAGCTCGGCGATCACCGGGTGGTTTTGGTGCAGGTAGGTCGGATTGCGCAGCGCCGGGTGCCCGTACTGGCCGCTGACCACGGCCCCGTCCTCGATCTCGACCGGGTCGAACAACGTCGGCAGGCTGCCCGCCATGCTGTGCCCGTAGACGAAGACGTCCTTGAACGCGCCCTGAGTCTGCAAGTTGGTGATCACGCCGACGCGGGGCAGCCCGCCGGTGGGCGTGCCCGGATGGTGCGGTGGCGCCAACTCCTCCATGACGTCGGGCGAGGCCTCCACGGCGGCATCGGCGAGGTGCACAGCCAGACGCAGCAAGCCGCGCCGGACCGCCACCTCAGCCTCCTGCCAGGAAGCGCCGTCCGCACGGTCGAACTCGATCACCACGTTGTTCGTGCGAGCGAATGGGGAGCGGTCGGCGGCGGGGCCGGACATGTCGATCAGGCCCTCCTGGTTGCGGGGCAGGTGCCCGGCAGCCAGCACCGCAGCCCCGCGCAGCACGTGGGTGTCACCCCCGCGCGGCCGGTTCACCGGCGCCATCCAGCCAGGAAACACTCCCCCGCCGGGTCCCTTGCTGCGCGGCTCCACGACGTCGAGCGGCGCGACGATGCGGACCCGATCTCCCGGTGCGGCGACGTGCAACCGCACCGACGCCAGGGCGGGATCAGCGAACAGCGCCAAGGCCTGCTCCTGGCCCACCACGAGCTGGTGCTGCTCGTAACGGGTGTTGGTGCCGATCTCGATGGCGTGGACCTCATGCACCATGCGCCGCAGTGCCGACACGACGGTCTCCCCTCCATGGGCCGCAGATCGAATCGTAACCACGGTTCCGCGGATCCCAAAGGTGCTTCCGACCACGTTTCGTAGCAGTGCGGCCGGGAACTCCGCGGTTGCCGCTCTCGCGGTAGCGCACCACAGCGGATAACACAGACGAGGAGCGAACGCGTCGTCACATGCCAACCCCCATGAGCCCGGTCGCAGCTCCGTACCGGCGCCTCATTCCCCGCGCCGGGTGGCTGATCTTGGCGTTGGTACTCGTGGCCGGCTGCTCCCGATCCACCACCTCGAACTCGAGACTCGAGCGCTTCTATACCCAGAAACTGGCCTGGTCGAGCTGCGCAAAGATCTTCGAATGCACCTCCTTGACAGTGCCGCTCGACTACGCCGACCCCACCGGCCGAACCATCCGGCTCGCGGTCATCCGCGCGCCGGCCACCGACCGCGTCCACCGGATCGGCTCGTTAATTACCAATCCCGGCGGCCCGGGCGGGTCAGGCGTCGATTTCGTCAAGCGAAGCTACCCCGCCCAGCCAGGTCAACCGTCGCATTTCGGCCCCCGGCTGAGAGCCGGCTTCGACATCGTGGGCTTCGACCCCCGTGGGGTGGGCCAGAGCGCACCGATCGACTGCCTCAGCGACACCCAACTCGATCACTACCTCGCCCAGGATCCCACGCCGAACACGTCGGCCGAGGTGGATGCGGTGGTAGCCGGGGACAAGACGTTCGCCGCCGGCTGCCAAGCCCGCTCGACGTTGTTGTTGCCGTATGTCGGCACCCCGAACGCGGCCCGCGACATGGACATCCTGCGCGCCGCGCTGGGTGACCAGAAGATGTATTACCTCGGGGCCTCATACGGGACCTACCTCGGGGCGATCTACGCCGGGCTCTTCCCTACCCACATCGCGCGGGCCGTGCTCGATGGTCCGGTGCCGCCCAGCCTGACCAGCAGGCAACTCGGTCTCGGGCAGGCCAGGGGCTTCCAGGCCGAGCTCACCCGGTTCATCACCGACTGCGTGATCCACCCCGATTGCCCGCTGGGCAACGACGTGACTGCTGCGGAAAAGAAATTAGCGGGCTTCTTCGCCTCGACCGATGTGCACCCGCTGCCCACGGGCAGCGGCCGGATGCTCGATGAGGCGCTCGCCAAAACCGGCGTGCTGGTCACCATGTACGGCAGTCCCCGGACGTGGCCACTGTTGCGGAAGGTCCTGGCAATGGCCATGGCCGGCGACGGTCGCGGGCTGCTGGAATTGTCCGATCTGTATTACCAGCGCGACCCTGAAACCGGGCGATACTCCAATGAATCCGAGGCCAACGTTGCTATCAACTGCCTCGACCATCCCGACCCCGTGCAGTCAGTGACCGACGTCCGGGCCGAGCTGCCCGCCTACCGGCAGGCGTCCCCGCTCATCGGGGCTTCCTTCGCCTGGAGCGACTTGACCTGCGCATACTGGCCGGTACCGCCGAAGAGTCAGCCACACCCGGTCCACTATGCGGGCGCACCGCCGATCCTCGTGGTGGGCACCACACATGATCCGGCCACGCCCTATCCTGATGCCCAGCTCATGGCCCAACAATTGGGTGCTGCGGTGTTGCTCACCTACAACGGCGACGGGCACACCGCTTACGGCCGAGGCAGTACGTGCATCGACGGCGCAGTGGACGCCTACCTGGTCCAGGCAACGGTGCCGGCACCAGGCGCGGTCTGCCAGCCGGATTCCGGACCGTCCTGATTGCCGGATCGCGTCGTCACCATACGGCCGCTGTCGCTGCGCCGGGTTAGGGCTTCATGATTGAGGCACGAGAGAGGAACACCACGATGCGAGCCCAGGTAATAGTGGCGCTGATTACCGGGATGACCGTGACCGTACCCGCCCCCGGCGCAGCCGAGGCCACGGCAGCGCCCGAGACCTTTCTCGTGCTCGGCGTGAGCACCGATGGCCACGAGCAGTTCGTCACACTTGACTGCAACCCGGCGAGCGGGACGCATCCGCATGCCGAAGCGACGTGTAATGCATTGCTTGCGGCGGGCGGCGACATCGACAAGGTCGTCGGGCAACCCGGCACGCTGTGCCCAGACGTCTACGATCCGGCGACCGCAACCGCCTCCGGTCACTACCAAGGTGTGCAGCTGATCTTCCGGCGCACCTACCCGAACCACTGCGAGCTGGACACCGAGACCGCACCGGTCTTCCAGTTCTGACTGAACCATCCCGGATACTGTCGTGAACTCGACGCCACCAACATTCTGAAGCAGAGAAATGTCGGTACTGTCGAGTTCACGGCGGCATTCGTCAGGCAGGGCTATCAATTTCCAGCAGCGGCTCCAGAGATTGGTATCAGGCCGAGCTCGGCGAGCAGTCCGAATTGGTCGAAGTAGAGGTGTGAGGTCACGAACTTGTCGTCACAGACCGTGTGAATCTGTGCGATCGGTACGGACACCCGGCGGCCAGTGGCTGGAATCTGTCCGTCCGCGATGTACAGAGTTCCGGTCTGAGTGCCCTCGAAGACCACTTCAGCGCAGGCGCGATCACCAGATGCGAAGACATCGCCGATGGCGCCCTGGTTGTCTGGTAAGGCACCCTGCCAGACGTCCCATAGCTTCTCCACGCCCTCTAGACCGTGCAGTACCAACCCGCCCGGCCCAGTGATCTTCGAGCGTTCGGTGAAATTCGCGACAAACGCCTTCTTGTCCTTGGCGTTCCACTCGTCCACGCTCTTCTGGACGAGTTCCTTGATATCCATGACACTCCTATCCGGTAGCTGCTTTTCGAATTGGCGCCCTTTGGGCCGGCCGTGTACTGCGGTCACAGCTGGAGACCCTCTCGGGCGCCGGAGAATCTCAGCGACGCCCGCTCACCTCGCCGTCGGTGACTAAGCGCTTACCCATCAGAGCCGCGACAGTCTGCGGCTGATACGTGCAGACCCGAAAATCCGACCCGGTAGCAGTGGACGTCCGCGCCCCTCGGCACCAGGATCCGAGACGGGCGCCACAAAGTACCTGGCAGCGACCGCCGATCGGCTTCACAGTGACCGGACACCACCACCTTGAAATGCACCGACATGCTCCGGTTTCCATTAATTTTGGGTTGCACACGATACCCCTACAGGTCATACTAGATCGGCTGCCACCCGGTCCACTGGTATCCCTGATCGGGCGTTAGCCGGCTTACCCGAATATTGTCAAGTGAGGGGTATTTATGCGTTCCCGGGCAATGCGTCGCTACGCAGGACCGATCCTTGCCGCCTGCGTAGCGCTGACGTCTGCCGCCGCGTGTGGTAGCGGTCAATCGAACAAGAGCGGCACGTTCTATGGCTCGCCCCAGAGCATCGGAAGCGGTACGGCCAAGGCTTATACAACGCTCGACAATGCCGGGAACCCGACGGAAGTCGGCATTCGAATGTCGGCGTCGTCGTTGGATGGACTTCCGCAGGAAGACACCGTTCCGCCTCGTATGTTGATACTTAACTTCCCCCAGCAGGCCTCGGCGACTCCCTTCGACCACGTTATGCTCAATTGGAACAGTCACGGGCATGAGCCGGTAGAACTGTTCGGCAAGCCGCACTTCGACATGCATTTCTATATGATCGCCCCGGCGGCGGTCGAGCAAATCGATCCGACTAAGCCCGACTTCGCAACGCGGGCCGCGCACCTGCCCGATCAGAAGTACGTTCCACGGGATTACGTGACACCTCCCGGCACACTGGCCGAGAATACGGTGCCCGCAATGGGACTACATTGGCTCGACAGCACGGACGGATTCGTGCCGGGCAAATACGACTTCAAGCAGGCCGTCATCAACGGGTCGTGGGACGGCACATATACGTTCATCGAACCGATGATGACGCGTGAGTGGATGCTGACGAAGCCGGCCGTTCAGGAGCAGATCAAACAGCCACAGGCCTACCAGAAGAGCGCCTACTTCCCGACCACATACAGCGTCCATTATGACGACCAGGCGAAGGAGTACGTGATCTCCCTCGGGGGGATGTCCATGCGCCAGGCATCATGAATCCCCAGGCAACCCCGGATTACCTAACTCCGCCGCCCACTACTTAGCCGGCGAAGGACTGCGCAGCTAGGTAGTCGCAAGCGCATTTTTAGGGGCGAGTACGGGTTGTCAGCGGGCTTCATCACCGCCATGGTATGGATTTACCGGAGTTGGTTCACCGAGGGCTGCCGTGGGGGGATCTGTATGCCTGACGCATTGAGCTTTGGGGAGATCGATGGGCTTCCGGTGGAGCTGCTGCCCACCCGTACCCTCCTGTCCCTGTTCAGCGCTGGAGGGCGCGGCGGCAACGGCGGCAACGACAGCTCCGGCAACACCTTGTTCAACATGATGTCCAGCGCGTTGGGCCAGGTCAACAGCGCTGGCAGCGGCGTCGGGGGCGCCGCTGGCAGCGCTAACGCCGGCCATGGCGGATGACACGGCGACTGGCCTCTTTGCGTCCTGACACGCGTGGCCGCCGTCCTGTCAGTCGTCGTAGGGATCGTCCACCCGGGCCGGGCCGGCCGCGAAATCGGTGGCGTCAATCCGATCGGTGGGGTCGATCAGGGCGAAAGCAGCTCCAGAAGGATCAGTGACCCTTGCGATGCGGCCCAACTCGCTGTCGTAGGGGTCAATATCCACCCGACCGCCCAACGCGAGAACCCGATGGGTCGCCGCGTCCGTGCCGATCTGCGGGTCCACCGCAAAATGGACCATCCAGCGCGCCGCGCAGTCGGGCTCCGCCCAGTCGCGGTTCAGCTGTAACCGGCCCAGCATCGTCTGCCCCGCGCCTGACCAGGTGGTGTAGTCGACGTCGGTGCCATCCCCGATCTGCCGCTGCAGGTAGCCGAACAGGTTCGCAAAAAACGCATCAGCCCGCGCGCCGTCCCAGGTATCCAACTCGGCCCAGTAGAACGATCCCGGACCGATCCTGCCGAATATCCACGGTCGTGCTGACTGCCAGAAACCGATCACGCCACCGGTCGGGTCCGCCCCGATGAGCACGCTGCCCTGCCCGGCAACATCCGTCGGACCCAGCAACACCCGGCCACCCGACCCGCGGAGAAGCCGCGCAGCACGCATCACGTTGCGGGTGGCCAAATACAGTGTCCAGGCAGCCGGGTGACCGGCCCGCACCGGAGCCTCCGCCAAGCCGGCCACCGGGCGACCGTCCCGCGACGCGATCATGTACCGCTCGCGGCCGGGACGTGAGGCGATCTGGTAAGTCCAGCCGAACAACGCGCTGTAGAACTGTCGACTACCGACCGGATCGGTGCTCGACACATCCACCCAACACACCGACCCGGGAATGAACGAGGTGTCTGCGGCCACCACTTTCGACCCATCCCTGCCGTTCGCCCGCATACCCGAAAGAGCAGCACATGCCATCCGCAGATACACGCCGATGACCGCACTGCCGTGCCGTTCAGGCGACGTCGAACAGCTCGAAGGGGTGCTCGGGATGCCGCCGGCTGCCGACGCCAGTGTCGTGCCACCAGCGGCGTAGGCAGGCGCCGCACTGCACCCAGACCAGGTTGACGTCGTAATCGAGCAGGTAGAGCGGGGTGTCGCCGCAGAAGGCACAAGGCAGCCAGGCAAGACGGCCGGGGTCTGCTTGCGCGTCGAGCATCATCTCATCGCCTCCGGCATCTCCGGTAACACACCGTCAGCGATGAGCAGGGCGTACGCGGCTTGCTGGTCGGGGCCGAAGTCGGTGTAAAGCATGCGATGGGCTTCAGCTTCGTCGGCGAAGGCCTGCGCGGGGTCCCAGTGCGGGCCGAGGGCCTCCAGGACCGCGGCCAGCCGGGTGCCCTCGTGTGCGGTGAGATCAATATTGAACGGGATGAGGTTGGCCACAACGCACCTCCGAGGTCTGGTCGGATTGAAAGCTAGGTACAGGACCAGAGCGATGGGACCATCCCCGGCGTACCACCAGGAGCCGAAAACTTGGTACCGGCCGTGTCGTGCGTATGGCGTTTCGCGCACAGCAGTGCCCCGTGGCCGGCGGCGGAGCGGTCTGGGCGCAGGGCGTCATCGCCTCGGGTTACCAAGCGAGCGCCAGGAGGACGCAATTCAGCCCGATGATCAGTAGCGCCGCGAAGCCACCGGTCATGCTGGTGAGCCTCCGGTTGACGAATGAGCCCATCACGTCTTCTCGGGCGGTGAGGAGCAGTAAGGGAATGAGCGCGAACGGTATCCCGAAAGACAGCACCACTTGGCTGAGGACGAGTGCGTAGCTTGGGTCTAATCCCAATCCGAGTACGACGAGGGCGGGGGCCATCGTGAGCAGCCGGCGCCAGGATATGGGGATGGTCCGCTGGATGAAGCCCTGCATGACGACCTGCCCGGCGTAGGTGCCGACGCTCGACGAGGCGATCCCGGAGGCCAGCAGGGCCAACGCGAAGGCTAGCGCGGTGCCGGCTCCTACTGTTGCGAACAGTTGAGCATGCGCGGCGGGAAGTGAGGCAACCGGGTGAGCGTCACCGTGGAAGGCCGCGGCCGCCATGATGAGCATGGCGGCGTTGGTCAGCCCCGCCAGCCCCATGGCCATGATGATGTCGTAGCGCTGGACGCCCAGAATCAGGCGTCGCCGCTGCTGATCGGCCTGGGGTGGGACTCGGCTGGGGGTCAGCGCCGAGTGCAAGTAGATCACGTGGGGCATCACTGTCGCGCCGACGATGCCGGTGGCGAACAAGACGCTGTCAGCGTCGGTGAGGTGGGGTACCAGTCCGTGTGCGACATCGCTGGCGTCGAACCCGACGGTCAGCGTCTGGTACAGAAAGGCCCCGAGGATCGCCACGAACAGGGCGATGATGACGGCCTCGAACCGCCGGAAGCTGCGCGGTTGCAGGGCCAGGATGGCGAAAGCGACCACCGCGGTCAGTAACCCGGCCTGCAGCGGGCGAAGACCGAAAAGCAGGTGCAAGGCAAGTGCGGCGCCGACGAATTCGGCCAGGTCAGTGGCCATGCAGACGAGTTCGGCTTGCAGCCACAGCAGCCCAGACACCGGACGGGAGAAGTGTTCGCGGCACAGTTCGGGCAAGCTTTGACCGGTCGCGATGCCGACCTTGGCCGACAGGTACTGGATCAGTATCGCCATCAGGTTGGCGATCACGACCACCCACAGCAGCAGGTAGCCGTACCGGGCACCGCCGACCACGTTGGTGGCGAAGTTGCCCGGGTCGACGTAGGCGATCGAGGCGACGAACGCCGGACCCAGCAGCGGCAGCGTGCGGCGCACCCACGGCGACCGCGCGGGGCGCCGGCCGACGGTGGTGATACCAGGATGGGTGTCTGCTGCTGGGTGTGCGACCTCGCCGCGTCGGAGCACGCTGTCAGCCGATCGACGGGCCCAGACCCAGCGACTGCGGGGTGCTCGAGTCGGGAGACGGCTGCCGCAGCCCCTCGTCCAGCGATCCGAACTCCGTCATCAGCGCGGCACTGCCGCCCCACGGGGTTTTCTCCTCAGCGACCAGGGAGTTGGTAGTGAGCAGCAGCCCGGCCACTGATGCACCGTTCTGCAGCGCCGCCCGGGCCACCCGCAGCGGGTCGACGATGCCCATCTCGATCATGTTGCCGAAGCGTCCGTCGAGGGCGTCGAACCCCTCGTCGGTCCCGAGCTCGGCGATCCGGCTGACCACCTCCTGGCCGGAGTAGCCGGCATTACTGGCGATCAGAAAGGCCGGCTCGGTCAGCGACCGGCGGACGATGTCGACCCCCATCGCGTAGTCGTCCTTGACGTCCAGGTCGTCCAGCGCCGCCTCGGCGTGCACCAGCGCTGCGCCGCCGCCGGCCACGATGCCCTCGGCCATCGCGGCGCGCGTCGCGGACAGGGCGTCCTCCACCCGGTGCTGCAGCTCGGCGAGCTCCGCGTTGGTCGGCGCCCCCACGCTGATCACCGCCACCTTGCCCGACAGTGCCCCGATCCGCTCGTTGAGCACGTCCTCGTCAGTGCCATAGGTTGCGCGTTCCCGCTCGGCGCGCAACTGAGCGAGCCGGAACTCGACGGCCTCCGGTGAACCGGCCCCACCGATGATCGCGGTGCGGTCGGCGTTCACCCGGACCTGGGACGCGCGGCCGAGCTGGCTGGCCTTCATGGTCTCCAGAGTGAAGCCGGAGTGCTTGCTGTACACCTCACCACCGGTCATCGTGGCGATGTCCTCCAGCTTGCGCAGCCGGCGGTCACCGAAACCCGGTGCGCGAACGGCTACGCATTTGAAGATGCCGTTGACGTGGTTGTGCACCAGCATGCTCAGCGCCGTACCCTCGACGTTCTCCGCCACGATCACCAGCGGGCGCGGGTTGCGCATCACCTGGTCCAGGATCGGCATCAGCTGCTGGACCTTCGTGATCTTCTCACTGCACAGCAGGATGTACGGGTCGTCGACGATCGCTTCCAGGCTCGCCGGATTGGTCACCATATACGGGGAGACGTACCCGTTGTCCCACTCGAAGCCCTCGACGAAGCTGACGCTCATGCCGTGCACTGCCGACTCGCTCACCGTGACGATGCCGTTCTCACCGACCGTGTGCAGTGCTTTCGCGATCACCTTTCCGACCATGTCGTCGTCATTGGCGGAGATCGCGGCCACCCGGGCGTAGTCGTGCTCGGTGGTCACCGGGTGGGCAACGCTGCGCAGGTGCTCCACCAGCCGCGCCACTGCGAGGTCGATACCCCGCTTGACCAGCACCGGGTTGCCGCCTGAGTCGATGGCCTTCATGCCCTCGCGGACGATCGACTGCGCCAACACCGTCGCCGTCGTGGTGCCGTCACCGACGATGTCGTTGGTCTTGATCGCCGCTTCCTTGACCAGCTGAGCGCCCATGTTCTCGAACTGGTCCTTGAGGTGGATTTCACGAGCGATCGTCACCCCGTCGTTGGTGACGACTGGCGATCCGGTGATCTTCTCCAGGATGACGTTGCGTCCCTTAGGCCCAAGCGTCGACTTGACCGCCTCCGCCAGCTGGTCTACCCCGGCCAGCAGCAGCTCACGGGCTTGGGCACCGAAACGTAATTCCTTGGCCATCTGATCTCCCTGGAGGTGGTAGCACTACGGGACAAGGATCGCCCGGCCGCGGACCCGGCCGTTGTCGAGGTCGTCGAGGGCCTCGACGGCCGAGTCGAGCGGGTAGGTCTTGGTGTGCAGGGTGACCTTGTCGGCCTCGGCGAGGACCATCAGCTCGACAAGGTCGTTGTAGGTGCCGACGATGTTGCCGATGATGTTGCGCTCGGTGGAGATGATGTCGAGGGTCGGGATCTGGACCTGGCCCCCGTAACCGATCACGAAGTAGGAACCGGCCCGGCCGGTCATGTCGAAGCCGTCGTGCTCAGCGCCCTGCTCGGCAACGAAGTCGAGCACCACTTCGGCGCCCGCCCCGCCGGTCAGATCCTTCACCGCGTCCACCTGCTGCCCGTCGGCGGCCACGGTGTGCTGGGCGCCCAGCTGCTCGGCGAGCTTGAGCGCATCCGGGTTCCGGTCCACCACGATGATGGTGGTCGCCGTCAGGGCGGCGAGGCATTGGATGCCGATATGCCCGAGGCCGCCGGCGCCGATCACCACACAGGTCGTCCCGGGATACAGCAGCGGGATTGCCTTGCGCACCGCATGGTAGGCGGTGATCCCGGCGTCGGCCAGCGCCGCGACATCCGCCGGCTGGGTCGATGGGTCGAGCTTCACGCAGGCCCGTGCCGAGGTCAGCAGGAACTCGGCCATCCCGCCGTCACGGACCAGACCCGGGAAGTCGCCGTTGCTGCAGTGCATGTCATCGCCTGCGCGGCAGGCGCGGCACAACCCGCAGCCCGGCGCCGGGTGCAGGATGACCGTGTCCCCGGGGGCGACGTTGGTGACTCCGTCACCGACCGCGTGCACCCAGCCCGCGTTCTCATGGCCCAGCGTGTAGGGCAACGCCACCCCGCTGCGGTCGGCCCACTGCCCTTCGATGATGTGCAAGTCGGTGCGGCAGACTCCGGCTCCGCCGATCTTCACGATCACATCCAGCGGTCCGGAGATGGTCGGTTCCGCAACGTCCTCCACCACGGGCGACTTGTGGTAGTCGTGCAGCCGGACTGCCTTCATGACCTTCTCCTCATTGTTCGTCGGTGGCTGAGCCCACGCCGTATCTGGTGGCAAGCAGGCTGAGGCAGTGGCCGGCGTTGGCTTCGATGTTCACTCTGGTGCTGCGGACGCGCCGCAGGTGCAGGGGCAGAGCCTCCAGTCCTACCGGTGCACCGGTGTGGTCGACCAGCAGCGGCGCGTCATCGTCGGACCGGATGCCCAGCTCTGCCCGGCGCTCCCGCAGACGGCGCAGGTCGGGCGAAGGCGGGACGTCGCCGAGCCGCATCTGCGCCAGGTCTGCAGGTTGCGTGCCCGCCGCGAGCAGTGGCCGGGCGACCCGGTCCTGGCCCGCCAGCATGGCCTTGCGGAGGAAGGTCCTGCGCAGCTCGTGCAGTTCGTTCTCAGCCTCGCCATCGAAGGTGGCGACGAATCCGGCGCGGGCGGCGACCCCGTCATTGATCGTGGTGGCGGCGAAGTGATCTTCCAGCACGATGTGCGCTTCGGTCACCCCGTCCACGGCGGACACCGCGTCGTATGCGTCGGCGACCATCAGGAAGGCAAAATTCGGGGCGCAGAAGAAGGTCGGCAAGCGCAGCCGCACCTGCGCCACCCCTTCTGCCGAGACGGTGCACGACGACACGAACTGGAGCTCGACGATTGACGTGTCCAGCTCGGGGTCGCGCACCGTCTCCAGCGCGGTTAACGCCTGTGATGCCAGCGTCACGCCTGGGTCCCGGCGGTCTCGGTGGTCAGCTGCTCGCCGGGCGCCATGTCCTCGTCCGCCGCGGTGGGAAGCCGGCACTCGGCCGGAACCTCGATGTCGTACAGCTTCGCCGCGTTGAGCCCGAGGATCTTCTTCTTGGTTGCGACGGTGGGTCGCGGGTAGTCGGTAAAAGCGTCGTCATCGGGCATCTGCCAGTCGACAAGGCCCTCGATCTGCCACTTCGGCGTCCAGATGTTGTAGTCCGAGCCGAAGGTCATCCGGTCCTCACCGACCCAGAACAGCAGCTCACCCATCACTCTGTTGAAGAACTTCGGCCGGGCGTACATCAGGGCTCCGACCACTACCGAACATCCGGCGTAGACGTTGGGCTCCTGCACGGCCATGTAGCAGAAGTCGTCGATGCGCGGAATGCCCGCGTGCTCGATGATGAAGTTGAGCTCCGGGAAGTCGGTCGCGGCGCCGTCGACGTCTGCGGCGTCGAACGCGTCTTTGTCCAGCGGCCAGATCGTCGGGCCCTTGTGGACGTGGATGTTCTTGATCCCCAGTTCCTGGCAGCGCTCGAAGTACCGGTAGGCCTCCGGATCGGTGAGCTTCCAGCCACGGGACCCCTGGTACCACTCCGCGGTGTAGAGCTTCACGCCCCTGAGGTTGAACCGCTTGGCGTCCTCCTCGAGCTGCTTGAGCCCAGCGTCGCCCTCGCGGGGATCGAAGCGGCCATTGGTGATCAGCCTGTCCGGGTACTTCTCGGTCAGCACGTGGTTCTGCGCGGCGGTGTTGAAGCCTGTCCTGTACCACTCGGTCAGATAAGTGGACTGGAAGATCGCGACATCGACGTAGCCCTCCTCGAACATGTCGCGCACGAAGTCCTCTTCGGAGACCTTCAGGTAGTGCTCGTAGTCCCAGTGCGTTTCCGGTGGAGCGAGCTGGTGGTAGCCGTAAAAACAGTCGATCCAGCCCTTCGCGTAGTTCTCGGCGCCCGGTACCCAGTTTTCCCGGCTGGCATCCCAGAAGTGCGAGTGGGTGTCGACGATGAAGTACTTCTCGCCATCCTTTTCATACATCGTGGTGGGGTCCTTTCGCTTCGAGCGTGGATCCGCCGGACCCTGGCGATCCGCGCAGTGCGCGGACCGGAGGGCCCGGCTGATCGTCAAGACTGGGATGCGTTGCGGGTGGCTTGTGCTACCTCGCTGTGAGATCGAAGTCGATGTACTCCGCCGCGTCCTCCGGATTGGCGAACATGATCGTCCGGTCATCCTCGTGAATCATCCGCCCGTAGTGCGTCGACATGCTCTCCTCGAACTCGGCGGCGTTGAACCAGCCCTCCTCCTCACCGGCAGCGTCGTCGATCTCGGCGTACACGACGTCCATCCGGTTGCGCGCATCCACTCGGATCATCGAAGGCAGGTGGGTCACCTTGACGTTGTCCTTGGTCGCCATCACCTCCGCGACCAGGCGGCCAACTTGGTTGTTCATCAGCGTGAAACCGCACATGTTCGACGCGGTGTTGTTGGCCTTGAATCGGCTATCAGCGCTCTCGGTGGTGGTGGTCACTGGGCCAGCTCCTTCGGTGCTTGCAGACCAAGGTCGGACACGATCCCGCTGAAGCGGTTCTTCGCGCGGTCGAGGCCGTCTTCGAACCGTGGCGGCTTGAAGTCAGGCTGAGACCACAGCGGCTGCAGCGTCCGAGCGGCCTCGAGAACCTGCGGTACCCACTTGGACAGCCAGCCCTGCATGATCTCCTTGTTGTGCTCGGCGAATTCCTTGTCGCTGACCCGCGGCTCGAACATGGCAATCGTCATGCGCAGGTCTCGCTGCGCGTAGTCGTACTCACCGGCACCCACGATGGTCGGGGTCACGAAGTCTCCGTTGCCGGCTGCCGCCTGCTGCACGAGGTTGCTCCGGAACAGCTCGCCCAGCAGTGGCTCGAAAACCACGTTCGTGGCGAATATCGACTCACCCCAGTCGTCCTCGATCGCGGTCAGCGCCTCGGCGACCCTGCGGGCGCCCTGCCAGGCTGGGTCGGAGTTCCATGCCTCGATGTGCGCTGCGCCGTCGAATCCCTCGATCTCTTCGCTCAGGGTGAGGTTGTACAGCGCGAGATCCTGCGCGAAGCGGATCTTGTGCATGCCGTTCACGGCGATCGCCGTGTTGTGCATGTTCGTGGGGCCGGACCGGTTGGCGTGGCTGAAGACATAGAGCCCGAGGATGTGCTCGATGTGCATCCAGGCCCCGACGTGGCGCTCCACGAAATGCACCCAGTTCGGGTTCCACTGCTCGAACGCCTTTGCCTGGCGAGCCACCTCAATGTTCTGGTTGACCTGGCGTACGACATTGGCGCCGTAACGATAAAGCGTCATCTCCCATTCTTCATTGGGGTCGCGGAACTCATGCCACCCGTGGGCCGGCCATTCGAGGCCGCCGCCACCGCCGCCGGAGCCGGGGCCCCGCTCGGGCTCGGGCCGGTCCTGCCCCCAGGCCTTGAGCTTCGTCCAGGTCAGCGGGTAGCCGACCTCGCCGTTGGCGAATCCGTAGATCCAGCCCTGGCTGAGGTAATGCCGGGGATCCGGCTGAACCTCGACGGTGACATCCTCGTAATGGGTCTGCCGGCGCTTCTGCGGATGGAAATAGTTGTACCGACGCGCGGTCGAGTCCGGGAACTCCTTGGCACCGGCCTCGGCATCGGTGAAATTGACTCTCGGTACGCTGCGTTTCTGCGCAGTTGTCATCAGTGTTGCCCTCACCTTGAGTTCGGCCGACGTTGCCATCGGTTCGGGACCCATCGGTTGGCCCCGGGGATAAGCCGAGTTGATGTCTGGAGCAGTCCTCCTCAATGACTACCGGCACTGGACTACCGGTCACTGGCTGGTTTCACCGGTCGTGGTGAACTTGTCGTAGTAGATGCGCCCATCGGCCACCCCGAGGCGAGTCAGCGTGGCGATGGCCGCGTCCACCATGGGCGGGGGCCCGCAGACATAGCCGTCCGCGCCTTTCAAATTCGACTCGTGACGGGCGACCACATCCGTGATCAACCCGACCTCGCCATCCCAGGCGTCCTCTTCGGTCGGCTCGGACAGCGCCGGGATATAGCGGAACCCGGGCAACGAGCCCTCCAGTGCCCGCAGTTCCTCTTCGAAACACAGGTCCCGCCGGCGGCGGGCGCCGTAGTAATAGGTGGCTCGCCGGGTGATCCCCCGTTCGGCCATGGAGCGCAGCAGCGACAGGATGGGCGCCATGCCCGCGCCGCCGCCGATGAACACCAGGTCGGTGTCGTGGCCTTCGCGCAGGGTGAACACTCCGTAGGGCCCGGTCACGTCCAGCCGCATGCCCGCAGTCACTTCCGTGTCCAGGAAGTGTGAGAACAGACCGTCCGGATAAATCTTGATCAAGAACTCCAGCCGGCCATCCTCCCGGCACGACGTGTTCGCCATGGAGAACGAGCGCGTCTCCTCGGTACCCGGGACAGCGAAGTCCAGGTACTGGCCCGGAAAGAACTTGATCTCCCGTGGCTCGACGAGCCGGAGCACCAGATGCCGCATGTCGTGGGTGACCGCATCATTGGCGACGACTTCAGCGACCGCCTGCTGGATGGGCAGACCCGACCGGATCATGTCCTCGTCGAAGTTCAGCAACTCGACCGTCAGGTCCTCATAGGCGTGTGCCCGGCACAGCAGGGTGAAACCTTCCTCCTTTTCGTAGTCGGGCAGGGCGAAAGTCGAGTACCGATCGAGCTCGATGTCGTCGCCGTCGAGTACGAACGACTTGCAGGAGGCACACTGGCCCTCCTTGCAGCCGTGCGCGAGCATGATGCCCTGCTCGAAAGCAGCACGCAAGATCGTCTGATCCTCGTCGACCTCGATCTCGATGCCGACCGGCTCGAATCGGACGACGTGCTTGTCGGCCATAGAACTTCCTCGCGGAGAACTCCCGAAGCCGCAGCGCAGCGACCATCGGAGCTGGGAAGGACCTTCAGGCGAGATCCGATCCTTCCCAGCTTCGGTATTTCAACTGGTGACCGCTTAGCCAGCGGCCGTGCTATTCAGCCGCAGGCGCCGGTCGACCGGCCGGTCCCTGACGTACGTAGTCGGCGCGGAAAGCCTCCCGCTCCTCGTCGGACATCTCGTTGAGCAGCACGTTGGGGCTCTGCAGGTTTCCCATGCGCCGCAGGTGATCCAGCGTCCACATCTTCTTGGGATCGAGGTTCAGATGCGGCTGGGCCGTCATGGTCTTGCCGTCGTCGCGGACGCAACCCATGTCGGTGACGACGTCGGCCCAGTTCCAGCCGTGGTAGAGCGTCTCCCACTCGCGCTTGCCGGTGAGGCGGCCCATGTTCGGAGTCTCCCGGCCCATGTAGGTCGGCCGGAACGCGGTCTTGTCGGTCCACGCGCACATTTCGTGACAGTAGGTGCGCCACTGCCCGTCGACCTTGTCCATGACCATGTCTTCGCGCACCAGGCACGGCACCATGCAGACCCAGCAGCGGTGCGGGTACACGTAGTCGACGTTCTCGCCGACGATCGGGTGGTGGCCGTTCGGCACGGACAGCCGGTTGTAGTTCTCCCACCACTTGCCATACCTGTCGTACCAGCCCGGGTACTTGTACTCGAACCACTCGAAATCCTCGTCGGTCATCGAGTCGATCCGCCAGTAGTTGGCGAGCCAGCCGGTGGCGAAGAACTGCGCGACCTCGTGGACGTAGCCCTTGTTCCAGATCTGGTTCCAGGCTTCCTCGATAAGGTCGTGCGGGATCACCAGCCCGTACTTTTCGAGCGGTACCAGGTAGCTGCGGTAGTAGTCGTCGTAGATCCACCGCCGCCACATCTCGGCGTAACTCTCCCGGTCCTTGCGCCGGTCCTTCGTGCCGTACTCGATGAAGGTGCCGATCGCCGCGTCGACGACCCGGTGGTTGTTCCACCACGCATACCGCAGATCGCGCTCGAGCAACTGGTGGTTGCTCTCGTCGGACAGGGCCATCAGCAGGGTGGCGTAACCGTTGCTGATGTGCCGTGATTCGTCGGACTGCACCGAGTGGAACACCGTCGGCAGCAGGTAGTCTCCATTCGCTGCCGCCTCGGCGGGCATGGCGACGAACAGCGTGTTCGTGAAAGCGGTCTCTGCGACGATCGTAAGGTAGATGCTGGCGGCGGTGATGGCATCACCGGTGATGAATCCTTCGGCGAACTGCCGGCCGATCGTGCCGCAGTAGTCGTTGTGGAAGTTACGCAGGCTCGAGTTGAAGCCTGCCGGGTCGATGTAGTTGTTCATGTACAAGCGCTTGAGGTTCTGCTGGATCGTCGAGTGCCTGACTTCATCGATCATCTGGATGGCCTGGCCGTTGTGCAGCTCCGGGTTGGGCACCGTGTGGAACAGCATCGGCATGGATCGGGCCGCCGAGATTTCCGGAAGCGGGATGATGGACAGGAACAGCTTCTGCCACTCCAGCCAGCGCTCCTGCACCTGGCGGAACATATTGCCGCGGATCGCGCCGTCGGAAGCCCCGTAGACGCGGTGGTCCTTCTCCTCCTGCATGGGGAAGTATGACCGCAGAACCTGCTTGAGTGGATCCCTCTTCTGCGCCTTACGGAAGGTGTAGTCGGTCCCGTACTTGCGGTACGGCGTGTGATACATAGGTTCCCAGGACAGTTCCTGGATCTTCTGGTGAGCCTTTGCCACACTCTGGCGACTCATGGTCACACTCCTCGCCGGTGTACTCGGGTACGCTGCGGCACTGGCCGCCAGCGTCGATCACTTGCTCGAGTTTGTCGCTCGTTACGTTCGGCATGTGTTCGGTATGTAATTGCCAAGATCAGTGATTCGCCCAGTTCCTCCCACGTCTCTTCGGTCAGGGCGGCCGGGAGCGGGTCATGGGCGCTCACCGAGCACGGCCGCTCGCAAATCCGCCAAATGCTGATGGATGTCCTGCCTTGCGTGCTCGGATCGCTCGGGGCCGGGCTGGATACCGAGCGCCCGCAGCAGGTCGGCTGCCGGCCGCGCCGGATCCCCTGCCTCGCCGAGCACGGGATGCAGACCCATCTGCGCCAGATGGTGGAACACCACGTTGACGACGCTCCACGGGTTGAACGTCTCGGCTGCGGACAGCTCGGGCTCACTCATCGAGGCCGCCTCATCTCCGCGAGCCCCGTGCGCGCCCGCCCGCATCGGGGAGAGCCGGCTCGTCGTGCACATGCCGCGACATGTGCACGACGAGTACCCACCGGGAAGGGCATCCCATGGCTTGCATCACACACCCATGGGTGAATGCCGACAGTCTCAACATGAGACAAGGACCGCTTGTGAAGTACCTGCAGGGGCGTTCGGGGCGGTATGGTTGGGCCACGTTGCCGACGTCGGTATGGCGCCGCCACTGCGGATCATTGAGGTTCCGAAGGGGCGACTTGTGGCTGGAGGGCATCCGCTAGACGGCCGACGGGAAGCCGCAACACGCGACCCGCCGGGCGCGAGCCCGCACCTGGCCAGCGCGCGGGAACGTTTCCTGACCGCAGAGCCTGTGAAACCCGGCGTGGTGCGCCGGAGCATCATGGCGTCCTGGATTCGATCGCGGGAGTGGAAGGTGCCCGCGGATCATTTCGACTTGCCCTATGACCCCAACCCGAACCGGGACACCCGGCTGACCTATAGCGCCAGTAACGTTATCGGTGATCTCGCAGAGCAGCTCGCCGGCGAGCCCGTCTGCATTGTCTTGACCGATGCCCAGGGTGTGGTGTTAGACAGGCGCACCGGCGACTCCACCCTGCGCGCGCATCTGGATCGCGTCAAGCTGGACATCGGATTCAGCTATTCCGAGCAGCATGTCGGGACAAACGGGATCGGCACCGCGCTGGAGGGACGTGGCCCGGCTGAAGTCTTCGGGCACGAACACTACGTCGAGCACCTCGAGGACCTGGCCTGTGCCGGCGCTCCCATTCACCATCCAGTAACCGGCAAGCTGCTCGGCGTCATCGACCTGACCTGCTGGCGAACCGACGCCAACCCGCTGATGATGGCCGCCGCCACGACGGCTGCGAAGCGGATCGAAGAGGCTCTGTTCGAGCACGCTGGTGGGCACGAGGTGGCCTTGCTGCAGGACTATCTCCTGGCATGCCGGCGCGCCCAAGGCGCCGTACTGGCGATCAGCAACGACATGCTGATGATGAACAATCGGGCCCGGGAGATCCTCGACCCCGCAGATCAGCAGGTCGTTCTCGCGCAGGCCACCGAGGCGCTCAGTTCTGGCGGCAGGCAGCTGCTGATCGTGGATCTGCCCAGCGGCGCCACGGCACGATTGCAGTGCAAGCCCAGCTGGGATGCGCGCTCGGTCACCGGCGGGATTGTTCAGGTCCAGCTGACTCAGCCGATCGCCGCCGACGGCGGACACCAATTCAGGCAACCTGCGGTGAACCTGCCGGCGGCAGTGGGTTCCGGGACGCTGTGGACCAAGTGCTACCGGGATGTCGACCGGTACTACCAAGCCAGGGAATGGCTGGTGCTGGAGGGCGAGCCGGGCGTGGGCAAGCTGACGATCGCCCGCGGTACGCACCGGCGTCACTTGCCGGCCGGACGCATGCGGGTGTTCGACGGGCTTGAGGTGGCTGATGCAAGCCACTCCGCGCGGTGGGTGGACGAGGTCGCGGAGGAGCTTGACGGCGGCACTGACACGATCATCCTGGCCCATATCGACCAGCTGCCCGACGAGACCCTGCGGGAGCTGTATGACGTGCTCGAGCCACATCGCGAATCGACCGACATCGGCAGGCCGTGGGTGGTGGCGACCCGCGGCCACCAACTTCCGGACTACGACGGCGACCTCGCCCGGCTGCTTCGCTGCTTCCCGCGCTCGCTGCAGATCCCGCCGCTGCGCCACCACATTGAAGACCTGCGGGAACTCGTGCCGTTCATGATTTCCCGGCTGACCAAGGGTGGTTCGCTGGCCTGCTCCACCGAGGCGATGCGGGTGCTGATGCACAACCGGTGGGCGGGAAACATCGCACAGCTCTACCAGACCATGCGCAAGATCGTCGCAAACCGCAGGATGGGCGTGATCACGGTTGCTGATCTGCCGCCCGAGTGCCGGGCAAGCACTCGTCGGCTGCTCACCCCGCTGGAGTCGATCGAGTGCGATGCAATCGTGCAGGCGTTGCTCAACACCGACGGCAACAAGCTGCGCGCTGCCCAGCAGCTCGGCATGTCCCGGGCCACGATCTACCGCAAGATCCGCGAGTACGGGATCAGGGTGCCGGTCGGGCCGCAGGGCCGGGCCCGGCCCTGACCGCCGATCGCGAGCCGGCAGCCGGGGACGGGCTAGGAAGCAGTGGCCGGCGTCAGCTCGGCCATCTGCCCCCATCCGTCGCCGGGCACCTCGATGTGGATGATCTCCGGCTTCGTCGCGATCACTTCGGGGATCCACGCCATGGCCTTCTTGAAGTGGTCGGAGTTCACGTGCGCGCTGCCTGCTGAGCTGTCCGCAAACGCCTCGACCAGGACGTACTGGTTGGGCGTCTCGACGCTCCTCGACCATTCAAAGAAGATGTTGCCCTGTTCTCCCCGGGTGCCCTGGGTGAACTCGTCGACGAGCGAGGGCCACTCGTCGGCCTTGTCGGGACGAATCGTGAACTTGACGACGATGAAGATCACGAGCGCACCTCCATGTTCGTGCTCCTTCTAGAATTTGTCATTGAACACCCGGACGTCGCCGATGACCATGCCATCGAACATGCGGCACCGTGCAGCGTTAGGTTGACGACCTGTGGATGAGGGACCACAAAATTGGGGTACCCCGCTGGTCGAGCGGGTCCTGCAGCGGGCAGGCGTCAGTCGGGGCACCCAGTTGCTCGACCTCGGTTGCGGAGCCGGGCGGCTGTGCCGACTCGCCGCGGACCGTGGCGCGCAGGTTACCGGGATCGACCAGGACGCGAGGCAGATCGAGCAGGCTGCCGCGCTGGTGCCCGAGGGTGCCTTCGAGGTCGGTGACATCCTGGCGCTGCGTTACCCTGCCGCCAGGTTCGACGCCGTGACCTGCGTGCAGTCGATCATGCACGTCACGAACCCGCTCACGGCCCTTCGCGAGGCCGCCCGGGTTGCGCGCCCTGGTGCGCCGGTGGTGATCACGGCTTGGGGCAAGGAAGAGAACTGCGACATCCGCGCCTTCGGGCAAGCCTTATCCGGCCTGCTGCCGCGCGCCGTTGACCAGGGTCCGGGCATGCATCCCCCACCGCTGTCGGCCGATGGCCGGCTCGAGCGGTTGGCTCGGTTGGCTGGGCTCGCTGTGACGGAAGTCGGTGAGGTCGTGTGCCCGTTCTGGTATCCCGACGAAGAGGCACTGCTGCGCGACCTCCTCGGGTCGGGCCTCGGACGGCGAGCGCTACGGGTGGCGAGCCCCGCCACCGTGCGCCGGGCCGTGCTGGCGGGGCTTGCCGGCTACCGGACATCGACAGGCGGCTACCGGCTGGACAACACCTTTCGCTACCTCGTCTTGAAGTCCAGAGATGTCGCTTGCTGAACAGACCAGCGGCAGTTTTCGGGGTAGTTTGTTGCGCCCGCGCGCTTCCAGGCCCGCTCGGCGTTCACCGGCGCCGGATTCACCACGAGCGAGTCCGAGCACGTGGTCGACCATCCGCTGCGCCGCCGGGTGGTCGCCACGCTGATGCTGCTGGGCAACGCGGGTATCGTGGCCGCGGCCAGCTCGGCGATCCTGGGATTCCGCGGCGGCGCGTTCGGGAACGCGTGGTGGCGCGTCCTCGAACTCGTGGCCGGGTTGCTTGCCCTGGTGTTCATCTCTCGGAGTTCCTGGGTGGACCGCCGGCTGACCGCCGCGATCAGTCACCTTCTCCACCGCTACACCGACCTGCCGACCCGTGATCTCGCAAGTCTTCTGAAACTCTCTGCTGAATACGCGGTCAGCGAATTGGCGATCGAGCCCGGTGACTGGCTCGCCGGCCGCTCACTTGCTGACCTAGCCTTGCGGGGTGAGGGCGTCGTCGTGTTGGGGCTTACCCGTGTCGATGGGCGCTACCTCGGTGTTCCGACTGGTCACACCGTCGTCGCTGCCGGGGATGTCCTTATCGTCTACGGGCGCACGGAGCTGCTGCGCGAGCTCGATGACCGCCCCGCCGGAGCAGACGGCGATCTTGCGCACCGGGTGGCGGTGACACGTCAAGAGCGCCTGGAACGCATCGAGGGCGACAGAGATGCCCCGCGTCGAGACGTCCGTGAGATGCGGGCCGGTGAGGGAGCCGGGGCGTAGCGGGCTACCCGAGGCTCGGCGAACTGCCACTGGAGCTGGCTGTAAGCCGGGTACAGCAATTACTAGCGACGTTTTTGTGTTCTGATTTCGCAGTGGGCCGATGTGCGGCATGGGGTGGATACTGGGAGTTGACCTGGCATTATTCTTGTTCGGCTGTCTGTTTAATGGCTTGCAGTGTTGCCGCCATGTTCTGTTCGTGCTCGTTGAGACGGAAGGCGATGATGCTGTCCTTATGCTCCGGTGCCTGCGCGATCGCGTCGCTTAACCCGGATGGGCCGGGACCCAGGACGGCGCGGTAACGCAGGGTGGTGCCCCCTGATCCGTCGGGAGCCAGGTGATAGCGCCAGGTGGTCGAGGGGTACTGCGGGTCTCCCACTGCCCACGCAAAGCTGACGCCAGGTTGGGCCTCGATCACTACTGACACGCTGGTCCACTGCTGGCCCTGGCGACGTTGGCGACCGCGGAATCGGGCCCCCACCGCAGGCCCATCAGCGCCGTCGATCCACTCGGCGTGCACGCACTCGCCACCCCAGTCCCCGACTCGAGTGATGTCACTGATCAGCGCCCACACCTTTCTCGGCGGGGCGGCCACACGACAACAAACTTCCAGCGCGGGTAGCTCAGACAGCTGCACTCGACCTAATCCTCACTTTCCGGGAAAGGCTGGGCGTGGACGCATTCAAACAAGTGTTCGCGTATGGAACGGGAGCGGCAGCGACCAGCGCCATGGGGGGATGGCGGCGTTAGCTATCGCGAGGCCAGCGCACCGCGGGCGGTGCT
>DATNDR010000106.1:0-7586 GCA_035606945.1 Pseudonocardiaceae bacterium
CCATGGCCGGCGCGGATTCGAAACGGCGCCTCGGCGCTCGGGGTCTCCGGGGCGCTGCTCCTGCTCGCGATGCTGTTCTTGCGGCCCAACCTGCTGGGCGAGCTGTACGGCCCGCTCGGGCTGGCGCTGGCCTGCTGCGCGGCCGGGATCGAGCTGTATCGCCGCCGTGGGCTGCCGATGAGCCTGCCCACGCCCAGGTTGGTGCTGATTGTGCCGGTCTGCCTCATGCTCGCCGACCTGTGGCGGATCGTCCGCTGCTACGTGACCACGCCCGAGTACCTCCAGCCGCTGGCGCAGGACATCGTGCTCACCGGCGGCGTACTGGCCTGCGTGATCATCGTGACCAGGCAGGCTCGGCGGCGGCGCGCGCTGGCCCAGGGATTCGTGCTAGTGATCACGCTGCTGTCGATGTCGTACGTGGTCACCGCCGGGTACTGGGCGGCCGCCGGGATCGGGGCCGGCAGGTTCGCCACGTTCCCGGTGGGCGGGCTCGGGCCGCAGCCGGTGTACCTGCCGTTCACCGTCACCGAGTCCGCCCAGAGAGTGCTCGGCCACGTCTTGCCCCGGTTCACTGGGTTGGGCAGGGAGCCCGGATGGATGGCGCTCTACTGCGCGGTCGCGTACTTCTTGTGCCCGATGGTCGGCATCCGGTCCCGTCTGGTGAAGCTCAGCCTGCTGCTCGGGCTGGTCGGCACCTGGTCGACCGGAGGGTTCGGGGTGTTCGTGGTGGTCTGGACCTACAATGTGTTCCTGCGCCGCAAGCCGGACGACTCGCCCGCGCGGGACTTCCTGCGCCGCGTGGGTGGCGTCGGGCTGCTGGGCGCCGCCGGCTGGGTCGCGGTGTACGCGCCGGTCTTCGGTCTGGCCGCGAAGGTCACCCAGGACGAGTACTCGCTGCGGAGCCGCGAGGTGGCCACCCAGGCGGGCGTCGACGCGCTGCTCTACAGCCCGTTCTGGGGGCTGCAGCCGCCGGTCCGCCAGCTCGGCATCAACCTGATCTCGGACATCGAGCCGAGCGGGCTACCTGCGGTGCTCCTGGTGACCACGGCGCTGCTGCTGCCCGCGGCACTGCAGGGGCCGGCCCGGCAGGGCCACGCCGTGGTGCTCGCCATCTTCCTGACGCTGCTCACCTCGCAGCCGCCCGGCGCCTCCACCTGGGTGTACGTGCTGGCCGTCCTGGGCTACGGGCTGCGCGACCTCTGGCGCGTCGACCGCCCGGCGCGGGCCGGCGCGGGCTAGCCTCAATGCCCGGTAGTTAAGGGATTGACTGGGCAGTCAGGCGTGCCACGCGGAGGGCTTGGGAGGGCTGGGCGCGTCGTGCCGTGGGAATGAGTGCGGCTCCTGGTAGAAGAACGATCGACCAAGATCCAGTCTCTACCGGGGAGCCGCGGTGGTGGATTCTGCCATGCTCAGGAGTACGCGGCCAGGGAGTGATTGGGGTGGTGTGCCCGGCTCGGTTGCCGTGAACGTCACCAAGACAATCAAGGTGGCGGCGGGGGTGTTCGCTGCTGGTCATCTGGGTGAGCTGACATGGCAGGTTCCCTTCGAGCTGGTGGATGCGGTACTGGAGCAGACCCGAGCGACCCAGCAACGGTTGCGGATGCTGCCCGCGCGGGTGGGAATGTATTTCGTGCTGGCGCTGGGCCTGTTCCCCGGTTGGGCTATGCGAAGGTGTGGGCCAAGCTGGTCGCAGGCCTGGGCGGGCTAGGTATGCCGTGCCCCTCCGGCAAGGCGCTGCGGGACCTGCGGCGCCGGCTGGGGGCGGCCCCGGTCAAGGCGTTGTTTGACGTGCCGGCTGGGCCGGTGGCCGGCCCGCACACTCCGGGAGTGCGTTTCGGCCGGTATCGCACGGTAGCCTTTGATGGCTGCACCTCGATCAAGGTCGCTGACAGCGACCGGAACCGGTCCTGGCTGGGCAAGATGCGCGCCGCGCTTGGGGTGACCGGCTACCCTGCGCTGGAGCTGATGACGCTGGTCGAGACCGGCACCCGGGCCCTGCTGGGCGCGGTGTTCGGTCCGCCCGCCACCGGGGAGACCGACTACGCCCGGGCACTGTTGGCCCTGCTTGATGAGCGCATGCTGGTGCTGGCTGATCGTGGCTTTGATGCTGCGGAGTTCCTCACCGAGCTCGCTCACACCGGCGCCCAGTACCTGGTTCGGCTGCGGGTCACCCGTCGCCTGCCCGTCCTGGCGCGCTGCGAGGACGGCTCGTTTCTCTCTCGCATCGGCGAGATGACCGTCCGCATCATCACCGCCCAGGTCACCGTCACCTGCGCCGATGGCACCCGGTATGCCGCCAGCTACCGGCTGGCCACCACCTTGCGCGACCCCCGCCGCCACCCCGCTCACCGGTTGATCGCTCTGTATCACGAGCGGTGGGGTGCGACGTGAAGTCGCACGAGTTGAGTGAGCACATTATGGAGGCTTGTATGACGAGGATGTAGCTCCAGGTCAGTGTTCGACGGCCTGTCCCCAGCCTGACGTGCGTTGCCGGTAACGGCGGGTGCGAAGCTCAGGTGGTCAAGCCCAAGGGCGTCCGTTGCATCCGGAGGCTACAGGTGACGGGGAAGACTGGACGGGTGAACATTGGTAAATCCCCGATGATGTCCCGTGATGGTGAGCCTTGCAGATGTGATGTGTCAGCGGGGTGGTAGGACAGGCCGCTGGAATGCGGCAGGCGCTGGTCGATGGACCCAACCTCGGCCAGGGAACACCGCCGTGTCTCGGGATATAGGGGGCACCCACCCCGGTCGTGTCTCGCTCGTGTGGAACATGGCAATCCCGTTGGATCCCGGTCACGTTGGTAGTGGTCCGGTGCGCTGACCGTGAGGGAAGCGGATCACCCAGCGGGGACAGGATGGCCCAAGAAGCAAATGCCGGTGCGTCGAAAGACGACAGGAAACCGGGAACACATGGTCGGCTCCTCCGCTGACGTTCTCGGATAACTGGCCGGATACGGGCAGTGCCCGGACCTGAAAGGGTGCTGACGTGGGCCAGGTGAGCCTGTGGGGACTGTGCTGACAACGACACCAGAACCGAGGGACAAGTTGGACGCCATGACGGTATCGGCGGCGGCGTGGGCCGTGGTCGGTGGTGGGTGGTGAACGGACCTGAGGACGGAGTACCGGAGTGGAACGCGATCGATTGGCGGGAAGCTGCGAAGGACGTACGGCGTTTGCGGCAGCGGATCTTCACGGCATCGAAGGTAGGGGACCTGGCTAAGGTCCGTAATTTGCAGAAGTTGATGCTACGGTCCCAAGCGAACACGTTGATCAGTGTCCGTCGGGTCACGGAGCTCAACGCTGGTCGCGAGACGGCGGGCATCGACGGTCAGATCGCTGTGACCGACGACGACAAACGGTCACTGACGCAGTGGATCCAGCGTGAGTCGACCGGTTGGCGGGCCTGGCCAGTCAAGCGAGTGATGATTCCCAAAGCAAATGGAAAACAGCGGGGACTCGGGATTCCCGTGCTGGTCGACCGGGTGCTTCAGGCCCGGGTCGTCAACGCGTTGGAACCCGAGTGGGAGGCACGGTTCGAGCCGAGAAGCTACGGCTTCCGGCCCGGTCGTGGTTGCCAGGACGCGATCGGGGCGATTTACCTGACGGTGAACGGGAAAAACCCGCACCGCCTATGGGTCCTGGACGCGGACCTGACCGCGGCGTTCGACCATATCGACCATCAGCACCTTCTGACCATGATCGGAACGTTTCCCGCCCGGGGAATGATCCGGGACTGGTTGCAGGCGGGTGTGGTGGATAAAGGTCGGTTCGCCCCGACGGATGAGGGTACCCCGCAAGGGGGTGTCGCCAGTCCGTTGTTGTTCAACATCGCTTTGCACGGAATGGAGCAAGCCGCTGGAGTCCGGTACCAAAAGCTCGCCACAGGAGACATTAGATTGGCGACGGGCTCGCCCGCATTGATTAGGTACGCTGACGATCGTGCGCCAAGAACGCGACTGGAGGTTGCGATGTAGAAGATCGCACTGAATTGTTGCGGTGCTGCACTGGTGATGGAGGTTTGGCCCTTCGGGATCGCCCTGCAGGGGGTGGTCTCAAACTACTGCGAGCTGCTGCGGTGAATGAGTCGTGGTGGTAAGCGTCGCAGAAAAGGCGCCCTTGATGGTGTCAAGTGTGGACCGAGAAGGCGAACGTGAGTGAACCACTGATGAACTGTCGAAAGCGTAGCGATGACATCAAAACCAGGGTCCAGTTGTTGCCCTGGGATAAGCCAGGCGGGTGCCTGCTTATTGGCCTGGTGGTGTCCGGCACAAAGGTGGCGCGAGCTCGGTCTAGGCTCCAGTGCGGAACTTGGGAACGCCTCGCCCCGATATGGTCGGCCGGGTGTTGGACTGGTCGGCGACAGGGAGAACCCCAAACAGCGGAAACTGTAAGGGGTGGAGTACCGATGCGGGGCAGGCGGGCGGACCATCCTGTAGTAGCGGTGATGCCTGGTAATGCGGGCGGAGCGAAGGGGATGGGTTGCCCTGGTTCGTTGGTCGATCAACCGGCGTGGCCGGGAGGAATCGGGTGACTGAGCCGAAGCTGTCAGACAAGTCGTTTGATATTTCCAAGTGGGTGGTGTGGGAGGCGTATCAGAGGGTCAAGGCTAATAAGGGTGCGGCCGGGGTGGACGAGGTGTCGATCGCTGAGTTCGAAAAGGATCGCGATAAGAACCTATATCGGATTTGGAATCGCATGTCGTCGGGAAGTTATTTCCCGCCTCCGGTCAAAGCGGTGGAAATTCCGAAGGCTGGGGGCAAGGGTGTGCGGGTGCTGGGGGTGCCTACGGTGTCCGATCGGGTCGCACAGACGGTGGCCAAGATGTATCTGGAACCGACCGTGGAACCGATCTTTCATCCGGACTCTTATGGCTATCGGCCAAAGAAGTCCGCGGTGGACGCGGTAGGCGCTTGCCGGCAGCGCTGCTGGAGGGCCGACTGGGTCATCGACCTGGATATCAAGGCCTTCTTTGACAGCGTGCCGTGGGACCTCATCCTCAAAGCCGTGGAACATCATACCACCCAGCGCTGGATTCTGTTGTATGTACGGCGGTGGCTTGCCGCGCCGATTCAACAACCGGATGGTAGCCTGGTGGCGCGAGATCGTGGAACTCCTCAGGGGTCGGCGATTTCCCCGTTGTTGGCTAACCTGTTCATGCATTACGCGTTCGATGCGTGGATGGCTCGGGAGTTCCCGAGTGTTTCGTTCGAGCGGTATTGTGATGATGTGGTGGTGCACTGCGACAGCGAGCGGCAAGCCCGGATGCTGCGGGATGCCATCGCGACACGGCTCGCGCACGTCGGTTTGGAATTGCATCCAGACAAGACGCGCATCGTGTACTGCAAAGACGCCGACCGGCGTGGCGATCATGAGGTCACGTCGTTTACGTTTCTGGGGTATACGTTTCGGCCCCGGCTGGCCAAAAACAAGTGGGGGAAGCACTTCGTGAGTTTCCTCCCCGCCGTCAGCCGGGACGCGGTCGTGGGGATGGGCCGAGAGATTCGCTCGTGGCACATCGCGCGACGCAGTGACAAATCCCTCGACGACCTGGCACGGATGTTCAACAGCATCGTGCACGGATGGATCAACTACTATGGACACTTCTACAAGTCCATGTTGTATCCTCTCCTGCGACGACTCAACAGGCACCTCGCACGGTGGGCCTGTCGGAAATACAAACGGCTGAAACGTCGTGAACGAAAAGCCATGCACTGGCTAGCCGAGGTCGCCCGACGGGCACCTTCCCTATTCGCTCACTGGCGGTTCGGATTGCGTCCTGACGGTTGGGCAATGGGAGCCGGATGAGCCGAGAGGTTCAAGTCCGGTTCTGCGAGAGCCGGGCGGTGTGATCCCGCCCGGCTACTCTCCTGGTTGTCTTGTGTCACTCACGTGAGCAGGCCGAACAGGTCAAAGCACGGCTTGCCGTCTGGCTGACGCCCAGGGGTTTGGTCTTCAACGAGGACAAGACACACATCGTCCACGTCGAAGAGCACGGCTTCGATTTCCTGGGATTCACCGTCCGTCGCTATCACGGCAAACTGCTGATCATGCCAAGCAAAGCAGCGGTGAGACGAATCCGGCTACGGCTACGCGCGGAAATGTTGGCCCTGCGAGGGGCAAACGCGCAAGCCGTCCTCTACGCGATCAACCCGATCGTGCGGGGATGGTCAGCCTACTACCGGACGGTGGTATCCAGCAGGGTATTCAACTCGCTCGATGATTACATGTGGAAGCTCACCTACAAGTGGGTGAAACACAGCCACCCGAACAAACCGAAGAACTGGATCGTGAAACGGTACTTCGGAAAGTTCAACCCCTCCAGACAGGACAAGTGGGTGTTCGGACACCGCGACAGCGGCGCCTACCTCCGCAAGTTCTGCTGGACGAAGATCATCCGACACCAGTTGGTCGGCGGCACGTCATCACCCGATGACCCCACCCTCGCCGATTACTGGGCCACGCGACGTCGCCGAAAACCCCCGCCGATCGACCAAGCCGCGCTGCGCCTGCTCCGGGCTCAACACGGCCGCTGTCCACTCTGCCGGGACTTCCTTCTGCACGCCGACCAAGAACCGCAAAGCCCCCAGGAATGGGAGCAGTGGCTCCGGGTCACCCGCCGGGCGATAGCCAAGAGCTACATCGTCGTCCACCGAGGTCACGGCACGCCGGCTGACCTTCACCAACGTCTCCTCCACACACGCTGCCACCGGCAGCACACCGCCGGCAGCAGCCCAGCACACCCACCTACCCGCGACCCATCAGGGCTTGCCTGAGCCGTGTGCGGTTAACGCCGCAAGCACGGTTCTGAGGGGGCCCCGGCGCAGCAATACGCCGGGGCTACCCGACAGCACGAGACCGGTAACAACCAGCTCAAGACCTACCTGCGGGGCCCGGGCAGGGTGCTGCGCTCGAAAAGCCCGGACATGGTCCGCCAGGAGATCTACGGCTACCTGCTCACCCATCACGCGATCAGCGCGCTGGTCTGCCGGGCCGCCACCGAGGCCGACATCGACCCCGACCGGGTCAAGTTCAAGCGCACCGTGCGCATCATCCGCCGCCGGGTCACCGACACGGCCTTTTCCCCCTGAGCAGCGTGCACGCATCCTCGCCAGAGTCCTAGCCAGCCTCACCACCAAGCGCAACCTCAACCCCAAGCGGCGCCACCGCACCTACCCGCGCGCGGTCAAGCGCGCGCGGCACAACTCCTACCGGGTCAAGACCACCGCCGACGTGGGAATCCGCCACGACGGCCCCGCCACGATCCAGCTGGCGAACCTCCAGACGGTCCGCCTCGCAGTATGATCAACTCAAGCTAAGTGGCATTGCTCCCAGACACGCGAATGCACGACCAATCAGCGTTCACACACAACGAAGAGCGCCCGGTCGGATCTCCGTCTCCTCAAAAAGGCCCTGGGATCGTCCTGCGCCGCCTCTGCGACGATGACACCTTCACCACTGTGCCGCCGACGGCACGCTCAGCCGCTATATCTTGCGCACGGTGCCGGTGAAACCGGCGATAAACAGGGCGGCAAGGATGCCGGTCAGTAGCTGCAGGTGGATGGCCGTTCCAGCCACTAAAGCCCT
>DATNDR010000108.1:0-41010 GCA_035606945.1 Pseudonocardiaceae bacterium
GTCCCACAATCTGCAGCCTGGGCTCGCGAGGTCAAAGTCTATGAGCGCCACGGCTTTACCGGCGCGGAACACGACATTATCCAAGTTGGGGTCGTTATGGCTGATCAGTTCACCCTTAAAAGGCTCAGGGGGCGACGACGGCCAGGCGTAAGGTGTGGGGTTGAACGTGTCGACCGCCTGGTGATACGCGCGCAGGAGTTCGGCCACACTGATAAGGGCTTCATCGGTGAGTGCCCAGTCGGGATGCGGTGGCGTCACGGCCGTTCCCGGGATGTACGAAAGCACTTCTCGGTGCTGCGAATCTATGCCGATGAAGCGCGGGGAACCGTCGAATCCGATATCTGCCAGATGGCGCAGCAGGGCGTGGGTCGCCGGGCTGGTTCGTCGTTGCGGCCGACGTACCGTGTTGGCGATTCGAACGACCTGTCCACGGTTGGCGGTGCCGCCTAGTAACGGGATTTCGGGTTGTTGCCGATCGGACACCACTTCCTCCGAAACCTGTCCGCTCGCCGTCGTAGGACCGGGCACCGGTGACAACGCCGCAGCTGCCCTCGGCCTCGATACGCGCTCCGGTGATGTCGTTGTCTCTCTCGGCACCTCCGGCGTGGCCTGCTCCGTGACCGACACCCCTGCCACTGATCTCTCCGGCACGGTCGCCGGATTCGCCGACGCCACCGGCCGGTTCCTCCCGCTGGTCGCCACGCTGAACGCGGCCCGGGTTCTCGACGCCGTCGCCACGATGCTCCGCGTCGACCACGAGGAGTTCTCCAGGCTCGCGCTCTCGACCCACCGGGCGCCGACGGTCTCGTGGTCGTGCCCTACCTCGAGGGCGAACGGACCCCTGACCGACCGGACGCCACCGGCGCCGTACACGGGCTGCGCCTGGCGACCGCGACCGCGGCACACCTCGCACGCGCGGCGGTCGAGGGCCTGCTGTGCAGCATGGCGGATGCCATCGACGCTCTGGTCGCGGCCGGCGCCCGCGTCGAGCGGGTGTTCCTCATCGGTGGCGGTGCACGGTCCGACGCGGTCCAGCGGATCGCCCCGACCGTGCTGGGCCACCCGGTACTGGTGCCGCCACCAGGGGAGTACGTCGCAGACGGGGCCGCTCGGCAGGCCGCGTGGGCCCTGAGCGGAAACGCCCAACCGCCGCCGTGGATACGTGCGGGAGTCGAGACATACGGCGGCGACGTCGTCGAGGCGGTTCGGGCCCGGTACGCGCAAGCGCGTGAGTTCACCATCGCGAGGCAGCACTTCTGAAAGGACTCACATGGGGCCGCTCAATGCGAAATCGTTGCCTTCGTTCCGCGCGCCAGTGTCGGCACCAACCTATGATCGTAACTGCGTGCGTACGGGTATCGTGCACTTCGGCGTGGGCGGGTTTCACCGATCGCATCAGGCCATGTATCTGGACTGTCTCATGGCCGAGGGCAAGGCGCTGGACTGGGGCATCTGCGGTGTCGGTGTGCTGCCGTCCGATCGCCGGATGAGAGACACGATGCAGGCGCAGGATTGCCTCTACACCCTGGTAGTCAAGCATTCAGACGGGTCTCTCGAGCCCAGGGTCATCGGCTCGATCGTGCAGTACCTCTTCGCGCCGGATGATCCAGAGGCGGTCATCGAGAAGCTCGCCGACGAGCAAACGCGGATCGTGTCATTGACGGTGACCGAGGGCGGCTACAACTTCCACGCCGTCACCGGCGAGTTCGACGCCAGCTTCCCCGATGTCGTACACGACCTGCGACCGGGAACTGCCCCGAAGACGACGTTCGGACTGATCACGGAGGCGCTGGTGCGCCGGCGCCGGCGCGATCTGCCACCGTTCACCGTGATGTCCTGCGACAACATCCCGGGCAACGGTGACGCCGCGAGGAAGAGTTTCGTCGCCTTCGCCACGTTGAGGGATCCCGAACTCGGTGCCTGGATCGAGCAGCAGGTCCGTTTCCCGAACTCGATGGTCGACCGGATCACGCCGGTGACCACTGACGACGACAAGGTCAAGATCAGTCAACAGTTCGGGATCGGTGATCAGTGGCCGGTTGTCTGCGAGCCTTTCACGCAATGGGTGTTGGAGGACGAATTCGGCGACGGTCGCCCTCCATTGGAGGACGTCGGCGTGCAACTCGTCGAGGACGTCGAACCCTACGAGCTGATGAAAATACGCCTGCTCAATGCCAGCCACCAGGCGCTGTGCTACTTCGGTTACCTCGCCGGGTACCGGCTGGTGCACGAGGTGTGCCAAGACGCGCTGTTCCAGCACCTCCTCCTCGGGTACATGGATCGGGAGGCCACGCCGACCTTGCAACCCGTCCCCGGGATCGACCTCGCGGAATACAAACAGACGCTGATCGCCCGTTTCTCCAACCCGAACGTGCGCGACACCGTAGCGCGATTGTGCGCGGAGAGCTCCGACCGAATCCCGAAGTGGTTGCTCCCGGTTATCAGGCAGAACTTGGCCGCCGGCGGTGAGATCAAGCGCTCGGCCGCAATAGTGGCCAGTTGGGCGCGGTACGCCGAAGGGGTAGACGAACAGAATCGACCGATTGAGGTGGTCGACCGCCTCAGAGACAGCCTCATGACGAACGCTCGCCGCCAGCGCGAGGATCCACTCGCTTTCATCGCGGATCGGGAGGTGTTCGGTGACCTGATCGATGACGAGCGTTTCACCGCGCTCTACCGCGCATCGCTGGCTTCTCTATACGCGCACGGCACACGGGTTACCCTGCAGAATCTCCGCTGACAGGCCAAAACCCCACCGCCGTCGACTCAATCCGCACCAGAGGTGGCTGGTTGGCTAACCGGCCCGCGACCGAAAAGGGCCGCTACTGCCTCGACGTTCAGGAGCGTCTGCTGGTCTCGCTCAGCAACCGGCTATTTATAGGCGATGGCGGCACTTGCTGAGCCGCCTAACGCAAGCACTTCGACTGATTCGAAGCCCACATCGGTGCACCATGATTGGAAGTCGGCGCCGGTATAGTCGAAGCCGTCGCCGAACTCGATCAGCATTTGCAAAGACATCATCAATCCGGCAACGTTTTCCCGCCGGTCGTCGTCGATCAGGTTCTCAATGACGATGAGCGCGCCACCACGCGGAAGCGCTTTGTAGGCCGCGGTGATGAGTTGCTGTTTTCGCTCGAGATTCCAATCGTGCAGGATCATTCCCATCGTGATTACGTCAGCCGGGGACAGTGGATCGGCGAAGAAATCGCCGGACACTGCGCGGACCCGATGACTGAGGTTGGCCTGCTCGATGGCGCGGATGGCGATCGGTTCCACGACCGGTAAGTCAAAGGTGATGCACTGCAGGTGCGGGTAGCGCTGGGCCAGGATGATTGATAGCTCGCCCGTGGCACCACCTACATCGCAGACGGTTTGGTAGCGGGAGAAGTCGAACTTGGCGGCCAGGGCATGAAAGTTGGCCCTCGAGGCACCCGCCATCGCCCGCAGGAACAGGTCCAGGCGGGCGGGATCCCGGGACAGCTCGACAAACAGCGACTGGCCGGTGTCTTTGCTCTCATTTTGCGGTCTGCCGGTGCGCAGTGCGTCAGTCAAGCCACCCCAAAAACCGTATGACCGGGCGTTGGCCATCTCCAGCCGGCCGCCTAGGTAACCCGGGCTGTTGCGATCAAGGAACAGTGCTGTCTCCGGGGTGTTGCGGTAACGGCCAGTTTCGCCTTGCCCGTCTCGTTCTAGCAAACGCAAGGCGACAAGCCCGTCGAGGAAGTCGTACACCGCACGACTGCGAAGCCCGAGCCGTTCGGCAATCGAAGGCCCGGTGAGCTCGCCGGAACCGAGGAGGGTAAACAGATCTAATTCCACCGCCGACAGCAGGGTTTTGGCAGGTCGAAAGCCCATTCCAATCTGCATGATCAGCGACGGATCAAGGGGCTCTGCGACATCGTTACCCAGCGGCTCGTTCGCCGTGCCCGCCGTGGTGCGCCGCGCACCTGATTGATCATATTCGGTCACCATGCCCGCTTCCTTGGATCACCCGCACCGTGCTTTGGGGCAAGTCCCCCGCCCATTCCCAACACAGGCCCTTGGGCGGGTGAACGACACGGCAGAGAATGCCGGTCAGCTCCATCGACCACATCTGCGGAGACCCGGGTAGTTCCCTGGTAATGGTCTCGGATCGGACGATGATATACGTTGCGCAGATCACCCGCGGGCTGGTCTTCCCGCTGCTGCGCGTAGTGATCCGCGCCGCAGGGCAACTCTTGTCCAAAATCCGTTAGAGGGCGACTGTGCACAGCTTGGCCATCAGGAAGAGACGCTACGAGCACAACCTGATACCCGCCAGTCGCGCGAGGTCCACGTGCTGCTCGTGCAGTGGATCGGCTGAGCCTGATCGTGGTTGTGGCGCCCAGCAACACTCATCGTTCCGATGCTCTTTTTGGTTGGATCCGATACAAGCTAACCGGCTACGACCCTGCTGGGCCCACGGATGTGGCGGCGCGTGCGGCCGCAAACCAGGGCACTGCCCTGCACGATCGAACTGCTCCGTCAGTTTCGCTGGGCTGTCCGACTGACTGCCATGGCAATTAGTCTGCATGGGAACCTCGGTTGTGGGGCCATCCCGGAGCTTGAGGCCCGCCGCAGGCGCCTTTGACACGACGGGCAGGGTGGCCCTGACTACAGTCAAGTGACGTGGTCAACGCTGCCAGCGCTAGCGAGTTCGCGGTTTTCGGGTTAGCACACGAGGTAACGCTCGGGGTGTTCGTGGTGGTCACGGCGGCACTGGTGATTGCTGGCCGGTGGTTTCGTGGCACGGTGGCCCAGTGGCGGTTAAGCAGAATACTGGCAGTGGTCTTCGCCACAATCCTGATCTTGAACGAGGTGTACTGGTTATGGCCGGGACACTCGCAGGTCCTGTACTCGCTGCCGTTGCAGCTGTGCGACTTGGCGGCGATGGCGTCGGTATGGGCATTGTGGTCACAGTCGAAGACACCGTTTGCGCTGACCTATTTCTGGGGGCTGACGCTGACCTCGCAGGCCTTGCTGACCCCGGTGCTGCACGAGGGGTTCGCGTCGCTGCCGTTTTGGACGTTTTTCGGGCTGCACAGCCTGGTGGTGTGGGCGGCGATCTACCTGACCTGGGGGGTGGGATTGCGCCCGGACTGGCGCAGCTATCGCGTTGCGGTGCTGGCCACGATGTGCTGGGGGGTGATGATGTTCACCTTCAACCGGCTCGCCGCAACCAACTACGGCTTTCTCGATGCCAAGCCACAGGTGGAGTCCATGCTGGACCTGCTGGGTACCTGGCCGTGGTACCTGCTGTCGGAGGTGGTGCTCGGAGCGGCGGTGTGGGCGCTGCTCACCTGGCCCTGGGTGCGCCGCGCCCCCTGGGAGCCTAGGACAGCTGCCGGGTGAAGCTGGCTAGGTCCTCGATGCCGACGTGGCGCGCGATCTGGGCCACCTGGTTGACCGTGTCGATGCAGCCACGACTGCCGAATTGCTGTCCGTTGGAGCGCACCGCGCTCCCGCATCAACTCGTCCGACGGCGGTATCGCGGGCATGATCGACTTCGCTGGTCAAGGGCGCTGCTTCCCGTGTCGCGGAATGCGGCTGGACCTGACCTCGGCGCCCTGATGGTCCTGGCGGCTCTCACGGCGGTGGCGGCGCTGCTCACTGGGTGTGCGGCGGGCCCGTCAATGGCGCGGAAAACCGTAGTGGTGCGTTCCGGCGATGCCACGCACACCGTGTCGGCCACTGGCGCGCTGTCGGGCGTGGCTGCGGGCGGGGCGCTGGCCGTGGTGCCCTTCGCCGAGGCGGACGCAGCCGCACTGCACCCCGGACAACCGGTCTCGGTCACCGTGGACGCGGTGTCCGGCGCCCCGCGTCCCGGCCGACTTCTCGCGATCGCGCCCAGCGCCGCGATGATCTCCGGGGTGACGGAGTACTACGTCACGGTCACCGTCGCCGACCGGGACGCGGGGCTGCGCGACGGGCAGACCGCCCGGGTGGCAGTCACTACCGTGCTCGCACATGATGTGTTGGTCGTACCGAACGCCGCGGTGATCCGGGACCACGACGCGTCCTACGTGGACCTGCTAGGCCCGGACGGCCAGGTTACCCGGACCCGGTTCAAGCCCGGACCGGTTGGTGACGAAAACACCGCCGTCGTCTCGGGCCTGTTGGCCGGTCAGCGCGTGCTGCTGCCCTGACCTCGCGTCGGCCAACAGCTCTGATTACAGCGTAAGCGGACGAAGGTGGACACTGATGGCAGAAGGTAGGCAGTTCGACCCGGACCGGCCCCGGCTGCTGCTGGATCACGGTGACGTGGTGGAGCTAGACGGCGGCATTGTCGCTGTCAACGGTAAGCAGGACCCATCGGTGGTCTTGCGGTTGACCCCGTGGCGAGCTCGGTCACTGGCACGAGCACTGGAACAATGGTCGGCCATTTCACGCCTGTTCGCCCCGGGTCGCCGTCCGGTTGCCGACGAATTGGCTTTGTCCCGAACGCTGGAGATGGCCGCTGGCGCGCTGGATGACGATGGCGGCCCACCGTTGCGGTCCCCTCGTGATGACACCACCGCGTCGAGGAGTCAACGATTGGCGGCGGTAGCGGTGCTGGCCGAACGAGAACCCCGGCTCTCGGCGGTGCAACGATTAGCGCTGGTGGACGCGGCGGCCTGGTGGATGACCGATCCGGACGGCGGCCCTGAGCTGGCCCACGCGCTGATCGACGGAGCATGCTCTGACCCGGTGACAACTCAGCAGGTGTATCTCACATTGATCACTCCACCTCAACCTGACTGACCGCACAAACCGGTTACCGCCACGCAGCCAGATCACGCGCAGGCATGCGGGCAGGACGGCCCGTATGAGCGATTCCCGTCAGCAGCACCGTGCACGTGAGCGGGCGGAACGGAAGGGGGCAACCCCGACCCGGCTCCCATCACCAGCCGCCTCTGGGCGATCCGCAACCGCGCAACGCAGGCACTGCTCCATTTAGGCGATAGTGCTGCGCAGGACGCTACTGAGCCTTACCTTAAGACCGTGCGTGCAAGTACATCTGCAAGTACGCTTCCGGCTCCGTGGGAGATCAGGGCCGGGGTAGTCGCGGCAACCAGGGTTCGCCAGCGGAGTGACAGGGGCCGTCAGCAAGGCCGTGCCTCATCCGCCGCGGCGCGTATCTCGCACATGGCCTGCACCACTGCCCGCTCATAAGAGAGGAAGGCGCATGCTGAAATTCGCTCAACTCAGGAGCAAGGCAGAAGTCTTTGCGGAGATCACACACAACTACCCATGGGTCGGCGACATGCGCGGGGGTTGGGAGATCGAAAAGTTCGACTTCAAACCGCCGAGCGACAACTGGATGGACGCCTTCAAACCGCTGGCAACCTTCGAGCTGGAGTTGAAAAGCATGCCGCAGTTTGACAAGTTCGATGTTTGGATCTCCGGAACGACTCCGAGGGGTGAGAAGAAAAGGGCCGCGGTGGGAACCATTGCAAAACGGGCGGAAATTAGGCAGTGCTTAAGCTAGACGGCCAGATCGAGAATGAGCTCACGGAGCACAAACGGGTTCCCGTTGGTGGCTTTTGCGCAGCCTGCGACGAAGGCTGGCGGCGCCGGCCAACAACTCGGCCCGCTCGGACTCGCCGGCACGCACCACGCGTCTTTCCAGCAGCTGGCGGGCCATGCCAAAACCGAACTCGTGCTCCAGTTCACTGACTCGCGCAGTCAAAGTCTGCATGCCTTCAGCGGTGGCGTGTTCACACAGCGCGCCTAACAGAACGCTTTTGCCGATCCCGGCCGCGCCCTGAAGCACCAACACACCACCGTCCCCGCGTCCCACGGCTGTGATTGATTGCTGGATACGTGCAAGTTCTTCACCGCGCTCCAGCAGCATCGTCCCGGCTGGCCGCGCGCCCCCTACGCGCGTGGCTTACGCTTTCGCGCAACCTCATTCAATGATGGCGAAGACTTTATTTCACTGCGGTGTCGAGTTGGTCGCTGACGGTTTTGGTGTGATAAACAACGCTTGGGCGGTCTCCCGGTTGCCACATCCTGGGTGCCTAACCGAGCGACCCGCCGTTCGCTGGGCGTCAGCGCATGCACTGCGCTAGGGCGTGTCCCGTGGAGCTTGACGTGGATTCGGGCGGAGCCGGACTGGCTTGCCCCTGGCGGGGACCATAAGGTCGACGGGAATGCCGTCGGGATTGAGCCACGAGCCGTGCGGCTGTGGAGGATGCTGTCACCACGGTGCCGTTGAGCCCCGACGGGCGCGCACCCTGCCAGCGGTGGCAACCAGATCGTTAAGCTGTGATGGTTGAAACGTCGACCAGGCAATCCAGCGGGTGGTCAGCACAGCGTCAGAATCATTTGTAGGCGGTAGGTTCGGGGTTCGAGTCCCCGCGTCGGCTCCGGTTCTACCACGGAGAATGAGCGCTGATCACCGACGAATCGACGGAACAGTGGAGAGAGCATGGTGAAACTGGGCACGACCGAACTGGACGTTTTTCCGATTTGTCTAGGTGGCAACGTCTTCGGTTGGACCGCCGACGAGCAGGCCTCCTTCCGCGTATTGGACGCCTATACCGCCGCAGGCGGCAACTTCATCGACACCGCTGATGTCTACACGGCCAGTGCGCCCGGCAACGTTGGCGGGGAATCGGAGACGATCATCGGACGGTGGCTGGCCAAGCGCGGCCGGCGAGACGACGTGGTGATCGCCACCAAGGTCGGCGGCTGGGACAGGCGGCCCGGCCTGGGCGCGAACAACATTCGCGCGGCGGTCGAGGACTCGTTGCGTCGGCTGGGCATCGACCACATCGACCTGTACTACGCCCACCGAGACGATGAATCCACACCACTAGAGGAGACGCTGGGCGCCTTCGACGCGCTGGTGCGCGGGGGCAAAGTGCGCTACATCGCCGCCTCCAACTACAGCGCTCCACGGCTACGCCAGGCTCTGCGGAATTCCCAGCACGAGGGTCTGGCCCGCTACGTGGCCCTGCAGACGCACTACAACCTCATGGAACGCGACTACGAGTCGGAGCTGGCCGGAGTGGCCGCCGAGCACGAGCTGGCCGTGTTGCCGTACTTCGCACTGGCGATGGGGTTTTTGACCGGCAAATACCGTGCGGGCACTCGGGTCGACAGCGTCCGGGCCCAGCGGGCATCCGCCTACCTCGATGCGCGTGGTGAACGGGTGCTGGGCGTGTTGGAGCAGGTCGCCGACGCGCACCAGGTCTCGATGGCCGCCGTGGCGCTGGCCTGGTTGCGAGCGCAGCCGACGGTGAGCGTTCCGATCGCCAGCGCCCGCAACACCGAGCAACTGGCCGGGCTGGTGCAGGCGGCGAATCTGGAGTTAGGCCAGGAACAGGTCAGTGCGTTGACCGAGGTTTCGAACCGGACGTGAGGATGCGGCTCAATCCCCGGGCGCCAGCGCCGCCCCCGTCCTCGCCATCACCAGCTCTTTTTGAGTTGCTTCATGAGTCGGTCGGCATAGCAGCGTATAAACGGATCTTGCCACCAGTCGGAGTGGTAGTGAATTGGGGCTAGGGTACCGCTGGGTCCCGGACGAAGTGATGGTGGATCTAAGCAGGCCCCGTCTATGGTGTCCTGGGGCAACTGCTGGCCGGGCGACTTGGGTGGGGCGAAAATCCAGGATCCGATATAATCGGTGCGGCGGACGACATTTCGCCATTTTCCTACGGGCGGGGTTTGTTCACCATTGGATTCGGGAGCGCCGCCATTCATCAGTAGTTCATTGAGCTCGACTGCGTATTCGTGGCTGAAATACGCTGGGAACGCGCGCCCGTACAGCCGGCGGAACGGGCAGGCCAGGGTCAGCAGCGCAACCTTGTTGATCGTTCGCGGCGGCAGCTGCGCGATGACGGCTGGCGCGATCAGCGATCCCTGGCTGTAGCCGGTGATCAGCACCGGGCTCGGGTACACGGCGGGTGGGGGCTGCGGCTCGGTAGCCGGCTGGGAGACGTGATCTGATCGCTCGCCGGTGAGCAGCATGACTCGATCGACGATCTCGGGAACGGCTTGTTCGGCGTAGCAAGGCGGTCCTAGTGGATGGGTGGCTCGTGGCCAGAAGGTGGCCACGTCCCACAGGGCACCGACCACGCGCCGGCGGCCGGGGTTGGCGTAGGTCGAGCGCAGCATGCTCACCAGAAAAAGCGCGGTCACGCCGCTCACGCCAACGCCGAAGGTAACCAGAACGTCGACCACGCCACCGAAGGCGACCGTCTGGGGAAGGGCCAGTAGCGCCGCCACTTCCACTGCCGTGACACCGGCGGCCCAGGCAAGCCCCACGATTGCAACGAGTACGTCCACCCTGTCGGTCAGCGAGGCGAGCGCCCACGCCCGAGTGACCTGATTCACGGCATCGCCGGGCGCATGCCCCGAGTCGGGGTACCAGGCCCGAACCTGATCATCACGCTTGAACTGGTGGACTTTGCGCTGATAGATACGCGAGAGCACTACCGCCACAATCAGTAAGGCAGGCACGGTAGCGACCGTGCCGATCGCATATGCGAACGCCTCATCCGGCACGAACAACGTCGCCGACGTTGGCCTTCCGGCCAGCAGGCGCAATCCGCTCGGCTGCCCGAACAATCGGGCTACGGCGAGATTGATTGCCGCTGAGAGCAGCCCGCCGACGAGAACCGCGAGCAGGGACACCAGCGGGGTTAACCACCCACCGAGGAACGGCCGCCACTCGCTGGCGCGCTGCGGCTCATCGGACCGGCGCAGCGCCCAGACCACGATCACAAGCCCGATCAACAGGATGGCTTGGATCGCCAGGACAGCCGTGGTGGCATGCACCAGCGCGGGCGCGATCGATGACCGGGCAGTCCGGTCGACCATCCACCCACCGCTAACGGCGGTGATGACCAGTACCAGTGCACCAGCACCCGCTACCGCGCGAAATCGATAGCGCGAGACGTTGCCGCGGTCGTCAAGCTGGTGATCTCGATCGACCGCGCTGGTGGCTGTCGCTGCGACCGCTACGGCAAGCACGATCGCAGCCGCCGAGACTTCGACGACTTGCCACCCCACGTGCTGGGTTGGCAGCAGCGCCACGCTCAACGCCGCGAAAGCGAACGCCGCACCGACATGCAGGTTGCGCTGCCTGGTCACGATGGTGGCACCATGCCAGAAACCCGGCTTCCTCAGCTTCCAATCGTGATCGCCTCCAGCGCTGACGCTCATTTCGCGCTTCTCGTACCGATGCGCCGTCCGCACGCTAGCCAGCCACAATCCGCTGACGATCGCCCCCACCACGGCCAACGCCAAGCCGACGCGCGGGCCTGCCTCCAACCGGGTGTACCACCCGATCCACCAACCTGGGCTGCCGCTTCGCAACGCAGCGTTCTGCCAGCCGATTGTGCTGACCAGCACAATGACCGCACCGTTGACGAACTGCGCGGTCCCGGCGAGCGCAAGCAGCCGCATGATCCTGCGCGCCCATCGATGGTGACCCGCCTTCCCCCCGCCCGCGGGCAGCATGAAAAAGGCGACGTTGTAGAGCATGAACGGGGTCAACACAATCCAGGACGCTGCTGCCAGCGGCCTTTCCGTCAGCCCGCCCCACGAATAAGCCTCCAACGGCCACGGCACAGACAGCCGACCGCGGCCACCCGGATCCCATCGACGGTAGATCGCCGTGGGTGACTTGCCGGCCACTTGGACGACATGGGGATGTTGCAGCATCGTGGGACCGTCGGAGCCGGACACACCATGAATACGGAATTCCGTCGGCTCACCGGCCTTGAAACGTTGATCCGCCAACGCGCCAGCCGCGACAGCTTGCGCCGGACTGACCAGATCAGTACCCGAGAAACCCCCTGGCGCCTCGAAACCCAGCGAAATCTTACCCGAAGAAACATTGATGTCGGCGTTGTCCACGAACTCATCCAAAGTGCCCCCGAAGTTCCTTACGACGTCCCCCGTCGCAGCCGGTGCTCGCGCAGGCCCGTAACGTCGACTTCGTCGAGCGACGTGACAACAAGGTCGGCGTTGGCGGCCGCCAGGAGGGCCTCGTCGTCGGCTCGTGCCACACCTAATGCGGCCATGCCACCGGCCTTGGCAGCCTGCACGCCGCTGGTCGCGTCCTCGACGACAAAGCAGTGCTCCGGGGCGACGCCAAGCTCGGCGGCTCCGGTCAGGAATATCTCCGGGTGCGGCTTGCCCTGAGCGAAGTCGCGGCCTGAGATGTCGACGTCGAAGAATTCCAGCAGGTTCAGCCCGGGGCGCAGGAAGTCGTAGTGCAGGCTCTGCTCCGCGGCGAAGGTGTCGAGCCGGATCTGGCGGAGAAACAGTCCAGCGTTCTTCGACGATGACGCCGCCGCCACCGGAATCCCTGCATCGCGCACGGCCAGCACGAAACGCAACGCGTCGGGGTAAGCCTCGAACTCGCCGGCCTCGATCAGCTTGACGACCATGGTCTGCTTGTTCGCGGCGTAGGTCTCCGCCCGCTCAGCGGCGTCCGGAACCCGGAAATACTCCAGGGCCCCCAGCGCTCCGCTCATTCGAGGCTTGCCCGACATCACCTGCTGGTAGACCTGCGGCGTGAAGCGCGCATCGGACCACGAGGTCTGCGCGGCGATGTCAGCCCAGTCGTTTTCCATCAGCTCTCGCAGCGAGTCCTTCCACGCCCGTTCGTGCGGGGAGTCGACCAGCACCCCGTCCACGTCGAAGATCGCTCCCTCAAAGCCTTGTGTCGGCACGATGATCGCTGCCCTTCCCGGGGTGGTCTGACTGTTTCGGAAGATCGCGCTGCCGGCGCAGCGGCGCTACCCATCTCTCGCCGGCGGCCAGCTCGCGTACCTCGTCCCCGATGCCGATCCGGACGGGCCTGCTGAAGCCCGCGGCGAGGGTGTGCACCGTCAGCTCGTCACCGGAGATGCTGACCCTGATCGACGTACCGCGGAACTGCATCGCGAACGTGAGCCCATCGAGCCGGTTGGTGAGCGTGGGTTCGAAGTGCAGGACCCCATCGCGCACGCTGGCGCCCATGAATCCGCGCTGGAGGAGATCCAGCGTCCCGGACATGACACCCATGTGGATGCCCTCCTTGGTGGTGCCCCCCTGTACATCGCCCATGTCACTTTCCAGCGCCACGAGGAAGCGCGTCCAGGAGCTGCCCGGGTCCAGGCCGCTGAGCACGGCGGCGTGCGTGACCAGGCTCAGCGTCGAGCCGTGGGAGGTGCGCTGGTCGTAGTAGTCGATGGTTCGCCGCGCGAGCTCGGGGCCATGGTTGTACCCGAGTCGTTCGAGAAGTTCGCGGAGTTCATTACCGGGGAACAGGAAGAACAGCATCACCGCGTCGGCTTGTTTGGCCAGCTGGTAGCGGTTGGGGTCGTCGCCCTGGGCTTTGAGGATGCGGTCCAGGCGTTGGATGTTGGGATGCTCGGCGCGGTAGCGCGTCCAGTCCAGCTCCTCGAGATCGGCGTAGCCCTCGAACTGGCTGATGACATATTGCGCTCCATGGACATGGAAGGGGACGAACATCTTGCGGCTCATCTCGTCCCAGGTATGCAGCTCGTCATCGGTGAGCCCGAGATGGTCCCGCAGTGCGGCGCGCCGGCTTTCCGGTAGCAGGTCGAGCACCCGCGGGGCGGTACCGGCGATCCAGGCCACCATCACGTTGGTGTAGGCGTTGTTGCGCAGCCCACCTTCCTCGGCATGTGGATAGCGCTCGTGGAACTCGTCAGGCCCCATCACGCCGTGGATCTCGTAGCGGTCGCGCTCAGGGTTGTAGTGCGCGATCGACGCCCAGAAGCGGGCGATCTCGAGCATGAGCTCGGCACCGTAATGGCGAACAAACGCCAGGTCGTCGGTGGCCTGGTAGTACTGCCAGACGTTGTAGAAGATCGCCGCGTTGACGTGGCGCTGGTTGTGGCTGTGGTCAGGGTGCCACTGCCCGGACAGCGGGTTGAGGTGAACGACTTGCGTCTCCTCGGAACCGTCGCTGCCACTCTGCCACGGAAACATCGCGCCCCGGTAGCCGGCGGCCCGCGCCGCGGCCCGCGCCTCGGCGAGGCGGCGGTAGCGGTACATCAACAGCCCTCGGGTGATCTCGGGCAGCCGGAAGTTCAGGTAGGGATAGATGTAAAGCTCATCCCAGAAGACGTGCCCGCGGTAGGCCTCACCGTTGAGTCCGCGAGCCGGAACACCGGCATCGTGCCGGGCAGTGTGTCGCGAGCACACCTGCAGCACATGGGAGATGTGGAAGCGCACCAGCAACTGCACACGCGGCTGGGTGGGTAGCTGGATGTCGCCGACGTCCCACAATTCGGTCCACGCCGACTCGTGCTCGGTCAGCGCCGCGGCGAAATCCGGGTAACGTGCGACGTGCTTTCCGGCAGCGGCCAGCGTTTCGGTGATCGCGTTGTCGTGGGAGGTGAACAGGGAGACCATCTTCTCCACGCGCACCGGGCGGCCCTGCTCGACGTCGAAGGCAAGAACCTGCTGGATGTAGTCCTCCATCTGATAAAGGCTGCGCTCGACGCCTGCCGCGTCGTCTCCGCCACCCCGGAAGACGCGCGTGCGCGCGGCTTCGGCGATGTAGATGTTGGACTGCCGGGTCTGCACCTTCAACGCGATGATCTCCGGCCCGAAGGTGCGTGGAGATCCCGGGTTGAGGTGGCGCCCCTCGAGGTCGCGGTAGCGGGCAACCATGTTGTTCGTGACCCGACCATCGAGACCGGAGATCACTTCCACCCGGCCTGACCAGTCGTTCGGAGTGACCGTCCACTCGATTCCGGCCAAGTGGCTGTTGGCCATGCTCACGAATCGGCGGCTGCGCAGGGTCGTCTCGCGGCCGGCACGGTCGCGGAACTGGATCTCACGCTGCACCACGGCGTTGCGGATGTTGTAGGAGTGGCGATAGGAGAGCACCTCGACGTTGTCGAGCCGGATCGCCTCCTCGCCCTCGATCCTCAGCTTCAGCAGCAACCAATTGGGCAGATTCACCAAGTCTTCGTTGAGGACCGGGCGACCGCCGAGGATCGTCGTCTCACGGTTGAAGCAGCCGTGGGCATACGTGCCCGGGTAATGGATCGCGTCGGCGTCCTCCCATTCGGCTGCTCCCCGGGTAGCGAAGTAACCGTTGCCGGTCGAGGTGAGGGCCTCACGCAAACCTTCCTGCGTGGGGTCGAAACCGTCGTAGGCGACTGTGAAGTCGGGCACGGGTGCCTTCCTGAAAGATTGCCCGGCTCAGCGGGCTAGTGTGTCGAGGAATCGCTCCACCTCGACGGTGGACTGCAGGACGAAGTCAGCGGCGGTGGGCCGGTTCGCCACCTCCGGATCGTCCGGGTGACCGACGATGATGCCGATGCCCCGTCCAGCCAGCGCACGGAAGGCGTCCTCGTCGGTGATGTCGTCCCCGAGGTACAGCGGTACGACATCGTCCGTGTCGAGATTCAGGGTCAGCAGCAGGTGCAGGACTGCCTTGCCTTTGTGCCAGTCGATTTTCGGCTGTAGCTCGTACACCATTTTCCCCCGGGTAACTTTCAGCCGCCCGGAGTATTCGTCCAGCAGCCCGTCCACCACTGCGGTGACCTTGGTGCGGTCTTCTGGATCAGTGAGCCGGTAATGGACCGCGACGGAGGCCCGCTTCGGCTCGACTACCACTCCTGGGATCGATTCAACCGCGGTGCGGAGCCGGTCGTTAACCTCGGAGATCAGGTCTTCGAAGCCGGCCGCGGCATCGTGTGCAATCGTGCCCTCCTGCGGGCTCCAGATATCGAAGCCGTGGCTACCCGCCACGACCAGGTTGTCGACGCCCATCAACTGCTGCACGATGGGCCGGTCGCGACCGCTGACCACACACACCGAGCAGCGCTGCGCCAATGCCCGGACCACCGCACGCATGCTGCCGGACATGACTGCGTCATCGGGCCGATCGACGATCGGGGTCAGCACCCCGTCGTAGTCGAGAAACACCGCCGGCCGGCGATCGGCCAGCCGCGCGGCGAACTCCTCGCCGTCGCGTAGCGCGTCGGGCAGGTCGCAAACGGTGGGTTCCCGCGTGGTCACGGTCGTCGGCGTGTCGGTGTAGCTACGGTCCTGGCCGGCATCGGCGTATACCTACCTCACACAGAAGGCGTTCACGGTGATGCACTCGCTGACGCTAACAGATGCTTGCGCACCGGCCTTTCAGCGAATTCCGCGCATTGCTCAATAGATCATTCGCACCCTACGGCCGGCTCGGCGGCAATGAATCCACCAACGCCGCGGGATGAGGTCGCGTTCGCGGCGTGTACCGGTTGAGCGATCGAGCGTACGATCTCACATCTTGCGGTGGACGGAGACGTGGCTGTTGTGCGCCGGCGACGGCACCGGCTGAGGAGACTTCATGTCGAAGGATGTCGAAATCAAGATGCAGGGCGGAACGGTCCGCGTGACCTTGCCGGCACGGGTGGCGAATGATTTGGACACCCTGCAGGGCGCACTGGGCCGGATCGCCGAACGGATGGGTCATCCGGCCTGCGCGAGCGGGTGCGACACCCTTTTCCTGCGGCTCGAGCGCGATTTCGGGGTCAGTGCCGACGCGTTGGCGCTCAACCCGCAACCGCTTCCTCCCGGGCTTCCCGAGTTCGGCTTGCCGAGGGACTCCAACCCGCAGCGTTTCGTCGAGGTGAGCTTGCCTGACGGCGTCAGCGGCAATATCGACTCGCTGCGGCGGGCCGTCGCGCTCACGTTGAACAAGCTGGGCTGTCCGTCGTGCTGCTCCGGCTTCGACATCGCCTTCCGGCGGGAGATGGACCTGATCAGCATCAGCGAGGACCTGGAGGTGCGCGGTTTCGGTCGCTACCGCTGAGGTGGCCCGCCTGGGCGTCGGCATCACCTACTCGAGCGCCATCGAGGAGCTGCTGCACGAGGCGCCCGAGCTGTTCGACGTGCTCGAACTCGAGCCCCAGACGTTCTGGACGTGCAGGCTCGATGGTCCGCAGCGATTTTCGCTCCCGCGCGACATGTTGGAGCACCTGTCCCGGCTGCCCGGCCGCAAGCTCATCCACAGCGTCGGCACGCCCGTGGGCGGGACGGTCGCGCCCGACCCCGAGCAGCTCGGGTTGCTCGGCGAGATGGTCGACGTGTTCGGCTGCCCCTGGATCAGCGACCACCTGAGCTACAACCAGACGCCGGGGTTCGCCACCGGGTTCTTCCTCCCGCCCCGCCAGACGCCCGCGGGGGTCCGGGCGGTGATCTCGTCGATCCGCGTGCTTCAGGACGCGGTGGGCGTGCCGGTCGCGGTCGAGACCGGGGTCAACTACCTGCGCCCCCGCCCGGATGAGCTGCCCGACGGCGCGTTCGTCGCGGAAGTCGTCGACACCTCGGGCTGCGGGCTCCTGCTCGACATGCACAACGTGTTCACGAACGCGGTGAACGGGCGCCAGCCGGTCGACGAATTCCTGGATGCGATCCCGCTCGATCGGGTGTGGGAGCTGCACCTTGCCGGTGGGATGGAGTTCGACGGTTTCTGGCTCGACGCCCATTCGGGCGCCATCCCCGACGCCCTGTTCGCGGTCTGCGAGTCGCTCGTGCCCCGGCTGCCGAACCTGGCCGCGATCGTCTTCGAGATCTTCCCGAGCTTCGTGCCGCTGGCCGGGCTCGACGTGGTCCGTGCACAGGTCGAGCGCCTACGCGCACTCTGGGATCTCCGCGTCCCCGCGCCGCCGGCCCCGGGACCGGTCTCGATCGTGCCGCGCGCGCGGACGGCGGGTGGCATGGATGCGGTTGCGCCTCAGGTGTGGGAAGACGCACTCGGTGCCCTGGTGATCGGCCATCCCCACCGGGGTCCGGCGGTGGAGGGACTCGCCGACGACCCCGGCGTGCGGCTCATGGCGAGCCTGGTGCGCGAGTTCCGGGCCTCGATGATCGTTGGGGTGCTGCGCCTGACGTCCCGGTTGCTCATGCTCGCGCTCGGCTCGGGGGCGTTCCGCGTGATCCTCGACGACTTCTGGAAGGCGACGCCGCCACAGATGTACGCCTCGCTGGAGGCCGAAGCCTTCGCCGCATACCTGGAGGCGCTCGACCTCGGCGTGCCGCACCTGGTCGAGGTGCTGCGGTTCGAGCGGGCGACCGCGGCAACGCTCACCGACGGGCAGCCACGCGTGGTGGAGTTCGGTTGCGAGCCCCTGCCGTTGCTGCGCGCGCTGGCCGTCGGGCGGTTACCCGAGAAGCCGCCGAGGGGCGGGCGGTTCGAGATCGAGCTGACACCGGACGTGGTGGCCGATGCGACGGGCCTGGATCCGGGCGAAATCGAGCGGCCGTTCCCCTACCACTGAACCGCGGGTCTCAACCACGCGTCCGTCACCGCGCGGGACCGGCGCGCAACCGCCCCCATTCGAGCATTTCCCGCTCGGACAGCGGCGGGGCCACCGCGTCGCTACCGATCTTCGGGTCGAGCAGCGACGGGTGTGCGTGTTCGAGCAGCTCCGGCCCAGACCCGCGCCCGTTTCCACGGCGCGAACGTGAACTCGCCTTCCGGCATCGCCACGCCTGGCACCTCGTGGTCGTAGAACAGCCGCACCGTGCGGCCGTGGTTGGCGACCAGCCACGGGCACTGGGTGTTGCACGGCCGCGACTTGGCCGGCCGCATCGTGACATTGACCAGCTGTGTCAGCGCGCCGCCGCCCGAGCTCCAGGTGCTCTTGACCTGCTCCGGATCGCTCATCGGCAATCTCCTCGTGTCGGCGCAGTCACTCGCCGGCGTCCGCTGAGCGGACGGAACGCACATTGTCCCGGCCTCCGGCGCACAACCGCAACGGCGCCCCTTGCCGTTGATATTAGTGAAGCCTAACTTAATGTCCGTTATGAGTGATTTGCTCCCCGCGATGACCTTGGCGGCGTCCGCGCCCGCATCGTGGCCGGCCTGGTCGCGAGTACTGGGCGTGTTCGCCTACTTCGCCGCCGTGGCGTCGGTTATCGGGGGAACGTTGACGTATCTGGCGGTCGTGCGTCCGGTACTGCGGGCCAAGGACGCCGGGATCGACAACGCCGACGTGGTCATCATGCGGCGCCGCAGCGCGACGCTGCTCGCCTCGTCTGGTCTCGCGCTCGTGGTGGCCGCTTACCTCCAACTCGCCGACCAGGTGGACCGCGCGGACACGGGCACCTCCTACGGTGAAGCGCTGGCGCCGACCCGAATGTGGCAGTTCCTCACGCAGCCCGCCAAACCTGGTTCCTGGGTGTCCTCAGGGACGTTGATTCTGGGGCAGGACGTACTGCTCGTCGTGGTGGCCGGGCTCCTCGCAGCGCTGTTCGTTTCCAGCGTCCGGCGTGGTCTTGACACCGTGGCCATGGTCGCCGCACCGCTGGCAGTGACCGCCTCGCTGGTGACTTCCCTGCCGACGAAGCTGCGCGACGAGACGTTCGACGACGTGCTCGGCGCCGTCATGACCCAGACCCACATCATCGGCGGCTGCACCTGGGTGGGTGGGCTGGCCGGCCTCGCGCTGCTAAGCCGGACCCGGCGCGCACTCGGCACGCGCGCGGGGCTGTTGTGGGCTCGCGTGTGGCAACGTTTCAGCATCCTCGCGCTCACCGCCGTGGGCGGGGTGATCATTTCAGGTTCCTGGCTGACGTGGAAGCACGTCGGGAACGTCTCGGAGTTCACCACCACGACGTACGGACGGTTCCTTCTGGTCAAACTCCTGTTGGTTCTCGTGATAGTGTTGGCCAGCGCCTACAACCAGTTTCTGCTCACACCGCGTATCGCAGAGAAACACGCGGCCGGTGAAATGGGAAAAGGTTTCGCCCTCACCCTTCGCCATTTCCCCGCCGTCGTGGCGTGTCCGTGACACCAAGCCGGACCACTTATCGCACCGGAGCACCGGCCGGGTTGACGCGGACTGGCGTGCACCGGGGCCGTGATGGTGATCAGCGTGATTCTCGATCTCATGCGGTGATGGCACCGCGGGCCCACCGTGTGAGCCGGATTCCCATACCTACAGGTAGCGCTTGGACAGCTCCGCCAGTTCCGGGTCGCCGCCGGCGAGCAGCTCCCGCAGCGAGGCCAGCTCGGCCTCAGCCGACTCCATCCCGGCCTGATGCAGCGCCACGCGCCACGCTTCCGGGTCGTCGGCGGCGGCCAGGAGATCAGCCAGCACCGTGCGGCCCGCGTGCAGCTCTCCCAGCCGGTCGAGGTACTTCGGCCAGCGCAGCATGATCTGCACCAACCGGGCGACCGACCTGCCGTGCACGACCAGGCCGTCGACGTCGGTGGGCAGCTGGTCGGTGCGGCTTTCGACGCCGAGGTAGAACCGCCACAAGTTCAGGAAGCGCTTCATCTCCCGCGGGTTGCGCCGGGGCAGCTCCAGCATGGCGTCGCGCAGCGCGTCGGACACCTCCCGGATCGTCTCGATCCGCTCGACGGTGTCGGCCACGGCGGCGGCCGTGGTCGGGGTGACCGCCTCCACCGGCGACGGCGACGGCCGCGCCGCCGTCGCCGTGACGGCCGCCGCGGTGTCGCTGTCGGCGGGGGACAGCGCCCGGTCGGCCGGCGTCGAGATCTGCGGGTACGGCGGGCCGGCGGGCTCGGGGACAGCCGCCGCCTTGGACAGGGGCGACCCGTTCGGCGGCACCGCCGGTTCAGCCGCGGTGGCCGGCGCGCCGTTCGGCCGGCGTGGGTTGGTCGGGGTGACCAGCGCGGCGGCGTACGCGCTCACCGCCTTGTCGGGAAGCCGCGGCAGCCGGATCGGCAGGTCGACGATCTTCTCCATGAACCGCCAGCCGATGTCGCCGAGGTGAGCGTAGGTGACTGGTCGCTCCTCGATCCGACGGCGGATGGCGTCGTGGCTGACTTCGAGATGCGCCGCGATGGTGGCCGGGTCGAGGGCAACCACGAAGATGCACTCCCCGAATGCGTTGTTCATGAACAGGTTGATCGCCTCCATGGTCGAGCTGACGATCTCCGAGGAGCAGCGGTCCAGGTCGTCGATGAACACCACGATCGGCTCCTCGGCGGTGGCCAGCCGCACGATGTGCCGGACGTCGTGCTGGATCAGATAGAGGTAGCCGGCCTCGCTCTCGTACAGCGCATCACGGGTGTCCGGGGAGCGTTTGCGGCCGTTGGAGGACGCCCCGGTCGGGCCGCTGAGCACCTCTGGCGGCAGCACGTGCTTGACCGTGCCGCGCAACGCCGTCCACACCACCTTGGCGAGCAGGCCGACCAGCGGGAAGCCGACCAGCAGCCCAGCGAGCAGCGGCTTGAGGTGCTGGCTCCACAGCAGGTAGGTTTCCGCGCCCAGTGCGGCGACGATCACCGCAAAGGACAGCACCGCCAGCATGATCCCGGCCGGTGACCGCGGGACGAACGACTTGAGGATCCGCCGGCGCATCACCTGCGGGTCGGTGCGGCGCAGGTTGAGGTCGAACCAGAGCTTCTCGCGGTCCTCCCGCGGTAGCCGGTGGGTGATGCTGGTGAGCAGCTCGCGCGCCAGGCCGGCCCACAGCTCCTCCCTGGTGGGATACATCCACGGGCTGAACCAGACCGAGATCCGGGTGCGTTCGCGTGGCCCGTCGAGGCCGAGCTCCTTGAGCCGGCAGCCCAGCCCGTCGGTCATTGCCGCCTGGCGCCGCTCGAAGCGCCGCCAGGCGCCCCACGCCGAGAGCCGGCCGCGGTCCTTGGCGTCGTCCCAGACCAGCTCGTAGGTCGGCCGTCCGGGCTCGGTCCAGCCGACGTCGGGCTGGTCGGGGTCTAGCCTGGCCCGCAGCTGGGTGAGCACGCTGGTCTTGCCGTAACCCCATGGTCCGTGCACGCCGACCACGATCGGCGGTGCGGTGCTGGGGTCGGTGAGGAAGTCCTGCAGTGCATCGACCATCGCCCGCCTGCCGAGGGTGTCGGTGGTGCTCGGCCGGTCGGAGACGATGTGGGTGCTCGGTCGCGCACCGCTGGACACCGTCGAGATGTAGCTGCGGGTCGACAGGTCCCACAGCCGGACCTCGCCGTCGTCACTCGCACTGGCCAGCACCGGCTGGCCGGTCAGCTCGGCACCGGCGAGCGCGCGCACCGTGCCCTGGTGGCCGCGCAGCTCGCCGACGCCCTCCCGGCTCAGCGGATCCCACAGCCGAACCACGCCGTCCTGGCCGCCGGCGGCCACCAACACCTGCCTGCCGACGCGGATCGAGGCCAGCGCCCGGGCCGGCTGCCGGCGCGAGCCGGCCAACTCGCCGAGCAGCTCCCCGCGGTCTGGATCCCACAACGCCACACCACCGCTGGACAGCGCGCACACCAGCCGCACCCCGGTGGGCAACGGTACGGCCGCCAGCGCGGTGACGCCGCCGAGGCCGGTCTGGTCCAGCTGTGCCAGCCGCCGGCGGTCCCCGGTGGCCGGCGCGGCTGTTTCCCACAGGATCACCTTGCCGTCGGTGCCACCGCTGGCCACGATGTGCTGCCCGCCGTCGCGCCCGGGCAGGGTGGCCAGCGCACCGACCTCTCCCTCGTGGCGGCCGAGTACGACGCCCGCGCCGTCGGAGTCCACCGGCCAGAGCCGGACGGTCCCGTCGGCGCCGCCGCTGACCAGCCGGCGACCGCCGTCCACCACGGTCGCCGCCAGCGCCCACACCTCGCCGCGGTGACCAGTGAGCACCCGCCGCGGGTCGTCACTGTCCACCGGCCACACCCTGATCGTGCCGTCGGCGCCACCGCTGGCCACCAATGGCGAGTCCGCGGGGCCGGACCCGCCGACCGCCGGCACCGTGGCGAGCGCGCGGATGGTCGAGGTATGCCCGCGCAGGCTGCGCTCGACGATCCGGGTGTCCAGGTTGGTCAGCAGCATGGTGCCGTCCACACCGCCGCTGGCCAGCAGCGTCCGGTCGGGCAGCGCCACCGAGGACAGTGCCCACACGGTGCTGGCACCGGCGAGCAGCAGGCTCTCAGTCCGGTAGGTGGTCGGATCGACCAGCTGGATCGTGCCGTCGACACCCCCGCTGGCCAGCAGCATCCGGCCGGCCACCCGCACCGGCGCCAGCGCCCACACCTCGCCGAAGTGGCCGCTGAAGGTATGCGCGGGAGCGGAGTCGGAACCGTCGAGCCGCCACAGCCGCACGGTGGAGTCGGCACTCCCGCTGGCCAGCACCTCGCCGTCGCCGGTGGGGACCACCGCCAGCGCCCGGACCGTGCTGGCATGCCCCGCGAAGGCCCGGACGGTGCGCGCCGAGCCGGGACGCCAGAGCCGCACGACGCCGTCCGCCCCGCCGCTGGCCAGCAGCTCGCCGTCCGGTCCGGGGACCGCGGCCAGCGCCCACACCGTCGACTCGTGCGCCTTGATCGTCTGCACCGCTTGGCCGGTGCGCGGGTCCCAGAACCGGATCGTGCCGTCCGCCGCGCCGCTGACCAGCAGCTCGCCATGATCGACCGCGACCTGGGCGAGGGCCCAGATCCGCCCGCCGGTCTCACCGAGGGTGCGCAGCTGCCGGCCGGAGGCCGGGTCCCAGAGTTGGATCAGCGAACCGGATCCGGTACCGGCGAGGCAGATCCGATCGCCCAACCGCAGCGGCACCAGCGCCCACACCTCGCCGTCGAGGAAGCGCACCTCGTGCTGCAGCTCGTAGTCACCGAGTGACCAGATCCGCACGGTGCCGTCGACCCCACCACTGGCGAGCACGCCGAATCCGCCGGAGCCCCCGGCAGGGATCACCGCGAGCGACCGCACCGGTCCGGCGTGGCCGGACAGCGAGCGCACCGTCTCGCCGCTGCCGGCGTCGATCAGCCGTACCATCCCGTCGGCGCCGCCGCGCACCAGCAGCTCACGATCACCGGCCGGCACGGTGGCCAACGCCCAGACCGGTCCCTGCGCCTCGGTTTCGATCTCACGCGCCATTCCAGCTCCCAGCAGTGGCCGGCGTCGTCCGCAGCCATCGTGGCATGTGGGAACGGCAGCTCCGAGGCGTTGCTAGGGTCGTGGCGATAGTGCCCTGGCGGCCGCCGGCGGCTCGACGACGCGGGCCCGACAACGCGAGGGCTGATGGGTTTGGCCGAGCAGTCCGTGAAGCACCGGGAGAACCGGTTCAGCGGTCTGGACTGGCTCGCCGTCGGCCTGCTGGCAGCCGGACTCGCCGCGGTGGCCACCGGCCTGCTGCCGGTCAGCCAGGCGCAGGGCACGGTTCGCCGGCTGCTGCCGCTGCTGCTGTTCCTGGCCACCGTGCCGATCCTCGCCGAGCTCACCGCGAAGGCCGAGGTCTTCGACGTGATCGCGGCCCGGGTGGCGATCGCCGGCCGCGGCCACTACTGGCGGTTGTTCGGCCTGTGTGTGCTGTTCGCCGCCGGCACCACCGCGTGCCTCAACCTGGACACCACCGCGGTGCTGCTCACGCCGGTGATGCTGGCCACGGCGATGCGCGCCGGTATGTCCGCGACGCCGCTGGCGATGGCGACGGTTTGGCTGGCGAACACCGCGAGCCTGCTGCTGCCGGTGTCGAACCTGACCAACCTGCTCGCCGCCGACCGCATCCAGCTGGCCCCGGTGGCCTTCGCCGCCAGGATGGTCGGCCCGCAGCTGGCCTCGGTGGCCGCCACGATGGTGTGCTTGTGGGTGTTCTACTGGCGGCGCGGCCGGCGCGGCGCGCAGCGCTACACACCTCCGGCTCGGCACAGCCCGCGGGACCGCGTGCTGTTCCGGCTGGCCGCCCTGGCTTGCCTGGTATTCATCGGCTGCGTGTTCGCCAACGTGAAGATCGAGTTCGCGTCGACGGCGTGTGCGGCGGCCGTGCTGATCGCATTCGCGGTACGGGCCCGCGCCGAGCTGAGCCTGCGGCTGTTCCCGTGGCGCCTGCTGGTCTTCGTCGTCGGCCTCTTCCTGGTGATCGACACCCTGAGCCCGCACGGGCTAGCCGGCGTCGCCGCCGCGGTGGCCGGCACCGACCCCGGGCCGGCCGGAATGTTCCGCGCCGCCGGCATCGGCGCGGGTCTGTCCAACGTGATCAACAACCTGCCGGCGTACGCCACGATCGAGGCGGTGATCCCCGTCACCAACCGTAACCAGCTGCTGGCGCTGCTGGTGGGCACGAACGTCGGCCCGATTGTGACGCCGTGGGCGTCGCTTGCGACGCTGCTGTGGTACGAGCGCTGCCGGGCGGCCGGCGTGCAGATCTCCTGGCGCACCTTCGCGGCAACTGGCCTGGTCACGGCAGTCGTCGTGCTGGCGGCAACCACCGCCGCGCTGGTCGCAACCGGCTAAGCCCCATTGTATTTGTCGAGTCTTTCTCGTAGCTGCTGGAGTGCTCGATTTCGGGTGGGTCCGATACCGCCGGGTGGGATTCCGATGGTGGTGGCGATTTCGGCGTAGGGTGCGGGATTGCCGGTGAACAGCGCTCGCAGTACGGGGCGCCGGCGGGGCGGCAGCTCGTCTTTCGATGTCCCTCCACCGGGGATTACGGGCTACGCTCGGCTGTTCGCGGCGCGACCGTGGCTGGTGCAGGCGGCCGAGGACGTCGCTTACGGACGCCTGTCAGTCCAGCGACAACACCCGGCCTGGCGCTCAGCTCGGCATCAATCAGTCCTTCAGACTGCGGGCGCTACGGGCTTGCTATCGCGTAATAGTGACCGGCGGCGTCGATGAAGTCGCCGCGCGACTGTCACATCGATGCCACGCTGCCTGCATGCCGGATATTTCAAGGCGCCTGACACGGTGTCGGCGAAGATGAAGTACTCCCGCAGTCCGGCGGCCGCCAGCGCCCAGTTGGCGACTGGCGAGTTGCACACCAATCGCAAGGCGCGATGTTGTTGGGTCGCGAGCTCGTTGGCGTCGAATAGCGCGGACAGCGCGGCAGATCCCAGGAACGACACACCGTCGAGGTCTACAACCACGACTCGGGCCACGGTCAGCTGCATGTTCACGGTGTTGGCCAGTTCGAGCGCGGTCGGCGTGTCGACCTCACCTACTACGGTGACCACGCGAGCTTCGGGTCTGTGCTCGGCCACCCGCAAACCAATGTCGGCGGCCGCGTCGCTGCTTGCGTTCATGCCCGCACGATATAGAGCAGATCACGGACAAGGTCCACTTGACCGCGGTGGGGTTGCCGGGCGGTGTTTTTCAGTCGATATTCGGCACAGCCCGACCGAAGTATCGAGCATCCACCGACCAGCGCACGTCGTCATGTCGTTGAACGGTCAGGATTTTGCGGTCAGTTCAGGTAGTACCACCAACGGTGCTGGTGTCGCGGAACTCCGCTTCTAGCGATTCCAGGCTGCGTTCCTTGGTTTCGGGCACCATCCACCACACGATCGGCACGATCATGACACCGGCGGCGGCGTAGGCGAGGTACACGGTGCCCGCGCCGGCGAGCGCGGTGAGGCCGGGGAAGGTCAGCGACACGAGAAAGGCGGCCAGCCAGTTGAACAGGGTGGCGATGGCCATCGCCGATCCCCGGATGGCCAGCGGGAAGATCTCCGCCAGCACGACCCACAACACCGGGCCCCAGGTGGCGGAAAAGGTGTTGGTGAACACCACGAACGCCGCCACCGCGATGACGAACAGCGGAATCGAGTTGACCGGCAGGGTCAGTGCCGCGATACCGACGGCGAGCAAGCTGGCCGACGTGCCGGCCAGACCGGCCAGCAGGATGGGCTTGCGGCCACGCCGGTCCACGACCTTCGATCGGACGACGACCGCGATGGTCAGGATGTTCAGCAGCCCGTTGAGAAAGCCGAACAGCAAAGCGCTGCGCGTGGACATCCCGAAGCCGGCGAGCACGGTCGGTACGTACACGATCGTGCCGATCCCGGTGACCTGCTGGAACACCGCCAGCCCGGCACCCAGCAGCAGCAGTCGGCGCACCCAGGGGGCAGACAGGCGCGCGCCGGTGTTCCTGTCGTGTTGCTGGCGTTCGAGTTCCGTGATCTCGGTGAGTTCCCGTTCGGCCAGCGCCGTGTCGCGGCGCAAGCGGGTCAGGACTGCGCGCGCCTGCTCGGGATGTCCACGTCGCACCAGAGATCGGGGCGTATCAGGCATGGCGCGCATGCCGACCATGAGCACGACCGCAGGCAACACGCCGATCAGCAACATCGCCCGCCACGAACTGGTGAAGGCCAGCAGGTAGCCGACGGCCGCGGACAGCGCCGTCCCAACGATGATCATGTACTGGTTCAGGGAAGTGATCACACCGCGGTCTCGGGCGGGTGCCATCTCGGCCAGGTAGAGAGGCACCATCACCGACGCGATGCCGATGGCCACCCCTACCACCAAGCGGAACAGCACCAGCATGGCCACGGTCCACGAGGCGCCGGTACCTAGTGCCCCGACAGCGAACACCACGCCGGCAACCAGCAGCACCCGCTGCCGTCCCACGCGATCAGCGGCGGGGCCGCTGGCGAGAGCGCCCAGCATTGCACCGAAGACCGTAGCGCCGACCACCACACCTTGCTGCCAGGGTGAAAGCGGCAGATCCCGCGGGATGAACAAGATCGCGGCACCGATGATGCCGCCGTCGTAACCGAACAGCACCGCCGCCAACGCACCCACGGCATACACCCGTCGGGTGGTCACCTGGACCTGGAACGTCGGTGCCACCGTCGGCTACCTCCACAACGATAGGTGACCCGGCACGATAGGGGACCGGGGATGGCGGCGGCGTCCGGGGCTGCGCGACACACCTCACTGCCGCCGATGTGTGACTACGCGTGCGGTCAGCGCCAGACTGCGGGTCATGAGCGAGACGGCGGCACAGGGCGCACCGGGTATGGCTGCGGGCGGTGAGGTTGCGACCGAGCTCAACCGGGTGATCGGTCCGAAGCTGCTGTTCTTCTTCGTGGTGGGCGACATTCTGGGCACGGGGATCTACGCGCTGATCGGCAATGTCGCGGGGGAGATCGGCGGGGCGTTGTGGGTGCCGTTCGTGGGCGCCTTCCTGGTTGCTTTCCTCACCGCGTTCAGCTATCTGGAGCTCGTCGGTAAGTACCCCAGGGCGGCCGGGGCCGCGCTGTACGCCAACCGGGCCTTCGGCATCCCGTTTCTGACTTTCATCGTGGCCTTCGCTGTGATGAGTTCCGGCATCACCAGCGCCTCCTCGGCGGCCGTGGCGTTCGCCAAGACCTACCTCCAGCAGTTCATCACGCTGCCCACTTCGGCAGTCGCGATTGCTTTCATCCTGCTGCTCGGACTGATCAACTTCCGCGGGGTCGGTGAGTCGGTCAAGGCCAACGTGGTGCTCACCTGCATCGAACTGTCCGGCCTGTTGATCATCATTGCGATCGGGTGCTATGCGATCGGCTCGGGCCAGGGCGAGCCGAGCCGGCTCATCCAGATCGACACCGCCGACTCCGGCGTGCTGCTGGCGATCACTTCGGCGACCGCGCTGGCCTTCTTCGCGATGATCGGTTTCGAGGACTCAGTCAACATGGCCGAGGAATGCACGGCACCGGCGAAGATCTTCCCCCGGGCCATGCTGCTCGGGATGGGCGCCGCAGGGCTGATCTACGTGCTGGTCACGCTCACCGCGTCGCTGCTGGTGCCCGCCGATCGGCTGGCTGCCGTGCAGAGTGACGCACTGTTCGAGGTGGTCAAGATCGGTGCACCCGACTTCCCGCTGGGCCTTTTCGCCATCATCGGGCTCTTCGCGGTGATCAATTCGGCGTTGATCAATATGCTGATGGCCAGCCGGTTGGTGTACGGCATGGCAGGTGAGGGAATCATCCCGCCGGTCCTGGGCTCGGTACACCCCACCCGGCGCACCCCATGGATCTCCATCGTGTTCACCAGCGCGATCGCCGTGGTCCTGGTCAGCTTCGTCCCGCTGGCCAGCCTGGCGGGTACCACATCACTGCTGCTGCTTGCGGTTTTCACCCTGGTGAACATCGCGTGCCTGGTGCTACGCAGGCACAGCGTCGAGCACCGGCACTTCCGTGCCCCGAGCTGGAGTCCCTGGCTCGGCGCGCTGCTGTGTGCCTTCCTGGCAACCCCGTTGTCCGGCCGTGACCCGAACAATTACTTGCTCGCGGGCGTGTTGCTGGCAATCGGTGTCCTGCTCTGGCTGGTCAACCGGCTGTTCGTGCGGCGCGAACTCGATCGCCGGGCTTAACTCGATCACGCGGTTTGGCAGGCTGTGGGTGTGAGCATCCGCTACCCCGCGCCGCTGCGACCCGGTGACCGTATCGCGGTTACCTCGCCGTCCGCTGGCGTGGGCAGGCAGATGGTGCCCCGGTTGGAGTTCTGCATCCAGCACCTGCGCGACCTCAGCTATGAGGTGGTCGTCGGACGGTGCATGGACGGTTCCGGTATCACGAGCGCCCCCGCGCAGGCTCGGGCCGCTGAGCTCACCGCGATGCTCGTCGACCCCACGATCCGCGCTGTGGTGCCGCCCTGGGGCGGGGAATTGGCCATCGACTTGCTGCCGCTGCTTGATTTCGAAGCGATCAGCACAGCGGAGCCGACGTGGTTGGTGGGTTACTCCGATCTCACGACGGTGATGGTGCCCCTGACTCTGCGCACCGGAATCGCGTCCCTGCACGGCAGCAACCTCATGGACACCCCGTGCGCAGTCCCCGAGCCACTGTTGCCGTGGCTCGCAGCGGCCACCGCACCCGCCGGAAGCCAGCTGTGGCAAGGCGCCGCGGCGGCCTACCGCAGTGGCCGGCACGACCACTACGCCTTCCACCCGGAAATGCGAACGATGACGTTCAACACCCCGAGCCGGTGGAAGCTGCTCGGCGCGAAAGGCGGCGCGGTAACGGAGGTATGCGCGACGGGACGGCTGATCGGTGGTTGCCTGGAGACGGTCTCGATGCTGCCCGGCTCGGCCTACGGCGACATTGCAGAGTTCGCCGAGCGGCACGCGCGGGAGGGTCTGCTCGTCTACGTCGAGGTCGCCGAGGCTGACGCCGTCACAGTGGCGCGGATGCTGCACCACCTGCGCCTTGCGGGCTGGTTCGACCGTGCGAACGCCGTGCTCGTCGGGCGATCGGCCGGTCCACCTTCTGGTGATTTCAGTCAGCACGATGCGCTCATGCACGCCTTTGGTGATCTGTCAGTGCCGGTCCTCTACGACCTCGACCTCGGGCACATCCCGCCGCAGCTGGCGATCGTCAACGGTGCCTTGGCTACTGTCGAGCTCACGTCTGCGACCGCCACCCTCGTCCAGCACCTCATCTAAGCAATCGCGCGCGTGGTGGTGGGGGTTCTGAGCTGAGTTCAGCTGAACCCGGCCACCGCGCGCGGCTGGTAGCTCTTCTCCAGCAACTCGACCTCCGAGTCATCGAGGTGGAGGTCAACAGCGGCGACGGCGTCGTCGAGGTGGTGGCTCTTGGTCGCGCCCACGATGGGCGCGTCAATCCCTGGCTTACCCAGCAGCCAGGCCAGCGCAACCTGGGCGGGTGCGATCCCCCGCTTGGCGGCTACGCCGAGGACTGCGTCGACGATGGACCGGTCCTGTTCTCCGTAGAGAGAGCGACCGAAATCATCTGTCTCTGAGCGTGACGTCTGTACCGTCCAGGGGCGGGTCAACCGGCCGCGAGCCAGCGGGCTCCAGGGGATGACCCCGATGCCCTGGTCCGCGCAGAGGGGGAGCATCTCGCGCTCCTCCTCCCGGTACAGCAGGTTGTAGTGGTTCTGCATGCTCACGAAGCGGGTCCAGCCGTTGCGCTCGGCCGTGTAGAGGGCCTTGGCGAACTGCCAGGAGTGCATCGACGACGCGCCGAGGTAGCGAGCCTTACCGGCCTTGACGACGTCGTGCAGGGCTTCCAGGGTCTCCTCGATCGGCGTGTCGTAATCCCAGCGGTGGATCTGGTAGAGATCGACATAGTCCGTGCCGAGGCGCGCCAGGCTGTTGTCGATCTCGGTGAGGATGGCCTTGCGGGACAGGCCCTGACCATTGGGCCCAGGCCGCATGCGGCCATGGACTTTGGTGGCGATGACGACTTCTTCCCGGGGGACCATTGACAGCAGTGTCCGACCGGTGATCTCTTCGCTGCTGCCGGCCGAGTAGACGTTGGCCGTATCGAAGAAGTTGATGCCGGCGTCCAATGCTTGGCGGAAGAACGGCTCGGACGCCTCCTTGCCGAGCGACCACGGGTGGGCGCCACGACCGGGCTCGCCGTAGCTCATGCAGCCGAGGCAGATCCGCGAGACCTGCAGGCCGGTGGCACCGAGAGGGACGTAATCCATAAGACCACCAGTACCACAGGCGGTGTGCGGCCCGGCACAGGCGAACCGCCGGTCAGTAGCGCTCAAGACCAGGACATCGGTGGTGGCGTCGTCGACAATGTCACTCCAGTCGTCAACGGGCGAGATGGAGTGGGCATGGAGATCGGATACACCCTGATGACCGAGCAATCCGGGCCGGCCGATCTGGTGCGCTACGCGGTGGCCGCCGAGCAGGCCGGGTTCGCGTTCGAGGTCTGCAGTGATCATTACTTTCCGTGGCTCGATGAGCAGGCCCACGCACCGAACGCCTGGGTCTTGCTCGGTGCCGTTGCGCACGCCACCGAACGCGTCGAGCTGATCACCTATGTGACCTGCCCGATCATGCGGTATCACCCCACCGTGGTGGCCCAGCAGGCGGCGACGTTGGGGCTGCTGTCGGGCGATCGGTTCACCCTTGGCCTGGGTTCTGGAGAGAACCTCAATGAGCACGTGGTGGGGGGCGGCTGGCCGTCGGTCACGGTACGCCACGAGATGCTCGTCGAAGCGTTGATGGTCATCAATGCGCTGTTCGATGGTGGTTATGTGACCCGGCGCAGCCAGTACTACCAAGTCGACTCGGCGAAGCTGTGGGATCTGCCGGCCCAGCGGGTGCCGATCGCGGTGGCGGTGTCGGGCGCCCAGTCGTGCGAGCTGTTCGCCCCGCTGGCCGACCACCTGATCGCCGTCGAACCGGACGCCGAGTTGGCCGCGATGTGGGACGCCGCGCGGCCGGGTAAGGCCACCAGCCGCCGGATCGGTCAGTTGCCCGTCTGCTATGACGCTGATCGGGATACCGCGATTGCCCGGGCGCACGAGCAGTTCCGCTGGTTCGGCGGGGGCTGGAAGGTCAACGCGGAGCTGCCCTCCACTGCCGGGTTCGCCGCCGCCACCGAGTTCGTCCGGCCCGAGGATGTTGCCGAGCGCATCTCCTGCGGGCCCGACGTCGACGCGCATCTGGCGGCAGCGAGGCCGTACGCTGAGGCCGGGTTCACCGATCTTGCCTTGGTGCAGATCGGTGGCGATCCGCAGCACCAGCAGCCATTCCTCGACTACGCCCGGGACAAGCTGCTGCCCGCGATGCGCGCCGAGTTCACCGCGGGCCAGTCATGATCGCTCCGGTTCACCGGGTCGTGGGCACCGGTCCCGATGAGGTGCGCGCCTGGGTCACGGTGCGGAAGGTCGGGAAGTCGCCCGTCATGGCCGCCGCGCGCAGCGCCGACTGCACGGGGGACTCCTCGTGGTGGACCACGCTAAGGGCCACCGAGAGAGTCTTCGACCGGTCCAGCGCGCAGCCGAGCACGTGAAGCCCGGCGACGCCGAGGAAACTCACGGCCGTCAGGTCGAGAATCAGCACTGCCGGACGGCCCTCAAGCTCACGGTGCAGGCTCGTGCTCAGCCTGGGTGCCGTCACCGAATCCACTTCCCCGGCCACCGCAATGACGACTACATCCTTAGCCGGCCGATCCACCCGAACACTCAACATGCCCTTCACGCTCCCGAACAGCAGCATGCCGCTCTCTGCTGACGACTGGCACTGTCTCAAACCACCCAAACGGCGAAGGAAGTCGCTATATTCCCCCGCGTCGGCACCGCCTGCCGCTGCGCCGACGCACCGGTGAGCTTTCCCCAGCATGCGGCTCACCCCGCGGTCTTGCAATGCAGAACGAGAACGCCCTCCGGTTCGAGGCCGATGCGTGAACCGAATTGGCGGCACACGTCATCGAGGGTAGCCTGTAGCCATTTTATATCTGTGGACGAGGCGCGGTGCAGCCGCATCTTCCGGGCCTGCATCGGTATTATGCGAAGATTGACGAGCTTTCCGGTATCCGGTGCTATCGATGCCAAGTACAGGTTACGCAAGTCGTCCCGGTACTTATCGTAGCCGGAGATGCCTTCGTAATCGTTGATGAGGTCACCGCATCCGTACAGGATGAGCTTGCCCCGGTACACTTCGATAGGGCGGGGATGGTGTGACGAGTGTCCGTGGATGACGTCGACACCACTGTCGATCAGTTGATGAGCGAAACGGATCTGATCGGGCAGGACCGTATATCCCCAGTTGGATCCCCAATGCAGGGAAGCAACCACTACATCACCAGGTCGTTTCATCGCACCCACCTGGCCGGCGACCTCGGCAGCGCTCGCACCGGACAGCTCGGCAATGAAGTTGATCCCAGGTAGGCCGCTGGTCGCGGCCCAGCTCGACGGGATACCGCTGGACGCCACACCGTACGAGAGGATCACGACCCGTCTGTCCTCCTCGAGGCTGACGATCGCGGGCCGTCGCGCCTCGCCGGCATCGCGCCCCGCACCCACCGCCTGCAGGCCCGCGCCGGACAGCGCATTGAGCGTATCCGCCAGCCCGTGGGCCCCGAAGTCCATTACATGATTGTTCGCAAGCGCGCATGCATCGGGCCGTGCTATTGCCAGGCAGCGCAGGTTTCCTGGATGCATTCGATAGTGCAACGATTTTGCGGGGGCGAAATCCCCACTGCTGGTGATGCTTGTCTCCAGATTGATCACTCGAACGTCGGGCGCGACGTCGTCGATCGTCGGTAAGGCATCTCCCCACGGCCATGAAAATCCGACGGGCCGAGGGATCGGGCCGTTTACCGCCGCTGCCAGGTCGACGTAGGCGCGCGCATCGTTCGCGTAAACCTCCCGCAGCGTTGGGTCGCCCGCGTGTGGGAGTATCTGATCAACGCCACGGCCGAGCATTACGTCACCACATAGGCATAAAGTCACCGTATCCGTTGACTGCGGCATGGCTGCGCCGGCTCAGGCTGAAGGCGGGATGTTGGCGTTGAGCCGGAAGAAGTTCGTCGGGTCGTAAGTGGCCTTAAGTGCGCTGAGCCTGGCCCACTGGTAGTCGGAGTAGGCAAGTCGGGTGCGCTGGACCAGATCGTCGTTGGTGAAGTTGACGTAGACGCCGCGGCTGTGCGGTTGCAGCGCAGCGAAGAACTCCCGCACCCAGGCGATGTGCCGGTCGGCATCGGCGGCCTGCTCGGGCAGCCAGGAGGCCGTGATGTTGATGTCGTGCGATGCGTCGCGGTGCGGGAACGCCGTCGCGTGCTCGGCAACCCGCGCGACCGCGCCGCCGAAACTGAAGATCGGCACGGTGGACAGCGGAGAGGTGATCTTGGAGGAGTGCTCGACGATCACCTCGATCACCGGGTCGGTCAGTGGGCCGAGCTTATGGGAACGCCAGTAGTAGTGGCGTCCGTGCGGCAGCGCCGCGTCGAACATCTTCTGGTGTGTTACGTACGGTTTCGGGACGACGGCGTCGACTACGGGTTTGGGCAGACCGCGCCACAGCGGGGCCAGGGCACGTTCGCCACGCTCGATCGGGCCGGCGTAGCACATCACGAGTGCGATGATCGGCCTACCGCGCAGGTTTTCGGGAATCATCGGCAGCGGCGGCGCGAGCCGTAAGTTGGCCATGATCCCGACCTCGTCCGGCGCCGTCGCGATGAAATCGCGCAGGAAACCCAGGATCTGCGGCGCCTGCTCCATCGGCCACGCCAGCAGCCCGGCGAGCACCGTGGGGCCGAGCGGAAGCAGTTCGAACTCGAAACTGGTGACCACGCCGAAGTTCCCGCCGCCACCACGCAACCCCCAGAACAGATCCGGGTTGTCAGATTCGCTCGCGACGACGAACTCGCCGTCAGCGGTGACTACGTCGCACGAGCGCAGCGCGTCGACCGCCAGCCCGGCCTTGCGCATCAGATGCCCGATTCCGCCGCCGAGGGTGAGCCCGCCCACGCCGGTGTGGCTGACGATCCCGCCGGTCGCGGCCAGCCCGAAGACCTGGCTGGCACGGTCGAGGTGCGCATTGAGGCAGCCGCCCTCCACCCGGATGCTGCGGGCCGCTGGATCGACCCGGGTGCCGGTCATCGCCGAGAGGTCGATCACCAGTCCGCCATCGGCGATGGCGTGCCCGGCGACGGCGTGGCCGCCGCCTCGGATCGAGGTCAGCAACTCGTGTTCGCGGCCGAACCGGACGGCGGCTATCACGTCGGCGACATCGCGGCAGCGGGCGATCAGGGCGGGCCTGCGCTGGATATGTGCGTTCCAGATCTGCCGGGCCTGGTCGTAGTCGGCGTCCTCCGGCCGGATCAGTGTGCCTAGCAGGTGCTTGGCTAGTTCGGCCTGGGGCGGGGCAGCGATCGAGGTCATCTCACCAATCCGTTCTCGCGGAGGCTGCCGGTGGTTGCGCTCCAGCAGCGCTCTCTACCGCAAGTGTCGGCCGGGCGGCTGATCCGCAGCCAGTACCGGATCTGTACTGGTACAGATCCGGTAGCGGTCCTACCGTCGGCCCATGACGACCTACGGTCAGTGGTGCCCGGTGGCGATGGCCGCCGAGGTGCTCACCGAGCGGTGGACGCCGCTGATCGTCCGGGAGCTGCTGTGCGGCAGCACCCGGTTCAACGACCTGCGCCGCGGTGTCCCGCTTATGTCACCGTCGCTGCTGTCCAAGCGGCTGGAGACGCTGCGCCGGGTTGGCGTCGTCGCCCGGGTCGGTGGTGAGTACCGGCTGACGCCCGCCGGCGAGGAGCTGCGGCCGATCATCGAATTGATGGGCGTCTGGGGTCGCCGCTGGGCCATGGGTGACGTCGAGGCCAAGCACCACGACGCCGGCCTGCTGATGTGGGACATCCACCGCAATATCGTTGCCGACCGGCTACTCGCGGCGACCTCACGGTGACTGGACCGAGTGAGCTGGTCCGCGCCTTGCCGACCTGGTTCGCCAGGACCGATTTTCCCCCGGCGGAACTACCGTAACCAGCGACGACCAATTAGAGGAGAGATACCGTGGCCAGCTCAGCGACCATGCCCGCCATCACCCACGTCGCCGTGACCGTCACCGACCTCGCCGCCAGCGAGCAGTGGTACAGCCGGGTCCTGGGCGTCAAGCCGGTTCTCGACGAGGACACCGGCCCGTTCCGCCATATCGTCTACCAGCTCGGTAACACCCTGCTCGGCTTCCCCGATCTGGCCGGCGACGAGCCCTTCGATGAGCGCAAGCCCGGTCTCGATCAGATCGCGTTCGGCTGCGCGAGCCGCAGCGAGCTCGTGGAGTGGGCCGCCCGCCTCGACGAGCTCGGCATCGCCCACGGTGAGATCGTCGATGCCGGGTATGGCTCTGGGGCTGTCGTTCCGTGATCCGGACAACATCGCCCTCAAGCTGTTCGCCCCGCCGGAGTGAGCAGCTGACGGGTCACCATTCCGCGGTGGCGCGGCGGCACCGCTCGGCGTCGATCGGCTGGCCTGCGTCCTGGGTTGGCCAGTGCGACAGGGCGGTGTGGGTTTACCCTCTGCCGAGTGCCGGTGTTCCGGATCACCGAGGCAGCCAAGCTTCTCGGGGTGAGTGACGACACCGTGCGGCGATGGATCGATAGCGGGCAACTACCCGTCGAACGTGATCAGTCGCGCCGGATGGCGATCGATGGAGCGGCGCTGGCGGCTTTCGCCCGAGACCATGCCCATTCCGCGCCCGACCCCACGTCCCAGGTAGGGCGCTCCGCCTGTAACCGATTCGTGGGGCTGGTCACCAACGTCATCGCCGACACCGTGATGACCCAGATCGAGCTCCAGTGCGGGCCACACCGGGTGGTCTCGTTGATCAGTGCCGAGGCTGCCCGCGAGCTCGGCCTGGTTCCCGGCTCGTTGGCCGTCGCCGTCGTGGCGTCCACCCAGGTCGTCATCGAGACGCCGGCCAAACCTCCACATAGTCCCGGCTAGACCGTGACACGGTGCCAAGATCGATCAGTGACCGACCACGGCGTCAGCGTGGCTTTGCGTCAGAGACCTCCTCAAAAGACTTCCCGACCGAACCAGCGCATTCGAGCCCAGCCATCCCAACCCAGGTAGCCACTGTAGTTTCGTCGTCAAGTTCGGGAACGACGACTATCGGTGAACGTGAAGGTGCAGGCCCCGGTTCAACCGGGCACCCGCAACAGGTAATCACCACTGTCGTCGTCCCAGTCCATGGCGAGTAGGTCACGCGCGCGGGCCGCCTTGGCAAAAGAGAGAAAGCTGTTGAAGCCGTAGCGCTTTTCACTGAAGTCGGGAATGCGTTTGCGCAGCTGGTTTTTGAGCCCGCTCAGTTGGGGTGGCGCGCCCGACGCCTGCAGCTCGCGCACGACGTCCACCAGCAGCCGGAAGGCGTCGTCGTCGGCGGAGTCGTCCTCGGGGAAGCCCACCTCGGGGTCACCTTGCGCCGGCCCGGGGCGCAGCTGCACGACGCGGCGGCTCTCGAGATGGCGCAGCAGCTCGCCGAACCCCCGAAATCCCTGGTCGGCTTCGTTGAAGGTGGGGTCCTTGCGCAGGATCGCCCGCTTGAGCATCGACGCGCGCACGGGTCCGTCGACGTGGCGCTGCAGGCCCGCCAGGGTGCGCGCGACGAGCAGGCCCATGTCGCGTTCCTCACCCGCTGCCTCCGCTTCATCGACTGGGACGTCGGCGACCACCCGGCCGGCCCCGCCGGTCCCCGAGGGCGTCGGAATCGTGACCGAGCCCAACGCCGGTGGTACCGCGCCGGACTGGCGACCGAGTCCCTTGCCACGCCTCGGCACCTGCGCCGACTCCACGCCGGGCAGCCGGTCGTAGAACAGGAACTCGTCGCAGGCGCGCGGCAACAAGGCCGACGTCGATGACTGGACGCCGATGCCGATGACTCGCTTATCGAGCTCACGTAGTTTGTGCACGAGCGGAGTGAAGTCGGAGTCGCCGGTAGCGATAGCGAAGGTCGTGACGTAACCGCGCTCGTAGGCGAGCTCGATGGCATCGACGGCCATCTTGATATCGGCCGCATTTTTGCGCGACGCCCCGATGAGCTGAGGAATCTCGATCAGCTCGACCTGCGCGCGGGCGAGCAGCCGGCGGTCGGTGTCGAAATACGACCAGTCGGCGTAGGCCCGGCGCACCACCACGCGCCCTCGCTCGGCCAGCGCGTCGGCCACCGGATCGAAATCGAAGGGCGAGACACCCAAGCCGTCGCGGGCTCCGATCGCGAGGTTCTCGTAGTCGAGGAACAGGGCGATGCGTTCGTCGTCGTTTGCCACTGCACACGCTCCCAGAGCTGGTCCGGCCCGCAGCGTACGGCCCCAACCGCAGCCAAACAGCACCAGGGCGGGACGAGTTATCCAGTGGCCTGCGGTATTGTGCACTTGACATTAACGTTGTCGCGGGTCCGGTGTTTATGAGTGGGGGACTGTATTGACATTTGTCGCGGGTTTAATGGAAGCCGCAGAGTAACGTGAGGTGCCGTAACCGCGATGTCAACTAAGACATGGTCGACTCGGCTATCAACTTAACTGCTGTAGAGGTCCGGCAGCTGGTCAAGCGCTACCCGAAGGCGCAGACCGACGCGGTCGACCGGCTTAGTTTCGGCGTCGTCCACGGGGAGATCTTCGGGCTGCTCGGGCCGAATGGGGCCGGTAAGTCCACCACGATCGGGGTGCTGACCACCCGGGTCCGGCCGACCGCAGGGCAGGCACTGATCGCGGGTGTGGACGTGGTGGCAACACCGCGGACCGTGCGAAGACTGCTAGGCGTGGTCCCGCAACGCAACAACCTGGACCGGTCGCTGTCGGTCCGGCAGAACCTGCTGTTCCACGCCGCGTACCACGGAGTGCCCAAGGCGCTGCGCACCCGGCGGGCCGATGCGCTGCTGGAGCAGTTCGCGCTGACCGACCGGGCCAACGACAAGCCGGAGTACTTCTCCGGCGGCCAGAACCAGCGGATGATGATCGCCCGGGCGCTGATGCACGACCCGACCGTGCTGTTTCTGGACGAACCCACCACCGGGCTGGACCCGGCCGCCCGGCTGTTCGTGTGGGACCGCATCCGGGAGCTGCGCGAGACCGGTGTGACGATCGTGCTGACCACGCATGACATGGATGAGGCGGCCGCCCTCGCCGACCGGGTCGGCATCGTCGATTCCGGCCGGTTGCTTGCGCTGGACAGCCCTGCCGCCCTGGTCCGCGGGCTAGCCGCCGGGGCCACCCTGGATGTTGCCGTCGAGCCCGCCGGTGAGAGCGGCACGGCCCGGCTACTCGACCGGCTGGGTGATCTGGCCGGGGTGCAGCGCTGCGAGCAGGTCGGCATCGCAGGGGCTGTGCGCACCATCCGATTGCATATCACCGGGGACGCCGGAGCGCTGGTGGCTCGGGTCGCCGCCGCGATCGGGGACGTCGGCGGCCGGCTGATCGGGGTGGAGATCAGGGAATCTAGCCTGGAAGACGTGTTCATCGAGCTGACCGGCAGGAGGCTGCGATGACGGCCACCACCGCTCCGGTACACACCGAGCCTGCCGCTGAGGTGCGGGCGCCGTCCTGGATGCTGATGGCGCGCTCGTTCGGCTCGGTGTTGCGCCGGGACGTGGTCGTCACCGGCAAGGACCTGGTGGCGTTCTTGGCTCAGGTGCTCCTGCAGCCGTTCTTCTTTCTGTTCGTGTTCGGCAAGCTGCTGACCGGCCTTGGCTACACCAGCCACGACTACGCCAGCCTGCTGTTTCCGGGCCTGGTCGCGCTGACCGTGGCTGTCACCGCAATCCAGGCGACGGCGTTCCCGCTGGTCGCCGAATTCGGCTGGACCAAGGAGATCGAGGATAGGCTGCTGGCCCCGCTGCCGCTGTGGGCGGTGGCGGCGGAGAAGCTGCTCTTCGCGTCATTGCGGGCGATCGTCGCCGCGGCCGTGATGTTCCCGATCGGGATCGGCGTGCTCGGCTCGGTGCCGTACCGGGCCGCCGGGCTGGGACTGCTGGTCGGGGTGGCCTTGCTCGGCAGCCTTGTCGGGGCATGCATCGGCATGACAATCGGCACCTTCGTGCCCCCCACCAAAATCAACATCGCATTCGCACTGATCTTCACGCCGCTGCTCTTCACCGGCGCCACCCAATACCCGTGGCCGTCGCTGGCAAGCCTGCGCTGGTTTCAGGTGGTGACCGCTGCCAACCCGATCACCTATGTCAGTGAGGGTATGCGAGCCGCGCTGGTACCCAGCATCCCGCACATCCCGGGCTGGGTTTGCGTCCTGGCGCTGCTCGCCTCGCTGGCGGTCTTCGGCACCCTCGGCATGGTCGGTTTTCGTCGCCGGGCCGTCGACTAGATGATCTATTCCAAGGGGTCGGTCAGTGGTCGTAGGCCAGCAGTGACCGCTTGATCGGCTGGCCCGTGTGGTCGTTGTGCCAGATCGCGGTGGTCAGGGCGAGGATGCGTTGCAGGACGCGGACCAGGACGCCGGTGGGAGTCTTGCCGCCGTGGTCTTCGAGGTCGAGTTGACCTTTGTAGGTGTCGAAGATCGATTCGATGGTCTGGCGCAGGGGCTTGAAGAACCGGGTGCCGATACGGTCGGGTTCGCCCTTGCGGGCCGGCCGCAGCAGGGTCAGGCCCGCCTCGGCCAAGATGGTCTCGAACTCGACGCCGAAATAGTTCTTGTCCCCGATGACGATCTGGCCGGGTCGTGGCGCGCTCAGCGTCGGATCGGTGTGCAGGATGTCGAGCAGGACCGCTCGTTCATCGGCCTTGGCTCCCGTCAGCGCGAAGCCCACGGGCAGGCCGTGCAGGGTGGCCAGCATGTGCAGACGTAGTCCCCAGAAGTAGCGGGAGTGGCTGGCGCAGTAGCCGTACTCGGCCCATCCGGCCAGGTCGCTGCGGTGTACGGCCTCCCGTGACCGGGTGCATTCCACCGGGGTGGAATCGACCACCCACACAGTGTCGGTCCACAGGGTGGTGTCGCGGGCGAGCATCCCGATTAGCCAGTTGATGGTGGCGGCCAGCTTGCGCAGGCGTTTGTTGTAGCCGGGCTGCTGCGGAAGATACGGGAACAAATGGTGCAGGTGCTTGGTGGCGAAGCGCAGCCAGCGGGTCTCGCTGGTGAACCCCAGCAAAGCCTGCATCACCGCGAGCGTCACCAGTTCCGCATC